>DATGPS010000023.1:0-7592 GCA_035304685.1 Natronosporangium sp. | reverse complement strand
CGCACGCCGAGCGGGCGGTACCGGCGCTGCTGGCCAGCGGCGACCACGCCCTGGTGTCGTTCCAACCCGCCACCGACCTGGAGACCGCGTTTCTGGAGCTGACCTCATGAACCTCTGGCGACTCGAACTGGCCCGGCTGTGGCGTACGCACCGCTGGCTGCTCCTGGTCGGCGCGTTCGGCCTCTTCGCGGTCACCGGCCCGGTGCTGGCCGCCTATGTGGAGGAGATCATCGCACGCTTCGCCGGGGACCTCGTGATCGAGGTGCCGGAGCCGCGCCCGGTGGACGGGATCGCCGGGTACCTGGACAACGTCAACGGCCTCGGCCTGCTCGCGGTCGTCATCGTGGCCGCCGCGGCGCTCGCGCTGGACGCCCGCCCGGAGGTGGCGGCGTTCCTGCGCACCCGGGTCTCCCGACCGTACGCCCTGGTGATCCCCAGGTACACGGTGGTGTTCGGCGCCGCCGCCGCCTGCCTGGCCGGCGGTATGGCGGTCGCCTGGCTGCTCACCAACTCGCTGATCGGCCCCTTGCCCGCCGCGGCGATGCTGGTCGGCACCCTGTACGGGGTGCTGTACCTGGCCTTCGCGGTGGCGGTGGTGGCGGTCGTCGCCGGCTACGCCCGCGGGGTGGTCGGCACGATCTTCGCCTCGGTCGCCGCCCTGCTGCTGGTCGCGCTGCTGGGCCAGCTCGCCCCGCTGCGGCCATGGCTGCCCGCCGACCTGCTCACCGCGGTGCTACGGCTGGTAGAGGGCGCCGCGGCCGGTGAGTTCCTCCGGGCGGTGGCGGTGACGCTGCTCGCCACACCGGCCCTGCTCCTGCTCGCCATCCGCCGCTTCCGCGGCCGGGAGGTGTGAGGCCGGCGCCGGGAGGTGTGAGGCCGGCGCCGGGTCACCGGCCGAACGTGTCCCGCAGGAATCGCAGGTGCTCGACCTCCTGATAGGACTGGCCGCCTTCGTGGCCGTTGTAGGGCCAGACCTGCATCCGCTTCGGCCCGGCGTAATGGTGGTACGCGGCGTACACGGTGGACGGCGGGCAGATCGGATCCATCAGCGCCACACTGAACAACGCCGGCGCGCTCGCCCGGGCGGCGAAGTTCACCCCGTCCACGTACGACAGCGTGGTGAGCACCTGGTCGATCCGGTGGCGCTGCACCGCGCAGTAGCGGACCAGTTCCGGGTACGGGTCCTGGGTGGCGACCTCCATGGCCCGGCGCCAGTGACACAGGAACGGCACGTCCACCATGGCCGCGGCCACGCCCTCGGCGAGCCCGGCGGCGGCCAGCGCCAGCCCACCGCCCTGGCTGGCGCCGCAGACCGCGACCCGGCTCGGGTCCACCCCGGGCATCACCCGCGCCGCCTCCACCGCGCGGACCGCATCGGTGACCAGCCGCCGGTAGTACCAGGTCTGGGGAGAACCGATGCCGCGGGTCAGGAAGCCGGCGTGCTGCGGCTCCACTGGGTCGGCGCCGCGGTCCGGGGTGTCACCGCGGCGCCATCCGCTGCCCTGGCCGCGGGAATCCATCACCAGGTGGGCGTACCCGGCGCTGGCGAACAGCAGCCACTCGTGCGGGAGCCCCCGGCCGCCGTTGTACCCGATGTACTCGACCACACACGGTAGGTCCTCGACGACGCCGTACGGGCGGAGGAACCATCCCCGGATCGGGTGCCCGGCGAACCCCGGGAAGGTGAGGTCGTGCACCTCCACCGTGCGCAGCCCGGCGTCGACCAGGTCCAGGCTCGGCTTCATCGGGTGCGCCCGCGCCTCGGCGAGGGTACCCGCCCAGAACTCGTCGAAATCGGGTGGTTCCTCCCGGTTAGGTGCGTACTGTTCGAGTTCCGGCAGGCTCAGGTCGGTCAACGGCATCGAGGGGCTCCTGGGGGTGAGGATCAAGACTGCCTGCCAGGCTAGGACACCGGCGCCCGCTGGCATGCTGGAGGGATGTGCAGGAACATCCGGGTGCTCCACAACTTCGCGCCCCCGGCCACCGACGACGAGATCCGCGCCGCCGCCCTGCAGTACGTGCGGAAGGTGAGCGGCACCAGCAAGCCGTCCACCGCCAACCGCGAGGCGTTCGAGACCGCGGTGGACGCGGTCGCCGAGGCCACCCGCACGCTGCTGGACCGCCTGGTGACCAAGGCCCCGCCCCGGGACCGGGAGGTGGAGGCGGCCAAGGCGCGGGCCCGGGCGGCGCAGCGTTACGCGGGCGCGCGCTGACCGGCCCGGCGGTTCAGGCCTGGAGCGGCTCGCCGGTCTCCAGCAGCGTCTTGAGGTCGCTGAGCACCAGCGGCCAGCCACCGCCGGCGCCCTGCGACTCGAGGCCGCCTCCCACCATGGCGGCCAGGTTTGGCGCGCCGGCCAGCTCGTGGGTCACGGTCAGCGAGGTGACACCCCGCTCCCCCTCGGCGATCTCATAGGTGAGCCGGGTGGGCGGCTCCTTCGGCTCCCACTGCGCCTGCCAGTCCAGCACCAGTTTGTGCGGCGGGTCGGCCGCCAGCACCTCGCCGGTCAGCACCACCTCCGGCATGCCGGCCGCCTGCATCTGCTCATCGGCGACCGACCGGAAGGTGGCGCCGGTCCGCACCTCCGGCTCGAAGTAGGTCCGGCCACCGTAGCCGTACTTCTCGGTCCAGTCCGGATCCGTCACCGCCCGCCAGATCGCCTCCGGTGTCGCCTTGATGTAGATCCGGTACACCTGCGTCGGGTCGCCCCCACTCATGATCTATCCCCCGTCCTGGTTTGTGAGCGTACGGCCGTCACGGGCGGCGCGGCCCGGCGGCGGCGCGACCGCGCCGCCGCCGGCGGGGCGCCTACGCCCGGGACAGGATCACCACCGGGATCTCCCGGGAGGTCTTGCGCTGGTAGTTGTCGTAGTCCGGCCAGATCTCGGTCATCACCGGCCACAGCCGCGCCTTCTCCTCCGGGCTGGCGGTCCGCGCCACGGCGTCGAACTTCTCCGCGCCCACCTGCACCCGCACCCGCGGGTCGGCCTGGAGGTTCAGATACCAAGACGGGTGGTGCGGCTGGCCGCCGGCGGAGGCGACCACCACGTAGTCGTCACCGTCCCGGCCGTAGATCAACGGGGTACGCCGGGCCTTGCCGGACTTGCGGCCCCGGGTGGTCAGCAGCAGGGTGTAGACCCCCTGCCACTCGTGCCCGTCGGCGCCGTCGCTGGCGACGTACCGCTCAATGTGCTCGCGTTGCCAATCGCCGGGTGAGTCGATCGGGTTGTCAAGGTCGCTCATATCAAGAGCGTGTCACAGCCGGCGACCATGCGTCACCGCGGCGCACCGGTTCCACCGCCGGCGCCGGCGAGGATGGCCGACAGCACCTGGCAGGCCCGCTCGACCCCGGCGTCGTCCACGTCGAGATGGGTGACCAGCCGCGCCAGCCGGGGACCGAGCGCCCCGACCAGCACCCCCCGCTCCCGGGCGCCGGCCACCAGCGCCGGGGCGTCCAGTGCCGCCTTGGTCAGATCCAGCAGCACCACGTTGGTGCGTACCGAGGCGGGGTCCACCACGCCGTACGGGGCCAGCGCCTCGGCGAGGCGGGCGGCGCGGGCGTGATCGTCGGCGAGCCGGTCCAGGTGATGGCCGAGCGCGTACCGGCCGGCCGCGGCGAGGATGCCCACCTGCCGCATGCCCCCGCCCATCCGCGCCCGCAGGGCCCGCGCCTGGGCGATCCGGGCCGCGGAGGAGACCAGCAGTGAGCCGACCGGGGCGCCGAGTCCTTTCGACAGGCACACCGCCAGGGTGTCGAAGAGCTGCCCGTACTCGGCCAGCGGCACGCCGTCAGCGACGTGCGCGTGCCAGATCCGCGCGCCGTCACAGTGCAGACCCACGCCGGCCTCGTCCGCCATGCGGCGTAGCGCGCGCAATGTGGCCAGCGGGAACACCGTCCCGCCGCCGCGCAGATGGGTCTGCTCCACCGCCACCGCCGCGGACGGCACCATGTGGAAGCCCGCCGGCCGGACCATCGCGGCCACGACCTCCGGGTCGAGGTCGGCGCCGGCCGCCGGCCAGGTACGGGTGGAGATCCCGCCGTACGCGGCGGCCGCACCGCTCTCATAGGTGACCACGTGGGCGCCGGCGTCGCAGAGCAGCTCACCCCCGCGCGGGACCAGGACCTGCAGCGCGAGCTGGTTGGCCATGGTGCCGCTGGGGGTGAACAGCGCCGCCTCGTGCCCGAACCGCTCCGCTACCTCCGCCTCCAGCGCCCGCACGGTCGGGTCCTCGCCGTAGACGTCGTCGCCGACCTCGGCGGCGGCCATCGCCTCCCGCATCGGCGCGGTCGGCTTGGTCACCGTGTCGCTGCGCAGATCCACCGGTGTCATGCGACACACGCTACTCGGGCACGGTGAGCCGCAGCTTCGTGCCGTCCCGCGCGGCCACCTGCAGGGTGCGCAGCTTCAGCAGACCCGGCCGCTCCTCCAGCAGCTTGGCGGTGTTGGCCAGGGAGCGTAGCGTCGCCGCCTCGGCCCGCGCCCGCTCCAGCTCCGCCAGCCCGCGCTGGCGGGCCAGCACCGTGTCCGCGTACGCCCGGCGCAGCTCGCCGGGGAGCATCACGTCACGCACCGCGACCTCGTCGACCGCCATGCCGACCCGGTCGGCGGCGTGCCGCACCTGGTCGAGCAACTCCGGGCCCAGGCTGGTACGCGCGCCGAGCAGCGCGTCCAGGTCCAACCCGGCGACCGCCGCGCGCAGCGCCTGCTGCGCCGCGGCGTACACCTCCAAGACCGGCTCCTGGCTGGTGGTCAGGTAGCGCACCGGGTCGGCGATGGTGGTCCGCAGCACCACGGTGACCCGCACCGAGACACCGTCCGCAGTGAGCATCTCCTGACCGGGCACAGTGACCAGACGCGGCCGCAGGTCGAGCCGGTGCAGGTGGGTGCGCCGGCGCCAGTAGCGGTGCCGGCCCGGGCCGAGGACGTCCTTTACCCGGCCGTCCACCAGGCGTACCACCCGCTCGTACTCCATCACCGTGACAGTCGCCATCCGAGACCTCCCACGCCCGGTCCGGGTCGCCCCGCGCCCCCGGCCGCCCGGCGGGGGCCTCCGTCGTTCGACGAGCCCGCAGGGCCTGGCGCCCGGTTCCCCGAAGGGCGGGCGCGGGGCGCCCGAGTGACCTGGAGTCGAACCAGAGACGGAATCCTCCGTCGCCACCTAAGTGGACCGGGCTACGGAACGCACTCCGGCGATGCCGGCGCGCCGCTCGCCTGATCCGCGGGTAGCGTACGCCATCCGCTCCCGGGGTCTCACCCGAGTTTCCGCCGGTGTCCACAGCGGCCGGGGCCGCGGGCCGCACGGCCGGCCGGTCCGCACCGCATGCCGAGCCGCGCGCTCCCCCGGGCCGGCTGCACTACACTGCCGGGTCAGGACCGACCGCCGGGTCCGACGACCGACCGAGGATTCGCATGGCCACCCCTGCCGAGCGGGACGAGGAACGGCGCCGCCGGCTGGAACGCAGCCTCAGCGGCGAGGACGTACGCGACGCTGCCCGCGCTTTGCTGGCGCCGGGTGAGGAGCTGCGCGAGCTGGGAGCGACCGACGTCGCTTTCGGTGACCGGGGGCCGCTGGACCCCGGAGAAACCCTCGCCGTCACGCGGGAGCCGAGCCGGTTCTGGCGCGCGGTCACCCGCACCACCCTGCGGAAAGTGCTCTTCTTCACCCTGCTCGCGCCGGTGGTGTTGTTCCTGGCGCTGGACGGCATCGGCGGCTCCAGCACCCTGCTGGACCGCCTGCTCGGCGGCCGGACCTGCGAGGGGCCGCCCGGTTCCACCGCCTACCGGATGCGGCAGGCGTTGGCAGCACTGCGGCACCGGGCCGACCATTTCATCCTGACCGACCAGCGGCTGCTGCTGGCGGAGCGGGCACTGTTGGCGGATCCACCGCGGTTCACGCCGGTGCTGTCGGTGCCGCGGCACGAGGTCGCGGCCGCCCGCCACCGGCCCCGCGGGCCGTGGCGCCGCCGGGTGGAGCTGTGCTTCACCGACGGGTCGCGGATCGTGCTGGCGTTGCCGTGGCTCGAAGCTCCGCCCCCGAAGCGGTTCCTCGCCGCCCTGCACCGCTGACCCGGCCCGGGGCGATCCCAACCCCGTGGGCGCCGGGCGCTCAGCTCCGCAGCATCTCCGCGACCAGGAACGCCAGCTCCAGCGACTGCTGGGTGTTCAGGCGCGGGTCACAGGCGGTCTCGTAGCGGCCAGGCAGGTCCACGTCTTCGATGGACTGCGCCCCGCCGAGGCACTCGGTCACCGGCTCCCCGGTCAGCTCCACGTGCAGCCCGCCCGGGTGGGTGCCGAGGTCCCGGTGCACCTCGAAGTAGCCGAGCACCTCGTCCACGATCCGGTCGAAGTGGCGGGTCTTGTAGCCGTTGGAGGACTCGACCGTGTTGCCGTGCATCGGGTCGCACTGCCACACCACCTTGTGGCCGGCCTCGGTGACGCGGCTCACGATCGGGGGCAGCACGTCGCGCACCTTGTGATTGCCCATCCGGCTGACCAGGGTGAGCCGGCCCGGGATGTTGTCCGGGTTGAGCTTTTCGCAGAGCGCGATCGCGTCCTCCGGCGTCGCCGTCGGCCCGAGCTTCACGCCCACCGGGTTGGCGATCCGGGAGATGAAGTCCACGTGCGCACCGTCGAGCTGGCGGGTCCGCTCCCCCACCCACAGGAAGTGCCCGGAGAGCCCGTACGCCCGGTTGTCGGCGATCCGGGTGAGCGCCCGGTCGTACTCCAGGGCCAGCGCCTCGTGGGAGCAGTAGAGCGTGACCGTCCGCAGCGCGTCGTCCTCGGTCATGCCGCAGGCCTCGATGAACGCCAGGGCCCGGTCGATCTCCCGGGCGATCGCCTCGTAGCGCTCACCCGCCGGCGAGTCCCGTACGAAGCCCTTGTTCCAGTCGTGCACCGCGTGCAGGTCGGCCATGCCGCCCCCGAGGTACGCCCGCAGCATGTTCATCGCGCTGGAGGCGTTCGCGTACGCCCGGACCATGCGCTGCGGATCAGCCACCCGCGCCTCCGGGGTCGGCTCCAGCGAGTTGATCATGTCGCCGCGGTAGACCGGCAACCCGAGGGAGTCGGTCTCATTTGAGCGGGGCTTGGTGTACTGCCCCGCCACCCGGGCCACCTTCACCACCGGCATGGACGCGCCGTAGGTCAGTACCACCGCCATCTGCAACAGGGTGCGGGCGTTGGCGAGCAGGTGGCTCTCGGTGTTGTCGGCGAACGTCTCCGCGCAGTCGCCGCCCTGCAGCAGGAACGACCGGCCCTCACAGACCTGCGCGAGTTTGTGGCGCAACTGGTCGACCTCGTAGGGGGCCACCACCGAGGGGACGGTCTCCAGCACCCGGCACACGTCGGTCACCACGCTCGGGTCCGGCCACGGCGGCTGCTGGGCACGGGGCAGCTCACGCCAGATGTCCAGACCGAGTGCCTTCGCCTCGACCGGATCGGTCGCCGGGCGGGCGACCACGAACACGGGGTCGTCGACCCCCGGGTGGGAGAACTGGTGCCACGGACGGCTCATGACTGCTCATCGTACGGCCAAACCACCGCCGAGTACGAACCAGGCGGTGGCCGTGTGGTCACGGCCGCGCCCGGTCCGC
>DATGPS010000022.1:0-33895 GCA_035304685.1 Natronosporangium sp. | reverse complement strand
CAGCCACTGGAATGCCCGCGGCGAGGTGGACGGCACCATGTCACTCACCACCTTTGTCACCATCATGTCGACGGTGGCGCTCGCCGGTGGGTTGCTGGCGCTGGTAGTGGCGCTGGGGGCCAGGATGAACCCGGGCACCGGCACCCGGCGGACCATGGTCACGATCGGGGCCGCGGTCGGCGCGTTCGCCGCCGCGCTGTGGCTGATCGTCGCCGGGGCGGCGCTCGACTACCCTGACGCGTACCAGGTCCCGTCCCCGACCTGGCAGCTCGCGCTGCTCCTGCCGGCCGTCGCCGCGTGGGCCGCGGCCGGGTTCGCCGCCTACGGCCCCACCCCCCAACCCCCGGCCGCGACCGGCCGGCCCGCGCCCGACCTGCCGCGGGCGAGCCTCCTCGCCGGCCAGCGTGAATGGTGGTCGGAGGTGCTCCGGCCCGGGGCGTGGGCGTACCTGACGCTCGCCCTGATCTTCGGCGGGGCGGTGGTGATGGGGGTATGGGTCAACCCGTGGGTGGCCGCCCCGCTGGGGTTCGTCGGGTTGGTGACGCTGTACGCCTTCACTACCTGGGTGCTGGTGGACCAGCGCGGCCTGCACGTGGCGTTCGGCCCCTGGCGGTGGCCGCGGATCACGGTGCCGGTGCGGGAGATCGAGTCGGCCGGCGTGACCACCGTACGGCCGCAGGAGTGGGGTGGTCTGGGCTACCGGATCCGCCCGGGCGCGCGAGGGCTGATCCTGGGGCACGGCCGGGGGGTCCGGCTGGAGCTCTCCGGGGCCCGCTACTTCGTGACCTCCACGAAAGACCCGGACACGGTCGCCGGGCTGATCAACAGCCTGATCGACCAGGAGCGCCGCTGAGCCGCAGCCGGCGCAGCGTGGCGATATCGGCGGCGTGGCCATGGTGCCGCTGCGAGGGCGTCTCGACGATCACCGGTACGCCAGCGGTAGCCGGATGCGCCAGCAGGGCGGCGAACGCCGCCTCACCGATCGTGCCGGCGCCGAGGTTCTCGTGCCGGTCCCGGGCCGAGCCGCACGGGTCCTTGGAGTCGTTGGCGTGCACCAGCCACAGGCGGTCCGCGCCGCACGCCACCACCAGCGCGTCCAGAGTGTCCGCGACCCCGCCCGGCGCGGCCAGGTCGTGGCCGGCGGCCCAGGCGTGGCAGGTGTCGAAGCACACGCCGAGCCACGGGTGGCGGTCCACCGCGTCCAGGTAGGGCCCCAGGTCGGTCACCCGGGCCGCGAGTGACCGTCCGCCGCCGGCGCTCGGCTCCACCAGCAGCCGGGGCCAGCCCGCGGCCGCCGCGCGGTCCAGCAGCGGCAGCAGTACCCGGCGGACCTGGCCCAGGGCGAGCTGCGCGTGGTCGGCCCCGACCGCGCTGCCGGCGTGGAACACCACCCCGCGCGCGCCGATAGCGGCCCCGCGCTCGAGCGCGTGGGCGAGCGCGGCCGCCGAGCGCTCCACCGTCGCCGGGGTGGGCGAGCCGAGGTTGACCAGCAGCGGGGCGTGCACGTACACCGGTGGGTCGCCCCGCTGCGCGCACCCCTGGCGGAAGCGCTCCTCCTGGTCCGGGTCGCCGGCGGTCAGCGCCCACCCGCGCGGGTTGCCGAGGAAGACCTGCACGGCCTCCGCGCCGGTGGCGTCCAGGTACGGCAGCGCCGCCCGTGCCAGCCCGCCGGCGGTGGGCGCGTGCACGCCGAGCGGCTGGTCTGCGGTGGTCAGGCGCACCAGATCTGGACCTCGGACCCGGGCGGCAGGCCGGTGCCCTCACTCGGCACCTGCAGCACCACCCGGCCCCGCTCGCGGCCCTGGATCGACGGGTTGAAGCCGGTCCGGGACAGCGCCTCCGCCGCCTGCTGGCAGCGGGCTCCCGTCACCCCGGGCACCGGCTGGGTCGGCGGACCCTCACTGACCTGCAGGTGCACCGTGGCGCCCGGCTCGGCGCCCGCCCCGGCCACCGGGTCCTGGGCGAGCACCTCGTCGCGTGGCCGGTCGCTCTCCACCCGCTCGGTGGTGACCGCCAGGCCCAGCCCCTGCAGCTTCTGGGTGGCGACCGGTAGCGGGTCACCGATCACCGACGGCACGTCGATCGGTGCCCGGCCCTCACTGATCGTGATCGTGACCTGTTCGCCGGGCGCCACCTCGGTCCCGACCTCGGGGCTGACCGCGAGCACGCGCCCCTGCGGGATGGTGTCGCTGTAGCCGCGTTCACCCTCGACCACGCTGAGGCCCAGCGCCTCCAGCTGCCGGACGGCCACGTCCAGGTCGACCCCGATCACGTCGGGCACCAGCACCTGCTCCGGCCCGAGCGAGAGCGTGAGGACCAGGGTGCCGCCGCGGGTCACCCGGTCGGTGGGGTCCTGCGCCAGCACGTGCTCCAGCGGCACGTCGTCGCTGTGTCGGGGCTCGGTGAAAGTGACCCGCAGTCCCCGCTCCTCGGCCTTGGCGACCGCCTCGGCCCGCGGCATCCCCACCAGGTCGGGGGCGGGCACGTACCGGCCGATGCCGACCCACCAGCCACCGGCCGCCAGCAGCAGCCCCGCCACCACCACGGCCGCGATCACCGCGAGCCGCCGCCGGGAGGCCGCGGGGTCGGTGGTCGCGCTGTGACCGGGCCTGCTCCGCCCCTGCCCGGACCGCACGACCCGGCCGGGCGGCCGGCTCTTCTGGGCGGGTAGCCGGGCCCACGCGGGCCGCTCCGGGGCGGCTACCGGGGTGAGCAGCATGGTCGTGTCGGCGGAGGGTGGCGGCGGTGCCGTGGTCGCGAGCCGCTCCCGCGCGACCTGCACCTCGGCCAGCAGCGTCCCGGCGTCGGAGGGCCGCGCCGCCGGCTCCGGTCGGGTCGCCCAGGCCACCAGGTCGTCCAGGGCGACCGGCAGTCCGGGGACGACCCCGGAGGGTCGCGGCACCGTCCCCGCCGCCGACCCGTGGTCACGCACCGGGGCCTGACCGGTCAGCATCTCGTACAGCAGCACGCCCACGGCGTACACGTCCCCGCGTGGGTCTGGGTGGCCGTCGCGGCCTTCGGGCGGGGTGTACGGGGTGACCGGCCCGCCGCGGCCGGGCCCGGCCCCGCCGATCGCCGGCCCGAGCCCGAAGTCGGCCACCTTCACCACGCTGTCGACCAGGTCGCCGATCCCGCCGCTGGGCGCCTCGGCGACCAGCACGTTCTCCGGTCGCACGTCCCGGTGGACCAGCCCGATCCGGTGGGCGGCGGCGATGGCGGCGAGCACCTGCTCGGTGATGGCCAGCGCCTCCGGCGGTGCCAGCCGTCCGCGGGAGCTCAGCACGTCGCGCAGGGTCCGGCCCGGCACATACTGCATGACCAGGTACGGCAGTCCTTGGTGGGTGCCCTGGTCGTAGGCGGCGACCACGTTCGGGTGGGTCAGGCCGGCCGCGGCCCGGGCGTCCTCGATGAACCGCTCCAGGAACCGGGGGTCGGGCTGGCTGGGGTGGACCATCTTCAGCACCACCGTGCGCTCCAGCCGCTCATCGGTGGCCGTGTACACGGTCGCCACGTCGCCGCGCGCGACCCGCTCCCGGACGCGGTAGCGTCCGTCGACCAACGTGCCGACCAGCGGATCGGCGACCCGGATGTCCGTCATCGGCGAGAAGTCTACGAGTTTGCGCCCGTCTTTGGCGCCGCGGCCGGCGCTCCGGCGTTTTTGGGTGGTCCATGGGGGACCCACGGGTGTGCCGCGACAGCATACAGTGACCTAGTGAGCGATACCACTCCCGCTCCCGGCCCGGCGCGCTGGCTCACGCTGGCCGAGGTCGCCGAGCGCCTCGACGTGGCAGTCAGCAAAGTGCACCGGATGATCCGGGAGGGCGCCCTCCTCGCCGTGCGGCGCGACGGTGAACAGATGGTCCCCGCCGAGCTGGTGGCCAACCGCACCGTGCTCAAGCACCTACCCGGCGTACTGACGCTGCTCCACGACGCCGGCTACAACGACCAGGAGGTGCTGCGCTGGTTGTATGAGCACGACGACTCCCTGCCGGGTACCCCGGCGGAGGCACTGGGCCGGGGCAACGCCACCGAGGTCAAGCGGCGCGCGCAGGCGCTCGGCTTCTGAGCGGCCCGTCAGGGGCGCGGTGACCGGGCCGGGCGGCAGGCCTAGCGGTTGCGGGAGGTGGCCGCGGTGGCCAGGTCGGTGAGCACCTTGGCGGCCTGCGGCTCCACCGGCCCGGCGGCCAGCGCGGCGAGCGCGGTCTCGGTGAGCGTGGTGATCCGCTGCTCGGTGCGTGCCAGCGCACCGGTGGCCACGATCACCTCGCGCAGCCGCGCCACGCCCGCGTCGTCCAGGTCCGGGTTGCCCAGCCCTTCGGCGAGCACCTTGGCCGCTGCCGGGTCCGCGGCCGCGAACGCGGCCGCGACCAGGTAGGTACGTTTGCCTTCGCGCAGGTCACCGCCGGCAGGCTTGCCGGTGTGGCCGGGATCGCCGAAGACTCCCAGCACGTCGTCGCGCAGCTGGAACGCCTCGCCGAGCGGCAGCCCGAACCGGGAGTACGCCTCGGCGACCGGCGCGGCCGCGTCGGCCAGGGCGGCGCCGAGCAGCAGTGGCCGCTCGACCGTGTACTTGGCGGACTTGAACCGGGCCACCAGGCTCGCCCGTTCCACCGACGGCTCACCCTCGACCTGCGCCAGCATGTCCAGGTACTGGCCGATGGTGACCTCGGTGCGCATCTCGTCGAAGACCGGCCGGGCCCGGGCCAGCACCGGCGGCGACAGACCGCCGCTGTGGAGCAGCTCATCGGACCAGACCAGGCAGAGATCGCCCAGCAAGATCGCGGCCGCGGTGCCGAACGCGTCCGGGTCGCCCCGCCATCGCGCCGCCCGGTGGTGGGCGGCGAACCGGCGGTGCACGGCCGGTTCACCCCGCCGGGTCTCCGCCCCGTCCAGCACGTCGTCGTGGATGAGCGCGGCGGCCTGGAGCAGCTCCAGTGCGGCCACGGTGGCGACCACCTGGTCGGAGTCGGCGCCGCCGGCTCCCCGGTAGCCCCAGTATGCGAACGCGGGGCGTAACCGCTTGCCGCCCCCGAGCACGAACGCCGCCACCGCCTCCGCGACCGGTTCGGTAACGGAGTCCACCGCGCGCAGGCGGGTCCGCTGGCGGTCGAGAAAATCGGCGAGGGCGGCCTCCACCCGCTGCCGCAGGTGAGCGGTGTCCACCGGTGAGGTCACACCGTGACGCTAGCGCGCGACCCGTAGCCGGCGGACGGGCGGTCGGCGCACGGGCGCATCCCCCTCGCCGTCGGGAAGGTACGCGCTCGCTGCGGCCGCCAGCCGTTCGTAGCGGCGTACCACCGGCACGTCGCGGTGGCGCAGCAGCAGCGGGTGCAGGCGACGCAGTGCGGTCGCGGCCCGGGCGGAGCCGGCGGTGACCGCCAGCCGCAACATCCGGGTGGCCAGGTGGCCGGCCCGCTCCACCTCGCCGAGGGTGAGCAGACTGCGCGCCAGCCAGGCGGCGTAGAGCGTGGCGGTGCGGGGGCCGACCCAGGTCCGGGGCCGTTGCGAGAGCAGGCCCGCCGCCCGCAACGGCCTGCCCAGCACGGCCAGGCACCGCCCGGCCATCGCGGTCAGCTCGGACTGGTCGAGCCAGTACAGCCACTCCGGCTCCGACGCCGGCTCGGAACGGTCAGCGGCCCGCTCGGCGTCCGCCAGCGCCACCTCCGCCGCCCGGCGTTCGCCGAGCCGGGCGTGGGCCAGCGCGATCCGCTGCAGCAGCAGCGCCTGCAGGAGCGGGGTGCCGTCCGCGCGGGCACCGGCGTACCCGGCGCGCGCCAGCGCCAACGCTTCGTCCGGGGCGCCCGCCGCCAGGCTCTGGTGGCTGAGCGAGCCGAGCACGTGCGCGGCGAGCGGCCGGTCCCCGGCGGCGGTGGCGGCCCGCAGCGCCACCCGGTAGGCGCGGCGGGCCGCCAGCGCGTCCTCGGCGTCGGTGTGGGCCCACCCGGTGAGCTGGGCGTACCCGGCGATCACCCGCAGGGCCCGGGTGCGTAGCCGGCCCTCACCCACCCCGCGTAGGCCGGCGATCGCCGCGCGCAGCTCCCGGGCGGCGCGCCCGGCCAGGTCCAGGCCGCCTACCACGTCGTCCATCCGTCGCAGATCAGCCAGCCGGGCCGCCAGGACGTCCAGGGTCTCCGCCGGGCCGGCGTGGCCCGGCCGGTGTACCGGGCCGTAACACAGGGGGCCGGCGGCGCCCGGCGGGGGCGTGGCCGTCAGCCACTCCTGGGCCAGTGCCGGCAGGTCGGCCACGCTGGCGTGGTCGAGCTCGGCGAGTAGGCCGGCGACGGTGGGCGGGTCCCACAAGCCTGCCAGCCGCGGCCGGGCCGGCACCGGCCGACCGCCCCGGCTGACCGCGGCCGCGGCCTCCAGGTGCTCCAGCGGGGTGTCCAACACCACCGCGAGCCACTCCCGCCAGAACCGGCCCGGCACCCGCTCGCCGCGCTCCCACCGGGACACCTCGTGGCGGGTCACGGTGGATATGCCGGCCGCGGCGCACAGCAGCTCCGCTAGCCGGAGCTGGGTGAGACCGCGGGCCAGCCGCAGGTGCGCCAGCAGGGGACCGATCCGGCCTGGTGGCTCGCTGGAGTGTGCTCTCATGGGGTCGCCCTCCCTCAACCCGGTCCAGCCTCGACCGCCGTTCTAGCACACCCGTATGACACCGGGTCCTCCTGACGGACATGCCAGAATGTCCGGCGTGGACACCCACGGACACGGTGGACTTGCTGATCTCCCGGAGACCGCCGGCCAGCCCGATGCCGCCGGCCGGTCCGATCACCCGGGCCTCGTGGATGGGGTAGGCCTCGCCGCCGGCCACGGTGATCACCGCGGGGGTGACCGCCCGCCCGGCCCGCTCCTCGCGACCGGCCGCGACGCCGATGTCTACCTGCTCGACCAGCGCCGCGTGCTGCGCCGATACCGCAGGGCCGCCGAGGTCGAGGAGGAGGCCGCCGTGATGCGGTACCTGCGCGGCCAGGGCTACCCGGTCCCCGAGGTCCACGCGGCCGAAGGCACCGACCTGGTGCTGGAGCGGCTATCGGGGCCCACCATGCGGGCCGCGCTGCTCGGTGGCGAGCTGGCCCCCCGGGCTGCCGGGGAGACGCTCGCGCGCCTGCACGTCGGGCTCCACGCCCTACCGCCGCGGCGAGCGGCCGCCCCCGACGCCCGAGTGCTGCACCTGGACCTGCATCCGGACAACGTCATGCTGGAGTCACGTGGCCCGGTGGTGATCGACTGGAGCAACGCGACCGAGGGTCCGCCCGATCTGGACGTGGCGATGACCGCGCTCATCCTGGCCGAGGCGGCGGTCGGGTCGCATGTGCCGGCGGAGTACCGGCCCGCCGCGTACGAGCTGCTCGCGGCCTTTCTCGCGGGTGCCGGCGGGGCACCGCTGACCCAGCTCGACGCCGCCCTGGCGCGGCGCGGCGGCGACCGCAACCTGACCGAGGCGGAGCGGGCCCGGCTGGCCGACGCCGCGGCCGCGGTCCGCGCCGCCGTGGCCCGACCCTGACGCTCGCCGATGACGCCCGGCCCCCTGGTCGGTGCGGCGCGAGCGGGGGCGTGGCCGGCGGCCGGGCGCGCGGCGCCGGTGGGCCCGGTAGCGTGGAGCGGGTGGTCGGCACGGACGGCGAGGTGGTGCGGGCGGCCGGCGGCGTGGTCTGGCGGCCGGTCGGTGAGGACGTGGAGGTCGCGGTGATCCGCCGCTGGCGCAATGGGGACTGGTCGCTGCCGAAGGGTCGGCTGGATCCCGGGGAGACCTGGGTGGAGGCGGCGGTCCGGGAGGTCGCGGAGGAGACCGGGCTCACCGTGGAGGTCGGCGACTTCCTGGGTCAGATCGAGTACGCCACCAACCGGCACGCCGACGGCCAGCCGGTCGGCCGCAAGCGGGTGCGCTACTGGGTGATGCGGGCCCGGGACGGGTCAGCGGTCCACCCCGAGGTGTCGCCCGACGGCGAGGTCGCGGAGGTGCGGTGGCTACCGGTGCCGGAGGCCGTTCAGATCCTCAGCTACCCCCGCGACCGGGCGCTGGTCAGCGCGTTCCGGCAGCGGGTCACTGATATGAGATGAATACCGGCGAGGGCTCCACCGCCACCGTCTGATCCGGCGTGAAGGTGGGTTGGTCCTCGTCGTAGAAGTTCTTCCAGCCCCACCAGACGCCCGGCGGCGGATCGGTGTGCAGCGCCTGCCAGGTGTCCAGCTTCTGCCCCCGGGTGCCGAAGCCGTCGGCATGGATCAGCACCGCCACTTCGTCCCGGCCGGTGTCCACACTCACCCGGTCGGTGATCATGCGAAGCTGGAACTGGTGCAGGATCAGCAGCTTCTGCGGCAGCCGGTGCTCGGCGGTGAGGTCGGCCAGCCACGCGACCACCTGGTTGACCTCGTCCGCCGCCACCGACCCGATGTTGACCATGTGTCGTTGCCCCGGCGCCAGCCGCCACTCCGGGTCCAGCGCCAGCCCCACATGCGGCTCGACCAGTAGCTCCTCATACTCCTTGGCCTGGGTCAGAAAGTCGGTGTGACCGGGCTGCAGGTCGAGCACCACGTAGAGGCCCGCCTCGGCCGCGGCGTCGACCCAGCCGCGCAGCTCCGAGACGGGGGTCCGCCGAGAATAGTCACCGAGCGGCCCCGGTGAGGCGGAGGCGATCGTGGTGATGATCTCCAGAGCCGGTACCACCGGCTCGTCCACCAGCGGCTGGTACGCGGCCGCCACCTGCTCCGCCCGGGTGATGGTCGCGGAGCGGGACTGCTCGCCGAGGGAGCCGAGCACCGCGTCGCCCGGGTGGCCGTAGAGCGCCACGATCCGCCGGCCCGGGAACAGCACCTGGCCGCCACCGGGTAGCTGCACCCCGGTCATCGCCACCGCGAGGCGGCGCTCGAGCCGGTCAGCGGGCCCGAACCGGGCCCCGAGTGCCAGCGTGTGGGTGGGCGGGTCGGTGGCGAGCGCCGTGATCAGCTCTGGGTCGGCCCGCGGGTCGGTAGCGGAGGTGACCAGTACCCGGGCCCCGCTGGCCGCGGCGGTCGCCGCGGCCGCCCGCGTGTGCGGTTCGCCGTCGCTGAGCACGGTGAGTGTGGCCAGCGGCGCCGGCGGCGACACCGCCGGCGGGGTGGGGGCGGCGTCGGCGCCATCGTCGGGCACCACCTCCGGGCCGGCCGCGCGCTCCGCCCAACGCTGGGCCGCCGCGCCCACGCTGAGAACCGTCTCGGTCGCCAACCGGGCCAGCTCCGACCGGATCGCCTCGCCGTCGGCGCCCTGACCCCCGTCGCCTCCCTCATCACCGCCCTCGTCGCCGGCCCTGTCGTCGCCGGCGGCCGGGGTGAGCAGCAGCGGTACCCCCAGCGCGCGCGCCCGGTCTGCGGCGAGCGACTGGCTGTCGGGGTCGTCCTCGGCGGCGAGCACCACCACCGGCGCGTGATCGTAGAGCTGCTGGCTGACGGCGAGCGCGAGCGCACCGGCGGTCTCGTCCGCGAGCACGGTCACCGCCGCGGCCGGCGGACTGGTGCGCGCCTGCGGCGCACTCTCCGGCTCCGCGCGGCGATGGGCGGCTTCGGTGCCGCAGCCGGTCACCGCCAGCGTGCCGGCGAGCGCGGCCGTCATCAGCGTCCGGTGGTAGTACCGAGGCCTCTGCCGTCTGCTGATGCTGTTGCTCCTGCCGGGTCGGGGGTGAAGGGATCCCACACGGTAGCAGTCAACGGCCGCGGGTCGCTGGCCCCTGTCCGGGCCGGTGACGAATGCCGGACCGGTCCCGTCCTCGCGTCCGGCTGGCCCCCGCGGGATTGGCCCCGGCGGCCCTCTGCCAACCCGGCTCCTCCCGGCACCCCCGGGTGGCCCCTACGGTCGGCAGCGACCCGGTCCGGGCGGGTTGGTCATCGGCCGCGGCGGGTCGGTGCCGACCAGGGCCCGCCCCTGGCACCGGGCACGGTTCGGAGGACTTGCGCCACCCGTAGTGGGGAGCGACGCAGCCGCGCGCGCGGCAGCCTACGTCGTGTCCGCGCTGGGGAGGGGTGAGCCCACCGGTGCGGCCATGGTTGCGAGTTCTCGCCGCCGGACGGACACCGCCCGGGTCGGCACGGAGGTCGCGGCGGGCGCCGCGGGGGGAGGAGGCAGGTGAGCGCGTACGAAGGGTCGGGCCGCCCGGTTCCGGCGCCGCGGCCGGCGGAGTGGCTACCGGTCGACGAGTACGACGGACCCACGCTCCGTTCGGTACGGGAGAGCGTCGCGGTGCCGTTACGGCGGGTGGCCCGGCTCGCCGGCATGTCGCACGGCCACCTCAGCAAGGTGGAGCGCGGTGAGCACGGGCGACCCGTGACCCCCGCCATCCTCGCCGCCTACGAGAAGGCCACCGGCGTGCGGCTCACCGGGGGGAAGGTGGTCGGCTTCGGGGATCCCACGGCCGGCGCCAGCGGCGCGGACTGGCGGCGCGGCCGGCTCAGCGACGCGCGCCGGCGGGGGTTCAACGCCACCATCGCCGCGGTGGCGGTCGGTGGCCCGGTTGGGGAACCCATCACCCGCATGATCGACGCACTCGGTCGTACCTCCGTGCCGCAGCGGCTCACCACCGCCGACGTGGCTCAGGTGGAGCACGCCGCCCGTCTGGTCACCCGGGAGGACCTGCGCAGCGGTGGCGGGCTTACCAGCCAGTTGGCGCGCACCGTGCTGCGCTGGGCGGTCGGGCTGACCGCCGCCACCATGACCGGCGACGTCAACCGTCGGCTGCACGCCGCCATCGGCCAACTGGCGCATCGGGCGGCGTGGGCGGCCTTCGACGCCGACGCGCACGATGCCGCCCGGAACCTGTTCACGGTCGCGCTTGACGCCGCGATCCAGGCCCGGGACCGGAGCCTGCGGGCCCACGTGCTGGCGGACGTCGGCGCCCAGCACAACTTCCTCGGCTACCCCGACGACTGCCTGGAGATCGCCGGCCTGGCAGAGGGCGACCAGCGGGTGGGTCCGGCGGTGCGGATGGCGATCCACACGGTGAAGGCGCGGGCGCACGCGGCCGCCGACGACCTGGCGAGCGCGCGGCGGCACATCCGGCTCGCCGAAGAGAGCTTCGCCGCCGCGACCGGGCCGGCCGCCACCGCCACCGGCTGGGCGGCGACCTTCAGCACCGCCGCTCACCTTTACGCCCGTACCGGACACGCCGCGGCCGTCCTGGCGCGCCGCTCGGGGGAGGAGGCCGACCGGGAGGACGCCCGGCAGCGGCTCACCCGGGCGGTAGAGGCGTTCGACCCCGCGACCCACCACCGGGCGCTGGCGCTCTGCGCCGCCCGGCTCGCGCACCTCTGCCTCGACGCGGAGGAGTACGAACCGGCCGCCCACTGGACGCGGTCTGCGCTCGACGCCCTGCCCGAGGTGCGTTCGGCGCGCCTGGTACGCCAGATCCGCGGCCTGCGCAGGACGGTGGCCGCCCGTACCGATCAACCGGCGGTCGAGCTGGCAGCCGCCATCGATGCGGTCGTGGGCGCCGACGCCGCGTCCGCGCCGGCGGACCCGCAAACCCGCGCGGGTACGAACGGGAGCTCACCGTGACCGTCGATGCCGGTCGGCGGGTACGCGCCCGCGGGCACTGCGGACGCCGGAGGCCGGATGCGTGACCGGCCGCACCCGGCGATCGGGCTGGCGGACGCCACCGATCTCTGCCTGGAGGTGTACGCCACCCGGCAGGAGGCGCTGGAGATCGCCCATCGACTGCGGGCCGCGGGCTGGGTCGTGCTGCCGCTCGACACCCCGGGCCCCGAGGGTGTCCAGGTGGTGGCCGCGGTCTACCACCCGCAGACCTACGAGAGCCCCGGTGAAGTGGCGTACCGCGCAGTTTCGCCAAAACTGCGCCCTCCGGGAGCGCGCTAGGCGCAGTTTTGGCGAAACTGCGAGCGTGGCGGGTCCATGATCAACGGGGAGTGCGTGGCCGGGCTGTCACGGTGATCGTCGGCTATGGTGGGGGCATGGTGACCCGGCTTCCTGGCAGTGTGACGGGTAGGCATCCTTCGATCGGTGACCTGATCCGGGAGCAGGGCCCCACGTTCTCGTTCGAGTTCTTCCCGCCCCGGACCCCGCAGATGGAGGTCACGCTGTGGCGCTCCATCCGGGAGTTGGAGCGACTGCGCCCGTCGTTCGTGTCGGTCACCTACGGCGCGGGTGGATCGACGAGAGACCTCACCGTGGCGGTCACCGAGAAGATCGCCAACGAGACCACCCTGCTCCCGATGGCGCACCTGACCGCGGTCAACCACTCGGTCGCGGAGCTGCGGCACGTGATCGGCCGGCTCGCCGCAGCCGGCATCCGCAACCTGATGCTCATCCGCGGCGACCCGCCCGGCGACCCGCAGGGCGAGTGGATCCCGCACCCGCAGGGGGTGCGCTACGCGGCCGATCTGGTGCGGCTGGCGCGCGAGATCGGAGACTTCAGCATCGGGGTGGCCGCGTTCCCGTACAAACACCCTCGCTCGCCTGACATCGAGACGGACACCGTCAACTTTGTCCGGAAGTGCCGGGCCGGCGCCGACTTCGCCGTCACCCAGATGTTCTTCGACGGCGACGAGTACCTCCGGCTACGGGACCGGGTCGCCGCCGCCGGTTGCGACACCCCGATCGTGGCCGGGGTGATGCCGGTGACCTCCATGAACATCATCGAGAAGGCCGAGGTCTTCTCGGGCGCGCCGTTCCCGCCCAAGCTGGCGGCGCAGTTCGAGCGGGTCGCCCACGACCCCGCGGCGGTGCGGGCGCTCGGCATCGAGCAGGCCAGCCAGATGTGCCGGCGGCTGCTGGACGAAGGCGTGCCAGGCATCCACTTCTATACCCTCAACCGCTCCACCGCCACCCGCGAGGTCTGGCAGAACCTCGGCATCGGCGCTTCCGTCTAGGGCAGGCCCGGTCGCCACGCCCGCCGGCCGTCCCCCCGGCCGCGGTCGGCGCGTTGGGCCAGCATGACCTGGAACGAGTACGCGCTGGCCTGGGCGGGCGAGTACGGCGGCGGCGATCCGCGCCGCGCGCCCCGGCTGGCCCGCGGCTGGCACCGGGCCGGCTACCACGCCGGCCGGGCACTGGCCGAGCTCGGGGTACGCCCGGTCACGTGCACGGTGGTCGCCGTGGGCCTCGCCGTCGCCGTGCCGGTCACGGCCGCCGCCGGGCCGGTCGGTCTGGTGATCTGCGCGGTACTGGCGTTCTCATCCACACTGGCGGGCAGCTGGGCCAGGGCCCTGGCCGTGCTCACCCCGCCCGAGGGGCCAGGGGTGGGCCAGACCGTCGCCGACCGGCTCGCGGAGGTCGCCTGGTGGGGCGGGTTCTGGATCGCCGGGGTGCCGGGCGGGCTGGTGATCGCCGGCATCGGCCTGACCGGGCTGCACGAGTACGCCCAGGGCCGCGCCCGGACCCACCCGCGGCCCGGCCGGGCGCCGGATACCGTCGGCGCGCACCCGACCCGGGTGTGGTTGACCGTCACCGGGCTCACCCTGGCGGGCCTGGCCGGCCTGCTCGGCGGGGCCGGCCGGCACGCCGCACCCGGGCTGCTCACGGTCGTGGCCGCGGCCTGGAGCTTGGCCGCGTTGCTGGGGCTCGGCCAGGCCGCCGAGTCACGCCATCGCCGCTGACCGCCGCTGACCGCCGCTGCCCCGCCGCGTCGCCGCGGGGGCCGCTCACAGCGGCAGGGTACGGCCCAGTACGGCGAACGCGCGGGCGTCGCCGGGGAAGATCAGATTGCGGACCACGTCCACGAAGCCGAACCGGCGGTACAACCGCCATGCCCGCGACCTGGTCTCGTCGTCCTCCGGAGTGGAGAGCAGGGTGGTGCGCTCGGTGGCCATGGACAGCAATGCGCGCAACTGGCGTTCTCCCAGGCCGTGCCCTTGGGCGGCGGTGCGCACGTGCAGCTCCACCACCTCGAAGCAGTCCGGCAGCCACCGCTTCCGCGCCTCCGGATCCATCGCCGCGCTCACCTGGTCGTGCCACCACTGGCCCGGCACGGAGTGGTAACCGTAGCCGAAGCCGACCAGAGTGCCGTCGGTGGCGAGCGTCGCCACCGCCCGGAAACCCGGCTGCCGCACGTGACTGGCGAGGTACGTCCGCCGGGCCGTGATCGCCTCCCGCCGGAACCCCATCGCATCGGCGTACACGGCGAGCACGTCATCCAGGCGACGAAGCAGGTCGTCCGGGGTCCAGGACACCAACCTCATGACGCGGTCACGCCACGTCCGCCGGGGTGGCGCTGGTGATCCGGGTCAGCTCCGCGTAGGTGGTGGGGAAGACCGCCTGCGGCACGCCCCCGGCGGCCCAGATCTCGTCGTACGCCGAGAGCGCGGTGTCCACCAGCGTGCGTACCGGCTTGGGGTGGCCCAGCGGTGCGATCCCGCCGATCGGCTGGCCGGTGTGCGCGCGGACGAAATCGGCGCTGGCACGCCGCACCCGCGCTACCCCGATCAGCGCGGCGAGCTTGCCGGTGTCCGCCCGGTGGGCCCCGGAGGTGAGCACCAGCAGCGGATCGCCGTCCGCGTCGAAGAGCAGGGAGTTGGCGATCTGCCCGACCTCGACGCCCAGTGCCGCGGCGGCCGCGGCGGCGGTGGGCACCGCCTCCGGCAGCACCCGGACCCGGGTCGGCCGACCCGCGGCGTCGCGCGCGTCGGCTGCGTCCAGCGCGTCCTGCACCGCCCGCACGTTGGGGTGAAGCTGCATGACCCCCATCCTGCCGGCTCGGGTTCGCGCAATCAAACCGTCTCGCCGGGTGTCCACCCGCGTCCGGATGGCAGCGGGCAACGCCCAACTCGCGCAGTTTTGGCGGAACTGCGGTGTCAGGCGCGCGGAAGTGCGCAGTTTTGGCGGAACTGCGGTCTTGGGCGCGCGGGAGTGCGCAGTTTTGGCGAAACTGCGGTCTTGGTGCGTCAGCCCTCGGCGAGCAGCTTCGCCTTCTGCGCCTCGTACTCCGCCTCGGTCAGCGCCCCCGCCAGGTGCAACTTGTGCAGCTTGGCCAGCCGGTCCAGCGGGTCCGCCGCCGGCGTGGTCGCGGCCCGGCCCGGGTCGCCCGCCTCGGCCAGGGCGAACATCCGGCGTATCTCCGGCGGGTCGTTCGGCCCCACCTTCGTGGCGAGCAGGAAAGAGGTGCGGTCATCCCGGTCGTACCAGACCGGGTAGCGCTTTCCCTCGTACGGCAGGTCCACCCGGGAGGCGACGATGGTCTTGCGGCCCTCGAAGCTCGATGAACCGTCCTGCGGCTCGATCCGTAGGGGTGAGTTCGACCTGGGGGTTGCGGTTGATGGTGGTCCCGGTGTCCCGGACGCCGGTGACGGTGCCGATCGCGGTGGCACCCTCGGCGACCAGCTTGGCGGCCAGCCGGCGCTGGCGCCGCGCGAACGGCCCCAGCACCCAGTGGCAGCAGCGCGATGACGGTGGAAGCGCCGCCCACCACGAGGGCGCCGGTCCGCTCTCCGGCTGCCCACAGTCCGCTCACCCCGGCGGCGGCGAACAGCCCGATCAGGGAGAACCGGCCGCCAGCGATCCCGAAGATGATGGCCACCGGCAGCCCGACCGCGACCGCGACGAAGAACGGCGTGGACTCCGGCGGGCAGGCCGGCGCCCCGTCGCCGCCGCAGTTGCCGATCAGCATCAGGCCGTGGAAGCCTCAGGCCACGGCCACGCATCCGGCGAGCCCGACCAGGGTAGCGATGATTTTACGGGGTGGCATAGACAGGCAATGGTATGCGCCGATCGCCACCCTGGCCCGTTACTGTCGCCGATCCGACAACCGGTCGGCCTCCGCGAACCGGCGGTACGCCTCCCGCAGCCGCTCGGCCAGCGCCGGGCCGCCCAGGCCCGCCGGTGGCGCGGGGAGTTGGCGCAGCAGCAGGTCTGGCGCGGTGTCGAGAGTGGCGGGCCGGTCCGGCAGCGGCACCGGCGGTAGCCAGAACCGGTCCGGCCACAGCCGGTCCAGCGACTCTGCCAGCGGCGGGTCCGGGACCTCCGCCAGCGCGGACGCCGCGCCGACCGGGGATGCCTCGCCGTCCGCCCCGGCGGGCCGGCCGGTCGAAGCCTCGCGGCCGGTCTCGCCGGCGGAACGGGTCTCGCCCCCGGGGCCGTTCCCGGCAGCGCCGGTGTCGCCGGCGCGCAGTTCCCGCAGCCGGGGCAGCAACTGTGCCCGGTCGCGGCCCCGCCAGTGCAGGATCTGGAACGGGTCCGCGTCAAACGCCTCCGCCAGCAGGTAGAAGCTGGCCGCCAGGTGCTTGCACGGTACCGCCGGGTCCGGGCAGGAGCAGGAGAGCGACAGGTCCGCGAACCGGCCCGGAAACAGCGGGGCCCCGGCGGCCTCGAACACCTCCTCGATGTCCGGCGGCATCTCACCGGCGAGCAGCCGGGCGCTGTAGATGGCCTGCTCGGCGAGGGCGACCTCCACCGCCTCCCAGACCTGGTCGGGGAAGGGCGCCAGCCCTACCCGCACCTGGTACGGCTGCCGCCGGGAACCCTGCACAGTGGCGGTGACCTCCCCCGGGGCCACCCGCAGCGACAGCACCTGCCCGGCGCGGGCGTAGGCGCGGCCCCGGGTGAGCCGGCTACCCAGGGCGAACGACTCCAGCACGGTCAGGAACCGTTTGGACCACCAGGAACGGCCGATGGCGCCGCGGGTGCTGCGGGCCTTGAGGCCGCCCTCCACCCGAAGGGGCCGGGAGCGCGGCGGGAACCGGCCTTCCCACCGCCGCCGGGGGTCGGGAGCCTGGTCAGAGTGGTCGCTCACTCCACCACTGCCCCTTCCTCCAGCGTCAGCAGCGACCGCAGCTGGGACGTCGTCAGCTCGGTCAGCCACTCTTCTCCGGTACCGACGATCTTCGCGGCGAGGCCGCGCTTGTCCCGGATCATGGCGGCAACCTTCTCCTCCACCGTGCCCGCGCAGACCAGCTTGCGTACCTGCACCGCCCGGCGCTGGCCGATCCGGAACGCCCGGTCGGTGGCCTGGTCCTCCACGGCCGGGTTCCACCAGCGGTCGACGTGGATCACGTGGTTGGCGGCGGTGAGGGTCAGTCCGGTGCCGCCGGCCTTGAGGGAGAGTACGAACAGGGCCGGCGCGCCGGGTCCGCCGGCCTGGAACCGCTCCACCAGCGCGTCCCGTTCGGCCTTGCGGACGCCGCCGTGCAGGTACGCCACCTCCCGGCCGAACCGGGCCGAGAGGTGCCCGCGCAGCATCGCCCCGAACTCGGCGTACTGGGTGAACAGCAGCGCCCGCTCGCCCGCGGCGAGCACCTCCTCCAGGATCTCCTCCAACCGGGCCAGCTTGCCCGACCGGCCGGCCAGCCGGCTGCCGTCGCTCAGCAACTGGGCCGGGTGGTTACAGACTTGCTTGAGCTTGGTCATGGTGGCCAGCACCAGTCCGCGCCGTTCGATCCCGTCGCTGGACTCGATCCGGGCCAGCATGTCCTCCACCACCGCCTGGTACAGCGAAGCCTGCTCGGCGGTGAGGTTGCACAGGACCTCCATCTCCAGCTTCTCCGGCAGGTCGGAGATGATCGAACGGTCGGTCTTCACCCGGCGTAGCAGGAACGGTCGGGTCAGCCGCGCGAGCCGCCGCGCGGCGGCCTCGTCGCCGTGGCGCTCCACCGGTTCGGCGTACCGCTTCTTGAACGTGGCCGCCGGGCCGAGCAGCCCCGGGTTAGCGAACTCCATGATGGACCACAGGTCCGCGAGGCGGTTCTCCACCGGCGTACCGGTGACCGCCACCCGGTGCCGGGCCGGCAGCGCGCGGACCGCGGTGGCCTGCCGGGTGGCGGCGTTCTTGATCGCCTGGGCCTCGTCCACCACGATCCGGTGCCATTCGATCTCGCGCAGCGCCTCGGCGTCCCGGGCCGCCAGCGCGTACGTGGTGATGACCAGGTCGGCGGCTGCCACTGCAGCGGTGAACGCCTCGCCGCGGGCCCGCTCGGCTCCGTGGTGGACGTGCACCCGCAGGTGTGGGGTGAAGCGGGCCGCCTCCCGCTGCCAGTTGCCGACCAGCGACATCGGACAGACCAGCAGGGTCGGCCCGGCCGGGTCGCCGGCGATCAGCGCCAGCAGCTGCACGGTCTTGCCCAGGCCCATGTCGTCGGCGAGGATGCCGCCCAGGCCGGCCCGCTGCAGGAACCGCAGCCAGGCCAGGCCGCGGCGCTGGTACGGGCGGAGGGTGCCGGCGAACCCGGCCGGCTCCCGCTCCGGGCGCAGTCGCTGCTCGGCCGCGCCGGTGAGCAGGTCACCGAGCCAGCCGGCGGCCGCCACCCCGGTCACCGGCAGCCCGCCGGGACCGTCCGCGTCCCCCGCCGCTACCCGTAGCAGGTCGGCCACGCCGAGCTTGCCCGCCCCGTCCCCGCGGAGCAGCCGGATGCCGGCGGCCAGCCGCTTCGGGTCCACCTCCACCCACTGGCCGCGCAGCCGGACCAGCGGGGCCTTCAAAGCGGTCAACTCGGCCAGCTCCGCGGGGGTGAGCGGCTCGTCGCCGAGAGCCAGTTCCCAGTCCACGTCAACCAGGCCGGCGCGGTCGATACCGGTGCGCCCGGCTACCACGCCGGGTTGGGAAGGGCTGGTAGCGGAGAGGCGTACCCCCAACCGGGCCTGCGGTCGCGACCACCACGATGGCAGCAGCACCCCGAAGCCGGCGGCGGCCAGCAGCCCGGCCCGGTTGGTGAGGAAGTCGTGTGCGCCAGCGGTGTCCAGCGCCAGCGCGGCCGGCCGGGCGGTGCGCAGCGCCGGCTCCAGCTCGGGGTAGAGCCGACTGGCCCGCCCCAGCTCGGCCAGCAGCGTCTCCTGCGGAGAGTCCACCCGCCGGGCCAGGGCGCGCAGGGTCTCCCGGGAGCGCCACACCCGGTCCGCGTCCACCACCAGGCTCGGCTCGTCCGCGGCCTGCAGCGCGAACTCCAGCCGCCAGCCGGCGTCGTCCCCGGTCTCCGGCTCCACCAGCCGGAAGCAGGCGCGCACCGGCCCGCCGGCCGCGTCCCGTTGCCAGGTGGCTAGGTCGGCGGCGAGGGCGGCCACCGCGGCCGGGTCGGCGTCGAAGGTACGGTCCTGGCCGGTGAGCGCGCGCAGCCAGGCGCCGGCGGCGCTGGCGTCCCGGTCGAGCCGGTGCCCGGCCAGGGCGGCCCGGGCGGCGGCGTCCACCAGCGCGTCCAGGGCGGCGGCGATGACCGCTGCCGCGCCGGCCTGGTCGAGCGCGGCCCGCCCGGCCGGCGGCAGGGCGAGCGCCAAGGCCCGGGCCCGGGCGGCGTCCCCGCCGGTGAGTACCGGCCGCCAGTACGCCGCGGGCGGACCGCCCGCCACTGCCGGCACCACGGTGGGCAGCAGCCGCCCGCGGGTCACTAGGTCGCGGGCGAAGTCGGCCAGCTCCCGCAGGTGCCGGACGGTGGCGCCGAGCGTCACGCCCGCCCCGGCCAGGCCCGCCAGCACGGCGAGCGCCTGGTCCGCGTCGTACTCCAAGGTCGGAACCTGCCACTGCCGCAGCCGTACTGCTCCGCGGGTGCCCCGTTCCTCGCGTACCACCTCGGGCGACGCCAAGGGGCGGCCACCGGCGCTCGGTAGGCGCAGGACCCGGGTGCCGGCGGCCCCGGCCGCGGGCACCCCGGCCGAGGCGGCCAGCGCGTCAGCGGGGACGGCGAACGGGTGCGGGGCGCGTCGTGGTAGCCGCTCGGCCGGTGGCGGGCCGGACGTATGCTCCGCGTCCTCCGCCCACAGCGCCAGCCGCGCCGGTGCGGGCAGCCACAGCGCGTGCACTACCGGCATGCTCAGCCTCCCCCGGGACCGTGCCAGCATACTGAGCCGCCCGTGCGACGACAGTCGACGCCGCGCTCGCCAGCGGCTGCCCGACCCCTCACTCAACCGGGCGCCCCGGTTGGTGCCCCGTGTTCAGCAGGGCGCCCCGGTTGAGTACCAACCCTCAGCAGGGCGCCCCTCCTGAGCGCCCAACCCTCAGCAGGGCGCCCCTATAGGTACCTGAGGGCTAGTAGGGCTCCCCGGTTGAGGGCGGGGTGCCCGGTCGGGGTTCGTGCGTCGCAGGGGAGCCCTGCTGACGCCGGTGCATCGGAAGGGGCGCCGGGTTGGAGCGCTCAGCCTCAGCAGGGGCGCCCTGCTGGTGCTAGAGCGTGAGCAGGGGCGCCCGGTTGAAACCTGGGCGGCCGTCACCCGCTGTCGGGGGCCTGGGCGGCGAGTGGAGCCTGGGGGAGGAGCCGGTGGTAGACCCGGGTGAGCGCCTGGCGGGGAACCGACAGGCGCGGGCGTAGGGCGACTCGCTCATAGCGGAGCCGCATCGCCACCGGCGGGCGGGCGGCGCCGGAGAGCTCGTACCCGTAGCGGCGCAGGCGGTCGCCGAGCACCGCCTCGCAGAGGGAGATCTCCCACGGCTCCAGCCGGTCCGCCCAACTGCCGACCCGGGCGTCGGTCACCGGCGCGCGGGTGAGCGCGTGATGCTTCTTCCGGCGGGGTACCACTGTGGACGCTAGCGTCGCCGGCTCGGCCATGGCCGAGTGGTACTCCTCACCCAGGTACGCGCAGAGGGCGGTGAGCTCGCCCACCGGGTCGGTGACCAACCGCTCGTACTGCAGCTCGTAGAAGGAGTCGGGTGCCCGGCGCCGGGCCGCCCACCGGGCGTGGTCTATGGACTTGGCCCACATCGCCACCGCGTGGTAGAAGCCGGTCCGGTGCCACGGCATCCCCTTGAGCGAGGCGACGCAGTCCCGGCCATCGCGTACTATGTGGACTATCTGTGCGGTGGGGAAGAGGCGCTCGATGATGCCGAGGTTGGTCAGGTAGGACGGCCGCTTGTCACCCCACCGCGGCTTGCCGAACCGGTCGGCGTACGCGCGGAAGACCGCTGCCAGCGCCGAGCCGAGGGTTGGCGGCGCGGCCACGATGCGTTCGATAACCGCCGCCGGGTCGAGCCCGAAGTCGCGAAACTTGGTGGACCGGTCGCTCACCAGCCACTCGGCCAGTCCCCGGCGGTTGGCGGCCGAACGCAGGTCCCCGAACCGGTGGCGCTGGTGGTAGGCGGGGAGCACGAACCGGTTCTCCGGCGGGATCGCGATCCGGGGGTGCGCGTGCAGCATGAGCTGCAGCAGGGTGGTGCCGGAGCGGGGGCAGCCGACGATGATGACCGGCCGGTTGCTGGTCTCGAGCCGCTCCCCTGGGACCGACATGTGCTGAAAACTACCGGAACGGGGCGTGGCAAGGGGCCAAACCGGTCCCGCGCCACTCCGGCGAGTTGGCCGGGTACCCGACGGGCAGGCGTAGTACCCGCCGCCGACGGCCGCGGTGTTGTCGGAGGGGGAGAGTATTTTGAAGACCTCAGTTGGCACCGGTGTTCGAGAATGTCGCACACCAGTGCTAATCTGAAGCCGGTCCAGGCATTCGCGGGCCCGGACCACCGGCGGGACCGGTGCCCGCCGCCCCCCGACCCCCGGGTGGCGGGCAACGGCCCCGACCAGCTGGTCGGGGCGGTGAGGGGAAGCACTGCCCCGACCAGCCACCTAGCTGCGCCTTCCTCCGCAGCGCGACACAACTGCAACCACATCGGTGGACCTGTCGAATCGGAGGAGTCATGCCTGCCAACTCTGCCGTCACCGTCCCCGCCCACGTGCTGCCCCACCGCAGCCCGGGGGAGTTGATCCGGCTCGCCCGGCAAGGGCTGGATGAGGCGGCGGTGACCGTCCAGGACGGGCTGCGGTACGCCACCGCCCACCTGGCCGCGCTGCGGGCCGCGGCGGCGGTGCTGGCCGTCCGCGCCCAGCCCGCGCCCGGCCGGCGTAGCCGGATGACCAGCGTCTGGGCCCTGCTCACGCGGGTCGCTCCGGAGCTGGAGGAGTGGGCGGTCTTCTTCGCCGCCGGGGCGGCCAAACGGGCCGCGGCCGAGGCCGGCATCTCCCGGGCGGTCACCGCCCGGGAGGCCGATGACCTGTTGCGGGCCGCTGAGCAGTTCACCGCGATGGTGGAGGTCGCCCTGGACCTGCCGCCGCAGCGGTCCGCGCTGGTCGCGGCCTGAGCGATCCGGACGGGACCTACGGGGGGAGAACATGGCGGTCCTGGCACCGACGGCACTACCCGACCGGGTGCGGCGCGCCAGCGACCTGGCGCGAGACCGGGTCGCGGGCGGCCCCAACCGGGTGTTGCCGGTGGCCCCGGAGCTACGTCCGTTGCTTCCCGCCCTGCGCCGGGGTAGCACGGTGGCGGTGGCCCCGGGCACCAGCTCCCTGGTGCTGGCCCTGATCGCCCCGGCCTCGGCGGCCGGGGCATGGGTCGCGGTGGTGGGGATGCCCGGGTTCGGCGCGCTCGCCGCGGCTCAAGCCGGCGTGGTGTGGGAGCGCCTCGCCTTGGTGCCCCACCCGGAGCCGGAGTGGGGCACCGTGGTCGCCACGCTGCTGGACGGGTTCGACATCGTGGTGACGGTGCCTCCCGGCCCGGTCGCCCCCCGCCTCGCCGGCCGGCTGGCCGCCCGGGCCCGCCAACGCGGCAGCGTCCTGGTGCCGTACGGCCGGTGGGAGGGCGCGGAGCTGACGCTCACCGCCGGGCAAGGAGCATGGGAAGGGTTGGGCGCCGGCCACGGCCGGCTGCGCCGCCGCGAGCTGACCATCACCGCCCGCGGGCGGGGAGCGGCCGGCCGGCCACGCCAGGTCCGGGTCACGTTGCCGGACGCCGCCGGCCGGCTGGGACCGGCCCGGCCAGCCACTCGGCCGGCTCCCACCCAGCCGGCTCCCGCCTGGGTAGCCGCCGGCCAGCGGGCAGCTACCCGGACCGGCCGGCCCGATCTCACCCTGATCCCGGGCACCGGCGAGCGGGCGGTGCGTCGTGCCTGACCTGCGCATCGTGTCTGACCTGTACGGCGTGCCAAACCTGCTTGACCTAGGGGAGGTGCCGGGCGAGATGGCTGGAGAGCAGCCGAGCGGGGACGGGGGAGCGGTGCGCACGTTGGTGGTCTGGTGTCCGGACTGGCCGGTCACCGCGGCCGGGATCGTCGACGGGGTTCCGGTCCACCACCCGGTCGCGGTGCTGCGCGCCAACCGGGTGGTGAGCTGTTCACCGGCGGCCCGGGCCGAGGGCGTGACCGTGGGGTTGCGCAAGCGCGAGGCGCAGAGCCGCTGCCCACACCTGATCGTGGTCGATCACGATCCGGCCCGGGAGGCCCGGGCGTTCGAACCGGTGGTGGTCGCGGTCGAACAGGTCGCCGCCGGAGTGGAGGTGGTCCGGCCCGGGGTGTGCGCGCTCGCCGCCCGGGGGCCGGCCCGCTACTTCGGCGGTGAGGAGCGCGCGGCCGAGCGGATCGTGGAGCAGGTCGCCCAGGAGTGCGCGGTGGAGGCCCAGGCCGGCATCGCCGACGGCGGCTTCCCGGCCGAGCTGGCCGCCCGCGCCGGCCGGATCGTCCCGCCCGGGCGTACCCCGGCGTTCCTGTCCGGTCTGGACATCAGCACGCTGGGCCGGCCGGACCTGGCCTCCCGGCTGCGCCGGCTCGGCATCCGCACGCTGGGGGAGTTCGCCGCCCTGCCCGCCGGTGACGTGCTGGCCCGGTTCGGGTTCGACGCCGCGCTGGCGCACCGGCTCGCGGCCGGGCGGGACGACCGGCCGCTGGCGGTGCGGCGCCCGCCGGTGGACCTGGCGGTCACCGGAGAGTTCGACGACCCGATCGAGCGGGTGGACGTGGCCGCGTTCGCCGCCCGTTCCCTCGCTGAACGGCTGCACGAACGCCTCGCCAGGCACGGGTTGGCCTGCACCCGGTTGGGGATCGAGGCGGTCACCGCCCACGGGCAGGAGCTGCACCGGACCTGGCGCCACGACGGCCTGCTGACCACCGCGGCGATCACCGACCGGGTGCGCTGGCAGTTGGAAGGGTGGCTGGTACGCCGGGACCAGCGCCCCACCGGGGGCATCCGCCGGCTGCGGCTGGAGCCGGACGGGGTGGTGTCCGAGCTTCAGCTCCAACCCGGACTGTGGGGAGACGCCGGGGAGGGGCGGGAACGGGCGCACCGGGCCGTGGCCCGGGTGCAGGGTCGGCTCGGGCCGGACGCGGTCCTCACCGCGGCGCCGCGAGGCGGCCGGTCCCCGGCCGAGCAGGTGCGGCTGGTGCCGTGGGGAGACGAGCGGGGCGAGCGGGACGACGCCCCGTGGCCCGGGCAGTTGCCGCCCCCGGCGCCCGCCACCGTGCTGCCCGCGCCGGTCCCGGCGACCGTCCACGACCGGGACGGGCGCCCGGTGGTGCTCGGCCCCCGGCAGGTGCTGAGCGCGCCCCCGTCCCGGCTCGCCGTCGGGGAGGAGCCGCCGGTGGCGGTCACCGGGTGGGCCGGGCCCTGGCCGGTGGAGGAGCGCTGGTGGGCGCCGGAGGAGGCCCGCCGCGTGGCCCGGTTCCAGGTCAGCCTCGCCGACGGGCGGGCCCTGCTCCTGGCCCTGACCGCTGACCGGTGGACCGTGGAGGCCAGCTATGACTAGCACCGGCCCAGGGTCAGGGCCGGTCGTAGGAGGTTGACCCATGGGGTGGAACAATCTGGCGCTGCCGTGGTCAGAGCTGGAGCGGGTGCTATCCGGCCGGCCCAACCCCCACGACCAGCCGTACGTGATAGACCCGCTGGCGATCGACGCCGACGGTGGGGACTCGCCGGTCTGGACCCGCAAACGCCCCGCGTACCAGGCCCCCGCGCTGGTCCGGGGCCGCAGCGCGGTCGGCTATGCCGAGCTGCACTGCCACTGCAACTTCAGCTTCCTGGACGGCGCCAGCCACCCCGAGGAGCTGGCCGAGGAGGGCGCCCGGCTCGGGCTGACCGCGCTCGCGCTCACCGACCACGACGGGTTCTACGGGGTGGTCCGCTTCGCCGAGGCCGCCCGGCAGGTCGGGCTGCCCACCATCTTCGGGGCCGAGCTGTCCCTGGACCTGTCCGGCCCTCGACCCGGCCAGCCCGACCCGGCCGGGCGCCACCTGCTGGTGCTCGCCCGGGACGCGACCGGGTACGCCCGGCTGGCGCGGACCATCTCCGAGGCGCACCTGCGGGGCGGGGAGAAGGGCCGCCCCCACTACCAGCACCTGGAGCAGGTCGCCGCGGACCTGCGAGACCGGGTGCTGGTGCTCACCGGCTGCCGCAAGGGGCACGTGCCCGCGGCCCTGGCCACCGGCGGCCCAGAAGCGGCCCGCCGGGAGCTGGACCGGCTGGTCGCCCTGTTCGGCCGCGACGGCGTGGCGGTGGAGCTGACCTGCCACGGCGACCCCCGCGACGACGAGCGCAACGACGCGCTCGCGGCCCTCGCCGCCGAGCGGCGGCTGCCCACGGTAGCCACCACCAACGCGCACTACCACGCGCCGCAGCGCCACCGGTTGGCCACCGCGCTGGCTGCGGTCCGGGCCCGGCGCAGCCTGGATGAGATGGCCGGCTGGCTGCCGGCCGCGGCCACCGCCCATCTGCGCAGCGGCGAGGAGCAGGCCGCCCGGTTCGCGGCCTGGCCGGGGGCGGTGGCGCGGGCCGCCGCGCTCGGCGCCGAGCTCGCCTTTGACCTGCGGCTGGTGGCGCCGAAGCTGCCGGCGTACCCGATCCCAGAGCCGGGCCACACCGAGATGAGCTGGCTGCGCAAGCTCACCTGGGAGGGGGCCCGGGAGCGTTACGGCGCGCACAACCCGGCGGCGATGCGCCAGGTCGAGCACGAGCTGGCGCTGATCGAGCAGCTCGGCTTCCCCGGCTACTTCCTGGTGGTCTACGACATCGTGCGTTTCTGCCGGGAGAACGGCATCTACTGCCAGGGACGCGGCTCGGCGGCGAACTCCGCGGTCTGCTACGCGCTCGGCATCACCAACGTGGACGCGGTCCGGCACGAGCTGTTGTTCGAGCGGTTCCTGGCCCCGGAGCGGGACGGGCCACCGGACATCGACATCGACATCGAGTCCGACCGGCGGGAGGAGGTCATCCAGCACGTCTACGCCACGTACGGCCGGCGCCACACCGCCCAGGTCGCCAACGTCATCTCCTACCGCCCCCGCTCGGCGGTGCGGGACATCGCCAAGGCGTTCGGCTTCTCACCCGGCCAGCAGGACGCCTGGAGCAAGCAGATCGACCACTGGCACGGGTCGGCGGTCGCGGACGTGGACGGAATCCCCGAGCAGGTGGTGGCGTACGCCAACCAGCTCCAGACCTTCCCGCGGCACCTGGGGATCCACTCCGGCGGGATGGTGATCTGCGACCGGCCGATCATCGAGGTGTGTCCGGTGGAGCACGCCCGGATGCCTGGCCGCACCGTGCTGCAGTGGGACAAGGACGACTGCGCGGCGATCAACCTGGTCAAGTTCGACCTGCTCGGGCTGGGGATGCTCTCCGCCCTGCGGTACGCGTTCGACCTGGTGCGCGACCACGAGGGGCAGCGCTGGGAGCTGCACACCATCCCGCCGGAGGACCCGGAGGTCTACGAGATGCTGTGCCGGGCCGACTCGGTGGGGGTGTTCCAGGTGGAGAGCCGGGCGCAGATGGCCACCCTGCCCCGGCTGCGACCCCGGGAGTTCTACGACCTGGTGGTGGAGGTGGCGCTGATCCGGCCCGGCCCCATCCAGGGTGGTTCGGTGCACCCGTACATCCGGCGCAAGAACGGCCTGGAGCCGGTGCGCATCCCGCATCCGCGGATGGAGAAGGCGCTGGCGCGTACCCTCGGCGTGCCGCTGTTCCAGGAGCAGCTGATGCAGCTCGCCATCGACGTCGCCGGGTTCAGCCCGGCCGAGGCCGACCAGCTGCGCCGGGCGATGGGCGCGAAGCGCTCCGCGGAGAAGATGGCGCGGCTGCGCGCCCGGTTGTACGCGGGGATGGCGGCGAACGGGATCACCGGGGAGCTGGCCGACGACCTGTTCCACAAGCTGTCCGCGTTCGCCAGCTACGGGTTCCCGGAGAGCCACGCGATCAGCTTCGCGTACCTGGTCTACGCCAGCTCCTGGCTCAAGCGCTACCACCCGGCCGCGTTCTGCGCGGCGCTGCTCAACGCCCAGCCGATGGGGTTCTATTCGCCACAGTCGTTGGTGGATGACGCGCGCCGGCACGGGGTGGTGGTGCGGCGGCCGGACATCAACGCCAGCCGCGCCACCGCCACCCTGGAGCCGCCGGTGGTGCCCGGCGGACCGCGCAACGGCCCCGGGGCCGATCCGGCCGGGTGGGGGATCGGCGGGCCGGTGGTGCGGTTGGGGCTGAGCTACGTCCGCACGCTGGGAGAGAAGGTCGCCGAGGCGATCGAGGCCGAACGGGACCGCGGCGGGCCGTACCGCAGCATCCCCGACCTGGCCCGCCGGCTGGCCACCGCCGGCACCCCGCTGACCGTGGCCCAGCTGGAGGCGCTCGCCACCGCGGACGCGTTCGCCGGTTTCGGCCTGGACCGCCGCGCCGCGCTCTGGGCGGCGGGTGCGGCCGCGCAAGAGGCGCCGGATCGCCTCCCCGGCACGGTCACGGGTACGGTCGCCCCGCCCCTGCCCGGGATGGAGGACGTGGACCGGCACGTCGCCGACGTGTGGGCCACCGGGCTGTCGCCGGACAGCCACCCGGCCCAGTTCATCCGCGCGGAGTTGGACCGGCGCGGGGCGGTGCCGGTGAGAGAACTGTCCCGGGTGGCGAGCGGCCGGCGGGTCCGGGTCGGCGGAGTGGTGACCCACCGGCAGCGGCCGGCTACCGCTGGTGGTGCCACCTTCCTCAACCTGGAGGACGAGACCGGCATGCTCAACGTCACCTGCTCACCGGGTCTGTGGCTGCGGTACCGGAAGGTCGCCCGTACCTCGCCCGCGCTGCTGGTGCGCGGCGTCCTGGAACGGGTCGGCGGGGACGGGGACGGGTACGCCGTGACCAATCTGCGCGCCGACCACATCGAGGCGGTCACCGTCCCCTCGCGTACCCGCTCCCGCGATTTCCGCTGACAGCCCCGGACGTGACCGCAGCCCGGCCGCGCGACAAGATGGCGGAATGCCCGACCAGTCACCTCTCCTGCTGTGTGAGCCGTACCTGCTGGATCCCCGGGCTGGCGGTGTCCACGTACTGTGGCACACCGAGCACCCCGGGTTGCGGCATGTGGTCCTCACCGGCGCGGCCGTGGCCGGCATGTCCGAACCGGAGGCGGTGGCCGCGGCGACCGGGGACGCCGGTGCCGGCCCGGGGTGGCGCCGGTACGAGGCGGTCACCACCCGGCTGCGGCGCATGCGTGAGGACGCCGACTCAGACGTGCCCGGTCGCGCGTACCAGAAACTGACCGAGCGGCCCGTGCACCGGCACCTGGCCCGGGTCACCGGGCTGAGACCGGGCCGCACGCCGTACCGGGTGGTGTCGGTGGAGAGCGCCGAGCGGGTCGCGGTCTCGCCCGCGTACACGCTGGCACCGGCCGCGCCCAGCGACCGGGGCGTACGCCTGCTGCTGACCAGCGACCACCAGCTCAGCCCCCTCACCCCAGCGAACATCGAGGCGGTGGCCGAGGTCGCCGGCTGTGAACTGGACGGGGTGCTCGCCGCCGGTGACCTGGTCAACCACGCCGACCGGGCGAGCGACTGGTTCGACAGCGGCGGTGGCCGGGCGTTCTTCGCGGTCATGGCCGGCCGGGGCCGCCACACGATCGCCGGTCGCACCTACCGGGGCGCCCCGTTGCTGCCGCACACGCCGCTGTTCCCGGCCATCGGCAACCACGAGGTGATGGGCCGGTGGTCCACCACCGCCAGCCTGGACGAGCAGTTCCACGACGCGGTGCCGCTGTCGGTAGCCGACGACGGCTGGGACGTCACCACCTATGAACAGCTGTTCCCGTATCCGCGCAGCGACCAGGGAGGATCGCGGTGGTGGGCGCGCCGGATCGGGGACGTGCACGTGACCGCCCTGTTCGTGACCAACGTGTGGCGGCCGGCCGACGGGCGTGGCCGGGGCCGGTTCCAGGAGGCGGCGGAGGACCTGGCGCACCCGGACCGCTGGGGGCACGGGCAGCACATCTTCGAACCGGTCCGGTACGGCTCACGGCAGTACGCGTGGCTGGCGGCGACCCTGGATTCCCCGGAGGCGCGGGATGCCCGCTACCGGGTGGTGATGTTCCACCACGCCGGGCACGGGTTGGGTGCGCACACCTCCCCGCCGTACACCGACCCGGTGCGCACCGTGCAGCGCGATCCGGCCACCGGGGCGGTGACCGGGGTGGCGTACCACTACCCGAAGGGGCAGGACCACATCCTGCGTGACCTGGAGCCGCTCTTTTCCCGGGCCGGGGTCCACCTGGTCCTCAGCGGGCACTCCCACCTGTGGAACCGGTTCCGCAACGCCGCGGGCGTGCACTGGCTGGAGACCTCCAACGTGGGCAACTCGTTCGGGGCGTACCATCCGGCCTCCGGCCGGGTACGCCCGGTGCCCGACCACCCGGATTACGCCGCCCAGGGTGACCCGGGCGGCCTGACCCCGATCGTGCCCACGGTGGCGCCGCTGAGAGACGAGGCCGGCCGGCCGCTGCCGTACCTGGCCAGCAACGACATCACCGCCTTCTCGATCCTGGACTCCGCGGCCGGGGTGGTGCGTTCCTACCGGTTCGACACCCGGGAGCCGCAGGCCGGCCCGGTGCTGTTCGACGAGTTCGCGCTCGCTTGAGCCAGCAGCCAGATGCGTACTGACGCCCCCAGCCCGTAGGCTCAAAGCGTGGCACGGACTCACACCCGGCATGCCACGCCCCGGACGGCGGCGGTGTGGCAGGTGCTCTCCGCGGAGCTGACGCGGCAGCGCGGGCGGTCGCTGACGGTGGTCGACGCCGGTGGCGGCACCGGCGGGTTCGCGGTGCCACTGGCCGAGGCCGGCCACCAGGTGACCGTGGTGGACGCCAGCCCGGACGCGCTGGCCGCCCTGGCCCGGCGGGCCGCCGAGGCCGGCGTGTCCGACCGGATCCGCCCGGTGCAGGGGGACGGGGACCGGCTCGCCGACCTGCTCCCGACCGCCGGTGCCGACCTGGTGCTGTGCCACAGCCTGCTGGAGGTGGTGGACGATCCGGCCGAGGTGGTACGCGCGGTCGCGGCCATCCTGCGACCGGGCGGCGCTGCCAGCGTGCTGGTGGCCAACCAGGTCGCCACGGTGCTGGCGCGGGCCATGGCCGGGCACCTGGACGCGGCGATGGCGGTCCTGGACGACCCGCGCGGCCGGGCCGGGCCGGCGGACACCCGGCGGCACCGGTTTCCGCCCGGTGCGGTCGCGGCGCTGCTGGCCGGCGCCGGCCTGACCGTGGAGTCGGTGCACGGGGTGCGGGTACTGGCCGACCTGGTGCCGGCGGCCGTGGCCGAGGCCGAGGCGGCCACCCTGCGCCAGCTGGAGGCCCGCCTGGCCACCCAGCCGCCCTACCGGGACATCGCCGCGCAACAGCACCTGTTCGCGCGGCGACCGCGGTGACGGCGGGCGCCGGCCCGCCGGTGCTGCGACCGGCGTACGGCACCGGCAGCCTCGCCGACCTGCTGCCCAGCGTGCTGGCCGCGCTCGGGGTGAGCGGTGCGGTGGACCGGCTGGGGTTGACCCAGCGTCTTTCCGGAGTGCGGCGGGTGGCGGTCCTGCTGATCGACGGGCTCGGCCACGACCTGCTGCCGGCAGCCGCACCGGTCGCGCCCACCCTCGCCGACGCGCTCGCCGGCCGGCTGGGCACCCTCCGCCCGCTCACCTCCGGGTTCCCCTCCACCACCCCGACCAGCCTCACCACCCTGGGCACCGGCGCGGTCCCGGGCGCGCACGGGGTGGTCGGCTTCACGGTGAAGGTGCCGGGTACCGACCGGGTGCTCAACCACATCGAGTGGCGCGCTGACCCGGACCCGGCGCGGTGGCAGCCCCTGCCCACCCAGTTCCAGCGCGCCGCGGCGGCCGGGGTGGCGGTCCGGGTGGTGAGCCGGCCACAGTACGCCGGCAGTGGGCTGACCATCTCCGCGTACGACGGGGCCGCGTACCTGCCGGCCACCGATGTGGAGACGCTCGCCACCCGCCTGCTCGCCGCGCTCACCGACGCCGACCCGCCGGTGCTGGCCTACGGCTACCACCCGGATCTGGACGCCACCGGGCACGACCGCGGCCTCGACTCACCCGCCTGGCGGCGGGCCGCGGCCGAGGTGGACCGTCTACTGGCGCGGCTGGTCGACGGCCTACCCGCCGACTCCGCGCTGGTGGTCACCGCCGACCACGGCCAGGTCGACGTGCCGCAGTGGGCGCGGTTCGACCTCGGCGCCGACCCCCGGTTGCGGTCCGGGGTGGCCCTGGTCGCCGGTGAGCCGCGGGTGCGCTACCTGCACACCGTGCCCGGTGCGGTCGCGGACGTGTGCGCGACCTGGCGGGGCGTGCTGGGCCCGGCGGCCTGGGTGGGCACCCGGGAGGAGGCGGTCGCCGAAGGCTGGTTCGGCCCGGTGTCCGCGGCCCATCTGCCCCGGCTGGGGGACGTGGTAGTGGTCTGCCACGACCGGTACGCCGTGTTCGCCAGCGGCTACGAGCCGGACCGGGTCAGCCAGCTGGTCGCCCTCCACGGATCCTGGACTCCGGCGGAGATGCGCGTGCCGCTGCTGATTGTCGGACCCGGAGGCTAGTCTCCTGCGCATGGGGCGCAGCCACGCCGTGCGCCGGCGACTCGACCCCCGGTTCGGGCCCGACGCCGACGACACCGGTTGCCCGATTCTGCACGTCGACATGGACGCCTTCTTCGTCTCGGTGGAGGTGCGCCGGCGACCGGAGCTGCGCGGCCGGCCGGTGGTGGTGGGCGGCCTCGGCCCGCGCGGCGTGGTCAGCTCCGCCAGCTACGAGGCGCGCGCCTACGGGGTACGCAGCGCCATGCCCACCGCCCGGGCCCGCGCGCTCTGCCCCGAGGCGGTGTTCCTGCCGCCCGACTTCGACGCCTACACCAGCGCCTCGCACCAGGTGATGGAGATCTTCCGGGAAGTGACCCCGCTGGTGGAGCCGCTCTCCCTGGACGAGGCGTTCCTCGACGTCTCCGGCGCGCGGCGGCGGCTCGGCCGGCCGGCCCAGGTGGCCGCGCTGATCCGCCGCCGGGCCGCCTCCGAACTGGAGCTTCCCTGCTCGGTCGGGGTGGCATCGACGAAGTTCGTCGCCAAGCTCGGGTCGGCGCTGGCCAAGCCGGACGGGGTGGCGGTGATCCCGGCCGGGCTGGTCCGCGAGTTCCTGCACCCGCTGCCGGTGGAGGCGCTGTGGGGAGTGGGGGACCGGGCGGCCGAGTCGCTGCGCCGGCTCGGTCTGTCCACCGTCGGCGCGGTGGCGGCCGCCCCGCCCGGGCTGCTCCGCTCCGCGGTCGGGACGGCCGCCGCGGCGCACCTCGCGGCGCTCGCCGCTGGAGTGGACCCCCGCGCGGTGGACCCGGCTGCGGTGGAGAAGTCCGTCAGTGCCGAGGTCACCTTCGACGTCGACGTCACCGGGCTCACCCCGGTGCGCCGGGCCCTGCTGGGGCTCGCCGGCCGGGCCGCCGCCCGGTTGCGAGCCTCCGGGCAGGCGGGCCGGACCGTCGCGATCAAGGTCCGGTTCGCTGACTTCCGTACGATCAGCCGGTCCCGCACGCTGACCACCCCGACCGACTCCACCCGCGAGGTGTTCGCCACCGCCTGGTCGCTGTACCGGCACCTGGCCCCCTCCGAACCGGTACGGTTGATCGGGGTCCGGGTGGAAGGGCTGGCGCCGGCCGCCGACCATCCCCGCCAGCCGGTGCTGGGGGAGCGGGAGCGCGGCTGGCGGGACGCGGAGGCGGCCGCGGACGCCGTCGCCGCCCGCTACGGCCCCGGCGCGCTGCGCCCGGCCAGTCTTCTGCGCCCCTACCAGCAAGATCTCCGGGTTGCGCCGGAGGTCCGGCTTTCCGACCGGCCCGCGCCCTCGTAGACTTGTGGCCAAGCAGCCAGCCGGCTGCCGCGGTCAGCCGGACCGGGAGGAGAACCGTGCCGCTCTCTGAACATGAGCAGCGTGCGTGGGAGCAGATGACGGAGTCGCTCGCCGAGGACCCGAAGTTCGCCTCGGCGGTGCGGGCCAGCGACCCGCGCGTACGGGCGCGTCGGCGGTTGCTCCTCGCGCTCGTCGTCGTCCTGGCCGGCCTCGCGTTGGTGGTCTACGGGACCGTGAGTGGGACCGTGCCGTTGGGCGCCGCCGGCTTCATGGTCATGCTGGGCGGCGCCGCGTTCGCGATGCAGTCCCAGCGCCGATCCAAGCACCCCACCCTGCGGGTGGTGGAGGGAAAGACCAGCCGTCCGGTCCGCCGCCGCTCCTCGCTGATCGACCGGCTGGAGGAGCGCTGGCGCCGCCGCCCCGAGGGCAACCGCTGAGTACCCCGCACTGAACGGTGCTTTGCAATGAGCGGTGTTCTGCGCTGAGCGGTGCCCCGCGCTGATGTCGGGAGCGCCGATCGCCTCGACCCGGCGGCGCTCGAGCAGCAGCGCGCGGCCGGAGTGGTGTCCTGGCGTTGAAGTGCCCCGCCCGCGTTTGAATACCCTGCGGTGTGCCCGCGGGCCGATCCTGCTGCCGGCACGCTCTGGCCCGCCGTTCAGCAGCTTAGGCTCATGATCGCCTGGAGTCGCTGGAGGCGGGCAGGTGCCCGCGAGCGCCCGCAACAGGGGAGCCCTGCTAGTGCTCAAGCCCCAGCAGGGGCGCCCTGCTGAGGAAAAGCGGCCCAGCAGGGGCGCCCTGCTGCTCCAACAGGGGAGCCCTGCTGAAGGTCTGAAGGTCAGAATCGGGCAATCAGCTGAGCAGAAGGGCCAAGACCCCGCTTGGGGGGCTGGGTGGCGCCCGAAATCACCTATTGCTTCCAATGTAACCGGTTAGTGGATCACCACTCAGCCCCCCAAGCGGAGAAGGTCAGCCGCCCGCTCGGCGATCGGGACCGCTGCGGGAGCGCCCGGCGTCCCGGCGTCAGCAGGGGCGCCCTGCTTCCGCTAGAGCCCCAGCAGGGGCGCCCTGCTAAGCAAGGAGCGACCAACCGGGGACCCCTGCGGAGAAGCGGCGCTCA
>DATGPS010000021.1:0-9333 GCA_035304685.1 Natronosporangium sp. | reverse complement strand
GTAGAGCTGCCCGAGATATGTGGCCAAGTCTTGGCGTCCTGGCGGTATCACCGGTCCCCGCAGGGGCGCCCTGCTAGCTCAACCCGGGCGCCCTGCTAGCTCAACAGGGGAGCCCTCCTACAACAGCAGGGCAGCCCTCTTGTCGCAACAGGGGCGCCCTGCTGTCGCAGCAACCTCAACAGGGGCGCCCTGCTATCGCAGCAACCTCAACGGGGGCGCCCTGCTATCGCAGCAACCTCAACAGGGGCGCCCTGCGGTGGCACGTTCCACAGCAGGGGCGCCCTGCCGACTGCTTGAAGGTGAACAGGGGACCCCTGCTGCTGCTAGAGCACTAGCAGGGGTCCCCCGCTGAAAAAGGGCGGCGCAACGATTCGTCACCACGGCCCGCGAGAACGCAACATTCAAAGCATCATGCGCATGTGAACCAACAGTCTGACCTACCTCTCGCCCCCTAGCGTGGTGGTAGAGGTACGCCGCGAAGCGTGGCGGAGGCGCCGTGGAAGAAGCACGCCGCGACGCGTGGCGGAAGAAGCATGGCGCAAGGAAGCACGCCGCAAAGCGTGATGAAGAAGCGTGGTGGTAGAGGTACGCCGCGAAGGGAGGCGACGATGACGAGCAGCGCTGGTGTCGGCGGTCCCGATCACGCGGTGTGGGAGGCCGAGCGGTGGACCGCCCAGAACTATCACCCGTTGCCGGTGGTGATCGCCGAAGCTGAAGGCGCCTGGGTGACCGATATTCATGGCCGCCGTTACCTCGACTGCCTCGCCGGCTATTCGGCGCTGAACTTCGGCCATCGCCATCCTGCGCTGATCGCGGCCGCGCGGGAGCAGCTCGACCGGCTCACCCTTACCAGCCGCGCGTTCCTGCACGACCAGTTCGCCGGATTCTGCCGGGACCTCGCCGGACTCTGCGGTAAAGAGATGGTGCTACCGATGAACTCCGGCGCGGAGGCGGTGGAGACCGGGATCAAGGTCGCGCGCAAGTGGGGCTACCGGGTCAAGGGCGTGCCCGAAGGGCAGGCCACGATCGTGGTTGCCGAGCACAACTTCCACGGCCGGACCACCACGATCGTCAGCTTCTCCACCGACAAGACCGCCCGGGAGGACTACGGTCCGTACACCCCTGGCTTCCGGGTGGTGCGGTACGGCGACCTCACCGCCCTGCGGGAGGCGGTCGACGACACCACCGTGGCGGTGCTGCTCGAGCCGATCCAGGGCGAGGCCGGCGTGATCGTCCCACCACCGGGCTACCTGGCCGGGGTCCGGGGACTGTGCACCGAGCAGAACGTGCTGTTCCTCGCCGATGAGATCCAGTCCGGGCTCGGGCGCACCGGGGCCACCTTCGCCTGCGACCACGAGCAGGTGGTGCCCGACGCGTACCTGCTGGGCAAGGCGCTCGGCGGCGGCATCGTGCCGGTCTCGGCCATGGTCGCCGACCGCGAGGTACTCGGCGTGCTGCGCCCGGGCGAGCACGGGTCGACCTTCGGGGGCAACCCGCTGGCCTGCGCGGTCGGCCGCGCGGTGGTCGGGCTGCTGCGCGCCGGCGAGTTCCAGCGTCGCGCCGCCACCCTCGGGGACCATCTGCACGCGCGGCTGCGAGAGCTGCTCGGGCATGGATTGACGGCGGTACGCGGGCGCGGGCTGTGGGCCGGTATCGACATCGACCCGGCGCTGATGACCGGCCGGCGCGCCTGCGAGCTGCTGCTCGACCGCGGGGTGCTGGCCAAGGACACTCACGGCTCCACGATCCGGCTCTCTCCCCCGCTGGTGGTCGAACCAGACGAGCTGGACTGGGCGGTGGACCAGCTCGCCGCGGTGCTACGCCGCTGATCGACCGACCCGCAGCCGGCCAACGCGGGAGCTAGTGGCGGGGCAGGCGCAGGGAGACCGTCGGGGCCTCGGCCATCACCGAGACCGGCTGCGCGGCGCCGCCGTGGAACCGGGTCGGACGCCCGAGCTCCACCCCCTGGTACAGCTCGATCACGTCGTCCTCCCCCAGGCCGTACGACTGGCCGGTCATCAGCGGCACCGGCCCCTCCGGGGTCCGTACCGACGTGCCGTTGGTGCTGGTGTCGGTCACCACCAGCGTCTGGCCGCGCAGTTCCAGGCGCAGGTGGCTGCGGCTGACCCAGCGCATGGCCTCGTCACCCAGCAGCGGGCCCAGCGTGACCGCGGCCCCCGCCCCGGTCGGCACCGGAGCCCGGCCGACCACCACCGGAGCCGCTTCCCGGACCACGAACCGGCCCCGGACCGCCCCGTCCACGCGTACCGCGAGCACCCGGGCGGCCGGCCGCGGCCCGGCTTCGACCAGTCGGGTCTCGTGCCGGGGGCAGGTGGGCGCGGCCGCCCGCAGCCACGGGGGAGGCTGAGCCCCGGTGGGCACGCCGTAGCCGGTGCAGGCCGGCTCCGGGCACCGCCACAGCCGGGTCATCACCTGGTTGCGCGGCGGCCCGGGGATCCCGTCCCGCACGGTGGAGAGCCCGGCCGCCGCCGGTGCCAGCAGGCCGGTGGGCAGCCAGGGGTAGCTCTCGGCGTACTCGGGGAACATCTGCCGGCTCAGGATCGGCACCCCCAGCAGCTCGGCGACCTGCAGCACCCGGTCCCCCACGGACTCCAGCACCTCGACCAGGCCATCGTCGGCCCAGCGGCGCAGCACCATCCGCTCGTTGGAGGTGAGGTCGAGGTCGGAGAGGAGCGCCCGGTGGGCCACCACGTAGACGGCCACCCCGTCCTCGGCGAGGTGCTGCGCCAGCGCGTCCACCACTCGGCCCACCCGCAGCAACGTGGCGGGCTTGGCGGTGTCCCCGTCGAGGTCCACCAGCCGGACCACCTCGGAGAGGTCCAGCACCCCACGTACGAGCGCCGGGTCCAGGGTCAACCGGGCTTCGATCGCGTCGAGCACCCGGCTTACACCGAATCGCATCAGTCGGTCCCGTCCGAGTCCCGACCGCCGGCCTGCGCCACGATCTCGTCGATCTGGGCCGCCAGGTCGAGGTCTCGGTTGGTCACCCCGCCGGCGGAGTGGGTGGCGCAGCGGAAGGTGAGGTTGCGCCACCGGATATCGATGTCGGGATGGTGGTCCATCTCTTCGGCCACCACCGCGATCCGGTCCACGACCGCGATGGCCTCCGGGAAGCTCGGCAGCGTCACCGTCCGGGTGATCGCGCTGGTGTCACCGGACCACCCTGGGCGAGTGCCTAGGGCCGACCGCACCTCCTCGGGTTTCAGCAGCTCAGCCATGCGACGACCATACCGGCCCGGCGCCAGCCCCGCCCGCGGGTCAGCGGCCCGGGCCGAACCGGTACGGCAACCAGCGGACCGGTGACAATCGCCGCGCCGCCGGTGGGCCGGTACGCGGGCGCGGGGCGGGCTGGTGCGCGTCGATCCACTCGTCGATGCGCCGCCACCAGTCGTACAGCCACTCGATCCGCGCCTGCCGGCCGGCCGGTACCTGGTCCGGTGGCACCGACCAGAACCGCATCGTCAGCTCTTTGTCCATCGGCAGCTCCCGCCACACGTCGGCGACCGTGACCAGCCGCTCCAGGCCGGTGTGCGCCACGAAGATCACGCCGGCCTTGGGGGCGCTCTCCAGGGCGGCGAGCACGCCCCCGGGTCGGGGCGCCATCACATGCCGGAGCTGCTCCGCCCGGCGGGCCGCGTCGGTGAGGCCGCGGGACCGGAGCCGGGCGATCGCCGCCAGCCGGCGGCGGGGGGTGAAGTTGCCGCCCTCCGGGAAGATCACCATGGCGTCGTTGTCGTCGAGGTCCGCCGCCAGGCGGCCGATCATGTGCTCCGCCGAGGCTCCCCGCCGCCGGCGCTCCGGGGCGAGGAACTGGTTGGGCAGGCGGTTCAGCAGCACGTCCACGGCCGGGTCCCACTGCAGGGTGTCCTTGAGCACGATCCGCGGTTCCCGCCGATACCAGTTAACCAGCGCGTGGATCAGGATGAACGAGTCCCCGGGGCCGGCGTGCCGGCACAGCACCAGCTCCGGGCGGCCGGGCGCGGCGACGTCCGGGTCCGGCCCGACCACCGTGATCCGCAGCCGCAAGGTCCAGCGGACCTGCCAGAACAGCACCGACAGGCACCATCCGGTGAGGGCGTAGTGGGCCCGCTGGAACAGCGGGGAACGCTTCTTCCACCCGCACCCGGACGCCAGCCACAGGGCGAACATCACCGCCAGCGCGGTGGCGTTGAGGACTAGGTAGAACAGGGAGATCCACAGCAGTCGCAGCGGCCGCAGCCAGCCGGGCGCCAGCGGTGAGGCGGCCAGCGCGACCAGCAGCCACACCGGCAACGTGGTCACGGCAAGGACGGCCAGGGCCACCACCGCGGGTGCGATCAGCACCCGCCGGATCCAGCGCGGGGGCGGGGGCATCAGCCTTCCGCCCGCTCGGCCGCGCCGCCGGCCTCGCCGGACGGCGGTTCCACCTCGGTCTGCAGGTACCGCCGGGAGGCGGTGTACGCCCGGCTGATCCGCCGCGCGGCCGCGGACAGGTCCCGGTAGGCCAGGGGCGACTCGTCCCGCGCCGCGCCCGCCCCGGTGGGCAGCACGTGCGCGGTGACCCCGGGCGGCAGCGCCGCCATCTCCCGGGCGAACCGGTGCCGGCGGGCGATCTCGAACGCTACCTGGGCGACCTCCCACGGCCGCCGGGGCGGGCGCAGCGGCCGTTCGATCCGCCCGACCTGGAGTACGAAGATGGTGCGGGCGCCCAGCTCCACCGCCCGGCCCACCGGGATGGAGTTCACGATCCCGCCATCCAGGTAGTGTTCGCCGCCGATCCGCATCGGTGGCAGCAGGCCGGGCACGGCCGCGGAGGCGAGCACCGCGTCCACTACGGAGCCGTGGGAGAACCAGTGTTCGGCCGCCCGTTCGATGCTCGCCGCGCAGCACTGGAACGGCACCGCCAGGTCGGCGAAGGTACGCCTGCTCCCCAGCTCCCGCTCCAGCAGCCGGCGTAGCGGCCGGGGCGAGTGCAGGTGGGTGCGGAACGCGAACCGGCGGGCCTGCCGGGGCATCGAGTCCCCGTACACCTCGCCGGCCTCTCGGGAGGCCCACAGGCGTACCAGGCGCTCGGTGACCTCCTCCCGCGGGTCGGCGGCGACCAGCACCCCGTTGAGCGCCCCCACCGAGGTGCCGACCACCAGATCCGGCCGGTACCCGGTGCGGAGCAGCGCGCGCAGCATCCCCACCTCGGCGGCGCCGAGCACCCCTCCGCCACCGAGCACGAAGGCCACCGGCCGGTTGACCATGGCCTATCCTGGCACGTCGCCGCAGCGTGGGCGGACGCGTCGCGGAACCACCGAACCGGGAGGGTTGACAGGACGGCGCCGAAAAGCGACGCTGAAGTCCCCTCCTCCGCAGTGATTGGTCCGTGATGGACTCGTTCGAACCTGGGACGCTACTCGCGCGGCGCTACCGGTTGATCGACCGGATCGGTGTCGGCGGAATGAGCGTGATCTGGCGCGCTCGCGACGAGATGCTCGAGCGCAACGTCGCGGTCAAGGTCCTCGCCGATGAGCTGGCCGCGGACTCCCGCTGCCGGGACCTGGTGCGCGCCGAGGCCCGCGCGGCCGCGGCGCTGGTCCACCCGCACATCACCGCCACCTACGACTACGGGGAGACCGTCAACGCCGACGGCCAACCCACCTCCTATGTGGTGATGGAGCTGCTGGAAGGCGAGTCACTCGCCGCCCGGCTGACCGAGGGCCCCCTACCCTGGACAGAGGCCCTACGGGTCTGCGCCCAGGTGGCCGAGGCGCTCGCCGCCGCCCACCGCCACGGCATCGTGCACCGCGACGTCACCACCGACAACGTCATGCTCACCCCGGTCGGCGCCAAGGTGCTCGACTTCGGCATCGCCACCACGGTCGGGGCCCCGGACGACGACTCTGAAGGACTGACCTTCGGCACCCCGGCGTACGTCGCGCCGGAGCGGCTGGACGGCCGCCGGGCGCGGCCGGCCAACGACACCTACGCGCTGGGCGTACTGCTCTATGAGACGCTCACCGGTGGCCCGCCGTTCCCGGCCGAGACCTGGGAGGAGCTCGCCGAGAAGCCCCGGGGCGAGCCGCCCCGGCTCCAGGTCGCCGGGCTGCCGGAGCCGGTAGCCGACCTGTGCGCTCGCTGCCTGGCCGAGGATCCGCAGCAGCGCCCCACCGCCCACCAGGTGGCGTGGACCCTGCGGCGCCACCTGCCCGGTGCGGGCCGGCGTACCCACCGGGTCGGGCTACCGCGGGCGCTCGCCGGCGCCGGCGTGGCTCTCGCCCTCGGGGTGGGGTTACTGCTCGGCGCCACCCTGCTCGGCAACGCCCCGCCCAACACCCCTCCCGACGCCAGCGCGCCGTCGCTCGGTGGCCAGAGCCCGCCCGGTGGTAGCGACGGCCCGCCGTCCCCGCCGCCCGGGACGGCGCCGGCCACCACGCCGCACGATCAGCCCGTCGCCCCCGGCAAGGACGCGCTGCCGGACGACCGGCCCGGCGCGCCGGACGCGCCCGCCGACGACGCGGACGGCCAGCTCACCGGCAACCCGGAGGTCACCCTGGACACCGTCCGCGACATCGTCGCCGAGGGTTTCGCGCGGGGGGATATGAGTGACCACGTCGCCCTGGACCTGCACCAGCTCATCGACAACCTGCAGTACGAGGTGGAGAACGGTGAGGTGGAGCTCGCCACCGGGCTGGCGGAGCTGCGGGACAAGGTAAAGACCCGGGAGCGGGAGGGCACGCTGGGTGCGAGCTCCGCCGCCGAACTCTACGCCGCGCTGGACCAGCTCATCGCCGAGGCCTGAGCCGGCGCCCGCGGCGATGGCGGGGCCGGCGCCGAACGCGCGGTCCGTCTAGTGTGTCCATGTGACGGCGACCGGCATGGCGGGGCTGATGAAGCGTAACGCCGGACTGACCCTGCGGTGGATCCGCAGGTGGGCGCTGACCGGGATGCTGGCCTGGGTACGGGCCCGGCGCCGCTACCGGTTGCTGGACCACGCGGCCCGGGCGGCCACGCGCTACCGGGAGGCGGGCGGCCGCCGGCTCGCCGCGGCCGTCACCTACTACGCCTTCTTCGCGGTCTTCGCGCTGGCACTGCTGGGGTTCGCCACCCTCGGCTACGTGCTGCACGAGCCGGCGGTGGAGGACTACCTCGCCAGCAACCTGCCGCAACTCGACACCGGCGCGATCCGCGACGCGCGGGGCGCGCTGGGCGCGATCGCGTTCATCAGCCTGCCGGTGATCGGCTGGCTGTGGGTGGACGCGCTGCGGTCCTCGCTGCGGGCGATCTGGCGCCGGGAGCAGTACCCGGGTCCGCTGCTGCGCCGCATCCTGGTAGAGCTGCTGGTGCTGGTCGGCCTGGGGGTGCTGCTCGGGGTCTCGTTGGCGGTCGCGCTCGGCACCACCGCCCTGATGGACTGGCTGGTGATCGACCTGCTCGGCGCGGACGCGGCGCCCGCGCGGTGGCTGCTTTCCGGGGTCGCGTTCCTGCTCGGGCTGGGCATCAACACGGTGCTCGCGGTGGCCGTGCTGACCGCCCTGCCCCGGCTGCGGGTACGGCCGCGCTGGGTGCTCGGGCCGGCCCTGCTGGTCGCGGTCGGCCTGGAGGTGCTGAAGACCGCCGGGCGGGTGTTCGTCGAGCACACCGACGCGAACCCGGCGTTCCAGCTCGCCGCCGGTACCGCCGGGTTGCTGGTCTTCCTCTTCCTGTTCAACCAGCTCATGCTCTTCGCCGCCGCGCTGGCCGCGACCGCGGAGCCGTCGACCGCGCCGGGCACCGTCCCGAGACAACGGCGCGCCCGCCGCAGCGCGGTCGTTGACTGCCCGGGTCAGATCTCGTAGCGGGCGCCCGGGCGGGCGATCTCCACCGGGCCGTGGTAGGCGGCGCTCGCCGCGTCGTAGATGCGCGCCTCACTGCCCCAGGCCGCGATCAGGTGGGTCAGCACCAGCCGGCCGACCCCGGCCTTGGTGGCGGTCTCCCCCGCTTCCCGCCCGGTCAGGTGCAGGTCCGGCGGGTGGGGGACGCCGTCGACGTAGCTGGCCTCGCAGAGGAACAGGTCCACCCCCTGGGCGAGCCGGACCAGCGCGTCGCAGACCGCGGTGTCGGCCGAGTACGCCAGCGCGGCCCCGCCGTGCTCCACGCGTACGCCGTAGGTCTCAACCGGATGGTTGACCTGGTCCACGGTGACCGTGAACGGCCCGATCGGGAACGTGCCGGGCCGCAGGCCGTAGAAGGTGTAGACGTCGTCGAGCGGCTCGCCGTCCGGTGAGTACGCGACCGCCAACCGCTCCGGGGCGCCCGACGGGGCGTACACCGGGATCGGCGGGAACGGCGCGCCGGGCGCGTACCGGCGTACCACCACGTAGGAGCAGGCGTCGTAGATGTGGTCCCCGTGCAGGTGGGTGAGGAGGATCGCGTCGATCGACATCAGGCCGACGTAGCGCTGCAGCGCGGTGAGCGAGCCGGTGCCGAAGTCCAGCAGCAACCGGAAACCATCGGCCTCCACCAGGTAGGCCGAACAGGCGGCCTCCGGGCCGGGAAAGCTACCGGCACAACCGAGCACGGTGAGCCTCATGGTGCCGCCCCGACCGAACTGCGCAGCAGGTCGGCGCCGAGGAACCGGTGGGCCAGCCGCTCGAACTGGGTACTGTCCCCGGTGGTCTCGAACCGGTGCACCGGTGGCGGGGCGTCCGCGGGGCGCGCCAGATCGCCCTCGGTCAGCACGCGGTAGAGGTCGCGAGCGGTCTCATCGGCGCTGGAGACCAGTGTCACCTGCTCACCCATCACCAGTCCGATCATGCCCGCCAGCAGCGGATAGTGGGTGCAGCCGAGCACCAGGGTGTCCACCCCGGCCTGCTGCAGCGGTTCGAGGTACGCGCTGGCCAGGCCCAGCAGAGCCCGGCCGGTGGTGATGCCGCGCTCCACGAAGTCGACGAACTGCGGGCAGGCGGCGGTGGTGATGCTGACCTGCGGGGCGGCGGCGAAGGCGTCTTCGTACGCCCGGCTGCCGATGGTGGCGCGGGTGCCGATCACCCCGACCCGCCCGTTCCGGGTGACGGTGACGGCGCGGCGGACCGCGGGGCGGATCACCTCCACCACCGGCACCGGATACCGCTCCCGGGCGTCGTGCAGGCAGGCCGCGGTGGCGGCGTTGCACGCGATCACCAGCGCCTTGACGCCCTCGTCGACCAGGCGGTCCAGGCCCGCGAGAGCGTACTTCCGGATCTCCGCGATGGGCCTCGGGCCGTAGGGAGTGTGCGCGCTGTCCGCCAGGTACAGCAACGGCTCCTGCGGAAGTTGGTCCAGAATCGCACGCGCGACCGTCAGGCCGCCCACACCAGAGTCGAAGAC
>DATGPS010000020.1:0-7303 GCA_035304685.1 Natronosporangium sp. | reverse complement strand
GCGGGGGACCACCGCTGGGTGTACCGAGGACGGCGAGTTCGTCGCCACCGTGCGGTTCGACTCGCAAGCGGACGCCCAGCGCAACAGCCGGCGACCGGAACAGGATGCGTGGTTCCGGCGGGTCTCCTCGTCGTTCGAGGGCGACGTGATTTTCCACGACTGCACCGAGGTCGACATGCTTCCCGGCGGCGAGGCGGAGCGGGGTGGCTTCGTCCAGGTGCTGGAGGGCAGCTTCCGCGATCCTGCCCGCGCTCGCGAACTCAGCCGGGAGATGCAGCACATCCAGGATTACCGGCCGGACATCCTCGGCTGGACCGTCGCCATGCACGAGGACGGCGAGCATTACACCCAGACGGTGTACTTCTCCTCCGAGGCGGAGGCCAGGGAGGGCGAGCGCAAGGAGCCGCCCCCAAAGATGCAACAAATGTTCTCAGAGCTGGATCAACTCGGCTCGCGGCCACAGTTCCTCGACATCAAGCAGCCCTGGCTCTACTCACCCGCCTGACCGTACGCCGGCCGTGGCTCGCCGTCCCCGAGGGCGAGCGCGACCGCGTGTTCAGGGTCGTCGGCGATACGCAGGCCCGGTACCGGCTGGCCGGCCTGATCCAGCAGCCGCCAGCCGCCCAGGCTGACCACCGGTACCCCGCCGCGCCGCATAGCCAGCGCGACCTCGGAGAGGGTGCCCCAAGAGCCGCCCACGGCGATCACCGCGTCGGCGGATTGCACGATGATCGCGTTGCGGGCCTGGCCCTGGTTAGTCACCACAGCCACGGAGAGGTGCGGGTTCGCGCCGGAGCGGTCTGGGCCGGGGAGGATGCCGACCACGGTGCCGCCGGCCGCCCGGGCGCCCGCCGATACCGCGGCCATCACGCCGCTGCCACCGCCGCACAGCACTACTGCTCCGCGCCCGGCGAGCAGCTCCCCGACCCGGCGCGCCCACGCCGCCTCGGTCGCGCTGCACCGCGCCGGGCCGCACACGGCCACCTGCACCGGCCGAGTGTAGGCCGACCCCGCCCAACGCTTCCGCAGGGCGCCCCGGCTCTCGCTCTAGCCCTAGTAGGGCGCCCCTGTTGAAGCTAGAGCGTTCGGTAGGGGTCCCCTGTTGGGGCTTCATCCTCAGCAGGGCCCCCCGGTTGGGGCTAGAGCCCTAGGAGGGCGCCCCTGTTGAAGCTAGAGCGTTCAGCAGGGCTCCCCTGTTGGGGGCATCACCCCCAGCAGGGCTCCCCGGTTGGGGGTAGAGCCCCAGCCGGGCGCCCCTGCTGAGTACATCGGCGGCCGTAGTACCGTCGCAGCGTGGGGGAGTTCGTGGTGGGACCCGGTCCGGTCGTGATGGGGGTACTCAACGTCACGCCGGACTCCTTCTCCGACGGCGGCCGGTACGCCGACCGGGATGCGGCGGTCGCGCACGCGGTACGCATGCACGAGCAGGGCGCCGACCTGGTGGACGTGGGTGGCGAGTCCACCCGGCCGGGCGCGGACCGGGTGGATGCGGACACCGAGATCGCCCGGGTGCTGCCGGTGATCCGGGAGCTGGTCGCCGCCGGCGTACCGCTGAGCGTGGACACTACCCGCGCCGCGGTCGCGGCGGCCGCGCTGGAAGCCGGGGCGGCGGTGGTCAACGACGTCTCCGGTGGGCTGGCCGATCCGACCATGACCAAAGTGGTCGCCGAGGCCGGCTGCCCGTACGTGATCATGCACTGGCGCGGCCACTCCCGGCGGATGGTGGAGCTGGCCAGCTACGGCGATGTGGTCGCGGATGTCTGCGCCGAGCTGAGCGCCCGGGTGGACGAGGCGATCACCGCGGGGATCGCACCTGACAAGATCATTATTGATCCGGGGCTGGGGTTCGCCAAGACCGCTGAGCACAACTGGGCGCTCACCCGCCGGATCGACGAGCTGCTGGCGCTGGGCTTCCCGGTGCTCGTCGCCACCAGCCGCAAGTCTTACCTGGGCAAGCTGCTGGCCGGCCCGGACCAGACTCCGCGGCCGGTGGGCGAGCGGGAGGCGGCCACGGTCGCCACCTCGGTGTTGGCGTTCGCGGCCGGGATCTGGGGGGTACGCGTACACGACGTACGCGCCACTGTGGACGCGCTCGCGGTCTGGCGCGCCTCCGGCAGTCCCCGGCTGGCGCCGTCCGGTCCGCCGCCCTCCCAGACCCGGCACCCGGCCGCGCCGGAGCCGCTCTGGCAGACCCGCCAGCCGGCCGCGCCGGAGCCGCCCCGGTGACCGGCACGATCAGGCTTACCGGGCTGCGCGCCCGCGGCTACCACGGGGTGCACGAGTTCGAGCGGGAGCACGGGCAGGAGTTCGTGGTGGACGTGGCGCTGGAGCTGGATCTCGCCCCGGCCGCCGGCAGCGATCACGTGGCCGACACTGTGGATTATGGTGCGCTGGCCGACCGGCTGATGGCGGTGGTGACCGGGCCGCCGGTGCGGTTGCTCGAGACCCTGGCCGCCCGGCTCGCCGGTGAGTGCCTCGCCGACGGCCGGGTCGTCGCGGTCACCGTCACCGTCCACAAGCCACAGGCGCCGATCCCGCACGACTTCGCCGACGTGGCGGTCACCCTGCGCCGGGAGCGGGCCGCGTGAGCCGGGCGGTGCTGTCGCTGGGCAGCAATCTCGGCGACCGCTACCGGGCGCTGCGCGGCGCCGTGGCCGGGTTGGGCGACGCGGTGCTGGCGGTCTCCGGGGTGTACGAGACCGCGCCCTGGCCGCCGGGGAGTCAGGCCCCGGCGTACCTCAACGCCGCGGTGATGGTCGTCGCCGGCGGCGCCGACCCGTACCACTGGTTGACCACCGCCCGGGCGCTGGAGCGCGCCGCCGGCCGGGTGCGCGACCCGGAGCAGCGGTACGCCCCGCGTACCCTCGACGTGGATGTGGTGATGGTCTGGGACGACACCGGTGAGCCGGTGCTCCTGGACGATCCGCAGTTGACGCTGCCGCATCCGCGCGCGCACCTGCGCGCGTTCGTGCTGCGGCCGTGGGTGGACATCCAGCCGTACGCCTCGCTGCCGGGCCACGGGGCATTGACCGACCTATTGCGCGCCGACCCGGTCGCCGCCGACCTGGCACAGGTCCGCCCGCGGCCGGACCTTCCGCTGGAGACCGACCAGCCCGGAGTCACTCGTCTAGAGTCGGAGTGGTGAGCGGGCGGGGTATGGACAAGCAGCCGCAGCCGGCGCTGAAGCCGACCGACCCGGCGACCCTGGTGGTGGCCGCCCTCGCCGCCGCCGCCGTGGCCTGGTTGCTGATCAGCAACTTCTATCAGGATCTGCCGCGGATGATCTGGCCACCGGCGATCATCATCGCCGGGGTGGCGGCGTTTGAAGCGGTGGCGGCCCGCAGCTTGTGGACGCGCATCCAGCGGCGCGGCCGGGCGTTGGCCCGGCGGGACCCTGGCGCGACCCTGCCGGAACCGGTGGAGCCGCTGGTGGTGGCCCGGTTCGCGGTGCTCGCCAAGGCGTCCTCACTGGGCGGCGCGATCCTCGCCGGTTTCTACGCCGGATTCGTGCCGTGGCTGGCGGTGGAGTCCGGCCGGCTGCGGGAGGCCGCGTCCGACCTCCCGCCCACGATCGGCGGGGTGGTGGCCTCCGCCGGGTTGATCGCGGCCGCCCTGTGGCTGGAGCGCGCCTGTCGGATTCCGGAGCCTCCGGAGGAAGAAGAGCAGGAAGACGGCCGCGACGCAGCGTAGCTGACTGAACACATTTCTATGTTTTCCGCTATGGGGTCTGTCGCGTCCGCGTCAAGACGGGTACGGTGCCTGCCGTACCACCTTCCTCGCCGCACTCTCGGTTCGGGTAGGCGCACGGGGGCCGTCGGCGGGCAGGCCGGCGTGGAGCCCGCTGACCAGGTTCCGGTGGCGAGCAGACGAGAGGGGGAGGACGCGCGTCATGGCGTACGAGGGCCCGGGTTTCCGGCGGCACGCGGCGGAGGGTCAGGGTGACCCCACGAGCTTCATTGGTCTGGGCGACCACCGGTCGGGGGACGACTCCGGAGCGAGCGGCTACCCCCAGACCACCGCGTACCAGGTGGGTTCCGGTTACTCCGCGAGCGGCTACCAGTCCGCCAGCTACCGCGACGCCACCGCGGCGGAGGAGGCCGGCCGGCCGGTGACCGCAGCGGAGCTGGAGGCCGTGTTCGACACCGACCGCCGTACCGGCCGCGACCGGATGGCGGTGCACTGGGTGTGGGAGGCGCTGCTCCTGCTCGCGGTGGGGGCGACCGGGTTCCTGCTGTGGCGCGCGGACCCGGGGGCCCTGCGGGGCGGCGCGCTCGAGCTGCTGCTGGTGACCGCGGCCGGGTTCGGGTTGCTCGGGCTCGCCGCCGGGCTGTCCCTGCGCGCCGCCGCGCCCAACCTGGCGATCGGGCCGGTGGCGGTGGCGGCCGGAGTCTACTTTGCTCAGTACGGCGACAGCGGCGTGACGGTCACTACCGCGGTGGCGGTGGTCGCGGCGCTGGTGCTCGGCGCCGCGGTGGGCCTCCTGGTCGTCGGGTTCCAGGTGCCTGCCTGGGCGGCGAGCCTGGGCGCGGCGGCCGCGGTCGTGGTGTGGCTGCGGATGCAGCCGGACCGGATCGAGCTGGCCGGCGCCTACGACCCGGCCGGACAGGCGGCGTTCCTGTTCGCCCTGGTCGTGGCGATGGGAATCTTCGGCGGGCTGCTGGGTACGCTGCGGGGCCTGCGCCGGGCGGTGGGCCGGTTCCGCCCGGTCGGTGACCCGGCCCAGCGGCGCGGCGCGGCGGCGGCGGTCATGGCCAGCGGCGCCATGATGCTCTCGATGGCGTTCGCGGCCGTCGCCGGGGTGCTGCTGGTCGCCGGCCACCAGGCCCCGATCGGCCCGGGGCAGCCGGTCGAGGCCGCCTCCGGACTGACCTGGCTGACGTGGACGGTGATCGGGTTCGGGGCGGCGCTGGCCGGTGGTACCAGCGCGTTCGGCCGCCGGGGCGGGGTGTTCGGCACCGTGCTCGCCGCCACCGGCCTGGTGCTGTTCCACCGCCTGCAGGCGGTCGAGGGGTGGGAGATCGCGCTGTTGGCGACCGCGGCCGTGGCGCTCGCCGGTGGGCTGGTGGTCACCCGCCTGGTGGAGGCGCTCGGTGGTTCCCCAGACGATCAGGAAGGGGAGGCGGCCAGCGACGGTGGTCGCTGGGATGCCACCGCCTCGACCCGGGCGGAGCCGGCGACCGCTCGGGACACGGGCGCGGCCGGCGGTGGGGACACCTGGCCGGCGGGCGGCGCCGACTCGTGGTCCTCCGCCTTGCCGGCACGGCGTACTCCGGGGAGCACCGACCCGTGGGATGACGACCGCTGGAGCAGCCGCTGAGCTGCGGACCGGCGAGTAACGGACCCATTCCCAACCCGCGCAACTCTCGGTAACCTCTATAGCCATGCCGGACGCGGACTCGGAGAGTGTCTGGCGGGGCGGGCGGCAACTCAACGCGCTCTTCTGGTCTGGTGTCGGTCTTGCCCCGTTAGCCGTGCTGCTGCTGCTGGTGGGCAGCGGCGGCGGGGCGGCGCTGCGCGTCGGGGCGGTGCTCGCCCTGGTCGCGGTGACGTTGATCGGCCTCTCGGTGGCGCTCCGGCCGGATACCGCCACGGTCCGCCTCCAGCTGGAAGAGACCCTGCTGGACGAGATCGACAATCTTCGAGAAGAAGTCCGGGAAGAGATCGCCAGCGCGAGCCGCGCCAGCCACCAGTCGTTCGGTGAGCGGGTGGGAGCCCTGCAGCAACAGGTCGAGGCGCTCCGGGCGGCGCGCGCCGCCCCACCGCCGGTGGCGGCCGCGGCGAGCGTGCCGGCCCCGCCACCGGTCGCCCAGGGGGTGGCGCCCACGTACGGCACCGCCACCCCGTACCCGGCGAGCGCGGCGCCGGTCGCACCGGCCGGCCGGCAGCCGCCGCCACCGGTCTCCGCGCCGGTGACCAACGGTCATGAGGCCGACCACGCCGACGGCCGGCGGAGCGGGCGCTGGAGCGAGCGGCGCGAGCCCGACCCGCCGCGCCGGTCCACCGGCCGGGCGAACGTGCCGGTCTACCGCCGCACCGAGACCGTGCAGGTCACCCGCTCCACCTCCTATGTAGACGAACCGACGTCCGGGGTCGCCGCCCCGGACCCGCTCTACGACAGCGGGTTTCACCGCCGGTTCGAGGACGACGGCCGGCCTCGTGGGCGGCACGGTTACCACGGCCGGGACGACGGCGACCGCTACGACTACCGCCCGGGTGGCGCGCACAGCCGCGACCAGGACGAGTATGAGGAGTCCTGGACCGACCAGAAGCTGCGGGAGCGGTACACTCGCCGCTCCTACGAGCCGGACGACGAGCCGCGCTGGGCGCGGGATCGCGACCGGGGCCCCGCCCGGGACCGCGACGATCGGGACCGCGGTGGCCGGGATCGCGGCGACTTCGACCGCGGCGACTTCGACCGCGGTGACCTGGAGCGTGGTGACGGGCAGTGGGACGGGGGCGAGCGGTGGCGGCCGGTCTCGGCGGCGCCGGTGAGCCCGCCGCCGCGGCGTGGCCGCTCCCACCGGTGGGTGGAGGAGGACTCCACCGGCCTGCGCATCGGCGAGCGGTGGGCCGCGGTCCGCGACGACGAGCACGGCCGGGAGCTCACGCTGGGCGAGCGCCGGGCGGCCCGGCACCGCCACGGCACCGGCACCGAGGTACGGATCGAGGACCGGTGGGCCGCGGTCCGCGAGGAGACCCGGGACCGGGAGCGGAGCGGCCGGGACGGGTACGCGTCGGGCGAGCCCGACTACGGCCGTCCGGCCCTGCCGGCGGCGAGCTCGGAACCGTCCTGGAACGACAGTTGGGACGAGCCGGTGCGGGAGCGTCGCGGCCGCCGCTACCGGGACGACGACGATGGGCGGGACTACGCCCCCCGCCAGCGCCGGCTCGACTTCGAGCTCTCCGACGAGCGCTGGCGCTGAGCCACCGGGCCGGCGCCCGCTGCGCCGGCCGGCGTCATTTGTCGATGTCGCCGACCACGAAGAACATCGAGCCCAGGATCGCGATCAGGTCCGGCACCAGGCAGCCCGGGACGATGGTGGAGAGCGCCTGCACGTTTGCGTACGAGGCGGTGCGCAGCTTCATCCGCCACGGTGTCTTCTCGCCCCGGGAGACCAGGTAGTAGCCGTTGATGCCGAGCGGGTTCTCGGTCCAGGCGTAGGTGTGGCCCTCCGGCGCCCGGACCACCTTCGGCAGCCGCACGTTCACCGGGCCGGTCAGCCGGTCCACCCGGTCCAGGCACTGCTCGGCCAGGTCAAGCGAGACGTACACCTGGTCGAGCAGCACCTCGAACCGGGCGTGG
>DATGPS010000019.1:0-32784 GCA_035304685.1 Natronosporangium sp. | reverse complement strand
GCCGGGTCGGCGCCGAGCAGCTCACCCATCGCGGCGATCAGGTTCACCAGCGCGGCGTGTCCGATCTCGACGCCCTTGGGCCGGCCGGTGGAGCCGGAGGTGTAGATGGTGTACGCCAGCCCGTCCGGGTCGACGGCGGTGGGTGGGGTCTCGGGCTCGGTGGCGAAGGCCGCCAGCCCGTCCAGCGGTACCAGGTCGGTGGGCAGCTCGCCCAGCGCGGCGGTGGCCGCGGTGTGGCCGAGCACCAGCTTCGCCCCGGCGTCGCTGGTGATGTACTCCAGCCGTGCCGCCGGGTAGGTCGGGTCCAGCGGCAGGTACGCCGCCCCGGCGGCGAGAATGCCGAGCACCCCGGCGACCAGCTCCACCCCGCGGTGGGCGCAGAGGCCCACCAGGTCACCGGAGGCGACGCCGCGCCGGCGCAGCCCGTGACCGATCCGGTGCGCGGCCGCGATCAGCTCCCGGTAGGTCAGCGCGCCGTCGTCGCCGGAGACCGCCACCGCCTCCGGAGTGGCCTGGGCGGCCGCCCGCACCTGGTCGAGCACGGTGGTGGCCGGGCGGGGTCGGGCGGTGTCGTTCAACCGCGCCAGCAGCTCCCGTTCTGCCGGGACGCGCAGGTCCAGCTCCCCGACCGGCCGGTCCGGCTCGGCCAGTGCGGCGTCGAGCAGGGTACGCAGGTGGCCGGCGATCCGTTCCCCGTCGGTGGCCGGCAGCAGCCGGGTCGGCACGTGCAGCTTTCCGGCGAGGCCGGCCGGGGTGTCGACCAGGTGCAGGTGCAGGGTGCTGCGGACGGTCAGCGGTGCGAGCAGCCAGTCCACCGCGGATGACGGATCGTCGGTCCGCCGGTAGCTGATGGAGACCGGGGCCAGGGCCGGTCGGGGCGGTAGGCCCGGCAGGGCCCGGCCGAGCGGCACCTCGCGGTGGCGGTACACCTCCCGTGCCTCGGCCCGGGCTGCGCGCGCCAGCTCGGCGAAGGACGCGCCCGGGTCGGCGTGGAGAGTGATGGGTAGCTCGTTGACCCACATCCCGATCTCGCCGGTGGTCTCCTCGTGCCGGGTGGAGAGGTCGACCGCGACCGAGGTGGTGGGGTTGCCGTAGCGGGCGAGCAGGGCGTGCACGCCCGCGAGCAGCACCTCGAACCGGGTCACTCCCAGCGCCTCCGCACCGGCGGTCAACGCGGCATCCGCTGCCCGGCTCCACGCCAGGTCCAGGTGGGTGGCGGGTTCGGCGCCGCTGGGCGTACCCGCCGACCCGGGCAGGACCACCTCGTCGGCCGGGGCCGGGCGGGCGGACCAGAAGTCCCGTGCCGCCGGCAGCGCCTCAGCGATCCGCTGGTTCTGGGCCTGGACCGACGCGGCCAGCCCGGTCAGCGAGCCGGTGCCGAGCGCCTGGCCTTCGAGTGCCCGGGCCAGGTCGGCGACGAGCACGTCCTTGCTGCCGCCGTCGAAGACCAGGTGGTGGGCGACGACCAGCACGGTGGTGCGGTCGTCGTCGAGCCGGAAGCCTACGCAGCGGGCGAGCGGAGCGGCGGTGAGGTCGAAGCCGACCGCCAGCTCCGCCGCGATCGCCGACTCCAGCGCGGCGGCGGGGATCTCCCGGTGGCTGGCCGGCGCCGGGTCGACCGGTACCAGCATCGGCTCGCCGGCCACCTCGCGCACCCTCAGCGCGAGCGCCGGGTGCCGCCCGGTGAGCGCCGCCCACGCGCGGTCCAGCGCTGCGGGCGTCACCGGGCGGGGCACCGTCAGCGTCACCGCCAGCAGGTACGCCGTGGACACGTCCCCGCTCTGCTCGGTGAACCAGATGCCCTGCTGGGCCAGGGTCATCGGGACGCCGTTCACTGCCTCAGTCATGGCTTGCCGTTCCTTCTCGTCATGGGTCACCAGCCCGCTCCCGGCCAGGTCCTGCCTGTGCTGCCGCCCGCTGCCCCGCCTGCTGTCCCGGCTGGTCGCCGGGCTGGTCGAAGAGCGCCCGTAGGCGTGACTTGACGACCTTGCCGCCGGCGTTGCGCGGAAGTTCGTCGAGGAGGACGATCCGGTTGGGCTGCTCGTGGGCGGCGAGCCGGCTGCCGAGGAAGCCGCGCACCTCCGCCAGGCTCAGCGGGCGGGTGGTCACCAGCGCGGCCGCGGGCGCCGCGCCGAGCACCGGGTCGGGTAGGCCCAGCACCGCCGCCTCGATGATGTCGGGGTGCTCGTGCAGGGCCGCCTCCACCGCGACCGTGGAGACCTTGTCCGCGCCGCTCTTGATCACGTCGCTCTCCCGGTCGACCAGGTAGAGGTAACCGTCGGCGTCGAGGTACCCGAGGTCACCCATGCGGGTCCAGCCGCCCCGGAACACCTGCCGGGTGGCGTCCGGGTCGTCGTGATAGGACCGGGCCGCGCCGGCGGCGCGCAGCCACACCTCGCCGGTCACCCCGGGCGGGCAGGGTTGTCCGGCCTCGTCGCACACCCGCACCGTGCCCCCGGCGACCGCCTTGCCCAGCGCGGCCGGGCGGGCCGGGTCGAAGACCATGCTGGACTGTGCCGGCGCCGCCTCGGTGGAGGTGTAGTAGTTGACGATCGTGGCCTTCGGCAGCGCCGCCGCCAACCCGGTCGCCACGGCCGGGGGCAGGGCGGCGGCGGTGGAGCCGAACAGCACCACGCTGGAGACGTCGTAGCGTTTCAGCGCGCCCGACCGCAGCAGTTCGACCGCCATGGTCGGCACCACGAAGACGCTGCCCACCGCGTACCGCTGGATCAGCCGGGCGAAGTGGTCCGCGCCGAACCTGGCGGTCACCAGCATCCCGGCGTGCGCGGTGAGCGCGTTGAACAGCATGGTCTGCGCGGCGTTGGTGCCGATCGGGAACGCGTGCAGGAACTGCCGGGAGTGGGCCAGCGGCCGCAGCGGTGGGTGCAGCCGGGCGCCGTAGGTCAGGTTCGCGTGTACCGCGGTGACGCCCTTGGGCCGGCCGGTGGTGCCGGAGGTGTAGAGGATCTGGGCGGGGTCGCCTGCGCGCGGTCCGGCCACCGGCGCCGCCGCCGGCAGCTCCGCGACCGCGTCCGGCCCCCAGCGCAGCCGGACCGGCGCGTCCGGCGGCTTCGCGGTGGGCCCGTGCAGGAGGGCCACCGCGCCGCTGTGCCGCAGCATGTAGGCGAGTTCGGCCGGGGCGCTGCGAGTGGACATCGGCACCGCGACCGCGGCGGCGGCGAGCACCCCGGTGTACGCGCAGGCGTAGGCGATCCAGTCCTGCGGACCGTACAGCAGCCCGACCCGGTCGCCGGGGCGTACTCCCGCCTCCCGCAGCCCGGCGGCGATCGCCTGTGTCCGGGCCTGCCAGGTGGCGAGGTCGAGCGTGCCGCCGCCCTGGCTGATGGCGATGTGGGACGGCTCGGTGCCGGCGCGGGCGGCGAGCAGCTGCGGCACGGTGAGCGCCGCGGGGCGGCTCATCGCGCCGCCCGTCCCGCCGGCCGCGCCGGCACCCTCGCCTCGATGCGCGGTTTCGCCGCGTCCGCGTGACCGTTGCCCGGGTGACCGTTGCCGGCGGGACCGTCGCCCTGGTCCGAGCCCGCCGGCCCGCTCCTGCCTCCGGCGGGGCGCTTGCGGGTGGGGTTGGCCGGGTCGATCAGGGCCCCGCGGCGGCGCAGCGCCTCCACCCCGGCCAGGTCGTCCGGCTTGGCGTCGGGTACCTCGTCGTCGAACCGGGCGAGCCGTGGCCGCCGCATCGCCACCAGCGCCACCGCCGCGATGCTGACCGCGAGCAGCAGGTAGAGCAGGCCGATGCCGCGACCCTCACCCACGCCGATGACCCGCCCGAGCGTGCCCGCGAGCAGCCCGTCCGGGGCCATCAGCGGCTCCAGCAGGGTGGCGCCGCCCGGACCCACCACGGTCCAGCCGATCGGCAGGGTGGACCAGGCGATCACCGTGTTGATGGCGAAGATCCGGCCGTGGAACCGCTGCGGCACCTTGACCTGGACGATCGTGGCGTAGACGCCGTTGAGCAGCACCAGCCACATGGAGACGCCGAACGCGCCGATCGCGATCACCCACAGCGTCGGCCGCAAGCCGATGACCAGGCAGAACCCGGCCAACACCAGGGTGCAGCAGAGCACGGTGAACAGCCGCCGGTGCCGCGGCCCACCCCAGATGGTCATGGTCAAGCCGCCGACCAGCGCCCCGACGCCGCCCACCACGGAGATCTGGGCGGCCTGCTCCAGACCGGCGAACGACAGCACCAGCGGGGTCAACATGATGAACAGCGGGGAGAGGAAGACGTTCAGGGCCATGAAGAACATCAGCATGGCCCGGAAGCCGCGGTGCCCCCAGGAGAAGCGGAAGCCCTCCCGGATCTCCTCGGTCAGGCTCTCCCGCCGGCGCCAGGCCAGCGTGCGCGGGAACCGCACCAGCAGGATGATGGCGATCGCCGTCACGTAGCCGAGCACGTCGATGATGAGGATGCCGCCCAGCCCGATGGTGGCGAGCAGCGCCACCGCCAGCAGCGGCATCAGGGTGGTGGCGACCCCGCTCACCATCTGCACCACGCCATTGGCGTGGCCGAGGTACTGCTTGGGCACCAGCTGCGGGATCGCCGAGGCGTACGCGAGGCGCTGGAACGTCAGCGACACCGACAGCAGCGAGAGCAGCGGGTAGATGTGCCAGACCTCCAGCGATCCGGTCCACAGCAGCAGGCCCAGCATGAGCTGCGTCCCGCCCGCGCCGAGGTTGCCGCAGAGCATGACCGCCCGCCGGCTGTGCCGGTCCACGATGGCGCCGGCGAAGGGTAGCACCAGCAGGCCGGGCACCAGGGCGGCGACCGCGAGCAGGGTGAAGTTGAGCACCGACCCGGTCTCGCTGAGCACCCACAGCGGCAGCGCCACGTCGGTGAGGGTGGCCCCGAGGATGGCGGTGAGCTGCGCGACCGCCACCACCAGGAAGCGACCCATGCTGGGCTGCGGGCCGGTGGTGACGGCCCGGGTGGTTGAGTGCGAGGTGCCGTCCACCCACCAGGTCGCCTGCTCTCCGCGGGCGGCCCGGGTCAGCGGCTCGGTGCGCTCGGCCACCACCGCGGCGTCCACAGTGGTGACGATCTCGGCGAGCTCGTCGGCCCGCCACTTCAGATAGAAGTGGCCGGCCTCGTCCAGCACCACCACGGCGCTCCGGTCGGCGATGAAGTGCCACTCGGTAAAGCGCTCCGAGTAGAACTCGGTCGCCGGGTCCCGTTCCCCGGCCACGGTGATGATGGGCGCGCGCAGCCGCTCGGGGTCGGAGTGCATCACCTCGGTGAAGTACTCCTCCGCGTTGTCGGCGTCCCGCCGCAGGTTGCGGATGATCTTCTTCGCCTGCTCCGGATCGATGTCGCCGATCTCCAGGCCGATCGAGGTCAGCCAGTTGGCGTACATGGTGTCGGAGCGCAGCCACTCCATCCGGACCAGTCGGGACAGCGCGCTCCAGACCCGGTTCTTCGGCCGGGCGAACGGGAAGATAGCTCCGATGTAGACCGCTTCCACCTCGCGCCCGCGCCGCTCCAGGCGGCGGGCGATCTCCACGATGAGCGCGGAGCCGATGGCGCAGTGGCCGTAGAGCGCGAGCGGCCCGTCGACCTTCGCCAGGATCTCGTCCACGCAGCGCTCGGCGAGTTCGTGGACGGGCAGCACGGCCTCGTCCCGGCCGATGTCGTGGCCCGGGATGGCGACCGAGAAGAGCCGGTGCCCGGCCGGCAGGGCGTCGGCGAGCGGCTGGTACACCGCGGCGCTGCCGCCGCCGTAGGGGACGCAGACCAGGCTGCGGACCCGCTGGGCCGCCGGCACCGGGCGGGTCAGCTCGTGCAGCAGTTCCTGCGGCCCACGCTGGTCCGGCGGAACGTCGATGAACTGTGCCAGCTCGCGGACGGTCCGGTGCTTGAACAGGTCCATCACGGTCACGCCGGCCTCACCGGCGGCCCGGCGCAGCTTCGCCACCACCTGGACCGCCAGCAGCGAGTGCCCGCCGAGGTCGAAGAAGTCGTCGTCCAGGCCGACCTGGGGCACGTCGAGCACCTCGGACCAGATGCCGGCCACCATGATCTCGGTGGGCGTGCCGGGCGCCACGAACGGCGCCTCCACCTCGCGGGTGCGCTGCGGCACCGGGAGGGCTCGCCGGTCCAGCTTGCCGTTCGGGCTCAGCGGCAGCTCCGCCAGCTCGACAAAGGCGGAGGGCACCATGTAGTCCGGCAGCCGCCGCTTGAGCGCGAGCCGCAGCGCCACCGGGTCCATCGGGTCGGTCGCCGGTGAGGTCATGACCAGATAGGCCACCAGCCGCCGGTCGCCCGGGGTGTCCTCCCGGACCACCACCGCGGCGTCGCGTACGCCGGGCTGCTCCCGCAGCGCCACCTCGATCTCGCCCAGCTCGATCCGCAGGCCGCGCAGCTTGATCTGCCCGTCGATCCGGCCGAGATAGTCGATGGTCCCGTCCGGCCGCCAGCGGGCCAGGTCACCGGTGCGGTAGAGCCGCTGCCCGTCCAGGCCGGTGATGAACTTCTCCGCGGTGAGCTCCGGCCGGTTGAGATACCCGTGCGCCAGCCCTACTCCGGCCAGGTGCAGCTCGCCCGGCACGCCCACCGGCAGCGGCTGGCCGTGCTCGTCCAGCACGTACACCCGGATGTTGTCGATCGGCGCGCCGATCGGCACCCGGGCCGCGCCGGTCAGGTTCTCCACCGTGCAGTGGTAGGCGGTGACGTCGATCGCCGCCTCCGTCGGCCCGTAGAGGTTGTGCAGCTCGGCACCGCGCAGGGTGGTGAGGGTCCGCAGGGCCAGGTCGACCGGGAGCTCCTCGCCGCTGCAGATGATCAGCCGAAGGGTGTCGCAGCGCTCGATCCCGTCCTCGGCGACGAAGATGGCGAGCATCGATGGGACGAAGTGGAGGGTGGTGACGCCCTCGGCCACGATCAGGTCGCGTAGGTACGCGGCGTCCTTGTGCCCGCCGGGTCGCGCCAGCACCAGCCGGGCCCCGGCCAGCAGCGGCCAGAAGAACTCCCAGACCGAGACGTCGAAGCTGGCCGGAGTCTTCTGCAGCACGGTGTCGGTCGTGCGCAGCTGGTAGCGGCGCTGCATCCAGTGCAGCCGGTTCACCACGCCGCGGTGGCCGTTCGGCACGCCCTTGGGTTGCCCGGTGGAGCCGGAGGTGTAGATCGCGTACGCCGGGTCGTCCGGCCCGGCCAGTAGCTCCGGCGCGGTGGTGGGCGACTCCGCCCAGGTGGCCGGGTCGTCCAGGGCGAGCACCGGATGGTCGGTCGCCGGTAGCACCGAGGCGGCCTCCCCGGCGGTCAGCACCGCCACCGGGTCCGCGTCGGTGAGCATGAACGCCAGCCGCTGTGCGGGGTACTCCGGGTCCAGCGGCACGTACGCCGCGCCGGAGAACAGTACCCCGAGCAGCCCGACGACCAGTTCCGGGCTGCGGAGCGCGCAGACCGCGACCAGCTTCCCCGGACCGGCGCCCTGCGCGCGTAGCCGGTGCGCCACCTGGTACGCCCGGGCCAGTAGCTGGGAGTACGTGAGGGTCTCGCCCTCGAAGGTGAGCGCCGGGGCGTCCGGAGTGGCGGCGGCCTGCCGCTGGATCAGCTCGGGCAGCGTGGCGGTGTCCGGGAACTCGGCCTCGGTGTCGTTCCACTCGGTGAGGACCCGTGCCCGGGCGGGGCCGGTGGCGCTGAGCAGCCGGCTCAGCGGCTGGTGCGGGTCGGCGACGACCGTGGTGAGCACCTGCCGGAAACTGTCGGCGATGCCGGCCACGGTCTCCGCGGTGAACAGGTCGGTGTTGTAGGTGAACGCCCCCCACAGCCCGTCCGCGTCATCGAACAGCGCCAGCTCCAGGTCGAACCGGGTCGCCACCGCCCGCCAGCCGAACGGGCCCACGCTGAGCCCCTTGCCCGCGGTCTTGCCCGGCGCGGTGTAGTTCTGCAGCGCGAACGCGACCTGGAACAGCGCCGAGCGGCCCACGTCGCGGACCACGTTCAGCTCCGTGATCAGCTCTTCGAACGGCAACTCCTGGTGGGCGTACCCGTCCAGAGTGGTCTCCCGGACCCGGGCGAGGAGCTGGGCGAAGGTCGGGTCGCCCGCGGCGTCGATCCGGGTGACCAGCATGTTGACGAACATGCCGATCAACGGTTCCAGCTCCGGGTGGTAGCGCCCGGCCTGCGGCGAGCCGATCGCGAAGTCGTCCTGCCCGGCGTAGCGGGCCAGCACCGCCGCGTACGCCGCCATCAGCGTCATGTACAGCGTGGCGCCGTGCTCCCGGGCGAGTCGCCGCAGCGCCTCGCTCAGCTCGGCGTCGAGGACGATGTTGTGGGTGTCACCGTTGAACGTCTGCTCCGCCGGGCGGGGGAAGTCGGTGGGCAGGTCCAGCGGTGGCACGCCGGTCAGCCGTTCCCGCCAGTACGCCACGTCGCGGGCGTGGGTTCCGTCGGCGACCCGGCCCCGCTGCCAGCAGGCGAAGTCGCCGTACTGCACGGGCAGCGGCGGCAGCGGTTCGGGCCGGCCGGCGGTGTGCGCGTCGTAGCGCGTCAACACCTCGTCGACCAGCACCTCCACCGACCAGCCGTCGCAGATGATGTGGTGCACGGCGAGCATGAGCACCTGGTCGTCCGGGTCCAGCCGGTACAGCGCGGCGCGCAGCAGCGGGCCGGTGGCCAGGTCGAACGGCTCGGCCAGCCGGACCTGGATCGCCCGGTGCACGTACTCTTCCCGGGCGGCCAGGTCGGCGCCCTCGGCCTCCACCACGGCGAGCGTGACCGGCACGTTCTCGTCGATGTGCAGCACCGGCTGGCCGTCGGCGTCGGCGTCGAAGCGCATGCGCAGGCTCTCGTGCCGGGCGATGACGTCGCCGAGCGCGGTCTGGAGCACCGCCGGGTCCAGCCGGCCGCGGATCCGCAGCACCACCGGGATGGTGTACGCGGCCGTGCCGGGGGCGAACTGCTCCATGAACCACAGCCGTTCCTGGGCGTGCGACAGCGGCACGGTGGTGCCCGGGGGCCGGGGCGGGATGGCGGCCGGGGCGGTCGCGGCCGGGGCGGCCGCCGCCTGCTTTAGCCGGGCGGCGAGCAACGAGCGTTTGGTCGCGGAGAGCGTGGTCCGCGGTGAGGTGTCGGTGACGTCGGTCACGATGCTTCCTGTCCGGTGGCGGCGAGTTTGGCGGCGGCCTCCTCTTCGGTGAGGCGGTCGATCTCGGCGATGAGAGCCTGTTCCACGGTGTCGGCGAACCCGGCGACGGTGGGCTGCTCAAACAGGGCCCGTACCGGCAGGTCCAGGTCGATCGCGGCGCGGATGCGGGCGATGACCCGGATCGCGAGCAGCGAGTGGCCGCCGAGCTCGAAGAAGTCGTCGTGCGCGCCGACCTGCTCGACCGCCAGCAGCTCGGTGAAGATGCCGGCGATCAGCGCCTCGGCGTCGCTGCGCGGGGCGACGTACTCCGGGCGAGTCTGCTCCGCGGCGGCGACCGGCGGGAGCGCGGCCAGGTCCACCTTGCCGTGGCGGTTCAGCGGCAGCGCGTCGAGCACCACGATCACGTTGGGCACCAGCAGCGCGGGCAGCCGCTCGCCGGCGTACTCGCGGACCTCCTCCGGGCTCACCTGACCGGTGACGTAGCCGACCAGGGTGGCGCCGGCGGCGGTGACCACGGCCTGCCCGACGCCGGGGTGTCCGGTGAGGACGGCCTCGACCTCACCCGGCTCGATGCGCACGCCGCGGACCTTGAGCTGGCGGTCGATCCGCCCGAGGAACTCCAACACCGGCTCGTCCCGGAGCCACCGGACCCGGTCGCCGGTGCGGTAGAGCCGCCCCTCACCGTACGGGTCCGGGCCGAACCGGTCGGAGGTGAGGTCTGGCCGGCCCAGGTAGCCGTCGGCGAGGCCGGCGCCGGCGAGGCAGAGTTCACCTACCGCGCCGCGGGGCACCAGCCGGCCGGCGGAGTCCAGCACGTAGGCGCGCACCCCGCCGATCGGCCGGCCGATCGGCGGGCGGCGGCGGGTGTCGGCGGCTCCGAGATCGATCGCGGTGGCGATGATCGTCGCCTCGGTCGGCCCGTACGTATTGACCAACCGCACCCGGTCGCCGTGCTGGTCCCGCCACCGGGCGACCGCGGCCGCGTCCACCTGCTCACCGCCGAGGATCACCAGCCGCAGCGCCGCGGGCCAGGCCGTGACCACGGCCAGCAGCTCCTGCCAGTACGCGGTCGGCAGGTCCAGCACGGTGATCGCCGGGTCGGCGGCGATCACCTCCGGTAGCGACTGTGGACCGTCAGGCAGCAGCACCAGGGTGGCGCCGCTGGCCAGGGTGGGCCAGACCTCCTCGGCGTGGGCGTCGAAGCTGATCTCGGCGAACTGCACCACCCGGTCGGCGCGGGTGAACTGGTAGGCGTCGGCCATCCAGGTGGTACGCGCGGCCAGGGCCGCCTGGCCGACCAGCACGGGCTTCGGGGTGCCGGTCGAGCCGGAGGTGAACAGCACGTAGGCCGGGTCGGGCGCGGAGGCCGGGGGAGTGGTGCCGGGCCGGACCCCGTCGGCGGTGACCACGGCGGCGACCCCGGCCTGCGTTACCAGCATCTCCTGGCGCGGCGCGGGCAGCTCCGGATCGATCGGGACGTAGCCCGCGCCGGCCCGCCAGGCGGCGAGCAGGGCGACGATCAGATCACCGCCGCGCGGCAGGCTCACGCCCACCAGCTGCCCGGGCGCCACGCCCGCGTCTTTCAACGCCCCGGCGAGCTCTCCCGCTCGCGCCCACAGCTGCCGGTAGCTCACCGTCTCCGCGCCGCTGACCAGGGCGATCTGGTCGGGGGCGGCGGTGACGGCCCGCTCGATCCGCGCCAGCAGCGGTGGCGCGCTGGCGAGCGCCGGCCCGGTGCCGATGCGTAGCAGCTCGGCCTGGCCCGCCTCGTCGACCAGCGGCAGGGCTCGTACCGGTGCCTCCACGTCGGCGAGTACCGCGCGCAGCACGGCGGTGAACCGGTCCGCCAGCCACTCGATGGTGGCCGGGTCGAACAGGTCGCTACAGCCGGTGAGCAGGACGTTCATGCGGTCCTGCGCGGAGTTCACGTTGATCGCGGTGGAGCTGACAAAGACGTCCATCGCCACGTCCGTGACGGTGTGGCGGGTACCTTCGCTGAACGACTCCGCTTCGACGCCCTGGAACGTCTCGAACCCGGTCGCTGACACGTCCATCGTGGTGTGCAGCGTGAACATGGCCTGGAACAGGGGGTTGCGGCTCTGGTCGCGCGGCAGGTCGGCGATCAGCTCGTCGAACGGCACCTCCTGATGAGCGAACGCGGCCAGGCACTGCCGCCGGGTCCGCAGCACCAGGTCGCGGACGGTGACGTCGCCGGAGAGGTCGCCCCGGAGCACCAGCATCCGGGTGAAGTAGCCGAAGACGGACTCCACCGCCACGTCGTCGCGGCCCGCCACCGGCGTACCGACGCAGACGTCGTCCTGCCCGCTGGCCTGCGCCAGCGTCAACTGGTAGACGGTCATCAGCAGCATGAACGGCGTGCACCGCAGCTGCTGGGCGGTCCGCTGCACCGACCGCCACAGCTCGCCGTCGAACTCGCGCAACACCGACACGCCCGCCGAGCTGAGCGCCGCCGGGCGGGGCCGGTCCAGGGGCAACTCCAGCACCGGGGGGTCGGCCAGGGTGTCCCGCCAGTACGCCAACGCGGCCTCGTCGACCGACTGGTGGGCGCGGGCATAGTCGAGGAACCGCATGCCCGGTGCGGCTGGCTCGGCCCCCTGGTAGGCGTCGGCGACCTGCCGGTAGAGCAGGTTCAGCGACCAGCCGTCGCCCACGATGTGGTGCACCACGGTGGCGAGGACGTGGTCCTGCGGGCCGAGCCGCAGCAGCCCGACCCGGATCAGGTGCCCGCTGGCCAGGTCGAACGGCCGGGCGATCAGGTCGTCCACCGCCTGCCGGGCGGCGTCCTCGTCCGGCACGTCGCGCCGCTCCACCGGGGTCGGCCGCGGCGGGAGCACCTCCTGCACCGGCACCCCGTCGACCTCGATGAACCGGGTACGCAGGCTCTCGTGCCGGGCGACGACCGCGTCAAGCGCGCTGATCAAACGGTCTGTGTCGAGGTCGCCGCGCAGGCGTACGGGGTAGCAGATGTGGTATGCGGGATCGCCCGGAGAGAGCCGATCGAGGAACCAGAGACGTCGCTGCGCCGGCGTGAGCGGGCCGCGATCGCCCTCGTGCATGTGGGTACCTCCCCCGTAGAAAGGAGTCCGGGACGTTCAGGGGCCGTGCGGGTGACGCCGGTGTCATCGCTGCGGTCCCGACCTCGCCGGGGCTAGGTTCATGTCAGGGGTGACCGTTGTGAGCACACACTGGACGATTTGGACTACATCGGACTATTCCACTTGAGAGACCGTGGTATGCTCCGCCACGCGCGTGGCCTAGTCGTGGCGGCGTCCATTGTCCGGACAACACAAGGCTCCCTCACCGATGACCTATCGGGGAAAGTAACAATGATCGGAGGCTATAGCAACCCCCGGTATGAGCTTTGACCAGGTACGACGACCGCGACATTCGTCACTATGTGAATTAGTGACTGAAGTGATGACCGGAGTGGACCCGATCGGCTACCGGCCTGCCTGTCGCCGCGCCCGGCGTCGCCGGCGGCGGATGAGTCCCAGGCCGAACCACACCACCGCACCGAGCGCCGCGGTGACGATGGTGTACAGCCACAACGGCCAACTGAAGGTCAGATTGAAGAAGTGGACCTCGACCCGGTCGGTGTTCTGGACCACGAACACGACCAGCGCGCCCAGGCCGACCAGGGCGGCGATGGCCCCGCCGCTGAGTCGCCGGCGCTCTATCCGCTGGTCGGTCATGATCCCCTCACGGTCCGCATTTTCCCGTCTACCCGCCACCGCCGGAGTCATGCCACCGCGGCGACGGGTATCTCGATCGCGGACCCGCGGCACTACCCTGGCGCCGACGGCACTCGGCAGGCGTGGACCACCTCGCCCACCGTCGTGGTCGCGGCCCCGGCGGTCGCCGGTGTGATCATTGACCCAGGGAGTAGTGATACCCGTGCCCGTACGTACCGACCTTGACCACACCGGCGCCCCACGGTGGGTGTGATGGGCCACCCGGGGCCGACCGGCGGGTTGCTCGACCGGCTACGGGAGCTGGTGGGGCCGGCGCACGTGCGGACCGACCCGGCGGTGACCGGCTCGTACCTGACCGACTGGACCGGCAGGTACCGCGGCCATGCCCGGTGCGTGGTACAGCCGGCCGACACCCGGGAGGTGGCCGGGGTGGTCGCCGCCTGCGCCGCGGCCGGGGTACCGATGGTGGTGCAGGGCGGCAACACCGGCCTGGTGGGCGGGGCCACCCCGATGGCCGGGGAGGTGCTGCTGAGCCTGGTCCGGCTCACCGACCTGGGTCCGGTCGACCGGGTCAGCGGCCAGGTGGTGGCCGGCGCCGGCGTACGGCTGGCGGTGCTGCAGGAGCATGCGCGGGCGGCCGGTTTCGAGTTCGGCGTCGACCTCGGGGCCCGCGGGTCGGCCACGCTCGGCGGCCTGGTCGCCACCAACGCCGGCGGCAACCACGTACTGCGCTACGGCACCGCCCGGGCCCAGGTGGTGGGGCTGGAGGCGGTGCTGCCCGACGGTGCGGTGGTCACCCGGATGGCCGGGCTACCCAAGGACAACACCGGCTACGACCTGGTCTCGCTCCTCGCCGGTAGCGAGGGCACGCTCGCCGTGATCACGAAGTTGCGGCTGCGGCTGTGGCCGCTGGCGCCGGCCCGGGCGGTGGCGCTGGTCGGGCTGGCGGACACCACCGCCTGCCTGGCGCTGGCCCGGGTGCTACGAGACCAGGTGCCCTCGCTGGCGGCGATGGAGCTGTTCCACCGCGACGGCCTGGAGCTGGTGCGGACCCAGGCCGGCCTGCCGCACCCGCTACCCGGGCCGCCCGACGCGGCGCTGCTGCTGGTCGAGTGCGCCGGTTGGGCGGACCCGACCGAGGAGCTGATGGCGGCGCTGGCCGCCGCCGGCGCCGAGAACGCCACCATCGCCACCGATGCCCGTACCCGCGCGCGGCTCTGGGAGTACCGGGAACGCATCCCCGAGGCGGTGGCCGCCACCGGGCCGGTGGTCAAGCTCGACGTCGCGGTGCCGCTGGACGCGCTGGTTACGGCCGCCGGCGAGATCCAGGCCGCGGTGGGTGAGGCGGCGCCGGGCGCCCGGGCGGTACTGTTCGGGCACCTCAACGAGGGCAACCTGCACGTGAACGTGGTCGGCGCCCAGGGCCGGGAGGAGCCGGTGACCGCCCGGGTGCTGGAGGTGGTGGCGGCCCGCGGCGGCAGCATCAGCGCCGAGCACGGGATCGGCCGTGCCAAGTCGCGGTTCCTCCCGCTGACCCGCACCGCGCCGGACATCGCGGTGATGCGGCGGGTCAAGCAGGCGTTCGATCCGCACGGGCTGCTCAACCCCGGGGTCATCTTCGGGCCGGGACTGGTGGGCGCGCCTACCGGTCAGCCGGACGGATGAGCCCCACCTCGCCGTTGTACCGCCGGTACACCAGGTTCCCGCGCCCGGTCGCCCGATCGGTGAAGAACAGGTGCGGCAGCCGCGTCACCCCCAGCCGCCGGGCCGCCTCGGTAGCGTCCAGTGTGGGCGTGGCACGCGAGTTGATGGTCAGCTCGGGCAGGGCCGGGGTCACCGGCGGATGCCGCCGGTACTGCCGGGCCAGCCGCAGGCCGGTGGGCCCGCACCGGTAGACCACCGCGTCCTCCCCGGTCTCCAGGTCGGTGAACAGGTACACGTCATAGTCCCGGGCGCACATGGCGGTCGCCGCCTGGCACGGGGCACCCACCGGCAGCCGGAAGGTCTTGACCCGGGCGATCCGGTCTGGACCGGACAGCTCCAGCATCGGGCGCTGCGGGTCCGGCCACGGCCACCACTGCCAGCCCGCGGTCAGGCGCCGGATCTGCTGGTCCAGGCGGGCCGCTCCGCCCGCCACCGCCGCCGCCACGGAAGGCCCGGCTACCTGTACCCGAGCCGGGGCCCCGCGTACCGGTAGGTTCACCTGGATCAGCGCGGAGCCGTCCGGGCAGGTCCCGGCCGAGAGCCGGACCCGTACCCCGGCCGGGGAGAGGCCGTGGTGCCGCAGCACCGCGCCGACCATCCCAGCGGCGCAGTCGCGCTCCGCCGCGCCCAGCGGACCGCGCAGATCGACCTCGATCCCGCCGGCTGCCGGCGGGGCGGTCGGGATTCCCAGCAGGACGGGCAAGGCGGCTCTCCCTTCGCGACGGTGGGTACATCACTACGGCAACCGGGGGGTGGAGGCAAGAGCCGAGAGTCCCGAATTGGGCATCGTGCCGCAATGGAACGCGGGTCATGGTGCGGCGACGGGCAGGTCCGTGATCGGCGCCCACTGGCGGGACCGGGCCTACCCCGCCCAGTCGACCGACCGCGGCGTCGCCTCGTGCCCCGGGGCGCCATGGGTGCGGCGCTCCTCCTTCAACTCCGCCTCGTACACGTGCCGGCGGCCGGCGGCCAGCTTCTGCCGCGCCGCCGCCTCCACCTCGCGAAACGCCGCGTAGTAGCCGTCTTCGAACTCCTCGACCAGCTGGAAGGTCCACCGCCCGGGGATCACGTTGCGGCCGATCAGCTCGTCGCGTACCCGGTCGGCGAGGTCGGGGTGGCCGGACCGCCGCAGCAGCTCCTGCGCCCGGTCCAGCATGAAATCCGCGTGGCCGGTGAGCTGGTGCAGCGAGTAGAAGTGGCCGCGGACCCGCTCGATGGTCTCCAGCGCGTCGCTGAGCCGACCGAGCGCATCCACCTCCAGGTCGGTCATGCCGGGTGGTCGGCGGTGGTCACGATCGGGTCCGTCGGTCATGCGGTCCTCCTGATGCCCGGCGCCCGGACGTCCCCGGTGCCGGAGACGAGACATACCCGAAGCACACTCCCGTGAAACCGCCCCAACGTCACCGGAGCGACGCTTTGGGCGTACCGCCGGGCGCCCCTGCTGGTGGAAGGGCCCCAACCGGGCGCCCCTGCTGGCGAGGTGGAGCGCCCCGGTCAGGCGGGCGCGCGGAGGAAGGAGAGCACATGGTGGGCGTACCGCCGGGGTCGGCCGGCGAGCAGGTGCCCCCCGCGGTAGCGCACCAGCCGCCCGCTCGGGATCAGTTCGGCGGTACGCGCGATCTGGTCGCCGCCGTAGCAGCCGTCCTTCTCGCCGCCGATCACCAGCGTCGGCGCAACGATCTCGCCCAGGCGCGCCCGGAGATCGAACGCGTCCTCCGCGGCCAGCGTAATGATCAGATCCGGGTCGCCGTCACCGACCACCGCCGGAGCCAGTAGCCAGCCGAGCCCGCGGAACAGCCGCTCGCTGACCCGCCCGGTGCCCAACGTCGCCATGATCTCCGCGGCGGCCGGGTGGATCCGCCCCTCCCGCAGCAGCGCGATCGCCCGTCGCTGCGGCTGCCGCCCCGGACCCAGCCGGTACGCCCCGGCCACCACCACCAACCGGCGGACCAGGTGCGGATGGTCGGCGGCGAGTTGCAGCGCCACGCTGCCGCCCGTGGAGATGCCGAGCACGTCGACCGGATGATCGAACACGTCGGCGAGTACCCGGGCATAGTCGCGGGCCAGGTCGGCCATGGTCGTCCCGGCCGCCAGGCCGACCCGGCGGTTGATCCACCAGACCTGCCGCCCGCCCAGGAAGGGTTTCAGCAGCGCCATCTGTGCCCGCCGCTCCATGCCCTGTGGTACGTGGTGGTGCGGGGTGATCCCGGGCAGGTACACCAGCGGGTCACCGGTCCCGGCCCGCAGGTAGGGCAGGCCGTCGCCGAGTGTTCCTTGGCCCAGCCGGCCGGCCGTGGGCGTCGTCGCCATCGCCGCCTCCTCGCCTCCGCGTACGCCGGGCGGGCGGACGCGCCCGCCGGACGTATCTCTTCCAGCCTGGCGCACCGGCCGGGCAGTGGCGAACGGCGAGCGGACCCGGGTGTTAGGGACGGGCGGCGGAAGGGCATAGACGAGACAGGAGGCACGGACCGCTGATCGATGCGGTGGTGTACCGCCGGCCGGCCGAGCGTGGTCGAGTGCCGGGCCGCCGTGGAGCCCGGTGCTGCTGACCAGCCCGGAAATGGGACCGAGGTGGTGAGGCGAACCCAGACCGGCAGGTTGCGGAAACTTGAGCATACCTGGCTCAAGATTGGGAATACTCCCGTTGGGAGCGAGCGTCTAATGGAGTGCCGGGAGGCGACCCGGCGCACCAGCTACGAGTGGAGGTGAGATCGCCATGACCCTTCCTGTGCGCCGCGAACTCAGCCCGCTGCGGCGGTGGGACCCACTGCGCGAGTTGGACGATTTCCACGAGCGGATGAGCCAGCTCATGTCCTCAGTGTTCGGCGCCACTCCGTGGGTCGGCGAGAGCCAGATCTGGACACCGTTGGCGGACGTGTCCGAGACCGACGACGCGTACCTGGTCGAGGTAGATCTCCCCGGCGTGAAGCGGGATGACATCGATGTGGAGGTGACCGGCAACGAGCTGGTCGTCACCGGAGAGTTCAAGGAGCGGGAACGCACCGGCTGGCTGCGCAGCCGGACCCGGCGGGTCGGCCGGTTCGAGTACCGGACGATGCTGCCACAGGACGTCAACTCCGAGCAGATCAGCGCGGAGCTGTCCGACGGCGTGCTGACCGTCCAGGTGCCCAAGACCGAGGCGGCCAAGCCGCGTCGCATCCCGATCAGCAGCAGGTAACACCGGCCCGGGCCGGGCGGCGGCTGACGATGCGGTCAGTCGCCGTCCGGCCCGTCCGGGTCACGATGGACCGTGTCCGGGGAGAACGCCGGCAGGCAGACCGAGATGTACTCCGCGCCGCCCTCGTAGGGGGTGCGGTAGCGCACCCATTCGCCGGCCCCGACCTCCACCGCCTGGCCAGCGTGGACCTCCAGTTCGCCGCCGGCGTGTTCGACCACCAGCGTCCCCCGCAGCACCAGCGTCCACTCCCGGAACTCCGGTCGCTGGCCAGGCTCCTGCCAGCCGGCCGGGCTGGTCATCCGGGCGATGCTGACCGCGTCGGTGCCGCTGTTGACCCGCCCCACGTACTCGTCGATGATCTTCGGCGGGGTGCCGGCGGCGTCGACCCGGGTCGGTCGGCTGATCAAGGAAGGCATGTCGCGACGGTACCGCACCGGCCCGCGGACCTACCGCGCCGCGGATCGCGCGCCTGTGCGCTGCGGTAGCGCGCCCAGGAGAGGCCGTTCGGGTCAATGTCTCGGGCCGAACGCCTCGGGTAACTCTGGTGCGTCTCGGGTAGGACTGGTAGCGAGACCTCAGACAGGAGGCGGGATGCGGGCGTTGCGAATGACCGCGTGGCAGACCGAGCCGGAGTTGACGGAGATCCCGGTGCCCGAGCCAGGTCCGGGGGAGGTACTGATCAAGGTGGCCGGTGCCGGGGCCTGCCACTCCGACCTGCACGTCATGGAGTGGCCCGAGGGTACGCTGCCGTACCGGCTGCCGTTCACGCTGGGCCACGAGACCGCCGGCTGGGTCGAGGCGCTCGGCCCGGGGGTGGACCGCCCTCAGCCGGGCGAGGCCGTGATCGTCTACGGGCCGTGGGGTTGCGGCTGGTGCCACCAGTGCGCCCAGGGCGCGGAGAACTACTGCCAGCGCGCCAGCGAGTTGCCGTACGCCGGGGGCGGGCTGGGCGCCGACGGCGGCATGGCCGAGTACCTGCTGGTCCCCTCGCCCCGGCTGCTGGTGCCCCTGGGTGACCTGGACCCGCGGCCGGCCGCGGCGCTCGCGGACGCGGCGCTCACCCCCTACCACGCGATCAAGAAGTCCCTGCCCAGGCTGCGGCCGGGCAGTACCGCGGTGGTGATCGGGGTGGGCGGCCTGGGCCACGCGGCCGTGCAGCTGCTGCGGGAGCTCTCGCCCGCCACCGTGATCGCGGTCGACGTGGCCGCCGACAAGCTGCGGTTGGCCGAGGAGGCGGGCGCCCACCACGCCCTGCCCTCCGGCGACGAGACTGCGCCGGAGATCCGCAAACTGACCGGGGGGCAGGGCGCGGCGCTGGTGCTCGACTGCGTCGGCGCAGACCCCACCATGGCCATCGCCGCGGCCGCCGCCGCGGTCGACTCCGATGTGGCCGTGGTCGGGCTCGCCGGCGGCACCCTGCCGCTACGCTACGGTGCGCTGGCCTGGGACGCCTCGATCCGCATCCCGTACTGGGGCACCCGCACGGAGCTGATGGAGGTGGTGGCGCTGGCCGCGGCGGGCCGGCTCAACCTGCACGTGGAGACCTTCCCGCTGGACCAGGCGCTGGAGGTCTACCGGAAGCTGCGCGCCGGCGAGGTGGCCGGCCGGGCGGTGCTGCTGCCGCACGGGTGAGAGCGGCGGTCACGCCGACGGGTGGGCGGCGCCGTTCCCGCGCGGCACCGCCCACTATCCACGGGGGGAGAGCCGGGGTGTGGCTCCGGCGGCGTAGCGTGGTGCGGGACAACCCCCGCGGGAGGTGACGGTGGCGCGTAGCGTCTATCTGACCGGAGTGGAGCCGGGCGGAGGCAAGTCCGCGATCGCCCTGGGCGTGGCGGAGCTGCTCTCCGGGCGGGTCGAGCGGCTCGGCGCGTTCCGCCCGCTGGCGCGTACCCGTCCTGACCCGATCATGGAGCTGCTCCGCCGGCGGTACGCCATGCCGCTGTCGCCGGAGGCGATGATCGGCACCGACTACCCCACCGCCCGCGCCCTGCTCGCCGACGGGCGGACCGACGAACTCGTCGCCCTACTGGTGGAGCGGTACCGGGCGGTGGCCAGCGGGTGTGACGCGGTGGTGGTGGTCGGCACCGACTTCGGCCGCGACACCGGTGACCCGCAGCAGGAGCGCGGAGTCCCCGCCGAGCTGGCGCTCAATGTCCGGCTGGCCACGGAGGTGGGTGCCACCACGCTGCCCATCGTGGACGGTGAGGACCGCACCGGCGAGGAGGTGGCGGCGGCGCTGCGCACCACCTACCGAACCCTCGCCGACCGGGGCGCCGCGGTGGTCGCGATGGTGGCCAACCGGGTGGATCCGCCCCAGCGGAAGGCGGCGCTGGCCGGCGCGTCCGGGTTGCCGGTCCCGGTGTACGCGGTGCCGGAGGTGCCGGCCGTGGCCGCTCCCACGGTGGGGGAGGTCATGGCGGTGCTGGACGCCAAGCCGGTGTTGGGGTTGGACCCCACCACGCTGACCCGGGATGTGCTGGACGTGGTGGTCGGCGGCGCTACCGTACCGACCTTCCTGGACTATCTGACCGATGGTTGCCTGGTGGTCACCCCGGCCGACCGGGCGGACATCGTGGTGAGCACGTTCGCGGCCCGCGCCGCCGGCCAGGTCTCACCCGCCGGCGTGGTGCTCACGCTCGGGCTGCCCCTGGATTCCCGGGTGGAGAAGTTGATCGCCGGGCCCGAGCCCCACCTTCCGGTGATCTCGGTGACGCAGGACAGTTACCGCACGGTGGCGGCGCTGGCCGGGCTGACCGGGCGCCTCAGCCCGGAGAACCCGCGCAAGACCGACGCCGCGCTCGGCGCTTTCGAGTCCAGTGTGGATACCGCGGAGCTGGCGTCCCGGTTGGAGGTGACCCGGTCCGCCCGGGTCACGCCGATGATGTTCGAGTACGCGCTGATCGAGCGCGCCCGCGCCAACCGCCGCCGGGTGGTGCTGCCCGAGGGCACGGAGGAGCGCATCCTGCGCGCGGCCGAGATCGTGCTCCGCCGCGGCGTGTGCGACCTCACCCTGTTGGGACCGGCTGACGAGGTCGCCCGCCGGATCCGCGAGCTGGGCCTGGATCTGGCCGACGCCCAGATCGAGGACCCGGCCACCGCGCCGTACCGGGAGGAGCTGGCCGCCGAGTACGCGCGGCTGCGCGCCCACAAGGGGGTCACCCTGGAGGCCGCGCGGGATCGGGTCGGGCACGTCAACTACTTCGGCACCATGATGGTCCACACCGGACGGGCGGACGCGATGGTCTCCGGCGCGGTCCACCCCACCGCGGACACGATCCGCCCGGCGTTCGAGATCATCGGGACCAAGCCCGGGGTGTCGGTCGCCTCCAGTGTCTTCTTCATGTGCCTCGCCGACCACGTGCTGGTCTACGGGGACTGCGCGGTGGTCCCCGACCCCGATCCGGAGCAGCTGGCCGACATCGCGCTGTCCTCCGCGACCACCGCCGCGCAGTTCGGGGTGGAACCGCGGGTGGCGATGCTCTCCTACGCCACCGGCGACTCCGGCGCCGGCGCGGACGTGGACAAGGTCGCCGCGGCCACCGCGCTGGTCCGCCAGCGCCGGCCGGACCTGCCGGTGGAAGGGCCGATCCAGTACGACGCGGCGGTGGACCCGACCGTGGCCGCCACCAAGCTGCCCGGCAGCCAGGTCGCCGGCCGGGCCACCGTGCTGATCTTCCCGGACCTGAACACCGGCAACAACACCTACAAGGCGGTGCAGCGCTCGGCCGGCGCGGTGGCGGTCGGCCCGGTGCTGCAGGGGCTGCGGCGGCCGGTGAACGACCTGTCCCGGGGCGCCACCGTGGACGACATCGTGAGCACGGTGGCGATCACCGCCATCCAGGCCGCCGGAGACTGACCGTACTGACCGTAGTGCCCTCGGAGGCGGGAATGACCAGTGAGACGCAGGCGACGGCGCGCGGGCCGATCTACTTCGAGGAGCCCCGCGCCGCACGATGGTTCTTCGGTTCGAGCCGGGCGGCCTGGATCTGGCTGATCGCCCGGCTGTGGCTGGGCTGGGAGTGGCTGCAGTCGGGCTGGGGCAAAGTGTTCGGCGGTAACCTCACGCTCCGGTTCTGGCAGTGGGGCGACCCGGAGTACGCGTTCACCGGTGACGCCAACGTGGGCTGGGTCCGCGCGGCCGGCGACGTCGGGGTGGGTGACGCGGTGGCCGGGTTCGCGGCCGGCGCGGTCGAGGCGTCGGAGGGCCCGCACCCGGACGTGGCCTACGGGTGGTATGTGTGGTTCCTGGAGTGGGTCCGCGACACCGCCCACCCGTGGATGGGCCCGCTGGTGGCGATCGGTGAGCTCGTCATCGGCGTACTGCTGATCCTGGGCCTGTTCACCGGCATCGCCGCCGTGCTCGGGGCGGTGCTCAACTTCTCGTTCGTCTTCGCCGGCTCGGCCGGGGTCAACCCGGCGATGATCCTGGTCTCGCTGCTGCTGGTGCTGGCCTGGCGCAACGCCGGGTGGTACGGCCTGGACCGCTGGGCCCTGCCGCTGCTCGGCACCCCGTGGCAGCGCGGCCGGCTGACCGCCCGCCGCCGGGAGCCGGCACCGCCGTCGAGTGAGGCGGCCGGTGAGGCGCCGGGCGGGGCTGCCGGCGAGGCGCCGGGGGAGGCGCCGCCGAAGGAGTAGCCGGTCACCGCATGCCGCGCGCCGGGGTGGGTAGTCAGCTCACCGGAGGTGAAGCGGGTGAAGGCGGTCAGGTGGTACGGCAAGCGCGACATCCGGGTCGAGGAGGTGCCCGACCCGACGATCCAGGAACCCACCGACGCGATCGTACGGGTGACCAGCACCGCGGTCTGCGGCTCGGACCTGCACCTGTACGAGGTGTTCGGGGCGTTCCTGCGCGAGGGGGACATCCTCGGCCACGAACCGATGGGCATCGTCGAGGAGGTCGGCCCCGGTGCCCGGGACCGCCTGCGCCCCGGCGACCGGGTGGTCGTCCCGTTCAACATCGCCTGCGGGCACTGCTGGATGTGCCAGCGGGAACTGTACGCGCAGTGCGAGACCACCCAGAACCGCGACCACGGCAAAGGTGCGTCCCTGTTCGGCTACACCGAGCTGTACGGGCATGTGGACGGCGGCCAGGCCGAGTACCTGCGCGTCCCGCAGGCGCAGTTCGGGCCGGTGAAGGTGCCGGACGGGCCGCCGGACGAGCGGTTCCTGTATCTCTCCGACGTCCTGCCGACCGCCTGGCAGGCGGCCGCGTACGCGGATATCCCGCCCGGCGGCAGCGTGGCCGTGTACGGGTTGGGGCCGATCGGGCAGATGAGCGCGCGCTGCGCCCGGGCGCTCGGCGCGGAGCGGGTCTTCGGGGTGGACCTGGTGCCGGAGCGGCTGGAGATGGCCCGGCGGCACGGGGTGGAGGTGTTCGACGCCGGCCAGATCGACGACGTGCCGGCCCAGATCATCGACGCCACCGAGGGACGCGGGCCGGACAGTGTGATCGACGCGGTGGGCCTGGAGGCGCACGGCAACCCGCTCGCGACGCTGAGCCAGAAGCTCGCCGCCGTCCTGCCGGATGTGGTGGGGCGGCCCATGGCAGAGCAGTTCGGGGTGGACCGGCTGCGTGCCCTGACCGACGCCATCGCCACGGTACGGCGGGGCGGGACCATCTCCATCACCGGGGTCTACATCGGATCAGTCGATCCGATGCCGATGCTGGACATGTTCGACAAGGGAATCCAGCTCCGGATGGGTCAGTGCCACGTGCGGCGCTGGGTGGACCAGATCATGCCGATGCTGCTCGACGACACTGACCCGCTCGGCACCGCGGACCTGGCGAGCCACTACCTTCCGCTGGCGGACGCCCCGCACGGGTATGAGGTGTTCCAGAAGAAGGAGGAGGGCTGCACCAAGGTGCTGCTGGAGCCGGATCGTACGATCCCGCAGATCCTACCTGGCGGCGCCGGGGCGCAGCAGGCGGCCATGGCCTGACTCGCGCTCCAATTCCGCGTGTTCTGCGTAAGGGGGCGCCCTGCCGGCTCGAGCCTTTGCCGGAGTGCCCGGTTCCGGTCTACCGTGGGTCTGGCAGGGCACTTACGCGGCGAAGGGGGCGCGGTGAGCGGTTCTCGGTTCGAGTCGCTGATCGAGCAGAAGATCCGGGAAGCGCAGGAGCGCGGCGACTTCGATGATCTGCCCGGCATGGGTAAGCCTCTGCCCGGCTGGGGCACCCAGGACGACGAACTGTGGTGGATCCGGGGATACCTCCAGCGGGAGGGGGTCTCCGGGGAGGCGCTGCTGCCCACCTCCCTCCAGCTGGCCAGGCAGATCGAGCGGCTGCCTGAGACCGTGCGCGACCTGCCGTCCGAGGACGCGGTGCGGGAGGCGGTGCGAGAGCTGAACGAGCGCATCGCCGCCTACCTGCGGGCGCCGTCCGGGCCGCACGTGCCGGTCCGCCCCGTCAAAGTAGACGAGGTGGTGGCGCGCTGGCGGGCCGACCGAGGTGCTTCCGGCTCCCGCAGTGCCTAGGCGCGGCGGAGGCTTGACCGTGGTCTGATCGGCTGCGCGGGGCCCGTCGCTTCTTGACCACGCCCGGGGTGCGGTGTGGAGTACTGCGGATCTGCCCATCCTGGCGTGGGTCTGCCCAGCTGGTCGGGCAGTGCTCGGTTTGCCGTCGCGGATCGGGCGGTGTGGGTTGCCGGGGCGTACTGGTCTGCTCGGTCTGTCAGGCAGTGTGCGGTTGCGCGGGCAGATCGGTAGTCTCGGCCGCCGGACGGTCGAGGACCCGCGCCTCCGGGAACGACCGGAGACAAGCGTGCTCCCACCCACCGGCACCGGAACGTGCCAGCGGGCGCCACAAGGAGCAATGGCGACGGCAGGATAGCGGCATGAAGATTAGCGACGCGAAGGTGATCGTCACCTGCCCGGGGCGCAACTTCGTCACCCTCAAACTCGTCACCGACGAAGGCGTGACCGGCGTCGGCGACGCCACCCTGAACGGCCGGGAACTGGCGGTGGCGAGCTACCTCACCGACCACGTGATCCCGGCGCTGATCGGCCGCGACCCGGCCCGGATCGAGGACACCTGGCAGTACCTCTACAAGGGAGCGTACTGGCGGCGCGGCCCGGTCACGATGAGCGCGATCGCCGCGGTGGACACCGCCCTGTGGGACATCAAGGGCAAGGTGGCCGGGCTGCCGGTCTACCAGTTGCTCGGCGGCCGCTCCCGGGACGGGGTGACGGTCTACGGGCACGCCAACGCGGCCACGGTCGACGAGGTGCTGGGGGAGGTGGCGTACTTCGTCGAGCAGGGGTACCGGGCGATCCGGGTGCAGACCGGAATCCCGGGGATGGACACTACCTACGGGGTCGGCAAGGACCGGACATTCTACGAACCGGCCGACGCCGCGATCCCGAGCGAGGCGGTCTGGTCCACCGAGCGCTACCTGCAGCACGTGCCGTCAGTATTCGCCCGGGTACGCCAGGAGTTCGGCCCGGATCTGAAGCTGCTGCACGACGTGCACCACCGGCTTACCCCGATCGAGGCGGCGCGGCTGGGGAAGGCGTTGGAGCCGTACGCGTTGACCTGGCTGGAAGATCCGGTGCCGGCCGAACTCCAGGAAGGGTTCCGACTGATCCGCTCCCACACCACCACCCCGCTGGCGGTGGGGGAGGTGTTCAACACCATCTGGGACTGCCAGCAGTTGATCACCGAGCAGTTGATCGACTACATCCGGACCACGGTGGTGCACGCGGGCGGCATCACGCACCTGCGGCGCATCTTCGACCTGGCCGCGCTGTACCACGTGCGCAGCGGGTCGCACGGGGCCACCGACCTCTCCCCGGTGTGCATGGCGGCCGCCCTGCATCTGGACATCAGCATCCCGAACTTCGGGTTGCAGGAGTACATGCGCCACACCCCGGAGACCGACGCGGTGTTCCCGCACGGCTACTACTTCGCGGACGGATACCTGCATCCGTCCGAGGAGCCGGGGCTGGGGGTGGACATCGACGAGGAACTGGCCGCGCGGTACCCGTACCGGCCGGCCTCGCTGCCGGTCAACCGCTTGGAGGACGGCACTCTCCATAGCTGGTGACTGTGCGTCGCCGGGAGGGCGGGGACAGCGTTGGGGCCGGACCGCGGTACCGCGGTCCGGCCCCAACGGGCCGCCGGCTACTTCAGCCAGGGCAGCCGCTTCACCAGCTTGGTCTCTGCCCATACCTTGCCGAGGCCGAGCGTGTCACCGGCGCCGACCAGGGCCAGTCCGACCAGCAGGCCGGCGTAGATCAGGTGGTCGTCCATGAACGGGTTGTTCGGGGGCGGCAGCACCGCGGTCCACATGAGCACCATCAGCAGGGCGCCGGTGGCGGCGGCGATCCGGACCCCGATGCCGGCGATCAAGGCGATCCCGATCCCGGCCAGGCCGACCATGAACAGCACGTCCGCCCAGGCGGCACCGGCGATGTCCTGGTAGAAGCCCTGGAACGGGCCGGTCGTGGCGAAGGTCAGGAAGCCCTTGGTCGGGCTGCCCCCGTTGACCCAGGCGTCGGCCTTCTCGGTGGCGAAGCCCCAGCCGAAGGTCTTGTCGAGGAACGCCCAGAGGAAGATCCAGCCGAGGGCGATGCGCAGCCCGGCCCAGACGTACCGGGCGGCGACCTGCTGCCGGGTCTCGGGGGCCTGGGTTGCGCCCGGGGCCGGAACCTGTTGGCTCGGGCGGTTGACGAGCGCGGTCATGGTCGGTGTCCCTTCTGTCGTCGCGGTTCGCGTGACACCTCTATGACACCCCGGCGGGGTGGTGCGGCAGCAGGGCCGGCAGTCCGGACCTCTCGGGGCCGATGGACCCGGTCCACCCGGGACCAGGGGTGCCGGCCGGCTCTCCGCCGGCCTGGTCCTTGGGTGGCCCGGCGGGAGCCGGGCTCGCGCGTACCGCTAACTCATCGGAGACTGTCGCTTGACAGTTTGACGGACGCCAATAAGATTATCTGTCATTCGTCGTTTCGCGTGGGAGCCGGCGAGCCGAGCTGATCGACCGTCCCCGGGCAGGACGGTCTGTCTCCTGAAGCCGGAGACACAACCGGGGTAGCGACCACCCCGACCGCCCTTCGCCCTCGTCAGCGAGCGGCATGACAGATCAGGAGCACCAACGTGAGAAAGCCGATGACTCTGCGCTGGCGGCAATTGGCATCCGCCGCCGCGGCGACTCTCCTCTTGACCGGCGCCGGTGTCGCCGTCACCGGCGCGGCCACCGCCAATGTCGGGACCCTGGCGGCGACCGCCGGGTGTGGTACGGCCCCGACACTGACCAACGGTACGCATACGATCTTCAGCGGCGGGCAGAACCGCAGCTTCATCCTGCGACTGCCGAACAACTACGACCGGAACCATCCCCACCGGCTGATCTTCGGGTTCCACTGGCTGAACGGCAGCGCCACCGATGTCGCCAACGGCAACTGGGTGCAGCCCTTCTACGGGTTGCAAGCGCTGGCCGGTAACAGCGCGATCTTCGTGGCGCCGCAAGGTCTCAACAACGGCTGGGCGAACACCGGCGGCCGGGACGTCGCCTTCGTCGACGACATGATCAACCTGATCGAATCTGATCTCTGCGTCGACACCACGCAGCGGTTCGCCCTGGGCTTCAGCTACGGCGGCGGCATGAGCTACGCGCTCGCGTGTGCCCGGCCGGACGTCTTCCGTGCGGTCGCGATCTACTCCGCCGGCGTGATCAGCGGTTGCAGCGGCGGGAACTCACCCATCGCGTACCTGCAGGCGCACGGCATCAGCGACAGTGTGCTGCCGATCTCTGGTGCGCGGGCGATGCGGGACCGGTTCGTCCAGAACAACGGCTGCACCCCGGCGAACCCGCCGGAGCCCGCGCCTGGTAGCGGAGCGCGCACGAGCTTCGCCTACTCCGGGTGTGCGCCCGGGTATCCGGTCGTCTGGTATGCCTTCGACGGAGACCACAACGCGGCTCCGACGGACCCCAACGGCTCGCAGTGGTTGCCGGGTGAGACCTGGCGGTTCTTCGAGCAGTTCCAGTCCACCCCGCCGACCACCCCGCCGACGACCCCACCGACGACCCCGCCGACCACGCCGCCGACCAGCCCGCCGACCACCACCCCCCCGCCGGTCGGCGGCTGCTCCGCTACCTACCACACGGTCAACTCTTGGCCCGGCGGCTTCCAGGGCGAGGTGACGGTGCGGGCCGGGACCTCTGGCATCAACGGTTGGACCGTGAGCTGGACACTGGCCAGCGGCCAGCGGATCACGCAGGTCTGGAACGGGCTGCTCAGTGGCGGCGGCTCATCGGTGACCGTACGCAATGAGAGCTGGAACGGCTCGCTGAACGCGGGCGGCGAGACGACCTTCGGGTTCCTCAGCGACGGGTCGCCGTCGACGCCGACCCTTACCTGCACTACTCCTTGACGAGGATGGCCGCGGGGGTCGTGCGGGCGCGCCCGCACGACCCCCGCGCCCACTCACGAGCGCCAGTTGCGTATGAACTTCTCCACCTCCACCACCACGACCACGCTCAGCGCCACCGGCACGATCCGCAGCCAGGCGGAGACGTCGATCGGCTCCACCCGCAGCAGCCACTGCGTCGGCGGTGCGTAGAGCGCTCCGATGTGGACTGCCAGCGCGGCCACCGACGAGATCAGCAGGAACGGGTTGGTCAGCGGGTTGAGCCGGAACACTGACCGGCGGACCGAACGGGAGTTGCCGAGGTGGAACGCCTGGAACATCACCATCGTAGTGAGTGCCACGGTCTGCGCCTGCGCCACCGAGCCGGTGGTGGTGAGGGACCAGTCGAACATGTACAGGGTGCCGGCGGCCATCACCAGCCCCACCAGCGCCAGCCGCCACCACAGTAGCCGGGAGATGATGCCCTCCTGGCGCGGCCGTGGTGGCTGTTCCAGCAGCCTCTTGTCGCCCGGCTCGAACGCCAGGGCGAAATCCTGCAGCCCGTTGGTGACCAGGTTCAGCCACACCAACTGCGCCGGCAGCATCAACAGCGGCCACCCCAGCCACAGCCCGACCAGGATGGCGGCGATGGTGGCGACGCCGGTCGAGATCAGGAAGAAGCTGACCCGGCGGACGTTGGCGAACGCCACCCGGCCCTCCTCGACCGCGTTGGTGATGCTGACGAAGTTGTCGTCGGCCAGCACCATGTCGGACGCCTCCCGGGCCACGTCGGTGCCGCTGCGCCCCATGGCGATCCCGATCGCGGCCGACTTCAGCGCCGGCGCGTCGTTGACCCCGTCGCCGGTGACCGCCACCACCTCATCGTGGTGCTGCAGCGCGCGTACCACCCGCAGCTTCTCCTCCGGGGTCATCCGCGCGAACACCGCGACCCGTGGGACGAGCTCCCGCAGCCGCTCGTCATTCATGGTGGCGAGCTGGGCCCCGGTCAGTACGCTCTCGGCTGCGTCGGACGAGCCGGTGATGATGCCGAGCCGGGCGGCGATCGCCCGGGCGGTGACCGCGTTGTCACCCGTGATCATGATGACCCGGATGCCGGCCCGCTGGGCGGCCCGCACCGCCTCCGGCACGCCGGCCCGGGGCGGGTCCATCATCCCCTGCAGGCCGAAGAAGACCAGCCCGTCCGGCTCGCTCACGTCACCGGAGGAGGGCGGCGCGGGCAGCACGCGGCCGGCCATGGCGAGCACTCGCAGGCCGCGCTCGGCGAGGGTCCGGCTCGCCTTGACCACCGACTCCCGGTCCAGCGGCGCGACCCCGTCGGGGGTGAGCATCTGGTGGCACATGCGGAGCACGCGCTCGGGCGCGCCCTTCACGAACACCCGGTGGTCACCGTCGACCAGCCGGACGCTCGCCGAGTAGCGGCGCTGCGGCTCGAACGGGATCTCGGCGAAGGTCGGGTAGTCGTCGCGCAGCTCGTCCGGGACCATCCCGGACGCCTCCGCCGCGACCAGCAGCGCCACCTCGGTCGGGTCACCGCTGGTGTGCACCCGACCGCCGGCGTGGTACACCTTGGCCTCGTTGGTCAGCACGCCGGTGAGCAACGTCAGGTGCAGCGGCGAGCCGGCGGGCGCGGGCGCGCCCGGGCGGTGAAACTCCCCGGCCGCCCAGATCTCCTGCACGGTCATCCGGTTCTCGGTCAGCGTGCCGGTCTTGTCCGACCCGATCACGGTGGTGCTGCCCAGGGTCTCCACCGCCGGCAGCCGCCGGATGATCGCGTTCCGCCGGGCCATGCGGTGCACGCCCAGGGCCAGGGCGACCGTCACCGCCACCGGCAGCCCTTCCGGGATCGCGGCCACCGAGAGCGCGACCGCCACCAGGAACATGTCCCGCACCGAACCGCCGATCGCCAGCCCGGAGACGAACGCGACCAGCGCGGAGACGCCGACCACGATCCCGATCAGCCGGCCGAACCGGGCCATCCGCTGCTGCATCGGGGTGGTGACGTCGGGTGTGCCGCGGATCAGGTCGGCGATCGCGCCGAGCTCGGTGTCTTCACCGGTCGCCACCACGATCCCGCGGCCCCGCCCGCTGGTGATCACCGAGCCGGTGTACGCCATGCTGCGCCGGTCGGCCAGGGGGGAGTCCTTCTCCACCGGCGCCACCTGCTTGGTGACCGGCGCGGATTCCCCGGTCAGCAGGGACTCATCCGCCTCCAACGCGGTGACCCGGACCAGCCGGAGGTCCGCGGGCACCCGGCAGCCCGGTTCGAGCAGCACCATGTCGCCGGGTACCAGATCCCGGCTGTCGATCTCCTGCTCGTGGCCGTCCCGTACCACCCGCGCCCGCGGGACCACCAACTGGGCCAGTGCCCGGACCGCGCGCTCCGCTCCGCGTTCCTGGATGAACCCGACCAGCGAATTGACGACCAGCACGGTGACGATGACCGCCGTGTCGAGGTACTCCCGCAGCAGCAGGGTGGCGACGGCGGCTCCGACCAGGATGTAGATCAGCGGGTCGCGGAACTGCCGGACGAACATCACCAGCGGCGAGGTGGGCGGCTGCTCGGCGATCTGGTTGCGCCCGAACCTGGCCCGCCGGGCGGTGACCTGCGCGTCGCTCAGACCCGGGTCGCTGCTCGCCAGCGCCTCGGCGGTCTCTTCCGGCGTCAGCGCGTGCCACGGATGGTCTCCGGCCACGGGTACCGGGGCCACCTCGGTGGTGACGGCTCCGCTGACGCCTTCCTGATCCATGTCCCCCTCGATCGTGCTATCTGCCAGGGACCACCTCTCCCGTCGGGGGTAGCTCGGCGAGCGCATCCGCGGGAAGGCATGGCCAGCCCGCTCACGCCTCCATGGTCGTCGCTACGGCGGCGCCGCCGGAAGGGTCTTAGGTCCCCGAGTGCACGGACCAGTCGCCGCGCCGGGGGCGCGGCGGTGCGGGAGTCCGCTCACCGGGCTGGGCGGTCCACGGTCAGGTTGCGGCCGCTGGCAGGATCGAAGAGCTGGATCTGGTCGGTGTCGAACCACACCCGGACGGTCTCTCCCTCGCGCGCGGGGGAGGCTGCGGAGAGCCGGGTCACCAGCTGCGATCCGGCCGCGGCGAGGTCGGTCACGCCGGCGTCGGCCGCCAGCTCCTCCAGCTCGGCCGTGCTCGCCCGGCCGGTCGGGAGCGCGAAGTAGACGTACTTGTCCGATCCCATCGACTCCACCACGTCGGCCTCGCCCTGCCAGACCAGGCCGTCGCGCAGCCGCGAGTCGTCCACCAGCCGGGCGTCCTCGAAGTGCTCCGGCCGGATGCCGAGGATCAGCTCCTTGGGCGCCCCGGCTTGGCTCAATTGCGCCCGCTGCTGCCGGTCCAGCTTCAGGTCGCCCAGGACCGTGGAGATCTTGCCGTTGGCCTGCTCGGCGTGGACGAAGTTCATCGCCGGCGAGCCGATGAACCCGGCCACGAACAGGTTGGCGGGGTTGTCGTACAGCTCCTGCGGGGTGCCCACCTGCTGCACCCGGCCGGCCCGCATCACCACCACCCGGTCGCCGAGCGTCATCGCCTCGGTCTGGTCATGCGTGACGTAGACGGTCGTGGTGCCGAGCTGCTTCTGCAGCCGCGACACCTGGGTACGCATCTGCACCCGCAGCTTGGCATCCAGGTTGGACAGCGGTTCGTCCATCAGGAACGCCTTGGGGTTCCGGACGATCGCCCGCCCCATCGCCACCCGCTGCCGCTGCCCGCCGGAGAGGTTGGCCGGCCGGCGGTCCAGTAGCGGCTCCAGTTCCAGCACCCGGGCCGCTTCGCGGACCTTCCGGTCGATCTCGCGCTTGTTCATCTTCGCCAGGCGCAGCGGGAAGGATATGTTCTCGTACACCGTCATGTTCGGGTACAGCGCGTAGGACTGGAACACCATCGCGATGTCGCGGTCCTTCGGCGCCTTGTCGTTCACCCGCTCCCCGCCGATGTACAGGTCACCCACGCTGATGTCCTCCAGGCCGGCGATCATGTTCAGCGTGGTGGACTTGCCGCAGCCGGACGGCCCCACCAGGATCACGAACTCGCCGTCCTGGATGTGCAGGTTCACGTCGGCGACCGCGACGGTGCCGTCGGGGAACTTCTTGCTGACATTCTCGAGCCGGATGTCTGCCATGGTCATCCCTTCACGGCGCCGGAGGTCAGTCCAGAGACGATCCGGCGCTGGAACAGCAGCACGAACACGATGATCGGGATAGTGATCACCACCGCGGCGGCGGAGATCGATCCGGTCGGATCCTCGAACTGGGACTCGCCGGTGAAGAACGACAGCGCCACCGGCGCGGTGCGGGCCCGCTCAGTGGAGGTCAGGGTGACCGCGAACAGGAAGTCGTTCCAGCAGAAGATGAACACGAGGATCGCGGTGGTGACCACGCCGGGGAGCGCCAGCGGCACGATCACCCGCCGGAACGCCTGCGCCTGGGTGGCACCGTCCATCTTGGCCGCCTTCTCCAGGTCCCAGGGGATCTGGCGGAAGAACGCCGACTGGGTGTAGATCGCGAGCGGCAGGGCGAACGTGATGTACGGGATGATCAGCCCGGGCCAGGTGTCGAACAGTCCCAGCTGGCGCTCGATGTCGAACAGCGGCGACACCAGCGAGACCTGCGGGAACATCGCGATCAGGAGCGAGACCCCGATCAGCAGCCGCTTGCCGGGGAAGTCCAGCCGGGCCACGGCGTACGCGGCCATCATGCCCAGCACCAC
>DATGPS010000018.1:0-33875 GCA_035304685.1 Natronosporangium sp. | reverse complement strand
GGCGAGGTGCAGGTGGCGGCGGCGCACGGACTGACCCTGGTCGGGGTGGAGTACCCGGCGGAGCCGGCGCAGTGGGCGGCCCGCGCCGCGCTCGCCCGCCGCCGCCGCGCCTGACGCGGGCTACCCGCGCGCCCGCCCGGGCCCGTACGTGTGCCGGCCGAACAGGTACGCGTCGGTGGCGGCCATGCTTCCGGTGGCGGCGGCGAGCGCCTCCTCGTCCACGTACTCGCGCTGCCACCCGCCGTGCGGGAAGCCGCCGGAGCTGTCCTCCTCCGGGGCGCCCGGCGCCTGCATGACCCCGTCCAGAGACAGGGACTCCACGACGACCAGCCTCCGCATGATGATCACCTCTCTCGTCCGCGTGGATTTCACTCCCGGTACGGACGGGTGGCGGTGATCTCGACACCGCGTGGACCGTGAGATCAGGCACAGCCGGCGGTGGCGACGGGTGAGGGAAGACGATCCCGCGGCAACGGTGCCCGGCGCCAGTCACCCCGGCGCGATCACCCTCGGCGTCACTCAGTCGGGGTGGCGTCAACCTCTTCCGGGTCGGCGGCCGGGGCCAGCGCCCGACCGTCGAGCACGTTCTCGCGCAGGTGGACCTCGATGATGTCCCACAAGATCAGTTTCGCGTGGCTGTCGTCCCGGCTGGAGAACGGCTCGCCGTCGGCCCGGGCGATCACCACATAGATCAGGTAGTGGCCGCGGTAGTCCCAGCCCACCTGGGTCTCGGAGAGCACGATCGGCTCCGTGCCCTCGCCCGCGATCATGCCCACGAACCGGCCACTGTCATCGTCGATCATCGACTTGACCGTGTCGTACGCGGCCGCCGCGTCCTCCTCGGTGGCGAGGTTGAAGATGCCGCCGGTGATCAGATAGTCCTTGTCCGGGGAGCGGAGGGTGCCGCGGACCACCTGGTTGCAGCCGTACTCCTTCAGTAGTTCTCCGAGCGCGTCCACGGCGGCGACCGTGCAGTCCTCGTCAGACTTGGCGGCGAGCACCCGGTACGGGTCCTCGGCCGGGTTGATCACGATCTCGTCGTCCGGGAACACCTCGTCGACCGTCAGCGGCTCCGGGTCCGCCTCCCGGGAGCTGATGTCCCGGGGTACCGGCGCGGTGGTCGCCGGCTGTTGTCCCAGCGCCTGGCGCGCGTCCAGTTCGTCCTGGACCAGCCGGTACGCGGCGACGCCGTAGGCGGTGAACAGGGTCAGTACCCCGACCGCGGCGGCGAACGCGACGTACCACCACTTGGAGCGCTGCTGCGTCCAGCGGGACCCGGCTCTCGTGGTGCCCGGCGCGCTCGCCGGCTGCCCGGGCGCGGCTGGTCGCGGTGGTGGGGAGGTGGGCGCGGCCCCGCGGGCGGGCCCGCCGGGGCGGCCGGCCGGCGCCGCCGGTGGCGCGCCGCTCGTCGGGCGCGGTGCCGGGGCGGAACGTGCCGCCAGGCCGGGAGGCGTGACCCGGCCCGGTGGCGAGGTGGGGGCCGACGGGGAGGTCGGGATCGGTGGCGACGTGGGGCTCGGCGGGGCGGCTGACCGCGACGGCGCGCCGGGTCGCGCCGGGGCGTCGGATCGCGCCGGTGCGCCGGACCGCGCCGAAGTGGCGGGGCGGGTCGCCGTGCCGGGGCCTGCCTGGGTCCTGGGCCGCGCCGGCGTGGCCGGCTGCCCGGGGGTGGCCGGACGGGTCGGCGCGCCCGGCCCGCCGGGTGCGGCGGGTAGCGTGGCGGTGGCGCCCGGCGGCGGTGCGGCCGCGGTCCGGGCAGCCGCCCGCGGCGCCGGACCCGGATGGGGTGGTCGCGGTACTCGCGGACCCGACCCGCCGGGCATCGGCGGGCGCGGGCCCACCATGGCGGGCGGCCGCGGTCCGGCCGGCGTACGAGCGGGTGCCGGGCCGCCCTGGTGGGGTGGTTGTGGGCGGGGCGGCGGCTCCCGGACCGGGCGAGGAGAGCGAGGGCCAATCGGGGGGCTGAGCGGGACCGGCGGGTCCGGGTCCGCACGTCGACGACCCGCCGGAAGCGGGTCGTCGGAGCGGACCGCGGGTGGTCGTGGTCGGCGGGGCGGCTCGTCATCCGGTAGCGCGTGCCGGCCACCCCGGCGGGGCGGCGGCCCGGACCGCTCCGGCGCGGGCGGGTCCGGCCGGCTGTGCCGGCCGCCGGCCCGCGCCGCCCGCTGGCCACCCCGGTCGGCGGGCTCGGCCGGCGGACCGCCCCGGCGGGCCGACCGGAGACCGGTGGAGTCGTACTCCCCGGTCGCTTCGGTCCGCCAGCCGGAGAGGTCGGTGAGCCGGCGGGAAGCGCGGCCGGGTGGGTCGGAGCCGGGAGCGGCGGGTTCGGCGCGGTGACGGGATCGCTCGGCACGGTACCGGGGCCCCTCGCCGTCGCGGGCGATGTCGCTCAACCGGCGGGCGCGGCGCGAAGGGGCTGATCGGGTCGGGTCGGCGTGCCGGCCTGACGGCCAGCCATCGTCGTCCGAGCCGAACCCGTACGTCATGCCGCATAGCGTAATGGACGGACGAGCCGGTGGGCTCCACCTGGCGGGCGCCGTTGATCCGACGGCCAGCCCGCCGCCGGCGGATCGGACCCACGGTTCACCATTCACGCACCATGGGTCACGGCAACGGCGTCTGGTCTACGCGGGATACTGCACCGGTGGGCCACTACTTCTCCACCCAGCCGGCGGCCAGCCGGCACCGGCGCACCGTGGAGTTCCAGGTCCACGGTAGGCGGTACACGCTGGCCACCGCTGGTGGCGTGTTCTCCGCCGACCGGCTCGACCCCGGCACCGCGGTGCTCCTCCGCAAGGCACCGCCACCGGGGCCGGAGACCACCGGCGACCTGCTGGACCTGGGCTGCGGGTACGGCCCGATCGCGTGCGTACTCGCCACGGTCGCGCCGCGGGCGCGGGTGTGGGCGGTGGACGTCAACCCCCGGGCGCGCGAGCTGACCGCCGGCAACGCCGAGGCGTTGGGACTCGCCGGCCGGGTGCGGGTGGCCGCCCCCGACGAGGTGCCCGACCTTGAGTTCGCGCAGATCTGGAGCAATCCGCCGGTGCGCGTCGGCAAGGCCGACCTCCACGCGCTGCTGGACCGGTGGCTGCCCCGGCTGGCGCCGGGCGGGGTGGCGTGGCTGGTGATCGCGCGTCACCTGGGCGGGGACTCGCTGCACCAGTGGCTGCGGGACCAGGGCTGGCGTGCCGACCGGCACGCCAGCCAGAAGGGCTACCGGGTGCTGCGGGTGACCGCGGGCGGCGAAGCGACGTAGGCCACCGCCAGCCGGGAACTCAGTGGACGACACCGGTCGTGGCCGGCAGGATGCAGAGTGTGGGCTTCATCGATGTATCGGGGGTCGGGTACACCCTGCCCGACGGCCGGTTGCTCTTCACTGACGTGTCGTTTCGGGTCGGCGAGGGAGCGAAGGTGGCGCTGGTCGGACCTAACGGCGCCGGCAAGACCACCCTGCTGCGGATGATCGCCGGGGATCTACCGGTGCCGACCGGCGCTATCGCCCGTACCGGCGGGCTCGGGGTGATGCGGCAGTTCATCGGATCAGTCGGGGATGAGCGGACCCTGGCGGACCTGGCGTTGTCGCTGGCGCCGCCGCCGGTGCGCGAGGCCGGCGCCCGGCTCGCGGCGGCCGAGGCCCGGCTCGCCACCGGCGCCGAGCGCGACCAACTGGCGTACGCCGAGGCGCTGGCGGGCTGGGGCGAGGCCGGCGGGTACGACGCGGAGGTGCTCTTCGACATCGTCAGCGTCGAGGTGCTGGGGCTGAGTTGGGAGCGGGCCCGGACCCGGCAGGTGCGCAGCCTCTCCGGTGGCGAGCAGAAGCGCTTCGCGCTGGAGTTGCTGTTGCGCGGGCCGGATGAAGTGCTGCTGCTGGACGAGCCCGACAACTTCCTGGACGTGCCGGGCAAGCGATGGTTGGAGGAGCGGCTGGCGAGCACCGCCAAGAGCGTGCTGTTCGTCTCCCACGACCGGGAACTGCTCGCGCGGACCGCCGAGGCGGTGGTGACGGTGGAGGGCGGCTCGGCCTGGACCCACCCGGGCGGGTTCGCGAGCTGGCACGACGCCCGCCAGGCCCGCCACTACAAACTGGACGAGGTCCGCCGTCGCTGGGATGAGGAGCACGCCAAACTGAAGGCGCTGATGCTGAGGTACAAGCAGAAGGCGTCGCACAATTCGGACATGGCCTCGCGTTACCGGGCCGCCCAGACCCGGCTGCGCAAGTTTGAGGCGGAAGGTCCGCCGCCGCTGCCGCCGAAGGAGCAGGACATCCGGGTGCGGCTGGCCGGCGGCCGCACCGGCAAACGGGCGGTGATCTGCGAGCGGCTGGCGCTGGACGGCCTCACCGAACCGTTCGACCTGGAGGTCTGGTACGGCGACCGGGTAGCGGTGCTGGGGGCGAACGGCACCGGCAAGTCGCACCTGCTGCGGCTGCTCGGCCGCGGCGGCACCGACCCGGCCGGAGACGCGCTGGTGAATCTGCCGCCGGTACCGCACACCGGCGTGGCGCGGCTGGGCGCCCGGGTGGTGCCCGGCCACTTCTCGCAGGTGCACGACCGCCCCGACCTGGTCGACCAGACCCTGGCGGAGATCCTCTGGCGCGGTAGTAGGCGCCGCCCCAGCCTGCCGCGGCCGGAGGCGTCGAAGGCGCTGGGACGCTACGAACTGGCCGGCGCGGGGGACCAGCGGTTCGGGTCGCTCTCCGGCGGGCAGCAGGCCCGGTTCCTGATCCTGCTCTTGGAGCTCTCCGGGGCGACGCTGCTGCTGCTGGACGAGCCCACCGACAACCTGGACCTGGAGTCGGCCGAGGCGCTGCAGGAAGGGCTGGCCGGGTTCGCCGGTACGGTGATCGCGGTCACGCACGACCGCTGGTTCGCCCGGTCGTTCGACCGGTTCCTGCTGCTGCGGGCCGACGGCGAGGTGGTGGAGACCCCGGAACCGGTCTGGGACAGCTGACCGGCGGGCCGGACCCGCCGGTAGGGTCGCCGATGTGGATGATCTCGCACCCCTGCTCGCGGACTGGCCGGTGGACCAGGCCGCGGCGGGCGTCACCGACGCCGACGGCACCAGCGGCGTGGGCGGCGACCCGACCTGGTCCACCCGGATCGCCTCGGTGACCAAGCTGCTGGTCGGGCTGGCCGCGCTGGTGGCGGTGGAACAGGGCGCGCTCACCTGGGACGAACCGGCCGGGCCGCCCGGCGCCACCGTGCGGCACCTGCTCGCCCACGCCTCCGGGCTCAACTTCGACCAGGACAGGGTGCTGGCCGCACCGGGCACCCGCCGGATCTACTCCAATGTCGGCATTGAGCGGTTCGCCGACCACCTGGCCGCGCGTACCGGCATCCCGTTCGCCGACTACCTGCAGCAGTCGGTGCTGACCCCGCTGGGTATGACCGCGACCCGGCTGGCCGGGTCCCCGGCGCACGGCGCCCACTCCACCGTGGCCGACCTGCTGCGGTTCGCCCGGGAGCTGTTGCGGCCGACGCTGGTCTCGCCGGCCACGCTCGCCGAGGCGACCCGGGTGCACTTCCCGGATCTGGGCGGGGTGCTGCCGGGGGTGGGGCGGTTCCAGCCCAACCCGTGGGGGCTGACCTTCGAGATCCGCGGGGAGAAGCAGCCGCACTGGACCGGCACCCGCAACTCGCCGGCGACCTTCGGCCACTTCGGCGGCTCCGGCAGCTTCCTCTGGGTGGACCCGGCGGTCGGGCTGGCCTGTGTGGCGCTCACCGACCGTCAATACGGGCCGTGGGCCCTGGCGGCGTGGCCGCCGTTCAGCGACGCGGTACTCGCCCGCAGCCTTGGCGAAACCTCCTCCCTCGCGTAGGGTGAGGGCAGAGAAGATCCACGGGAGTCCGGCGCACCGGGCTGAGAGGGAGGCTGAGGCGGCCTCCGACCGTCGAACCTGATTGGGGTAATCCCCGCGCAGGGAGGAGGCAGCGGCGGTGGACCCGCTAGGACGGTTACATCTCATCACCGATCGGGTGGACGTGGCGGCGGCCGCGCTCGCGGCCGGGGTACCGGTGGTGCAGGTACGAGTGGCCGACCACGTCACCGACCGGGCAGCGTACGACCTGGCGGGGCGGATCCGCGCGCTCTGCCACGAGCACGGCGCCACCTGCCTGATCAACGACCGGCTGGACGTGGCGCTGGCGGTGGGCGCGGACGGTGCCCACGTCGGCGCCGACGACCTGCCGGTGGCGGCCGCCCGCCGGGTGCTGGGTCCGGCCGCGGTGCTCGGCGCCACCTGCCGGGATCCGGCCTCGGCCCGGGCGGCGGTCGCCGACGGGGCCAGCTACCTCGGGGTGGGCCCGGCGTACCAGACCACCACCAAGGCAGGGCTGCCGCCGGCGCTCGGCCCGGCCGGGGTGGCCGCGGTGGCCAGGGCCGTACCGGACGTACCGGTGATCGCCATCGGTGGCATCACCGTCGAGCGGGTCGCGCCGCTGCGGGACGCCGGCGCGTACGGGGTGGCGGTGGTAGGCGCGGTGAACGCCGCGGCCGACCCCGGCGCCGCCACCGGTGAGCTGCTGCGCGCGGTGTCCGGGCCGGCGCAGGTCTCCGGCTCGGCGCAGGTGTCGCCGTGAGCGGCGACGTGGCCGTGGTCGGCGGCGGCGTGATCGGGCTCGCGGTGGCGTGGCGGTGCGCCCAGCGGGGGATGCGGGTCACGGTCTACCACCACGGCTCCGGCGCCTCTCGCGTGGCCGCCGGCATGCTCGCGCCGGTGAGCGAGGCGTACTTCGGCGAGTCGGAACTGACCGCGCTCCTGGTCGCGTCGGCCGCGCTGTGGCCCGGGTTCGCCGAGGAGCTCGCCGAGTACGGCGACGTGGGATACCGCGCCGACGGCACGCTGGTGGTGGCGCTGACCGCGGACGATCGGGCCGAGGCCGCGCGGCTGTGGAGCTTCCAGGAGTCGCTCGGCCTGCCGGTCACCCCGTTGACCGCGATGGAGCTGCGGGGTAAGGAGCCGGCCCTGCACCCCCGGGTACGCGGCGGCGCACTGGTCGCCGATCACCAGGCCGACCCGCGGCGGCTCCTCACCGTGCTCCGCACCGCGGCGGAGGCGGCCGGGGTACGCCTGGCCGCGCGGCGGGTCGAGTCCCTGTCCGAGCTGGACGCGGAGACGGTGGTGGTGGCGGCCGGATGCGGGTCGGCGGCCCTGACCGGGTTGCCGGTGCGGCCGGTGAAGGGGCAGCTGCTGCGGCTGCGGGCGGATGCGGTGGGCGGCGCGGGATTCCGGCACGTGATCCGCGGCTGGGCGGACGGCCGCCGGGTGTACGTGGTGCCGCGCGCGGACGGGGAGGTGGTGGTGGGCGCCTCCGAGGAGGAGCGCACCGACGCGATCCCCACCGCCGGGGCCGTGCTGGAGCTGTTGCGGGCCGCCACCGACCTGGTGCCGGAGTTGACCGAGTACGAACTGGCCGAGGTCTGCGTGGGGCACCGCCCCGGCACCCCGGACAACGCCCCGATGCTGGGCCGGCTGGATCCGCGCACGGTGGTGGCGACCGGCCACTACCGGCACGGTGTCCTGCTCACCCCGGTCACCGCGGACACCATCACCGAGCTCCTCGCCACCGGCCGGGCACCGGAGCTGATCGCCCCGTTCACCCCCACCCGCTTCGCCCACCGCGACCGGGTCCACGCCGGCTACGGCCCCACCCGGCAGGCCGACCAGCCGGCCGCGCAGAGAGTCCATGACCGACACGAGGAGGCCAAATGATCACTGTGAACGGACAGCCGCGCCACCTGCCCACCGGCACCCCGCTGGCGGACCTGGTAGCGGAGCTGGCCGGGGCGCACCACGGCCGCGGGTTGGCCGTGGCGGTCAACGGCGAGGTGGTGCCCCGCACGTCGTGGGCGACCACCACGGTCACCTCCGGTGACCGGGTCGAGGTGCTCACCGCCACCCAGGGAGGTTGATATGGAGGCGTTCCGCCTCGGAGGAGAGACCTTCACGTCCCGACTGATCCTGGGGACCGGCGGGGCGCACAGCCTGGAGGCGCTGGAGAAGGCGATCAAGGCCAGCGGGACCGAGCTCGTGACGGTCGCGCTGCGCCGGATCGACGCCTCCGGCGACAACGGCCTGGTGGACGTGATCGACCGGTGCGGCGTGCGGATCCTGCCGAACACCGCCGGCTGCTTCACCGCCGTGGAGGCGGTCAAGCTGGCCCACCTCGCCCGGGAGGCGTTCCAGACCGACTGGATCAAGCTGGAGGTGATCGGGGACGAGCGCACCCTGCTGCCGGACGCGGTGGAGCTGCTCACCGCCGCACAGCGCCTGGTCGACGACGGGTTCACGGTGCTGCCGTACACCAACGACGATCCGGTGCTGGCGCGCCGGCTGGCGGACGCCGGCTGTGCCGCGGTGATGCCCGCCGGCTCCCCGATCGGCTCCGGGTTGGGCATCACCAACCCCCACCACATCCAGCTCATCCGGGAGGCGGTGAGCGTACCGGTGATCCTCGACGCCGGGGTCGGCACCGCCTCCGACGCCGCGCTGGCGATGGAACTCGGCTGCGAGGGGGTACTGCTCGCCAGCGCGGTCACCCGGGCAGAGGACCCGGTGGCGATGGCGACCGCGATGCGACACGCGGTGGTCGCCGGGTACCTAGCGGCCCGGGCCGGCCGGATCCCGCGCCGCTACGGCCACGCGCTCGCCTCCACCCCGGACGAAGGGCGACCAGATCTGTGACCGTGCCTACGTCCGGGCCCCGGCCCGGGCTCCCGTCCGGCGTGGTGGTGGTGACCGACCGCCGCCAGGCCGCCGCCCCCCTGCTGGACCAGGTGGCGGCGGCGGTCGCGGGCGGGGCCCGCTGGGTGTGGCTGCGGGAGAAAGACCTGCCGGCACCGGAGCGGGCCGCGTTGGCGCGGCGGCTGCGGGGCGTCCTCGCGCCGGTCGGTGGCCGGTTGATGATCTCCGGCACGCAGCCGCTCGGCGGTGACGCGGTCCACCTCGCCGCCACGGACCCACCGGCGACGCGACTCCGGGCGGCCGGACCGGTGGTGGGGCGATCCTGCCACGGGCGGGCGGACCTGACCCGGCTCACCACCGAGGAGTACGTCACGCTCTCCCCGGTCTTCCCCAGCGCCTCTAAGCCCGGGTACGGCCCGGCCCTGGGCACCGCCACCCTCGCCGCGCTGTGCCGCGCGACCGACCGGCCGGTGCTGGCGCTCGGCGGGGTGGAGACCCCGGCGCAGGCGGCGGCCTGCGTGGCGGCCGGGGCGGCCGGGGTGGCGATCATGGGCGCGGTCATGCGGGCGAACGATCCCGCCGCCCTGGTGGCCGCGGTGTGCCGGGCGATCGCACCGGCCGGGTCCGCCCCGGCTGCCTCTGACCCGACCAGCAACGACCGAGCCGCGCCGGCGGGTACGCCGCTCGCGGCGGGACCAGACAGGAGGGCGGCATGACTCCACCGGTGGTGCTCACCATCGCCGGCTCCGACTCCGGCGGTGGCGCCGGCATCCAGGCCGATCTGAAGACGTTCGCCGCGCAGCGGTGTTTCGGTGCGTCGGTCATCACCGCGGTCACCGCGCAGAACACCAAGGCGGTGACCGGCGTACACCAGCTTCCCCCCGAGGCCGTGGCCCAGCAGCTCGCGGCGGTGCTCGACGACCTGCCGGTGGCCGCGGTGAAGACCGGCATGCTCGGCACCGCGGAGGTGGCCGACGTGATCGCCGCGCGGGCCCGCGCCGGCGACCTGCCGAATCTGGTGGTGGACCCGGTCCTGGTCTCCTCCACCGGGGCCACCCTCGGGGTGGTCGCCGCGATCGAGCGGCTGCTGCCGTACGCCCTGGTGGCGACCCCCAACGTCGCCGAGGCGGCGGCCCTGCTGGGCCGGCCGGTGACCACCGTGGAGGAGATGACCGCCGCGGCCCGGGACCTGGCCGCCGGCGGGCCCCGCTGCGTGGTGGTCACCGGCGGGGATCTCGTCGCGGACCAGCCCGCGGGCACGGCGCCGGATCGCGCCGCGGAGAGTGCCGCGGCGGGCGAGCCCTCCGTGGCGACCGAGGCGGTGGACGCCGTGTGGACCGCACAGGGCGGCCACCTGCTGCGCGCGCCCCGCGTGATCAGTGGCAACGTGCACGGTTCCGGCTGCACTTTCTCCGCGGCGATCGCCGCCCAGCTCGCCCTGGGAGCGGATGAGCGGCGCGCGGTGGAGGCGGCGAAGTCCTATGTGACCCAGGCCCTGACCGGTGCCACCGGTTGGCGGGTGGGCGGTGGCATCGGACCACTGGACCACCTGCTCTGGGGCTAGTCGGGCGAGGCGAGCCAGCGACCACAGTGAACCCCCAACTGAAGGAGGCAGCGATGGACGCTCGTCGCAAGGTGTACGTCACGGGCTCCCGGCCCGACATCCGGGTACCGTTCGCGGAGGTGGATCTCAGCGGTGGCGAGCCGCCGGTGCGCCTCTACGACACCTCCGGCCCCGGCAGTGACCCGGAGCGCGGGTTGCCGCCGCTGCGGGGCGACTGGATCGCCGAGCGCGGCGACGTCGCGCCGGTGCGCGGAGCCGGGACTCCACTGGCGGCGGCGAACGGGAAACCGGTGACCCAGCTCGCGTACGCCCGGGCCGGCGTGATCACCCCGGAGATGGAGTTCGTGGCGATCCGGGAAGGCGTCGAGCCGGAGGTGGTGCGGGAGGAGATCGCCGCCGGCCGGGCGGTGCTCCCGGCGAACGTGAACCACCCGGAGATCGAACCCATGATCATCGGGAAGCGGTTCCTGGTGAAGGTGAACGCCAACATCGGCACCTCCGCGGTCACCTCCTCGATCGCCGAGGAGGTGGAGAAGATGAGCTGGGCCATCCGGTGGGGCGCGGACACGGTGATGGACCTCTCCACCGGCAAGCGCATCCACGAGACCCGGGAGGCGATCATCCGCAACTCGCCGGTGCCGATCGGGACCGTGCCGATCTACCAGGCGCTGGAGAAGGTCAACGGCGACCCGGCGAAACTGTCCTGGGAGGTGTACCGGGACACCGTCATCGAGCAGGCCGAGCAGGGCGTGGACTACATGACCGTGCACGCCGGGGTACGCCTGGCGTACGTGCCGCTGGCGGTGAACCGGGTCACCGGCATCGTCTCCCGCGGCGGCTCCATCCTCGCCGCCTGGTGTCTCGCGCACCACCAGGAGAACTTCCTCTACACCCACTTCGCCGAGCTGTGCGAGATCCTTGCCCGCTACGACGTCACCTTCTCGCTCGGGGACGGGCTGCGTCCGGGGTCGATCGCGGACGCGAACGACGAGGCCCAGTTCGCCGAGCTGCGGACGCTCGGGGAGCTGACGAAGGTGGCCTGGGAGCACGGCGTGCAGGTGATGATCGAGGGCCCGGGGCACGTCCCGATGCACAAGATCAAGGAGAACGTGGACCTGCAGCAGGAGTGGTGCCACGAGGCACCGTTCTACACGCTCGGGCCGCTGGCGACCGACATCGCTCCGGCGTACGACCACATCACCTCCGCGATCGGGGCGGCGATGATCGGCATGTACGGCACCGCCATGCTCTGCTACGTCACGCCCAAGGAACACCTCGGGCTGCCCGACCGCGAGGACGTGAAGCAGGGCGTGATCGCGTACAAGATCGCGGCGCACGCGGCGGACCTGGCCAAGGGCCACCCGGGCGCGCAGGCCTGGGACGACGCCCTGAGCAAGGCGCGGTTCGAGTTCCGGTGGGAGGACCAGTTCAACCTGGCGCTGGACCCGGAGACCGCACGGGCGTACCACGACGAGACACTGCCCGCGGCGCCGGCCAAGACCGCGCACTTCTGCTCCATGTGCGGGCCGAAGTTCTGCTCCATGCGGATCACCCAGGATCTGCAGAAGTACGCCGACGAGCACGGACTCTCGGTGGCCGAGGCTGCCCAGGCCGGCATGCGGCAGAAGTCGGAGGAGTTCGTCGAGTCGGGCGGGCGGGTCTACCTGCCGGTCTCGGCCGCCAACGGATAGCCGGTGCCGTACTGCAGCTCGGCCAGGGTATGCCGGTAGAACCGGAGCCGGTCCTCGATCCGTTCCCGCTGGAACCGGTCGGGCCGGCTCCGGCGCATCGCCCGGCCGAGCCGGGAACGGAACGCCTCCGCCGGCACCGCCTCGGCGCCCGGCGGTAGGAACTTCGCTACCTCCTCGATGCCGGCGACCGCGTACCGCATGTCGTCCCGGGCGGCCGGCCACCGGTGCGGCGGCAGCCGCGACAGGTCGACCGGCACCCGGGCGGCGGCGCGGTCGCTGGCATGGTGGAACTGGCCCGGGTCGAGGATCTGGGAGGGGCGGTCACCGCCGAAGACCGCACCCGGCGGCGGCTCCTCCTCGTCGATGGCGAACTCGAACCGCCGGGGCTGGCCGCATCCCGGGCAGGGGCCCGCGTAGACCGCCACCCAGAGGTTGTCGCGCTCCTCCAGCTGGTGCTCTGGCACCAGCTCCCGCGTACCACAGTCGCACGGGTGCAACGCGAGGTACAGCAGGCTCTCCGCCGGTGCCCGGCTGACGAGCATGGGCCCAGGATACCGGCGCTGGCTGCGGGAAGGCCGCTTCGAACCTGTCGCAAGCCACATCCGGGCGCCCGGCTGAGGTTTTCCCGGCGCCGGGTAGTGGTTGATTACCTTCTCCCCGAGTAATTTTGTAATCCTAGTAAAGGGAGAAGCTATGGTACGGACACGGGGTTACGTATTTGAGCGGCCACGGTCGGAGCCACCACCGGCGACCGACGCGGCCGCGTGGATCGCCGGACTGGTTCCGGATGACTGGTTCACCGAGCCGCCGGAGGTGACGGTGGATCGGGAGGAGATCGTGGTGGTCGGCCGGTTGAGCGAGCCGGCGGTCACCGGGTCCGACGCGGACCGGGCCGCGGCCGAGTCCGGCCGGATCACCCAGTTCCGGGAGACCACCCGGGAGCGGCGGATCGCGCTCGCGCGCCAGATCGAACACCGCTACCAGCGCAAGGCCGCCTGGGGCGCGGTCTGCGGCGGCACCCGCCAGCTGTTCACCACGCTCGCCGCACCGGTGATGACCCGGCTCCGGCAGCCGGAGCGGCGCGTCCTCGACACGCTGGTCGACGCCGGGGTGGCCCGGTCCCGGTCGGAGGCGCTCGCCTGGTGCGTACGGCTGGTCGGTAAGCACACCCAGCAGTGGCTGGACGAGCTCCGGGACGCCCTGAGCGCGGTGGACGAGCTACGCCGGCGCGGCCCGGAGACCGGGTAGTCGCCTCAGCGGTGCGCCGGCCGCGACGGCGGTTCCGGCAGGTCGTCCACTGAGATCGACAGGTCGCGGTCGCGGCGCAGCCGGCGCCGGCCGCGGCCGGTCTCCGCGAACTCGTCCTTGCCGTCGTCACCGGCGAGGGAGCTGATCCAGTCCAGGTGCTCCTCCTCCCCCTCGCGGCCCGGCCGGGGCGGCGCCAGGGGTGGCGGTGAGGTCGGCCGGTCGTCTGCCCGCTCCGGCTCGGTGGCGGCGTCGACCTCCGGGTGGGTGCCGGCGCCGGGTTCGGCGTCGGCGTCGGCGTCGGGCGTACGCGGGGCGGGCAGGCTGGCGACCAGGCCCGGCTCCGCCGGCGGCGGGCCGGACTTCCGGCTCCGCTTCTTCGGCTTGAGCAGCCGGGACAAGCCCTTCGCCGGCGCCTCCGGCGGATCTTCCACCGGCTCGCCCGACTCGGCCGGTGCCGGCTCGCCGGGCGCCGTGCCGCTGCCGAAGAGATCTGTCCGCGCCGGCTCGCCGGGCCCCGATCCGGTCGCGGCTCCGCGCGGGCCGGCCGGCGCGCCGGACGCCTCGGATGCCGCGGCCGGGTCGGCGACCGCCCAGGAGGGCGGGTCGAACCGGGTAGTGACCGACGGCGGGTCGGAGGGGGTGCGGGCCTTCGGGATCCGTGCCCAGGGTGACTCCTCGGCAGACCCCGGGCCGGTCGGCGCCGAGGGGGCCGTGGCCGTCCCGGCGTCACCCGCCTCACCGGCGAGGTCGAACCGGCTGCCGAGGGGCCGGTCCATCCGTGGACGCTCGAACCGGGGTGGGCCGGTGGGGTCGCCGGCCGGCGGATCGAAGCGGCTGGCAGTCGGCCGGTCCAGGGTGAACGGTCGTTCCCACGGCTTGGCGGTCGGCCGGTCCGCACTGCCGGTGGATCGGCCGCTCTCGGAGAGCTCACTGCTGGGCCGATCGCTGAGGGGCCGATCGCTGAGGGGGCGGTCGCTGAGGGGGCGGTCGGAGGTGCTGCCGGCCAGCGGTTCGCGGTCGACATCACCCGGCCGCCCCGGGCGGGACCCGCTCGTCGGTGGGGGCCACGCCGGGAGTTCCGGGGTGGACCGGGAGGTCGGTGATTCCGCCGCGGACGCCGGAGCCGGCGACTCCGCGAGTGAGGAGGCCCCCGGCCGGCTACCCGGACCGGACCGCTCGGACCGCTCGGCCCGCTCGCGCTCCAACTTGGCCAGTAGCTCGGAGATGCTCGGCAGCTCTGTTCCGGACTCCGTTCCGGACTCCGCACCCGGCCCGGAACTCCCGGCCGTACTCCACGCCGGCGACCCGAGCGGCGACCCGGCGGAGGGTTCCCGCTCCGGCGTCGTCGAGGGTCCGGTGAGGACGACGGAGGAGTCCGGGGTATCCGCCGCCGGAGAGGCTGGCGGCTCGGCCGCGGGCGGTGCCGGCGAGGGTCCGGCGAGCGTACCCACCTGGAAGTTGATGGTGTCCGTGGCGCCGGAGTCCACACCGGCACTCCGGCGCGACGGCAGCCGCACCACCCCGATCAGCAGCGACGTCAGCAGCCCGACCGCGACCGCGATCAGAGAGGCCGCGTACGGCGAGGTCTGTACCGCCCGGTCGCCGGTGCCGGGCGTACCGATCACGTAGCAGAGCGCCAGCAATCCCGGGGCCGCCGTGCTCGCCACCGCGGTGGACAGCGGTGGCAGCCCCCGGGACCGGGCGGCGGCGGCGACCCCGCCGCAGACCAGCAGCGACACCACCGGGATGGTGACGATCGCCACGGTGGAGCCGGAGCCGCCGCCGGTGACGGAGAGATCGAGCACCGCCAGCCGGGCGTCTGGTGGATCCGCCCCCGGAAGCAGGGCCGGCAGCGCCGAGACCAGCGCCAGCAGCCAGACCACGGCCACCAGCAGGGTCAGGCTCACCGCTACCAACCGGACACTGAGGGCGGTCGCCGCGGCGGCGAATCCTACGACGACGCCGAGCAGCGCGGTCAGCGCGGTGGCGAGCACCGGGCGCTCGCGCATCAGCACCGTGGCGGAGCTGGCCGGCAGCAGGGTGAGCGGCGTCACCACCGAAGCGCCGAGTCCGGCCGCCGCCACCAGCGCGACCTTCCCGCCGAGCCGGAGGTCGAGCCCGCGGTGGCGGGCGGCCCAGGCGCCTGCGGCGGCACCGCCGATCACCGCCAGGGCGGCGAACCACGCCACCCAGGTCAACTGGGCCGACCAGACCCCGTCATTGGGAAACTGCCGGTCAAAGCGGAGGAAACCCAGTCCGTAACCGATGCCCAACTGCCCGGAGCCGGCCAGGGCCCCCACGCCGGTGGCGGTCCCCAGCACCCAAGCCCACACCTGCGCCTGCCGGCTCGCCTCGGGTGAGACGCCCCATCTCGACGCCCAACCAAACGCCATGCGGGGCAGAGTACGGCCCCGCGCTAGGCCCCGCCAACCCCCCATCTAGCCATGGGCGGGCGGTCACTCGACCCGTAGTGGATAGACACTTTTGACCCCGTCTGCCGGCCGGAGGGCGGGTTATCCACCGGTCAGCATCACCAGCAGCCCGGCGGCGAGGGCGAGGCTGGCCGCGCCCACCACCCGCCGGACCGGCCGGACGCCGGGACCTTGGCCCTCCATCAGCCGGGTGGTTCCGGTGGACCGGTGGGCGACCACGGTGAGCACCGCCACCCCGAGCGTGTACCACCCGGCGGCGGTCGCCAGCACGGCCGCCACCGCGGCGGGTGGTCCGAGCAGCACCGCCCCGGCCAGGGCGATCCACAGGAGCGAGGTGGTCTTCTGCGTGGTCACCAGCAGGCCCAGATCGAAGGCCCAGATCAGGCCGAGCTGTCCGGGCCGGTCGTGGAGGTCCCGCGCGAACCGCTGTGGCACCTGCCGCCACACGTGCGGCGTGCGGTTGGTCAGGTCCGCGGCGGCGAGCACCAGCACCAGCGCCACCAGCAGGAGTACGCGTGGCAGCAGGGGCAGCCGGCCCACCGCGGCCGCGACCAGCATGAGCGGACCGGCGAGCGCGGCGACCGAGAGCGCCTGACCCAGCGCGAAACCGGCGAGGAACCGCCGGCCGGCGCGCGGATCGCGGCGGTGGATCGGGTTGGACACGCCAACCATGGAGCGGCCTCAAGGGCTCAGCATCTGCAGGATCGCGCCTACCCCGGCGACCACCAGCCAGACCGCCATCGTCGCCGCCTAGCGTCCCGCGCCCTGCGGCACCTCGGCGGCCGGGAGGTCGGCCAGCGTGGAGGCGCTGGTGAAGGTGTACGCCGACCGCAGCCGGCCGTGGGTGAACACCAGGATGGTCGGGCTGGTGCCGACGCCGAAGTTCGCCCGCAGCCACTCGCCTCCCACGTCCAGGGCGTACGGGTAGGAGGCGACCGCCGGGTGCCCTTCGACGAACTGGGCCCCCCGCTGGGTAGTGGCGCAGGAGATGACGATCGCCGGGCGGGGGGTGAGGATGTCCAGCGACCCGGTGGCACCGCTGGCGATCCGGTGGCAGCTGTGGCAGGTGGCGCCGAACACCACCACGTGGGCGAGCGGCTGCTGCGGTACGTCGGCGAGCTCCGGTGGCCACTGGTCCGGCTCGGCCCCGAGCCTCGCTTCGGGCAGCGGCCGCGGCGGGACGTCCGGGACCGGAGCGCCGGCGGCCGGGTCGTGGACCTGGGAGGTAAGCTGCCCGACCATCGCGAACATCCCGATCGCGGCGGCGGCCAGCGCGAACACGACCGTGCCGAGGATCAACTGCAGCATCGCGTACTCCGGTCCGGGTGCGTGGGGGGACGCCCCGTCATCGGTGTTCCGGAATTGTTCCGGAAGCTGGTTCGGCGTAGGTTACCGGCGCCTCGCCTGGGTGGTCAACGGCGCGGTTGTCCCGCCCCACCCCATCTGGACCTCGCCGCAGACGATCGGTTAAGCTTGACCGCTGTTGTGCGACCGCACCGATTGCTGGGCGCGGAGCGCGCGAACATCCGACCGACCAACGTGTGAGGGTCAGACCTGTGCGTACGTACAGCCCGAAGCCGGGCGACATCGAGCGGCAGTGGCACGTGATCGACGCCGCCGACGTGGTGTTGGGCCGGCTCGCCAGCCAGGTCGCCACTCTGCTGCGCGGCAAGCACAAGCCGATCTACGCGCCGCACATGGACACCGGCGACTACGTGATCGTGGTCAACGCCGACAAGGTGGCGCTCACCGGTAACAAGCGGCGTGACAAGGTCATCTACCGTCACTCCGGCTACCCGGGTGGGCTGCGTAAGACCAAGTACGAAGACCTGCTCTCCAAGCGCCCCGAGCGGGCGGTGGAGTTGGCGGTCAAGGGCATGCTGCCGCACAACCGGCTCGGCCGGAAGGTGTTGAAGAAGCTGAAGGTGTACGCCGGGCCGGATCATCCACACGCGGCCCAGCAGCCGGTGCCCTTCAAGATCAAGCAGGCCGCGGGCGCGGCGGAGGAGTCACGATGACCGAGAGCAGCACCGTGCCGGTCGAGGGCAACCCGGCCGCCGACGAGGCCGCGATGCCGCCGGAGCCCGGTCCGCGGCCGAGCCCGGCCGCGGTAGCGGAGCCGGCCACGGGCGTGAGCCCGCGCCGCCGGCGGCCCGCAGGCGCGCCGATCCAGACCGTGGGGCGGCGCAAGGAGGCGGTGGTCCGGGTGCGGATCGCGCCCGGCACCGGCGTCATCCTCTGCAACGGCCGGCCGCTGCAGGACTACTTCCCCAGCCGGGTGCACCAGCAGCTGGTGCGCGATCCGCTGGTGCTCACCGAGCGGGTGGAGTCGGTCGACATCTTCGCCAACCTCCGCGGCGGGGGTACCAGCGGCCAGGCGGGCGCGCTGCGACTGGCGATCGCCCGGGCCCTGTGCGAGCTGGAGCCGGAGCACCGGCCAGCGCTGAAGAAGGCCGGCTACCTCACCCGCGACGCCCGCGTGATCGAGCGCAAGAAGTACGGGTTGAAGAAGGCCAGGAAGGCGCCCCAGTACTCCAAGCGCTGACGTAGCCTTCGCCTGTGGAGAACCCGACCGGTACGGTGCCCGCGCGCCTATTCGGCACCGACGGGGTGCGTGGCATCGCCAACGCCGAGCTGACCCCCCAACTGGCGACCGCGATCGCCGCCGCTGCGGTGGACGTGCTCGCGCAGGAGGACGGCAAGCCTCACCCGGTAGCGGTGGTGGGGCGCGACCCCCGTGCCAGCGGCGAGATGCTCGACGCGGCGGTGGTGGCCGGGCTCGCCAGCGCCGGCGCCCGGGTGGCCCGGGTCGGCGTGCTGCCCACCCCGGCCGTGGCGCTGCTCACCGCGGAGCTGGAGGCGGACCTCGGGATCATGATCTCCGCCTCCCACAACCCGATGCCCGACAACGGCATCAAGATCTTCGCGGCCGGTGGGCACAAGCTGCCCGACGCCCGGGAGGACCTGATCGAGCAGGCGGTACGCGGGGGCGCGGCGATGCCGGTCCGCCGCCCGGTCGGAGCCGAGATCGGCCGCGTCAGCGACGTGCCCGACGGGGCCGAGCGCTACCTGCGGCACCTGCAGGGCTCGCTGCCGCACCCGCTGGCCGGAATCCGGGTGGTCGTCGACTGTGCCAACGGCGCCGCCTCCGCGGTCGCGCCCGAGTGCTACCGGCGCGCCGGCGCGGAGGTGATCCCGATCCACGCCAGCCCGGATGGTCTCAACATCAACGACAACTGCGGCTCCACCCATCTGGGCACGGTCGCCGCCGCGGTCACCGCGCACCGGGCCCACCTGGGGCTGGCCCTGGACGGCGACGCGGACCGGCTGCTCGCGGTGGACGCCACCGGTGAGGCGGTGGACGGGGACCAGATCATGGCGATCCTGGCGCTGGCGATGCGCGAGGCCGGGGCCTTGACCAAGGACACCCTCGTGGCCACCGTGATGAGCAACCAGGGGCTGCGCCTGGCGATGGGCGAGGCCGGCATCCAGCTGGTGGAGACCCAGGTGGGCGACCGGTACGTGCTGGAGGAGCTGCGGGCCTCCGGGTACGCGCTCGGGGGCGAACAGAGCGGCCACGTCGTCATGCCGGCGTACGCCACCACCGGCGACGGGGTCCTCACCGGGCTGCACCTGATGGCCCGGATGGCGGCGACCGGCGCGTCCCTCGCCGAGCTGGCATCGGTCATGACCCGGCTGCCGCAGGTACTCGTCAACGTGCCGGTCCCGGACAAGCACGCGGTCGCCACGCTGCCCGCCGTGACCGCCGCGGTGGCCGAGGCCGAGGCGGAGCTGGGCGACTCCGGCCGGGTGCTGTTGCGGCCCTCGGGCACCGAATCGGTGGTACGGGTGATGGTGGAGGCTCCGACGCTGGCCGAGGCGCAGCGCGTCGCCGACCACCTCGCCGCGGTCATCCGCGCCGGCTGACCCGTACCTTCGCGCGCCCTCGCCGCACCTTGCTCGCTTTCAAGAGGGCGCCCCTGCCGGGGTTTTCGCTTCAGCAGGGCGCCCCTGCCGAGGTTTTCGCTTCAAGAGGGCACCCCTGCCGGGGTTTTCGCTTCAGCAGGGCGCCCCGGTTGAGCGCTTTTCCTCAGCGGGGCGCCCCCATGGCGTGCGCGATCCTTAGCCGGGCGCCCCTGATCGGGCTAGAGCATTCATAGGGGCGCCCTGCAGAAAGACCGGAGCCCCCTGATCAACGCGGTTCGGGTGGGTCCGGCTCTGATCCCGCCGGGTCGGGCGCGGAGCGGGAGTACCGCCGGCGGTGGAGGCGGAGCACGACGAAGCCGGCGACGATGAGGGTGCCTCCGGCTAGCAGGACCGGTACGGTCCCGCGCCAGCCGGCGACCTGAGCCAACACCGCCTGGTGCCGGCGTACCGCCGTGGGGTCGGAGAGGACCAGCACTACGAAGCCGGCCGCGATCCCGGAGGCCCCCACCAGCGGCACGTACCGCCACGGTCCGGTGAGGCCCAACCGCCTGGCGAGGGTCCGGCCGGCGCGCAGGATGGTCCGCGCCCGCAGCACCCGCAGCGTCCCCACCAGGTGCGCCAGCCGCAGCAGCCGTAGGGCCTGGGCCGGAAACACCGCGAACGTCACCGCGGGTACCGCGACCAGGGTCAGTGCGATCCGCCAGCGGTGCCGCCACAGCCACGCCCAGCGGTGGCCGGAGAGCGCCAACAGCAGTACGGTCTCGCCGGCGAGCACGGCGAGCGAGGCCCAGTTGAGCCCGTGCCCGGCCAAGCGGAGCGGGCGGGGCTCCAGCGTGGCGAGGAAGACCGCGGGGATCGACACCGCGGCGGCGACGATCACCGGCACGGCCAGCCGCCGCTCCCACTCGCGGGCGCGGCGGTCCCGCGCGGCGCGGCGGTCCTCCGCCTGCTCCGTACGGGTCATCGTGACCGGATTCTATGGGGTCGCCGACCGCCTCCCCGCCATCCCCGGGCCGCCCTGCATCCGGCCCGGGTGTGTCACGGGCCGGAACGGCCGGCGGCGACCGTACCCTGACCAGGTGATTGAGGCAGACGGCGTCCCCACCGCCCGGAGCACGGCCGCAGTCGTGTTCGACCTCGGCGGAGTGCTGCTCGACTGGGACCCGCACTACCTCTACCGCCGGCTGCTGCCGGACGAGCCGGCGGTGGAGTGGTTCCTGAGCGAGATCTGCACTCCGGAGTGGAACCGGGAGCAGGATCGGGGGCGCCCGTGGGCGGAGGCGGTGGCCGAGCTGTCGGCGCGCTTCCCGGAGCACGCGGCGCTGATCGCCGCGTACCACGAGCGGTGGGACGAGACCCTGGCCGGGGCGATCACGCCGTCGGTGGAGGTGCTGGCGCGCCTGCGGGAGCGCGGCGTCCGTTGCTACGCGCTCACCAATTTCTCGGTCGAGATGCTCCAGCGGACCCGGGCCCGCTTCGACTTCCTGGACTGGTTCGACGGCATGGTGGTCTCGGGCGAGGTGGGGTTGGTCAAGCCCGATCCGCGGATCTTCCGGCTGGCGGTCGAGCGGTTCGGTCTTGATCCCACCGCCACGGTCTACATCGACGACCAGCCGGCCAACGTCGCCGCCGCCCGCGAGCTGGGGATGGTCGCGATCCACTTCACCGAGCCGGAGCGGATGCGGGCGGCCCTGCGAGGGCTGCTGGACGGTCCGACCCGGCCGTACCGTGCGTCTGAACACACTCGCTGCGTGAAACTGCGCTATTCGCGCACTGATCTTGCGCGAAGTCGGTTACGCTGCGGGCCATGTGCGGAATCGTGGGCTACGTCGGCGGCCGGCCGGCGTTGGACATCGTGCTGGCCGGGCTGCGCCGGCTGGAGTACCGCGGATACGACTCGGCCGGGGTCGCGGTGGTGGACGGCACCGGGATGGTGGCCTGCAAACGCGCGGGAAAGCTGGCGAACCTGGAGCGGGCGGTCGCCGAGCTGGCCGCGGGCGGTGCGGACACCAATCTGGCTACCGGTACCACCGGCATCGGGCACACCCGGTGGGCCACTCACGGCGGGCCGACTGACCGCAACGCTCACCCGCACCGTTCTACGGACGGCCGGGTGGCGGTGATCCACAACGGCATCATCGAGAACTTCGCGAAGCTGCGCGCCGAGCTGGAGGCCGACGGCGTGGAGCTGCTCAGCGAGACCGACACCGAGTGCGTTGCCCACCTGCTCTCGGCCGAGCTGCGCTTCCTTGAGCAGGGCGCACCCCCGGCAGGCGCTGGCGAGACGCTCGCCGAGGCGATGCGGCAGGTGTGCCGCCGGTTGGAAGGGGCGTTCACCCTGCTCGCGGTGGACGCGGCCAACCCGGGGGTGGTGGTGGGCGCCCGGCGCGACTCGCCGCTGGTGGTCGGCCGCGGGTCGGACGGCAACTACCTGGCGAGCGACGTGGCGGCGTTCATCGCCCACACCCGGGAGGCGGTCGAGCTGGGGCAGGACCAGGTGGTGACGATCACCGCCGACTCGGTCACCATCACCGACTTCCACGGCGCGCCCGCGACCGGGCGGGAGTACACCGTCGACTGGGACGCGAGCGCGGCCGAGAAGGGCGGCTACGACTACTTCATGCTCAAGGAGATCGCCGAGCAGCCCCGCGCGGTCGCCGACACCCTGCGCGGCCGGGTCACCGACTCCGGCGCGATCGCCCTGGACGAGGTCCGCCTCACCGAGCAGGACCTGCGCGATGTGGACAAGGTGTTCATCGTCGCGTGCGGCACCGCGTACCACGCCGGGCTGGTCGCCAAGTACGCGATCGAGCACTGGACCCGGGTGCCCTGCGAGGTGGAGCTGGCGAGCGAGTTCCGCTACCGCGACCCGGTGCTCAGCCGCTCCACTTTGGTGGTGGCGATCTCGCAGTCGGGCGAGACCATGGACACGCTCATGGCGCTGCGCCACGCCAAGGAGCAGAAGGCTCCCGTGCTGGCGATCTCGAACACCAACGGCTCCACCATCCCGCGCGAGTCCGACGCGGTGCTGTACACCCACGCCGGGCCGGAGGTGGCGGTCGCGTCCACCAAGGCGTTCCTGACCCAGCTCGTCGCCTGCTACCTAGTGGGGCTGCACCTGGCGCAGGTGCGCGGCGCCATGTTCGCCGACGAGGTGGCGACGGTGCTGACCCAGCTACGGCAGATGCCGGCGAAGGTGCGGCAGGTGCTGGAGACCATGGAGCCGGTCCGGGAGCTGGGCCGGAGCCTGGCCGATGCCCGGTCGGTGTTGTTCATCGGCCGGCACGTCGGCTACCCGGTGGCCCTGGAGGGTGCGCTGAAGCTGAAGGAGCTCGCCTACATGCACGCCGAGGGGTTCGCCGCGGGGGAGTTGAAGCACGGCCCGATCGCGCTGATTGACGACGGTACGCCGGTCGTCTGCGTGGCTCCCTCGCCGGGCAGCCGCAGCGTACTCCATGACAAGATCGTCTCCAATCTGCAGGAGGTCCGCGCCCGGGGTGCCCGGACGATCGTGATCGCCGAGGAGGGTGACGAGGCGGTCGCGCCGTACGGTGACCACCTGATCCGGGTGCCCGCCGCCCCGACCCTGTTGGCGCCGCTGGTGACTACCGTGCCACTGCAGGTGTTGGCGTGTGAGATCGCGGCCGCCCGCGGTCACGACGTGGACCAGCCCCGCAACCTCGCGAAATCGGTCACTGTGGAGTGACAGTCCGCGTCCGGTGCCTGGCGCTGCCCTGAGCGCGTGCGGTCACCGGCGGTGTCCGGTGTCTACGTGGTTCGTCAGCATGCGGTCGGCCGGTCGGGCATGGGGCTATGCCCGTTGCGCCAGAGTCGCCGTACGCAGCTGATCTTTGTGTCCCAGTGCTGGCCTGCCCCGGCTATCATCGCCTCGGCCGGTGGACGTGCCGGCATGGCGGGTGTGGCCGGAGGTCCGGCCGCGGGGGCCACTCGCCCTTTGTGGGCAAGAGGAGGAACACGATGAGGAGAACGTCCGTGCCACGACGGCTAGCGGTCGCCGCAGCGGGCTTGGCACTCGCAGTGGTGGGAGCGGTCGCACCCGGAGCGCCGGCGTCGGCACAGGACCTCCCGAGCGTCCCACCCCCGGGCTACCGGGTGGCGTTCATGAATGTCTGCGACGGGACCCAGGTCTTGCTGGGTAGCGAGAAACCCGACCGGGTCGAGTGGCAGGTGCGGGTGGACGGCGAGCGGGTCTGGCCGGTCGCCGGGGACACGCTCCCCGGTGCCGGTGAGAACGCGGTCATCCTGGTGGGCCCGGGCGAGGTGGAGGTCACGGCCACGTTCGTCACCTACACCTGGTCGCACCGCTGGGACCGGCCCGCGTTCTGCGACTCGCTGCCGGAGCCGACCGCCAGCCAGCCGACCTGTGACGCTCCGGCGAGCATCACCGTCCCGGCGCTGCCGGACGTCGCGCAGATCGTCGACGAGCTGACCGGGTCGGCGCCGGCGGTTCAGCCCGCCGTGGCCGGCGACCGGCCGGGCTTCTCGCTGGCTTGGCGGCTCGACGGGGCGGATGTCGCGCCCGAGTCCACCCACGAGGTGGAGCCGGGTACCCATGTGGTGTCGCTGCACCTGTCCACGCCACTCCCGCTGGGCCCCGGCGGCGAGAACCTGACCGTGCAGGTGCGGAGCTGGGCCTTTGAGATCGAGGCGCCGGACTGCGCGGACGGCACTGACGACGGTGCGGACGACGGTGCGGACGACGGCACTGACGATGGTGCCGGTGGTGAGCTGCCGAAGACCGGTGCGCCGGTCGCGCTCGTAGCCGGTGCGGCGGTGTTCCTGATCGCGCTGGGCGGCGGGCTGTTCCTGCTGGCCCGGCGCCGGCGGACCACCTTCTCCGCCTGACCCGTACGTCTACCGGGGGCCGGGGCGCGGCCAGCCGCGCCCCGGCCCCCGGTCGCGTCCGGATGCCAGACCGGGCGCGCGTGGCAGGTTCCGGACGGACGGGTCGTAACCACCCGGCGACCCCGATGACCGCCCCGGCTGCCCGGTAGGGTGTGCGAGTGGTTGTCGGGATCGGACTCGACGTGGTGCTCGTCGAGCGCTTCGCCAATGCGCTGACCCGGACGCCGCTGCTGGCTGACCGGCTGTTCACCGAGGCGGAGCGGCTCACCGCCTCCGGTAATCCGCGTTCCCCCGAGTCGCTGGCCGCCCGCTTCGCCGCCAAGGAGGCGGTCGCGAAAGCGCTCGGTGCCCCGCCCGGGCTGCGCTGGCACGACTGCGAGATCGTCGCCGACCCGGATGGCCGGCCGTGGCTGACCGTCACCGGTACGGTCGCCGCCGCGGCGGCCGAGCGCGGGGTGGCGAGGTGGCATCTGTCGCTGTCCCACGACGGTGGCATCGCCTCCGCCATGGTGGTGGCGGAGGGGGACCGGTGAGGCCGGGTAGCGGGCGTAGGCGGGGGTGGCCTGGCGAGCGGCCGGCGGAAGGGGGAGCGGCGAGATGAGAGGCGCGTGGCGGGTCGCCGACGTCCGCGCGGCCGAGCGGGCGCTCATGGCCCGGTTGCCCGAGGGCACGCTGATGCAGCGGGCCGCGGCCGGGTTGGCCCGCCGGTGCGCGCGGCTGCTCCAGCAGCGGTACGCCGGGGTGTACGGCGCCCGGGTGCTGCTGCTGGTCGGCGCCGGTGACAACGGCGGCGACGCCCTCTACGCCGGGGCCCGGTTGGCCGGGCGCGGAGCCGCGGTGGTCGCCTACCTGGTCGCCGGCCGGGCCCACCCGGGCGGCCTGGCCGCGCTGCTGCGCGCCGGGGGGAGGACCGTGACCCGGCTACCCGGCCGGGTGGATCTGGTGGTGGACGGGATCACCGGCATCGGGGCCCGGGGCGGTTTGCGGCCGCCCGCGGCCGACCTGGCGGGTTCGCTGCCGGAGCTGGTGGCCCGGGATGGTGACCGGCCGCCGGTGGTGGCGGTGGACGTGCCCAGCGGGGTGGCGGTGGACACCGGCGACGTGCCCGGGGCAGCGGTGGCCGCCGACGTGACCGTCACCTTCGGATGCCTGAAGCCGGCGCTGGTGGTGGGGCCGGCCGCGCCGCTCGCCGGCCAGGTCGACCTGGTCGACATCGGTCTCGCGCCGTACCTCCGCACCGATCCGGCGGTACGCGTGCCGGACCTGGCCGATCTGGTCCAGTGGTGGCCTAAGCCGGGTCCCCGCTCGGACAAGTACACCCGCGGGGTGGTCGGGGTGGCGACCGGCTCGGCCGCCTACCCGGGCGCGGCGCTGCTCTCGGTGGCCGGGGCCCTGGCCGGGCCCGCCGGGATGGTCCGCTACGCCGGCGCGGCGGCCCGGGAGGTGGTCACCGCGTACCCGTCCGTGATCGTCGCGCCGCGGGTGGGGGACGCCGGGCGGGTGCAGGCCTGGGCCTGCGGTAGCGGGTTGGGCCGGGACGAGACCGCCGCGGGTGAGCTGCGGGCGGTGCTGGCCGCCCCGGTGCCCGCGGTGCTGGACGCGGACGCGATCAACCTGCTGGTCGACGGCTCGTTCGCCGCCTGGTTGCGGGGGCGCCACGCGCCGCTGGTGCTCACCCCGCACGACCGGGAGTTCGCGCGGCTCGCCGGGGAGGAGCCCGGCCCGGACCGGGTAGAGGCGGCGCTGAGGCTGGCCGCCCAGGTGAACGGGACGGTCCTGCTCAAAGGTGACCGGACTATCGTGGCGACCCCGGCCGGGGAGGCGTGGGCGAACCCGACCGGGACCCCGGCGCTGGCCACCGGCGGGACCGGAGACGTGCTGGCCGGGCTGCTCGGGTCCCTGCTCGCGGCCGGTCTCGCCCCGGAGCGGGCCGCGGTCACCGCCGCGTACCTGCACGGACTCGCCGGCCGGCGGGCCGCCGCGCGGGGTGCGGTCACGGCCGTGGACGTGGCCCGTGAGCTCCGCCCGCCGGCGCTCGTGGCGGCGGACCCGGACGCCGGCGTACCTGACCTTGGCTGATCATGGTAAGCCCTCCATGATCGGCGGGGAAAAGTATGGTGGGGTTATGTGGCAGGCGGAGGTCCGGGTCGACCTGGACGCGATCCGGCACAACGTGACCCGGCTGCGCGCCGCCGCGCCGACCGCGGAGCTGATGGCCGTGGTCAAGGCCGACGGGTACGGGCACGGCATGGTGCCCGTGGCCCGCGCCGCGGTGGAGGCCGGTGCCACCGCGCTCGGCGTCTGCACCCTGGAGGAGGCGCTCACCCTGCGCCGGGCGGGGATCACCGCGCCGGTGCTGGCCTGGCTGCTGGCGCCGGGGCTGCCGCTGCACGAGGGGGTCAGCGCCGGGGTCGACCTCTCGGCCGCGAGCGTGCACCAGTTGCACGAGATCGTCGCGGCGGGCCGGCGGGCGGGCCGACCCGCCCGGCTCCACCTGAAGCTCGACACCGGGCTGGGCCGCGGCGGCGCCGCGGTGGCGGAGTGGCCGGCGCTGGCCGAGGCCGCCGGCAAGGCCCAGGCGGACGGTGAGGTCGAGGTGGTGGGGGTGTGGAGCCACCTGGCGTACGCGGACGCGCCCGGCCACCCGACCATCGACCGGCAGATCGAGGCGTTCCACGCCGGCCTGGCGGTGGCGGAGGGGTTCGGCATCACCCCGCGGTACCGGCACCTGGCCAACTCCGCGGCGACCCTGACCCGGCCGGACACCCATTTCGACCTGGTCCGCCCAGGGATCGCGCTGTACGGCCTCTCCCCGGTGCCGGGCGAGACCTTCGGCCTGCGCGCGGCGATGACTGCCCGGGCCCGGGTCACCCACACCAAGCGGGTCCCGGCCGGCCACGGGGTCTCCTACGGCCACACGTACCACACCGCGCGCGAGACCACGTTGGCCGTGGTGCCGCTGGGGTACGGCGACGGGGTGCCGAGGGCGGCGTCGAACGTGGGCCCGGTGTGGCTGGCGGGGCGGGTGCGCACCATCGCCGGGCGGGTCTGCATGGACCAGATCGTGCTGGACTGCGGGGACGACCCGGTCGCCGTGGGGGACGAGGCGGTGCTGTTCGGGCCCGGCGAGGCCGGTGTGCCGACCGCCGACGACTGGGCCGAGGCGGTCGGCACGATCAACTACGAGATAGTCACCAGGTTCGGGGGGCACCGCGTCACGAGGGTGTACGAGCATGGATGAGGGTGTAGTTCCGGCCGAGTCGAAGCGGCGGGCAGGGGTGTTCGGCGCCCTGGTCGGCCTGGCCGCCGCCGGGGTGGCGGTCGGGGTGGCGGCTGAGCGGGCGATCGTCACGCGCGCCCGGCGGGCGCGGCGTACCCCCGCCGACCCGTACGCGGACGAGCCGTTCGGGCGGCTCTCCTACGACGAGGCGTTCACCCTGCCGGTGAACGGCATCGACCTGCACGTCGAGGTGGTCGAGGCGGTGGACGGCATCGAGCTGGACCCGGACTTCGCCGCCGCCGCGCTCGCCGGCGCCGCCGCCCCGTCGGCCCCGACCGTGGTGTTCGTGCACGGCTTCTGCCTCGCCTCGGGCGCGTTCCACTTCCAGCGCAAGGAGCTGACCCGCCGCGGGGCGTGGCGGTCGGTCTACTACGACCAGCCCGGGCACGGCCGCTCGGGCAAGCTCGCCGCCGGGGAGTACGAGCTGCCCGCGCTGGGCGACGCGCTCCGGGCGGTGATCGAGGCGACCACGCCGGAGGGCCCGGTGGTGCTGGTCGGGCACTCGATGGGCGGGATGACGGTGATGGCGCTGGCCGAGGGCCACCCCGAGTTCTTCGCCGAACGGGTGGTCGGCGTGGTGCTGATCTCCACCTCGGCCGGGCTGTTCAAGGACGGTGAGCGCAGCCTGCCGGCGTTGCTCGCCCGGGTCAGCCAGCCGCTGCTGCCGCTGGTCAACGGCGCCACCAAGGTCACCGGCCGGATGATCGACCACGCCCGGCAGGCCGCCGGCAACCTGGCCTGGTTGCTCACCCGGCGGTACGGCTTCGGCAGCGATAACCCCAGTCCCGCCATGGTCTCTTACGTGGAGCGGATGAACTCGGCCACCCAGACCGAGACCGTCGCCCGCTATGTGCGTACGCTCTACCAGCACGCCCGGCATCCGGTGCTGGAGGCGCTGCGGGAGACCCCGGTGCTGCTGATCTGCGGCGACTGTGACCCGATCACGCCGCTGACCAGCACCGAGGACATGAAGCGGCTGCTGCCCGACGCGGAGCTGGTGGTGATCCCGAAGGGTGGGCACATGGTCTTGATGGAGCGCGCGGAGGCGGTCAACGAGGTCCTGGTGGAGTTCCTGGAGAAGCTCAGTTGACCCGTACCGTGGAGCTGCCCACGGTGGCGGAGACCCGCGCGCTCGGCCGTGCGCTGGCGTCGGTGCTGCGCGCCGGTGACCTGGTCGTGCTCGCCGGGCCGCTGGGGGCGGGCAAGACCGTGCTCGCCCAGGGCATCGGGGACGGGCTGCGGGTGGCCGGCCCGGTCACCTCCCCCACGTTCGTGATCGCCCGGGTGCACCAGCCGGACCGGGAGCGGGGCGGCACCCTGCCGATGGTCCACGTCGACGCGTACCGGCTGGGTGCGGTGCCCGATCCGCGGGCCGAGGTGGACGATCTCGATCTGGACGCGGTGACCGAGGAGTCGGTGACCGTGGTCGAGTGGGGTGAGGGGATGGTCGAGCACCTGGCCGACGCGCACCTGCTGGTCCGGCTCGCGCGGGGCGAGGGTGAGGCCCGGCGGGCGGAGCTGGTCGGCCGGGGCGGTGACTGGCCGCACCGGCTCGCCGCGGTGGCGGCGCGGCAGGGGGGGTAGGCGGTGCTGGTACTCGGACTGGACACCGCCACCCCGGCGGTCGGTGCCGCGGTGGTCACCGTCGACGAGCAGGTGACCACCCGGGCGTGGCGGCGCACCGTGGACCCCCGCGCGCACGCGGAGCTGCTCGGGCCGCAGATCCGGGCGGTGTTGGCCGAGGCCGGTGCCGGGCCGGCCGACCTGGCGGCGATCGTGGCCGGGACCGGGCCGGGGCCGTTCACCGGCCTGCGGGTGGGGCTCGCCACCGCGGCGGCGATGGGCCAGGCCCTGGGCGTACCCACCTACGGGGTGTGCACGTTGGACGCGATCGCGGCGCAGGCGGCCGCGTCGGTGACCGCGCGGACGCTGGTGGCGACCGACGCCCGGCGCCGGGAGCTGTACTGGGCGGTCTACGACCGCGGGGCGCGGGTGAGCGATCCGGCGGTCGACCCGCCGGCGGCGGTGGCCAAGGCGGCGGCCCAGCTCGGGGTGGGTGTGGCGGTGGGCGAGGGTGCCCACCGGTACGCCGCCGATCTGGGCCTGGCAGTGCTCGACGAGCCGCGCTACCCGGACCCGGCGGCGCTGGTGAGGCTCGCGGCCGACCGGATCCGCGCCGGTGCCCCGGGTGAGCGGCTGACCCCCCGCTATCTGCGCCGGCCGGACGCGGCGGCGCCGCGGCCGCCGAAGCCAGTCACCCCACAGTGGACGGTGCGGCAGTGAAGCTGGAACGGCTGCGCCTCGCCGACCTGCCGCAGATCCTGCTGATCGAGGAGGACCTGTTCGGGGCGGAGCGGTGGACCGAGGGGATGTTCCGCAACGAGCTGGACGCCGGCCACTACTACCTGGTCGCGCGCCGCGGCGAGGAGGTGCTGGGGTACGGCGGGCTGGCGGTGTTCGGCCAGGTCGAGGCGTGGATCAACAACCTGGCGGTACGCCGGGACGCGCAACGGCGGGGCGTGGGGCGGGCGCTGCTGTCCGCGTTGCTCGCCGAGGCTGCCCGCCGGTCGGTGACCCGGGTGTTGCTGGAGGTGGCCGCGGACAACGGCCCGGCCCAGAAGCTGTACGCGAAGTTCGGGTTCGAGACCGTCGGGGTGCGGCGGGGCTATTACCAGCCGAGCAACACCGACGCGCTGGTGATGCGGCGCGACGCCAAGGAGGTCGGGGAGACCCTGACCGGCGGGGACACCGTGACCGGCGGGGAGGCCGTGACAGGCGGGGAGGCCGTGGCAGGCGGGGACGCCCCCGAGGGCGGGTCCGGTGGTGGGCCGGTCCCATGAGGTCAGAGGGAGCGCGGGGGAGCGGATGAGGGACGCGCCGTTGGTGTTGGGGATCGAGACCTCCTGCGACGAGACCGGGGTGGGGGTGGTCCACGGCACCCGCCTACTCGCGGACGCGCTCGCGTCCAGCGTGGACGAGCACGCCCGGTTCGGCGGTGTGGTGCCGGAGGTGGCCAGCCGGGCCCATCTGGAGGCGATGGTGCCCACCATGGACCGGGCCCTGAAACAGGCCGGGGTGCGGTTGGCGGACGTGGACGCGATCGCGGTCACCGCCGGGCCCGGCCTGGCCGGGGCCCTGCTGGTCGGCCTCGCCGCCGCCAAGGGGTACGCGGTGGCGGCCGAGAAGCCGGTCTACGGGGTGAACCACCTCGCCGCCCACGTGGCCGTGGACATCCTGGAGCACGGGCCGCTGCCCGAGCCCGCGGTCGGCCTGCTGGTCTCCGGCGGCCACTCCTCGCTGCTGCTGGTGGATGATCTGACCGGGCGGGTGCGGCCGCTGGGCGCCACCATCGACGACGCCGCCGGGGAGGCGTTCGACAAGGTGGCGCGCCTGCTGGGGTTACCGTTCCCGGGCGGGCCGCCGATCGACCGGGCGGCCCAGGCGGGTGATCCGGCGGCGATCGCGTTCCCGCGCGGGCTGACCGCCCCGAAGGACCTGGCCAGGCACCGGTACGACTTCTCCTTCTCCGGGTTGAAGACCGCGGTGGCGCGGTGGGTGGAGGCCCGGCAGCGGTCCGGTGAGCCGGTGCCGGTGGCCGACGTGGCGGCGAGTTTCCAGGAGGCGGTGGCGGACGTGCTCACCGCCAAGGCGGTGGCCGCCTGCCGGGAGCACGGGGTGGAGACCCTGGTGATCGGCGGCGGGGTGGCTGCCAACTCCCGCCTGCGGGCGCTGGCGGAGCGGCGCTGTGCCGCGGCCGGGGTCACGCTGCGGATCCCCCGACCCGCGCTCTGCACCGACAACGGCGCGATGGTGGCGGCGCTCGGCGCCCAGCTGGTCGCCGCCGGGGTACCCCCGAGCCCGTGGGACCTGCCCGCCGATTCCGCGCTACCCGTGACCACGGTGTCGGTATGACCGGTCGGGAGCGCCTGGGGAGCCCGGGTCCGGAGGGTCCGGATCAGGATGCGCGTCTGGCGCGTACGGGACAGCGGAGTCCAGGTCAGGGGAGGACGACGACCGACGTGATCGTGCGGATGTGGGAGGTGCGGGGCGAGCCGGACCGGATGCCGGAGCTCGTCGGCTGGGTGTGCGAGGCCGCGCTGCCCGCGGTGGAGTACGACCCCCGGCACGCGGGTAGCGAGGTGTTCTCCGCCACCGACCGGGTAGTGGTGATCTCTCGCTGGCGGGGTGAACCCCGGCCGCTGCCCGACCCGCCCGCCCACCTGGTCGCCCGGCCACCACACAGCTGGGACTTCGCGCCGGTGGACCGGTGATTTCAGTTGATCATGGCGCCTTGCGCGCGATCGGCGCGAGCGTGGCGCCGGTGAGCCGGATCAGGTCGGCGGGGGCCAGCGCCACCTGCAATCCGCGGCGGCCGGCGGAGACGTAAACGGTGTCGGACGCGGTCACGGAGGTGTCCACCACCGTGGGTAGGCGCCGGCGCTGCCCGAACGGGCTGATCCCGCCGCGCACGTAGCCGGTCGCCCGTTCTGCGGCGGCCCGGTCGGCTACCGCGGCCTTCTTGCCGCCGGTCGCCGTGGCGAGGGCCTTCAGGTCGAGCTCGCCGGTGACCGGCACCACCGCTACCGTCAGAGCCCCGTCCACCTCGGCCACGAGGGTCTTGAACACGCGGTCTGGCGGGACGCCGAGGGTCTCCGCCACTACCCGGCCGTAGTCCGGGGTGTCCGGGCTGACCTGGTACGGATGGAGGGTGTGCGCGACCCCCTGCTGTCGCAGTAGGGCCGTGGCGGGGGTGCCCGTCGATGCCATGCGGCTAGGCTATTCCGCCACCGCCGCGCTGCGGACAGCGCGCGACTCACCTAGCCGGGCGAGGCTGAGCTGCAGCGCGATCTCGGCCTCGGCGAACTCCACCACCACCCCCACGAGCGGGTCGTCACCCTCGTCCAGCTCGTAGCCGGTCGCCGGTGCGGGGGCGAGTCGGTCGAATGCCCGGATCACCTCGGGCGTGGCCAGCGCCGCCATCCGGGCCCGGTTGCCGGTCTGCCAGGCGGTGATGAACGCCTCGGCGTACTCCCGGGCGGTCGTGGGGTAGGTGGTGGGTTCGAAGGCGAAGTCGACCACGGCCCGCGGCTCGCCGAGCCGATCCGGGTCCAGCGTCAGGACCAGGTAGTCCCCGTCGGTGTTGTAGAACGCGCACGCCCAGCCCGGGTCCTCGTCGTCGCACTGCAGGAACGCCCAGGTCTGATCGGGCGGCCCGGGCAGCTCGATGATCTCCTCATGTACCTCGGCCGTGGTGAGGTCGGCCAGCCGCAGCAGGTCCGGAGCCGCCCAGGCGGTGACCGCGGCGTGGGCGTACTCGGGCACCGAGACCGGGAACGGGGCGGGGGAGCCGCCGCCTTGCGCCTCACCCGCCAGCGCGGGCGTGCTGGTGGGCGAGGCGGGCTCGCGGGCTCGCGGAACGTCGCTCGGCCCACCGCACCCGGCGCCGGCGACCAGCAGGAGTGCGGCGGTCGCCAGCACCGGGATGGTCGGCGGGTCATCCGGGCGCCTGCGGGCAGCCGTCGCCGCCATCACCGGCACCTCCTCCGGACGCGCTCCGCGTGGAGCTTTATGGCCCTGAGTCTATGACCGGATCGATGGCGGGCCGCCGGATGTGGTCGCGCGCTACCGGATCGTGCCCTCGGGTGACAGCACCACGCTGTCCGGACCCGGGTAGATCAGGCTCTCCCGGCCGTCCGGGAAGCGCACCAGGTACGGCGGGCCGCCCTGCTTCCCGCGCACCTCAATGATCTCTGCCACCTTGTCGGCTTCACCGACCTTGCTACCGTACACGTGCAGCCGATCACCGACTGTCGCACGCATGCCGATACCTCCGTGTCGTGTCTGCCAAATGTTCAGGATAGTCTGTTCTGGTGCGGTAACGCTCGGTTGTGAGATCGTGTCATGCGGTGAACTCCGGCGGCGCCGGTGGCGCGATCCAGGCGGGGCGGGGCCGTGCGCGGCGCGCCACGCCGCGCCGGGAACTGGCACTCTCCTTGACGGAGTGCTAGCAACCGACGTAGTCTGCGTTTAGCACTCTCATTGGGAGGGTGCTAACCCGGCGGTGCCGGCACCCGCGACGACGGGACCGACGGGCGACATACGTTGTGCCATTCCAGATACCCCAGGAGGGTATGCTCGTGACTACCGCGACGAAGGTTGCGATCAAGCCGCTCGAGGACCGGAT
>DATGPS010000017.1:0-4966 GCA_035304685.1 Natronosporangium sp. | reverse complement strand
TCCGTGGCCGGCCGGGCACCGAGTCCGACGCCCCGTACGGGTCCCCGTGGTTCGTCGACATCGACAACATCGCCGGCGCGCGGCTGGCGGTGGCCCACCTCCTCGCCCGTGGCTGCCGCCGGGTGGCGACCATCGCGGGTCCGCAGGACATGGGCGCCGGGCTCGCCCGCCTGACCGGCTACCGGGAGGCGTGCACACAGGCGGGCCGCCCGATCGACGAGACCCTGGTCGCCTACGGTGACTTCAGCGAGCCGAGCGGGGAGGCGGCCATGCGGGAGCTGCTGGCCCGCCACCCGGACCTGGACGGTGTCTTCGCCGCCTCCGACCTCATGGCCGCCGGCGCCCTGCGGGTGCTGCGCGAGGCCGGCCGGAAGGTGCCCGAGGACGTGGCCGTGGTCGGGTTCGACGACTCGGCGGTGGCCCGGCAGACCACGCCACCGCTGACGACGGTGCACCAACCGGTGGACGAGATGGGCCGGCAGATGGCCCGGCTGCTGCTGGCCCGCATCCGGGGCGAGCAGCCCGAGCGGCCGTACGTGCTCCTCGACCCCCACCTCGTGGTGCGCAGGTCGGCCTGAACGGCACCGGGCGGGCGGCCGGCGGTGCCTCAGGCGCCGGTCGGGTCCCGGCGCAGGGCGTTGCCCTGCTGCACCCGCGTGAGCAGGTCGTGCACGGGCTTGGAGCCGGTGCCGACCACCAGTCCGGTGGCGAGCGCGTCCACCCACACCGGGACTACACCCCAGGCCGGACCGTCGACCTCCACGAGGATGCGCAGCAGGTGGAAGCCGGCGGCGGCGGCCAGCACGGTGGCCAGCCCGGTCGCCAGCCCCCACGACAGCACCGCCCGTTCGGCCCGGCGCTGCGCCACCGCCGCCTTGGCGGCCGCCACGCTGCCGAGGCTCACCTGCGGCACCCGGTTGGCCAGGTCGGCGACCTGCTGCTCGTACCGGTACAGGGCACGCCGCCCGGGCATCCACCGGGTCAGCGGCTCGACCAGCCGTTCCACCACCGCGGCGAACAGCAGCAGCGCCACGATCGCGGCGGCGTCGCTGGCCACCGGCATGGTGGGCACCGCGTACGCGTCGTCGATGGCGAACGCCGCCCCGGCGCCGCCGGCGATGAGCAGCAGCCCGATGAGCACCACCCACAGGCGGGGTGGCCGGTCCGGGGCCGCGGCCATCTCCTCGACGGGTGGCGCGGCCGGCGCGGCGCCCGCCTCGTCGATGTCGGCCGCCGAGGGCTGCCGCGGAACCGTCAACCCGGCCGGCGCCGGTGCCGGGCCGTTCTGCCGGCCGTCCACCGCGGTCCGCCGTACCAGCGCCATGACAGGTCCTCCACTGTAGTCGCAGGGCACCGGCCGGTCGGGGGTCCGGCCGACGTCCACTGAGACTACTGTGTGCCGCGCCCGATGTCTGCCCCTTCGTGCCGGTCTCGGGGGATCCGCGCGGGCCGGGCGGCGGTCGGGCCCCGGTGATCACGGGCGCCGCCGGGCACGCGAGGTGCGCCCGACCGGCCGGCCGGCCCCGCCCCCGCCGGAGGGCACCGGGCCGCGCCGCGGCCACCATCCGGGCTCTCCGGCCCCCTCGCACACCGCCGGGGCCCCGGTGCCGATACGGTGATGATGATCGGCACCCACGACAGCGAGGGAGCGATGGGCGAGTACGCACTTGAGCACACCGGCGGGCGGATACCCCTGCCCGTACGCGAGGCCACCGCCGGCCCTTCCGGGCTAGAACTGACCGGATTGCTCCAGCAGACCGGGCACGTGACGCTCGACCCGGGGTTCGTCAACACGGCCAGCTGCGCCTCGAAGATCACTTTCATCGACGGTGACGCGGGCATCCTGCGCTACCGCGGCTACCCGATCGAGCAGCTGGCCGAGCACTCGACCTTCCTGGAGGTCGCGTACCTGCTCATCTACGGCGACCTGCCGACCGCCGCGCAACTGGCCGACTTCACCGACCGGATCCGGATCCACACCATGCTGCATGAGGACCTGCGGCGGTTCTTCGACGGGTTCCCCCGGGAGGCCCACCCGATGGCCGTCCTGTCGTCGGCGGTCAGCGCGCTGTCCACCTTCTACCAGGACAGCCTCGACCCGTTCGACCCGGAGCAGGTGGAGAGCTCGACCGTCCGGCTGCTGGCCAAGGTGCCCACGATCGCCTCGTACGCGTACAAGAAGTCGGTCGGTCAGCCGCTGCTGTACCCGGACAACTCGCTGGACTACGTCGCCAACTTCCTGCGGATGACCTTCGGCGTGCCCGCCGAGCCCTACCGGCCGGACCCGGTGCTGACCCGCGCGCTGGACGTGCTGTTCCTGCTGCACGCCGACCACGAGCAGAACTGTTCCACCGCGACGGTGCGGATCGTCGGCTCCAGCCACGCCAACCTGTTCACCTCCATCTCGGCCGGTATCGCCGCGCTGTCCGGTCCGCTGCACGGCGGCGCCAACGAGGCGGTGCTGCGCATGCTGGAGCGGATCCGCGACGAGGGCGGGGACGTCGCCGCGTTCGTCCGCAAGGTCAAGGACGACCGGGACTCGGGGACCCGGCTGATGGGGTTCGGCCACCGGGTGTACAAGAACTACGACCCCCGGGCGAAGATCGTCAAGCAGACGGCGCAGCAGGTGCTGGCCCGGCTGGACAAGCGCGACCCGCTGCTGGAGCTGGCGATGGAGCTGGAGGAGGTCGCGCTCACCGACGACTACTTCATCTCCCGCAAGCTCTACCCCAATGTGGACTTCTACACCGGGCTCATCTACAAGGCGATGGGGTTCCCCAACAAGATGTTCACCACGCTGTTCGCCATCGGCCGCCTGCCGGGGTGGATCGCCCAGTGGCGGGAGATGATCCAGGACCCGGAGACGAAGATCGGTCGGCCGCGCCAGGTCTACACCGGCGTGGGGGAGCGCTCGTACGTGCCGATGGAGCGGCGCTGAGCCGGCCGCCGCTCGGGCGGCGGCGCCTGTGGGTATGTTGGCCGCCGCCGCTCAGGCGGCGGCGCCTGTGGGTATCCTGCCGCTCGTGAACGCGCGCACCGGCCAGGTGCCCCAGGGCAGGAAGTTCGCAGACGCCGCACGTGACTACGACACCGGCCGGCCGGGCTGGCCGCCGGCGCTGCTGGACCTGGTGAGCACGGTGCTGCACCTGTCGCCGGGCGCGCCCGTGGTGGACGTGGGGGCCGGCACCGGCAAGCTCACCCGCCTGCTCGCGCAACGGTTCCGCGTGACCGCCGTGGAGCCGCTGGCGCGGATGCGCGCCCTGCTGGCCGAGCACCTGCCCGGCGTACCGGTGCACGAGGGCACCGCCGAGCGCCTGCCCCTGCCCGACGGTGCCGTGCAGGCGGTCTTCGTCGCCGATGCGTTCCACTGGTTCGACGCGGCGGCCGCCCTGTCGGAGGCGGCCCGGGTGCTGCGCCCGACCGGGGGCATCGTGCTGCTGTGGAACATCCCCGTCGGCCCGTGGGACCCACCGGTGCCGGAGGCGGCGCGCAGGCTGGTGCGGGAGGCGATCGCGCGCGGCGGCGAACCGGGCGGGCCGCGGGTGGCCCGCGGCCAGTGGCGGGAGGCGTTCGCGGGCTCGCCGTTCGGCCCGCTGCACCACGAGCAGCTCGACCACGAGGTGGAGCGGAACCGGGCCGGCCTGATCGCCGACTTCCTGTCGATCAGCTCGATCGCCGGGCGGCCGGCCGACGAGCGGAGGGTGCTGCGCGACCGGCTGACCGCGCTCGTGCCGGACGCGCGCTACCGGCAGACACTGCGCACCGAGGTCTACTGGGCGCGGCTGGCCGGGGTCGAGTGGTGCGACCGCTGCGGCGGCGGGCTCGCCGAGGGGTCGCACGCGGCCTGCGTGGTCGCCCGCGACCTGGAACCGCCGCGGTTCTGCCCCCGCTGCCGGCGGCGGATGCGGGTGCAGGTGCTGCCCGCCGGCTGGGTCGCGGTGTGCGTCGAGCACGGCGAGACCGCCTCGCCCGCGTGAGCCGTGCGCGGTTGAGCCGTGCGCGGTGGCGTCCACGGTGACGCGGGCCGGCGCGGCCCGGTGGAGTCGGCGCGCGACGGCCCGGCCGGGGCCACGTGCCTACAGGGTCGCCGACAGCGCCTTGACCGGCATCTTCAGGTCCGCCAGCAGCGCCAGGTCCTGCGACGCCGGCCGGCCGAGCGTGGTCAGGTAGTTGCCCACGATCACGGCGTTGATGCCGCCGAGCAGCCCGTCCCGCGTACCCAGGTCCCCCAGGGTGATCTCCCGGCCACCGGCGTACCGCAGGATCGTGCGCGGCAGCGCCAACCGGAACGCGGCGATCGCGCGCAACGCGTCCTTGGCATCCAGCACCGGGCGGTCGGCCAGCGGCGTGCCCGGCCGGGGGTTGAGGAAGTTCAGCGGCACCTCGTGCGGGTCCAGGGCGGCGAGCTGGCCGGCGAACTCGGCCCGCTGCTCCAGCGACTCGCCGAGCCCCAGGATGCCGCCGCAGCACACCTCCATGCCCGAGGCGCGCACCAGCTGCAGGGTGTCCCACCGCTCCTGCCAGGTGTGGGTGGTGACGACCCGCGGGAAGTACGACCGGGCGGTCTCCAGGTTGTGGTTGTACCGGTGCACGCCCAGCTGCACCAGCTCGTCGACCTGCTCCGGGGTGAGAATGCCCAGCGACGCCGCGATGTTGATGTCCACCTCGGCGCGGATCGCGGCGATGCCGGCGCGCACCTGCGCCATGAGCCGCTCGTCCGGGCCGCGCACCGCGGCCACGATGCAGAACTCGGTCGCCCCCGTGGCCGCGGTCTGCTTCGCCGCTTCCACCAGCGACGGTATGTCCAGCCACACGGACCGGACCGGGGAGGCGAAGACCCCGGACTGGGAGCAGAAGTGGCAGTCCTCCGGGCAGCCGCCGGTCTTGAGCGACACGATGCCCTCGACCTCGACCTCCGGGCCGCACCAGCGCATCCGCACCTCGTGGGCGAGCTGCAGCGCCTCCG
>DATGPS010000016.1:0-64503 GCA_035304685.1 Natronosporangium sp. | reverse complement strand
TCCCCGAACCGCTGGGCGTACGCGGCGCGCAGCTTGCGCTGCCGCGGGGTCACCGGCGCGCCGATGAAGCCCGACTGCACTACGCGGACCCGGCATCCGCCCGCGGTCTCGGCCAGCTCCCAGACCACGGAGGTGTCCAGTTGCTCGCCGCGCCAGCGCATCGCCAGGCGGGTAGGCGCCACCAGTTCGGTCACTTGGGCGGAGACCGGGCCGAGGAAGGCGAGCATCCCGTCGGGCAGGAAGGTGAGCAAGCCGCCCGGTACCGGTGCCTCGCTACGCAGAAACCACTCGTCCCGCAGCCGGACATCAGTGAGGGCGCGCCACACCCGGTCGGGCGGAAAGGGGAGATCCACTTCTAGCCGTACCTCGGCCACGCAGCGACTATAGGGTTCCTAACGCCGCTGCGGCGGCGGCCCTGGCGAGGACGGCAGGGTGGCCCAGTTCAGCGGCGCGCCATGCCCTTGACCCGCCGCCCGACCGCGCGGGCGATCTCGCGGTCCGCGTCCCGGCGGGCCAGGTCCTGCCGCTTGTCGTAGGCCTTCTTACCCTTCGCCAGGCCGAGCTCGACCTTCGCCCATCCGTCGGCGAAGTACACCGAGAGCGGGATCAGCGTCAGGCCGCTCTCGCGCAGCTTGCCCCGGAGCCGGTCGATCTCCCCCCGGTGCAGCAGCAGCTTGCGGACCCGCCGCGGCTCGTGGTTGGTCCACGTACCCATCGCGTACTCGGGGATGTGCATGCCGTGCAACCAGATCTCGCCACCGGACTCCTGGGCGAACGCGTCCACCAGCGACGCGCGCCCGGCGCGCAGCGACTTGACCTCGGTGCCGGTCAGCGCGAGGCCGGCCTCGTAGGTGTCGAGGATGGTGTAGTCGTGCCGCGCCCTGCGGTTGGACGCCACCAACTTGCGCCCCTGCTCCCTTGCCACGGCGCTACCACCCCCTCTCCGGACCGCGGTCCACCCTAGCGCGACCCCCGCCGCACCCGGTAGGAGTTACCCGCTGCGGCGCGGCCTACTTCTTCAGGTAGAAGCGCAGCGTGATCCAGCCGGTGATGGCGCTGACCACGGCGCCGATGGCGGCGAGCGCGGGCAGCGTCAGCAGCACGTTGCGCCAGGGCACCGGCGTGAGCAGGACGGTCAGCGGCTCCAGCGGCCCGTCCAGCAGGAACGCCTTACCCGCCACCAGGGCGGCGAACGCCACCAGCGCCCCGAGCAGGCCGGCGACCACCGCCTCCAGCACGAACGGGGTCTGGATGAACCAGTTCGGCGCACCGACCAGCTTCATCACCGCGACCTCTCGCCGTTTGCTGTACGCGGCGACCTGGATCACGTTCCCCACCAACATCAACGCCGCCGCCGCCATGATCGCCGCGGTCAACAGCGCCATGGTCTGGGCCGCGTTGAGGATGCTGAAGATCTGCTCCACCAGGCCCGCCTGGTCGACCACCTCGTCCACCCCGGGTGCGCTGCCGTACCGCTGGTCGATCACGGCGAACTGTTCGGGGTCGGTGAGGTGGACCTGGAACGACTCGGGCAGCCGCTCCGGCGTGGTCACCTCCACCAGATCCGGCGCGTCCTCCTCGAACAGGCGCCGGAACTCCTCGTACGCCTCCTCACTGGTCTGGAAGCTGTAGCTGTCGACGAGCGGGTCCGCGGCGAGCGCGGCGTCCAACTCAGCCCGCTCCTCCTCGGTGACGTCCTCCGCCAGGAAGATCCGTACCTCCACCTGGGCGTAGTAGAGGTCGCGCATCTTGTCGACCTGCATGAACATCAACCCGCTGGCGCCGAGGATCGCCAGCGACACCGCCATCGTGATGATCATGGCGATGGTCATGGTGACGTTGCGCCAGAGCCCGAGCGCCGCCTCGGACAGTACGTAGCGACCGCGCATTACCCGTACACCCCTCGTGGCTGGTCCCGCACCACGCGGCCGCTCTCGATCTCGATGACGCGGCGGCGCATCTGGTTGACGATGTTGGAGTCGTGCGTGACCATCACCACCGTGGTCCCGGTGCGGTTGATGCGATCCAGCAGCCGCATGATCTCGATGGAGGTGTCCGGGTCGAGGTTTCCGGTCGGCTCGTCGGCGAGCAGCACCAGCGGCCGGTTGACGAAGGCCCGGGCCACCGCCACGCGCTGTTGCTCACCGCCGGAGAGCTCATGCGGGTAGCGGTGCTCCTTACCGCCGAGCCCGACCAGCTCCAGCACCTCCGGCACGACCCGGCGGGCGACGCTCTGGGAGCGGCCGATCACCTCCAGGGCGAACGCGACGTTCTCGTACGCGGTGCGGTTGGGCAGCAGCCGGAAGTCCTGGAACACACAACCGATGGAGCGGCGGAAGGTCGGGATGCGCCACGAACGCATCGAGCCGACGTCGCGATTGTTCACCACCACCCGCCCTCGGGTCGGCGTGATCTCGCGGAGGAGAAGCTTGATGATCGTGGACTTGCCCGAGCCGGATGGCCCGATGAAGAACACGAACTCGCCCTTGTCGATCGCGACGTCCACGTCGTCCAGCGAGGGGCGCGCCGCCTTCGGATAGGTCTTGGTCACGCGTTCAAGCCGGATCACGGGAGCTGAGTCTACGCAGCCGCCTTCGCCCGGCGCCAGCGGATGCCGGCCTCGATGAACTCGTCGATCTCCCCGTCGAAGACCGCAGAGGTGTTGCCGGTCTCGTGCTCAGTGCGCAAATCCTTGACCATCTGGTACGGATGCAGCACGTAGGAGCGCATCTGATCGCCCCAGGACCCGGCGGCGTCGGCGCGCAGCTCGGTGAGGGCCGCCTGCTCTTCGGCCCGCTTGCGCTCCAGTAGCCGCGCCTGGAGTACGCGCATCGCGGCCGCCCGGTTCTGAAGCTGCGACTTTTCGTTCTGGCAGGTGACCACGATGCCCGTGGGCAGGTGGGTGATCCGGACCGCGGAGTCGGTGGTGTTCACGCTCTGGCCGCCCGGTCCGGAGGAGCGGAACACGTCCACCCGCAGTTCGTGCTCTGGCACGTCGATGTGGTCGGTCTGCTCCACCACCGGCAGCACCTCAACCCCGGCGAAGCTGGTCTGCCGGCGGGCCTGGTTGTCGAACGGGCTGATCCGCACCAGCCGGTGGGTGCCCGCCTCCACGCTCAGCGTGCCGTAGGCGTAGGGCGCCTTCACCACAAAGGTGGCCGACTTGATCCCGGCCTCCTCCGCGTACGAGGTGTCGTAGACCTCGGTCGGGTAGCCGTGCCGCTCCGCCCAGCGGAGGTACATCCGCAGCAGCATCTCCGCGAAGTCGGCGGCGTCCACGCCACCCGCGCCGGCGCGGATCGCGACCACCGCCTCCCGCGCGTCGTACTCGCCGGAGAGCATGGTGCGGGTCTCCAGCTCGCCGATCGCCCGGGCCAGGCTTTCGATCTCGGTGCCGACCTCGGCCAGGGCGGCGGGGTCGTCCTCCGCCTCCGCCAGCTCCCGCAGCACCTGGGCGTCGTCGAGCCGGCGGCGCAGCGACTCCAGCCGGTCGAGGTCGTGGTTGACGCGAGCCAGCTGGGAGGTGACCCGCTGGGCGTTGGCTTGGTCTTCCCAGAGGTCTGGAGCCGCCGCGCGCCGCTCCAGCTCGTCACGCTCCCGGCGGAGTTGGGCAGGGTCAAGTACCTGCTCGACCCCACGCAGCATGGCGTCGAGGCGCTTAAGCTCGTCGGCGTACTCGGCAGGTGTCACGCCGCAACTGTATCGCCCGGGCCGGGGCACCCGCCGCTGCGCACCACCCGCCGCGGCGGTCGCGCGGTGGTACGCCTACTTGGTCGGGACGTTCTTCAGCCAGGTGAGCGCGGCCCGGTGGTAGCCCACGGCGAACTCCAGCGCGGCCGCGCCGAACTCGTCGCCCTCCTTGCGGGCCTCCCGCGCCTGGTCGCGGCTGCGCGCCAGCTCCTCGGTGTGGTAGTCGATCGCGGTGTCCCGGAGCTTGCGCAGCTGCGCCGCGGATTGCTTATCCCCGAACGCGATCCGCAGGGCCACCGAGTTGCGCAGCGTGTCCCGCCCCGGCTCGTCGGTGAGCCAGCGCAGGAACGCCCGCCGCCCGGCCGGCGTGATCGCATACGGCTGGCTGGAGCGGGGACCCGGCTTGCCGAGCTTGACGTAGCCCATCTCCGCCAGCGCGGGCAGCTCCCGGTAGACCTGGCTGCGGGTCATCGACCAATAGCGGCCGAGCTTCTCCTCCGCGGTCGCCATCAACTGCCCGCCGGTCATCTGTCCTTCATGCAGCAGCCCCAGCAGGGCGGCCGCCGTAGCGTTGATTCCTGTCTGAGCCATACTGTACACACTGCCACGGTTTCAGAGAGCTGTCCACTATTTCGGGTAAGTTCTCCACAGTAGGCCCTCTACAGTGAACCGTCTCGCACCGACTGTCCAGCATCGCCGATAGAGCGCCGTCTGGGCGAGTAGCCCGGTTGTGCCGGGCCCGCGCCTAGCGGCGTCCGCGACCCTCCGGCCGGAGGACGGCGCGGGTCGCTGCGCGCGCCACGGGAGCGAACTGCTGTCACACCAGTGCCGGGCATCGCGGGTCAGGCCGCCCGAAGGATCGCAGAGACGGGGCGAACCCCATAGCTGTGACGAATGACACAGCCCCGGACGGGCGGAGACTATCAGGACGGGCGACGGGCGACCGGTCGTAGGGTGTGAGAGTGGCAGAAAGCCTGACGTCGTGGCTGGCCACCCGAAGCCCGGAGCAGCTCGCCGAGGTCCTGGCCGCCCGACCCGACGCCCTGGCCGCGCCGAGGCCACGCCACCTGCGGGACCTGGCCGAACGGCTGGAGATCCGCGGTTCGGTCACGGCCGCCGCGCACGCGCTGCCCACGCCCGCGGTCGAGGTGCTGGAGGTGCTGCAACTGCTCGGCCGGGACGGCGGCAGCCGGCCAGCCCTGGCGGCCTGGCTCGGCCGCCGGCCGCAGGACCCGGCGTTGACGGCGGTGCTGGATCTGCTCGCCGCCCGGGCGCTCGTCTGGCCCGACGGCGACCACCTACGCATGGCCGAGCCGCTGTACCACCTGTTCCGGCATCCACTGCGGCTCGGTCCGGACGCCGCCACCCTGCTCGCTTCCCTCCCCGCCGAACAGTTACGCGGGATCGCGCGCAACCTCGGCCTGCCGGCGCAGGGTCGCAAGAGCGAGTTGGTGGCCCGGATCGCCGACCTGCACGCTGACGGCCCCCGGGTGCGGCGTCTGGTGGCGAGCGCTGACGGACGTGCCCGCGCCAGGTTGGAGAAGCTGGCCGCCGAGGGCCCACCCACCGAGACATTCGTCGACTGGTACGGCTCCCATCAGTACCGCGCCGACCCAGACCTGGTCTGGGCGCGGGAACGCGGCCTGGTGGTGATCCGGGCAGCGGACGGCCCGCAGGTGCCCAGGGAAGTCGCGGTGGCGCTACGGGGCGAGGGTTGGCACGCACCGTTCACCCCGGACCGGCCCGATCCCCCACTCGTCACGGTCGACCGGGAAGCGGTGGCGCGAGAGGCCGCGGCCGCCAGCAGCGCCGCGGTGCAGCAGGTGGGAGCGCTACTGGACGCGGTCGCGGAGACGCCGGTGAGCATGCTCAAGACCGGCGGGGTCGGGGTAAAGGAACTACGCCGGCTCGCTCGCGCCACCGGCACGGACGAGGCCACTACCCGGCTGTGGCTGGAGCTCGGGTACGGCGCGCGGCTGCTGGGCGTGGTACGCGAGGGCAACGCCGCGCGATTGCTACCCACCACCGGCTATGACGAGTGGGTCGCGGCCACACCGGCCCACCGGCTGGCCGGGTTGCTGGCAGCCTGGCTGGACCTGGCCGCCGCGCCGTTGCTCACCCCCACCGACCGGGACACCCGGCCCGGCGCCGCGCTGCAGCCTGACCACAATGGACGAACTGCCGCGGTGGCGCGGGCGCACCTGGTGGAGTTCGCCGCTTCGCTTCCGCCCGACTCGGCGGTCGCCGACCCGTCCGGTCTGACCGCGGCGGTGTGCTGGCACTCACCGCTGGTGTTGGCCGGGCATCCGGACGCGGGCCGGTTCATCGCCGCCGCCTGGCAGGAGGCGCGCCTGCTCGGCGTGGTCGCCCACCACGCGCTCACCCCGCTTGGCCGGGCCCTGCTGGGGTCGGCCGAGGACCTGGCGGCGGCCTGCCGCTCCCTGCTTCCGGAAGCGGTGGAGGAGGTGATCTTCCAGGCCGACCTGACCGCGCTGGCGCCGGGAACACCGGCCGGGGCCCTCGCCGCGCTGCTGGACGCCGCCGCTGACCGGGAGACCAGCGGCCAGGCGGTGATCTGGCGGTTCACCCCCGGCTCGGTGCGCCGCGCGCTCGACCAGGGGTACGCCGCGGACGCGCTGCTCGCCGATCTGCGGGCGCGGGCGGCGGGCGGGGTGCTACCGCAGCCGCTGGTGTACCTGATCGCCGACGTCGCCCGCCGCCACGGCGCAATCCGGGTCCGGCCGGTGGCGTGCGTGCTGCGCAGCGACGACCCGGCACTGCTGGCCGAGATCGCGGCGTCCCGCCACCTCCGCTCGCTCGGCCTCTCCCGGCTCGCGCCCATGGTGCTCGGCTCCGCGGTGGACGTGTCGCAGACCTTGGCGGCCCTGCGCGCGGCCGGGTACGCACCGGTGGCGGAGTCCGCCGACGGGACACCGGTGCTCCAGCGGCGCGAGCGCCGCCGGGCCGGCCGGCCGCGACGCACCGCGCCCGGCGAGCGACCCTCGGCCGCCCCGACCCGGCCGGCGGCGAGCGAGCCCGGCCGGCCAGACCCCGCCGAGTTCGCCCGAGCCCTGCTCGCCACGCCGGTGCCGCCCGCGCCGGCAGGGCACGCGCCCGAGTCGACGACCGGCGGTCCGGCGCCGGACCGCACCGGGGAACCCGAGGAAGCCGACCCGGTCCTGGACCACGTGGCCGAGCTCGCCCCCCATCTCGCGCCCGGGGAACAGCGGCTGCTGGCCCACGCGGTCGAGACTGGCCACCCGGTCGAGATCCGGTACACCAACGCGCAGGGCAACTCCACCCAGCGGGTGATCGAACCGCGCGAGCTGACCGGTGGCGTGCTGATCGCCTGGTGCCGACTACGCGAGGACGAGCGGGTGTTCTCGCTGTACCGGATCGCCGCGGTCACGCCCGCCTGACCCCGGCTCCCCGCCCGGTACGCCTTCGGTGAGGTGGAGGCACCGGTAGTGATCATGGTTGGGCATGATCACCGGTGAGCGCGGTGGGGTGCACTAAGGTGTGGGGTCGTGAGCGATCAGGCGGCTAGGCCCGGCACGACCCCGGTGTTCCGCAGCGTGGCCCGGCTCGCCGACGGCCGGGAGCTGATCTACTTCGACGAACGGCCGCGATCCGACCGTGACCGGCCGGACCAACGGCGGTTGCCGCCCCCGCCGCCGGCCTCGCAGCTGCGCTACGACCCGCTGGTTGACGAGTGGGTTGCGGTGGCCGCGCACCGGCAGGAGCGCACCTTCCTCCCCCCGGCCGACGAATGTCCACTGTGTCCGTCCCGGGAGGGCCGGCACACCGAGGTGCCGGCCGCCGATTACGACGTGGTGGTCTTCGAGAACCGGTTCCCGGCGTTCTCCGCCCGCAGCCTGCCGGAGAGCGCCGCGCCGCCGACCCCGTACACGCCGCTGGCGCCCGGCGCTGGACGGTGCGAGGTGGTCTGCTTCACCGACCAGCACGACGGCACCTTCGCCGACCTGCCGCCGACCCGGGTCCGCACGGTGCTGGAGGCGCTCGCCGACCGCACCGCCCACCTCTCCGCGGACCCGGCCACCGCCCAGGTGTTCTGTTTCGAGAACCGGGGCGTGGAGATCGGGGTCACCCTGCACCACCCACACGGGCAGATCTACGCGTACCCGTTCCTGCCACCGCGGACCGGCAAGTTCCTGGCGGCGGCGCGCCGGCACGCGGCGGCCACCGGCGGCCGCAACCTGTACGCGGACGTGCTGGCCGCCGAGCGCGAAGCCGGGGTGCGGGTGGTCGCGGCGAACGCGCACTGGACCGCGTACGTGCCGGCGGCGTCGCGCTGGCCGTATGAGGTACACCTGGCACCGCACCGGCCGGTACCGGACCTGCCCGCGCTCACCGACGCGGAGCGGGACGCGTTCGGCCCGCTCTACCTCGACCTGTTGCGCCGCTTCGACGCGCTGTTCGAGGGCGCGCCGGCACCCTACGTCTCCGCCTGGCACCAGGCGCCGGTCGGCGAGGGGCGGGAGCTGGGACACCTGCATCTGCAACTGTTCACCATCCGCCGGGCTCCCGGGAAGCTGAAGTACCTCGCCGCTTCGGAGTCGGCGATGGGGGTGTTCATCAACGACGTCCCCCCGGAACAGGCCGCTGCCCGCCTGCGCGCCGCCGGTGGCTGACGGTCACCAGTCCGGTTCGAACACCACCGCTGTCCCGTCCACGCTCACCCGCCCGGAGACCGGGAACGGCACCACGATCTCGAACGGCACGCTGTGGCCGAACGCCTCCCGGACGCCGGTCACCACCGCCTCCCCGTCGCTGGTGGAACGCACCACGATCTGGACGCCGCCGAACCCGTCCGGGGCCGGCGTCATCGCCAACTCGGGGTAGGCGCTGATCCGCCACGCCACCTCGGTGACCCGGCCGTAGCGGGCGTTACCGAACGGGCAGCCCGCTGGCAGCAGCTCGGTGCTGGCCGCACACCCGTCCAGCAGCTCGGTGACTTGCCGCTCCACCTCCGCGCGTACCCCGGGGTCGGGCACGAGCGGGACGTCCACCGCGGTCACCCGGTCCGAGCCGACCAGCACCGTGACCGCCTGGGAGTCCCAGAGCGGGTCATCGGCGGGGACGCTGACCTGGTAGCCGCCGAAGACCACCGGCAGGGTACGCGGACCGTTCAGGTCTTGCGCCGCCACGCGGACGCCGTTGACCTCGATCTCGGCCGGGATGGAGGCCAATGGTAGCGGCCGGACCCCGTTCGCGATCCGCCAGCGGCGCAGCAGCGAGTCCGTGAACCCGCCATCCGCCCGCCGCAGCCGCAGCGACGCCGCGGCCGGCTGGTCGCCGATGGTGAACTCGACCCGCACCTGTGCTGAGCGTCCATCCACAGTGACGTCGACGATTCGCAGGTCGGACGGTGGGGTGTAGACCTCGGCCGCGAGCACCCGCGGGTCCAGCAGGTCGTCCGGCCCGCCCGTCGCCTCCGGAGAGGTCGTCGCCAAGGCGGCGGCGAGATCCCGGTCGGCCAAGGCCTGGAAGTACGCCTCGACCACCGCGGATGGGGAGTAGACCGTTGACCGCACTATGTGTACCGCCGTGCCGAGCAGCAGTACGACGCCGAGGACCGCCCCTACCGCCAGGAACCGGCGCCGGTTCGGCCGGTACTCGATGAAGACCGGTTCGTCCCCGGTGGTCGTCGGCGCCCCGGCCGGTGGGGGAAGGGCATCTCGTTGTTGGGTCACGGCCGGGTCAGTCTCGGGCGGACGCCGGGGCCGGCGGAGAATCCGTCGGGCGATCCGAGCCGGGCAGCGGGTAACTGCCGGCCTCGTCCTCCAGCCGCTCCAGTCGCAGTTCGTTGGCCGGGTGGGCGGCGCACAGCGCCAGGTCCCAGCCGTTGCGGCCGCGCTCGAACGAGTGCGGAAGCCGGGCCAGCACCCGGCGCAGCCCGTCGCGGTGACCGGTCAGCACCGCCCCCTGGTCGGCGCGGAACTCGGCGCGACGGACGGCGGCCGCCTGCACCGGCATGACCAGGAACCGGACCGTGACCACCACCGGCCAGAACACCATCCACATCAGCAGGATCAGCAGGCTGCTGGCGAGCGCCAGCGCGATCCGCTCCTCTACCCGCCGGGTGAACCACCGGAGGCCGGCGTAGATGAAGTAGAGCGGCAGCGCCACGCCGCGCACGAACGCCGCACCCACCGCGTCGCCGTTGCGCCAGTGCACCAGCGCGTGGCTGAGCACCCCGCCGATCACCTCCGGGTCGTAGTCGAACTCCACCAGCAGCCCCCGGCTGAGGACGATGTGCCGGGTATACGTGATCGCGCTCGGCTCGGAAGAGTCGTCGATCAGGACCGGCGGGTAGTCGGACAATCCCAGACGCTGGGCGCAGGACCGCAGGATCGGGATGATCAGATCCCGCTCCCGGCGGCTCATCCGCCGGGCGCCGCCGCCGCGCAGGAGCGTCGGTTCAAGAGTGGTCCGGTAGAGCGTGTACCCCAGGCCCACCAGGACCCCGACCACCGCCGCCAGGAGCAGGGCTCCGAACCCGGTCAACGGGTCCTCGGCGAAGGCGGTCCACCACAGCAGGGTGAGCGCGCCGAGAAAGCCGAGCAGCAGACCGACCAGCACCCCGACCAGCAGGCCGACCACGCCGCCGGCGCTGGGCAGCAGGCTGTCCACTGCCGAGCCGAGCAGCGGGACCTGGCCAACCCAGGGCGGGACCCAGCGCAGGCCGGCGGCGGTGCCGCCGACCGCGCCGAGGATGCCGAACAACACCGCGCACAGCACCGCCATGAAGAGGGCGAACGGTACGCCGAGCCAGGTGCTGATCAGCGCCGTGAACACTCCCCGCCATCTGCGGCTCACCCCGACCACCAGCCAGGCGAACCCGCTGGGGAAGTAGCCGGGCCGGCTGGCGGTCAGCCGGGGCGCCGCCGCACCGGCGCGCTGCGCCGCCCGAACCTGCGCGGCGCGGACCTGCGCCGCCCGGGCCGGCACCGGGCGACCCTGCGCGGGCCGGCCTTGGGCCGGGCGGCTTTGCCCTGCCCGAGCCTGCCCCGCCCGGGGCTGGCCGGCGGGCCCGGGTGCGAACCGGACCGGTGGGCCCGGGCGAGCGTCAGAGGATGCCTCGTCGGCTGGCGCCTGATCGTCGGGGAGGGGCTGTGGCCCGAGGACAGGGGTGGCCAAGGAGACCTCCGCTGGGGGTCGCGGTATAGGGCAGGACCATTGTGTACCTTCCGGGTCATACCAGGCAACCCCGACGGCCGCCTACCGCGGCCGCCGCCGGTCTCCCGACCGTGCCTGCGCCTAGGACCGCTCAGGTGTCAGGGCGCGGGCCAGCCCGTCCGCGAGCGCGGTGAGGAACTCCTCGGTGGTCAGCCAGGGGGTCTCGCCGCCGACCAGCAGCGCGAGGTCCTTCGTCATCTGCCCGCCCTCGACGGTGTCCACACAGACCTTCTCCAGGGTCTGCGCGAACCGGGTCACCTCCGGCGTGTTGTCCAGCTTACCGCGGTGCTGCAGCCCCCGGGTCCACGCGAAGATGGACGCGATCGGGTTGGTGGAGGTCTTCTCCCCCCGCTGCCAGGCGCGGTAGTGCCGGGTGACCGTGCCGTGCGCGGCCTCGGCCTCCACGGTCCGCCCGTCCGGCGTCATCAGCACGCTGGTCATCAGCCCCAGTGAGCCGAAGCCCTGCGCCACCGTGTCCGACTGCACGTCCCCGTCGTAGTTCTTGCAGGCCCAGACGAAGCCGCCCTCCCACTTCAGCGCCTGCGCCACCATGTCGTCGATGAGCCGGTGCTCGTAGGTCAGGCCCGCTTCGGCGAACCGCTCGGCGAACTCGATCTCGAACACCTCCTGGAACAGGTCCTTGAACCGCCCGTCGTACCGCTTGAGGATGGTGTTCTTGGTGGAGAGGTACACCGGGTAGCCGCGGTCGAGGCCGTACCGGAAGCAGGCGCGGGCGAAATCGCGGATGGAGTCGTCGAAGTTGTACATGCCCATCGCCACCCCGCCGCCGGGGAAGTGCGCCACCTCGAACTGCATCGGCGTCGAACCATCGGCCGGCTGGTAGGAGATGGTGACCGTGCCCGGGCCGGGCACCACGAAGTCGGTGGCCTTGTACTGGTCGCCGTGGGCGTGCCGGCCGATCACGATCGGCTTGACCCAGCTCGGCACCAGGCGGGGGACGTTCCGCATGATGATCGGCTCCCGGAACACCACCCCGCCGAGGATGTTGCGGATGGTGCCGTTCGGCGAGCGCCACATCTGCTTGAGATCGAACTCGGCCACCCGCGCCTCGTCGGGAGTGATGGTGGCGCACTTCACCCCCACCCCGTGCCGCTTGATGGCGTTGGCCGCGTCGATCGTGACCTGGTCGTCCGTGGCGTCGCGGTTCTGGATCGACAGGTCGTAGTACTCCAGCGGGATGTCCAGGTACGGCAGGATCAGCCGCTCCCGGATCTGCTGCCAGATGATCCGGGTCATCTCGTCGCCGTCGAGCTCGACGACCGGGTTGGCTACCTTGATCTTCGCCACCGCGGGCTCCTTCTCCAAGGGGTCTCCTGTAACAGTACAACCGTACTGGATCAGTCCCGGCACCCCCGCCGCCGGTCCACCTACCTGTGCTTGGCCACTCTGACCCCGCCCACCATGAGCTTGAGGGAGCGGATATACGAGGGCTGCCGCATCTGGTTCAGTTCTCTCGTTGCCGCCACCGCCCCCGCGCTTCCGCAAGTCGATCAGCCTGGTTGAGGAGTCCATCCGGCCACGGTGGACGTGGGTGCTTGATCGTCACGCCCGCCTCTCCGGATCCGATCCCCTTGTTCATCCTGACCCGGTACGTCGAAGTCCACCGACGCCGCGAAAACGATCGACACGTACTCGGAGATGCCGAACTCCTCCGTAGCGACCCGTCGCACCTCCTGGCGCAGCCGGAACGCATCCTCCAACGGCCAGGTCTCCTGGCCACTCGGCGGATCGACGAGGACCAGTGTCACTTCGACGTACTCGTCGCCTTCCCGGTCGAACTGCGGCTCGACCTTAGCGTTGGTGACGGCGAACCGGCGCGCATGCCGATCAGCCGCCGCTGCACTCGATCAACTTGTCCTGGGCGACCATCGGCATCTCCACCCTCCGGAAGCCATGCTCGGCCACTATCGCACGGCGGCCTCAACCCCAGTGGATCGGCTCCTGGCCGGCCTGGGTGAGGGCGGCGTTGATGGCGGAGAACGGCCGGGTACCCAGGAACCCGCGGGCATTGAGCGGACTGGGGTGGCTGGCTTCGATTACCGCGTGCGGGGCAGCGGTCACCAGCGCGGCCTTGCGCCGGGCGTACGCGCCCCACAGGGCGAACACCACCCGTTGCGGACGGGCGTCCAGGGCCCGGATCGCGGCGTCGGTCAGGTGCTCCCAACCGCGTCCCGCGTGCGAGCCGGGCGCGCCCGCGCGTACCGTCAGCACCGCGTTGAGCAGCAGTACGCCCTGCCTGGCCCAGCCGGTCAGGTCGCCGCTCGGCGGCGCGATCCCCAGGTCTGCCCGTAGCTCCTTGAAGATGTTGCGCAGCGAGGGCGGCGGCGGCACCCCGGCGGGGACGCTGAAGCACAGACCGTGTGCCTGCCCGGGCCGGTGGTACGGGTCCTGGCCCAGGATCAGCACCCGGGTCCGCTCGTACGGGCAGAGGTGGAACGCCCGGAACAGGGCCGCCCGGGGCGGGTAGACCGGGTGCCGGGCGTACTCCTCGGTCACGAACTCGGTCAGCGCGCTCACCACGGCCGGGTCCAGATGCGGTTCCATCGCCTCCCGCCAGTCGGCCGGGAGCGACTCAATCAGGTGCACGCGCCCACCCTACGAGCCGGGCTCCGCCCCTTCGCTGAACCGGAACCGGAACCCGGCGCCCCGCAGCCGGGCCGAGGAGACCGGCCGGCGGAGGGTGGGGTGCCCACCGGCGAAGGAGAACGGCGGCAGCCCCGCATCCGCGGCGAGCTTGCCCAGGAAAGCGGCGACGGTCGGGGGAGGCACGTGGTCCGGCACCGCGTTGTAGACCCCGGCGAGGCCCTGCTCCCACACGAACGCGACGGCCGCGGCGGCGTCCCGGTAGTCGATCGTGTGGACCAACGCGGAGTCGTCGAACGGCAACTCCTCCCCGACCTCGTCCCGCAACCGGCGCAGCAGCGTGGCCGGGTCCGGCTCATCCGGATGGCCGGTGACCAGTTCCGGCAGGCGCAGCACCGTGGCCTCGCGCGACTGCCGCACCATCCGCTCCACCGCCGCGAAGCTCTGCGCCGCCGGGTCCAGGGCGGTGGTCACCGGGGTCTCTTCGGTCACCGGTCCGTCGCCGGGTCCCCCGTCGCCGTAGACCGCGATTGAAGAGAACAGCACCAGCCGGCGCTGTACCGAGGCGGCGGCGCGGACCGCGCCGATCATGGTCTTGCGGTAGGTGACTACCTGCTCCCGGACCGGCCGGGTGAACTGCGGCGGTGGTCGGGTGGCGAGCACCGCCCCGTCGGCGTCGCGGACCACCTCCCGCACCCCGTCCCCGTCGCCGTGGTCGAGCAGCACCGCGTCGGCGCCGACCGCCTCGATCCGCCCCACCAGCTCCGGGTCAGGGGTGGTGCCGGTGACCTGGTGCCCCTGCTGAATCCACTGCCGGGCCAGCTCCAGCCCGACCGAGCCGCAGTCGACGATGACGTACCGCACGGCACCCTCCCGACGCGACGAGTCGCGCCTTACCCCGGGCGGGGCATTCCCGCCCGAATGCGAAGCTTTCCGCCTGGGAGCGTTCCGCCGCCATCGGGTGACCGCCGCGACTCGCGCAACCTCTGGTCAGGACACCCGGCCCGGCCGGCAGGTTCGTGCGTCAGCCACCCGACGCCGCATCCGTCAAACCTGGAGTTTTTCCGGCCGATCCGCCGTTTTCAGGCGGCCACCTCTGGATCGCGAGGTACGGTCATAGATTCGCCACATCGGCCTGCTTGGCCCGGACCGCCTCTGCCGCCTCCTTCAGCGCGGCCAGCTCGGCCTCGGTGAGCGGGGTCTCCACCACCCGCCGGACCCCGGTGGCGCCCAGCTCCGCCTCGACGCCGAGGTAGACCCCGGAGATGCCGTACTGCCCTTCCACCCAGGCACAGACCGGCATCACGGTCCCGGCGTCCTCGGCGATCGCCCGAGCCATCCGGGCCGCGGCGGCCGACGGTGCGTAGAACGCCGACCCGGTCTTGAGCAGCGAGACCACCTCGGCCCCACCGTTGCGGGTACGGACCACCAGCTCCTCGATCTTTTCCGGTGGCAGGAGGTCGGTCAACGGGGTGCCGTTGACGGTGCACCGGGAGGGGACCGGGACCATGGTGTCGCCGTGCGAGCCGAGCGTGAGCGTCTTCACTGCGGCGACCGGCACCGCCAAGGCTTCGGCGACGTTGTTGGTGAACCGGGCGGTGTCGAGCATCCCGGCCTGCCCCATGATCCGGTGCTTGGGGAACTGCGTCACCTGCTGCGCCAGGGCGGTCATCTCGTCCAGCGGGTTCGACACCACGATCACCACCGCGTTCGGGGCGTACTTCGCCACGTTCTCCGAGACCTGGCGGACGATCTTGGCGTTGACCTCCAGCAGATCCATCCGGCTCATGCCCGGCTTACGGGGCAGCCCGGCCGTGATGATGACGATGTCCGAGCCTTCGATCGCGTCGTAGCCCTCGCCGTTGGGGCCGGTGGTCACCCCCACCACAGTGGTCTCGAAGCCCTCGATCGGCCGGGACTGGTTGAGGTCGAGTGCCAGCCCCGCCGGCTTGCCCTCGATGATGTCGGTCAACACGACGGTGTCGAAGATGTCGTACTCGGCCAGCCGCTGCGCGGTGGTCGACCCATAGAATCCAGCGCCGACGACGGTGATCTTCTTGCGAGTACCCATTCTCCGACCCTAACGACGGATCAGCCTTCGCCCCGGGCCGGGTCACGCCCTATGTGATCTCACCCGCGCTCGGCCCGCTCCACGACGTTCTGCAGCAGCATGGCGCGGGTCATCGGGCCCACCCCGCCGGGCATCGGCGCCAGGTAACCGGCCACCTCCGCCACCGCCGGGTCCACGTCGCCGACCAGCTCCGTCCGCCCGTCCCCGCGGGTGACCCGGGTGATGCCCACGTCCACCACGGCCGCGCCCGGACGCACCATCTCCGGCGTGAGCAGCCCGGGCCGGCCGGCGGCGACCACCACGATGTCGGCCTCGCGGGTGTGCCGGGCCAGGTCGCGGGTGCCGGTGTGGCACAGGGTCACGGTGGCGTTCTCGCGCCGCCGGGTGAGCAGCAGGCCCAGCGGACGACCCACGGTCACGCCCCGGCCGATCACCACCACGTGGGCGCCGGCGAGCGGCACCTGGTAGCGCGTCAGCAGCTCCACGATGCCGCGCGGGGTGCAGCTCAGCGGCCCCGGGTACCCGAGGACCAGCCGCCCCAGGTTGGTCGGGTGCAGCCCGTCGGCGTCCTTGTCCGGGTCGATCGCCTCCAACACCCGCCGCTCGTCCAGGCCCGCCGGTAGCGGGAGCTGCACCAGGAAGCCGGTGCAGGCCGGGTCCGCGTTCAGCTCCGCGACCGCCGCCTCCACCTGCGCCTGGGTGGCGTCCGCGGGTAGCTCCCGCTGGATGGAGGCGATCCCCACGCTGGCGCAGTCACGGTGCTTACCAGCCACGTACGCGCGCGAGCCCGGATCGTCACCCACCAGGATGGTGCCCAGTCCGGGCGTCCGCCCGGCGGCGGCCAGCGCCTTGACGCGGACCTGCAGCTCTTCCCGGACCGCCGCGGCGGTCGCCTTGCCGTCCAACCGAATCGCCGTCACCGCTCGATTCTAGGCCGGCGACTCTCCACGCTTGCTGAGTGATATATCGTGGTTTGTCCGCTATCATCCCTATGGTGATCACTCGCACACGTTTAGTGCTGCTCGCGGTGATGGCCGCGGCCGCCACCACCGCCGGCCTCGTCGCCTGCGCCAGCTCCGCCGGACCGGAGGGACCGGTACGCGTCGGGATCGGGCCCGTGGGTGAGCTGGTCCCTACCAACCTCAACGATCCGGACAGCGCCCAGGTGCTCTCGGCCGTGTTCGCGCCGCTGGTCGATCTCGACCCGCAGGGACGGCCGTACGAGGTGGCGGCCGCCTCGGTCGTGCCCGACCAGGCCAACCGGGTCTGGACGGTCACGCTGCGGGAGGGGATGAGCTTCCACAACGGTGAGCCGGTCACCGCCACGAGCTTCGTCAACGCCTGGAACTACGGCGCCTACCAGCCGAACCAGCAGCGCGCCAACCACCTCTTCGCCCGGATCGAGGGGTACGCCGCGCTGAACCCGCCTCCCGGCACCGCCCCGGCCACGCCGCGCCTGGCCGGGCTGGAGGTGGTGGACGAGCGGGTCTTCACCGTCACCCTCACCGAGCCGTTCGCCCACTTCCGGGAGATGCTCAGCGCCCCCGCCTTCTACCCGCTGCCGGCCGCGGCGTTCTCCTCCCCCGGCGTCCTGCGGGAAGATTTCAAGCAGGCCCCGGTCGGCAACGGCCCCTACCGGATCGTGGAGCCGGTCACCCCCGGTGACCCGATCCGGCTGCGGGCCCACCCGGCCCACCCCGGGCCGGCGCCCGCCGCGGACGAGGTGGTGCTGGTGCCGTACCAGAACCCCGCCACCGCCTACGCCGACCTGCTCGCCGGGGAGCTGGACGTGGTCTCCGAGATCCCCACCGACCGCCTGGACACGGTCGACGCCGACCTCGAGGGTCGCTACCTGCGCCACCCCTCCCCGGTGTTCCAGTTCCTCGCGATCCCGACCTACCAGGCCGAACTGGCCGACCCGCGGGTGCGCCAGGCGATCTCCATGGCGATCGACCGGGACCAGGTCTCCGCCGCCGGCGTGGGTGGCCAGCTACCGGCCCGGTCATTCGTGCCGCCGCTGGTCCCCGGCGCCCGCACCGACACCTGCGGCGCCGCCTGCGAGCTGAATCCCGACGCCGCCCGGCGGCTGTACGCCGAGGCGCACGGCCCGGACCGGTTGACGATCACCTACAACGCCGACGGTGACCACAAAGCCTGGGTGGCGGCGATCTGCGACCAGCTCACCGCCCACCTGGGCGTCAGGTGCGCGGCCGAACCCAAGCCGAGCCTGCCGGACCTGCTGGCCCGGGTGCACTACGACCGGGCCGAGGTCGGGCTGCTGCGGCTGGGCTGGGCGATGGAGTACCCGTCCATGGAGAGCTACCTGGCGCCGGTGTACTCCACCACCGGAGCCGGGAACTACTCCGGCTACCACAACGCCGAGTTCGACGCCCTGCTCGCGGCCGCGGCCGCCGCCGACTCGCCGGAGGAGGCGATCGCGAGGTATCAGGAGGCGGAGGACCTGCTCGCCCAGGACCTGCCGGTGATCCCGGTCCGGTTCGGTCAGCGCACGGTGGGCTACTCGCCCCGGCTGGCGCAGGTGCCGCTCACCCGCTGGGGGCACATCGACCTCGCCGCGCTGCAGCCGCGCTGACCCACCGCGCGGGTCGCCCGCGGGTGCCCGCGCGCCCGGGCCTCCTCCCCTCCGGGCCGGAGCCGGTCAGGGCAAGATCCGGTTAGTGGAAGAAGTGGCGGGTGCCGGTGAGGTAGAGGGTCAGGCCGGCGGCGGCCGCCGCGGCGATCACCTGCTCGTCGCGTACCGACCCGCCGGGCTGCACCACCGCCCGCACCCCGCCGTCGATCAGCACCTGCAGGCCGTCGGGGAACGGGAAGAATGCGTCGGAGGCGGCCACGGCGCCGCGGGCGCGCTCCGCGCCGGCGCGGGTGACCGCCAGCTGCGCGGCGTCTACCCGGTTCACCTGGCCCATCCCGATCCCCACGGTGGCGCGGCCAGCGGCGAGCAGGATCGCGTTCGACTTCACCGATCGCACCGCACGCCAGGCGAATGCCAGGTCGGCCAGGGTCGCCGGATCCGCCGGCGGCCCGGCCACCAGCTTCCACGCCGCCGGGTCGTCGCCGTCGGCGTTGATCCGATCCGGAGTCTGCGCCAGCATCCCGCCGGAGATCCGGCGGATCTCCCACGCCGGGTTCCACCACTGCGGCGCCTGGAGTACCCGCAGGTGCTTGCGCCCGGCCAGCACCTCCACCGCGCCGTCCGCGTAGCCGGGGGCCACGATCACCTCGGTGAAGATCTCCGCCACCTGCCGGGCCATCTCCACAGTGACCGGTTGGTTCACCGCGATCACTCCGCCGAAGGCGGAGGTCGGGTCACAGGCGTGCGCCAACCGGTGCGCCTCGGCCACGTCGGCTCCGACCGCGATGCCGCACGGGTTGGCGTGCTTGATGATCGCCACGCACGGCTCGGCGAAGTCATGCGCCGCCCGCCACGCGGCGTCGGCGTCCACATAGTTGTTGTAGGACATCTCCTTGCCGTGCAGCTGCCGCGCCTGCGCCAGCCCGGCAGGGGCGGCCGGATCGGTGTAGAGGGCGGCCGCCTGGTGCGGGTTCTCCCCGTAGCGCAACACGGCCGACAACCGCCCGCTCACGCCGAGGAAGTCCGGCCACGCCGGCGGCGACACCGGCTCCGGCGACCTGGTCTCCGAGGCTGCCGGCTGCGACGGCGCCGGCTCCGGCAGCGCCGCCAGCTCGGCGGTCCAGGCGGCGACCGCCAGGTCGTACTCGGCGATGTCCGCGAAGGCGCGCGCGGCCAGGGCCCGGCGCTCGGCCAGGGTGAAGCCGCCCTCCTCGAGCGCCGCCCGCACCTGCGGGTACGCCTCGGGCGAGGTCACCACCGCCACGTTGGCGTGGTTCTTCGCCGCCGCCCGCACCATCGCCGGCCCGCCGATGTCGATCTGCTCCACGCACTCCTCAGGGCCGGCGCCGGAGGCGACCGTCTCGGAGAACGGGTACAGATTAGACACCAGCAGGTCGAACGGAGCGATCCCCAGCTCGGCCAGCTGCGTGCGGTGCTCCTCCCGGCGCAGGTCGGCGAGCAGCCCGGCGTGCACCGCCGGGTGCAACGTCTTGACCCGCCCGTCCAGGCACTCCGGGAAGGCCGTCACGTCCTCCACCCGGGTGACCGGGACACCGGCCGCGGTGAGCGCGGCCGCGGTGGAACCGGTGGAGACGATCTCCACGCCGGCGGCGTGCAGGGCCCGGGCCAGTTCGTCCAACCCCCGCTTGTCGTACACACTGACCAGGGCGCGCCGGATCGGTCGCCGGGTCATGGAATGGTCACCTTCCTTCCGGTGATGGTCCAGCCTTCCCGGACCAGTCGGCCGACTACCGCTACGAGCTGGCGCCGCTCCGCCACCTGGATGCGCTCGGTGAGGGTCTCGACCGTGTCGTCATCCAGCACCGGCACCGCCACCTGGGCGACGATCGGGCCGGTGTCCACCCCGGCGTCCACGAAGAACAGGGTCGCCCCGGTCACCTTTACGCCGTAGGCCAGCGCGTCGCGCGGACCGTGGATGCCCGGGAACGCCGGTAGCAGCGAGTTGTGGGTGTTGAGGTAGCGCCCGCCGAAGGCGTCGAGGAACGCCTTCCCCACCAGCTTGCGGAACCCGGCCGAGATGACCAGATCCGGCTGGTACTGGGCGACCCGTGCGGTCAGGGCCTGGTCCCACGCTTCCCGGTCGGGGTAGTCACCCACTCGCTCCACGAAGGTGGGTACGCCCGCGGCCGCGGCCCGGTCCAGGCCGCCGATCTGATCCCGATCGGCGCCGACCGCCACCACCTCGGCACCGTACGCCGGGTCACGGCACGCGTCGAGCAGGGCCTGCAGATTGCTGCCCGTACCAGACACCAGGACAACGAGGCGGAGGGTCACCGGGAAACTCTACCGACTCGGGCGAGCCGGCCCGGTACCGGTGGTCGTACTGGTGTGCCGTCCGGCCAGATGCCACCCGTCTCTTGAACCTCTTGGGTAACATGCCTTGGTTCGGATACACCGAGACCACCCTTCGAAACAGGAGTAGGCGATGCAACCACCTCCACCGCCGGGGGCCGCCCCAGGACAGGGGCCGCAGCAGATCAACAACAACATGGGGATGTCGATCCTGGCCATCTTCCTCTTCTGGCCGCTGGCGATCCCGGCCATCCTCAACGCCTCCAAGGTGAACCCGGCGTTGCAGGTGGGGGACTACGCAACCGCCCAGCACCACGCCGAGGAGTCCAAGAAGTGGTCCAAGTGGGCCATCATCGTCGGCCTGTCCTGGATCGGCCTGGTTTTCCTGTGCGTCTGCGGCAGCTTCGTGCTGGCGGCGGCGAGCGCCTGATCCTGATCCGGCGCGTAACGGGTGCCCACGGTCGGTCGACCAGGCACCCGTTTTTCATTGCCCACCCGGCGCCGGTCCCCGCCCGTTAGGCTGATGCCGACGGGACATCGGTGGAGACGTCGATGCCGCCCCGGACCACACGGGCCTCGGCGAAGGAGGGCGATCATGCAGCCACCGCCGCCTCCGGACCAGCCGCGACCGGGCGAGCCACCGGCTGAGCCCCCTTCCGGCGAGCCGCCGGGTCAGCCGCCGTCCGGGCAGCCAGCGCCCGAACGCCCACCGGCCGGCCAGCCGCCGCCGGGCCCTCCGCCACCTAGCCAACCACCGCCGGAGCAGCCGTGGGGCGGGCAGCCACCGCCCAGCCAGCCGCCACCCGGGCCATCGGCCGGCACCCCGGGGGGTCAGTACCCGGGACGAGCCGCGGGCCAGCCTATGGGGCAGGCGCCGAACAACGCGCTGGGCATCACCTCGCTGGTACTCGGGATCGTCTCGATCCCGCTCTGCCTGTGCTGGGGCATCGGCGCCCTCGCCGGGATTCCCGCGATCATCCTGGGCTACCTCGGCCGGCAGCGCGCCGACCGGGGCGAGGCGACCAACCGGGGCATGGCCGTCGCCGGGATCGTCACCGGCATCGTCGGCGTCGTCCTCGGGGTGCTGGCGTGGATCCTGTTGGCGATCGGCGCGTCCATCGACTGGGGCGAGTTCAGAGACTGACGGTCAGGCAGCGCCGGGCCGCTCGGCATCAACCCGCCGGACCAGCGCGGCGGCGACGCCGCCCAGCAGCGCGCCGACGGTCACCGTGGCGCAGGCCCACAGCGCCACCGGCACCGGTTCAGGTCCAAGCGTGGCGAGTTGCCCGCCACCGAGCGGGCCACGGGAGGCGAGCGCCGCGGCGCCCAGGAGCAGACCCGCCACCACCCCGGCCACCACCGCACCCGGCATGAGCCGGCCCCAACTCGCCCGGCCCCGGACGCCGCGACCGACCAGCAGCCACCCGGCGACGCCCCCGGCCACGACCGGGCCGGCGAGCAGCGCCGCACCCAACCCGGGCTGCGCGCTCTCGGGCAGCGCCGTGAACACCGGTACCACCGGCAGCGGCCCCAGCACCACCTCGCTGCTGCGGACCACCGTGCCGACCCCGACCACGAAGCCCGGCCCGACCAGGTAGGCGGCGGCCCACACCGCGAGGTTCGGCGCGTACGCCAGGCATAGCAGGGTCAGCCCGGCCTGCCCGGCGACACCTGTGTGGTACGCAGAGACCACCTCGGCGGCCGACCCGCCGCTGAGCGCCAGCGCCGTGCCCGCGGTCGCGGCTCCGGCCGCGAGCAGCCAGGCCGTAGCGACCACGCCGCCGCGCGCTCCGGTGCGCACCACCCGCGGCAGGCGGGCGAGCGCGCGGGTGCCGGCGCGGGTCGCCCGAGCGGCCCCGTAGCCGGCGGTGACCAGACCGAACACGGCGAGGGTCGCGCCGGCGCGGGGCGCGGCGGGGCCCCACCCCGGGCCGCCGGCGAGCCCGGCCGCGAGTACGCCGATCCCGGCGTACGCCAACGCCACCGCGCTCGCGGCGGCGAGGCAGTGACGCAGCGAGCCGCTGCCCCGGGCGCCCTGCGCGCGCACCACGTGCAGGCCGGCCCGCGCGACCCGCCACGCCGCCAGGGCGGTCAGCGCCAGCGGCGCCAGCCCGATCGGCCCCGGCGGGGTGGATATCGGCACGCCGTGGGCGAGCAACCAGCCGGCCGCCGCCACCCGGAGCGCCTGACCGCTGGCCGGGCCCTGCTCCAGCGCCAGCAGCAGCGCCACCACCGCCGCCACCGGCAGGAACGTGACCAGCGCGGCCCAGGCCGCGGCCACCCCGGCGGCGAGCGGCAGCGGCGCCCGCCGGCGGACCGGGCGGGCCCGGCCCTGGCTGCGTACCGGTGGGCGCGGCGGCGCGTCCGGGCCGGCCGGTGGACCCCCGGCATGGTCACCGGGCCCGGCGGTCGCTGCCCCACCGCCCCGGCCGCCGCGGCGCGCGGCGAGGTGGGCGGCCTCGGCCGCCTCCAACACCTCCCGGGGATCGGGCGGCACGTCGCGCGTGGACATCAGGCCTACTCTCGCATGGTTCCGGCGCGGAATCGGCCTCGGACGTGGCCACCTGCCCGAGCGCTCCGCTTGACCCGAGATGATTCGCGGTTTTCGTACCTTTAGTGGCCTGGATCAGTACGCTCGGAACTGTCCCCGATCACGCGGAGGGACCAGTGACCGCACCACCACCGGCCGCGTCCGGCCCCGACCGGACCACCCTCTGGGGTGTGCTCGGCATCATCCTGGCCTTCTGCTGCTGGCCGGTGGGCGTGGTATTCGCGATCCTCTCGCTGCGGGCAGCCCGCAAGCACGGCAACCAGCCCACGCTCGCCTACGTCGGGCTGATCATCGCGGCGGTGGTGCTCGTCTTCGGCGGTGGGCTCCTCAGCTTCGGCGCCGTGCCCGGCGTCGACTAGCTCACCACCGACCGCACCAGCCGCGCGGTCTCGCTCGGAGTCTTCCCGACGCGGACCCCGACCGCCTCCAGCGCCTCCTGCTTGGCCACGGCCGTGCCGGAGGAGCCGGAGATGATCGCCCCGGCGTGGCCCATGGTCTTGCCCGGTGGCGCGGTGAACCCGGCGATGTAGCCGACCACCGGCTTGGTCACGTGCTCCCGGATGAACTCCGCCGCCCGCTCCTCCGCGTCCCCGCCGATCTCGCCGATCATCACGATCACATCGGTGTCCGGATCAGCCTGGAACGCCGCCAGCGCGTCGATGTGGGTGGTGCCGATCACCGGGTCCCCGCCGATCCCCACGCAGGTGGAGAAGCCGAGGTCGCGCAGCTCGTACATGAGCTGGTAGGTGAGGGTGCCGGACTTGCTCACCAGCCCGATGCGGCCGGGGCCGGTGATGTCGGCGGGGATGATGCCGGCGTTGGCCTCCCCGGGGGAGGCGATGCCGGGACAGTTGGGGCCGATGATCCTGGTCCGGCCGCTGGCCACGGCGCGGGCGACGAAGCCGGTGGTGTCGTGCACCGGGATGCCTTCGGTGATGACCACCACCAGCCCGATCCCGGCGTCGATCGCCTCGTCGACCGCTGCCTTGGCGAACTTGGGCGGCACGAAGACCACCGACACGTCAGCGCCGGTGGCGGCCATCGCGCTCGCCACGTCACCGAACACCGGCAGCCGCACATCGTCGAAGTCGACGTGCTGGCCGGCCTTCCCGGGGGTGACGCCCCCGACCACGGTGGTGCCGGCGGCCAGCATCCGCCGGGTGTGCCGCGAACCCTCCGCGCCGGTCATCCCTTGCACGATGACCCGCGAGTCCTTGGTCAGCCAGATCGCCATGGTGCGCTCACCTCTCAGGCCCGCGCCGCCGCGAGCTCGGCCGCCCGCGCCGCCGCACCGTCCATTGTGTCTGCCTGCTCCACCAACGGGTTCGCGGCGCGGGCAAGAATCTCCCGGCCGGCCGCGGCGTTGTTGCCGTCGAGCCGGACGACCAGCGGCTTGGTGACCTGCTCACCCCGCTCGGTCAACAACTCCAGCGCCCGCACGATGCCGTTCGCGACCTCGTCACACGCGGTGATCCCGCCGAAGACGTTGACGAAGACCGCCTTCACGTCCGGGTCGGAGAGCACGATCTCCAGGCCGTTGGCCATCACCGAGGCGCTCGCCCCGCCGCCGATGTCGAGGAAGTTGGCCGGTCGCACGCCGCCGTGACGCTCGCCGGCGTACGCCACAACGTCGAGTGTGGACATCACTAACCCGGCGCCATTGCCCACCACGCCGACCGTACCGTGGTCGAGCTTGACGTAGTTGAGGTCCTTCTCCTTCGCCCGCTGCTCCAACGGATCCACGGCCGACCGGTCCACCAGCGCGGCGTGGTCGGGGTGGCGGAACGCGGCGTTGTCGTCGAGGGTCACCTTGGCGTCCAGGCACAGGATCTGGCCGTCGGCGGTCCGCGCCAGCGGGTTCACCTCGACCAGCGTGGCGTCCTCGGCCACGAACGCCCGCCACAGGCCAACCGCCACTTCCGCGATCTGGTCGGCCACCTCGGCCGGGAACCGGGCCGCCGCCACGATCTCGCGCGCCCGGGCGTCGTCGACGCCGGCGGCCGGGTCGATGGTGAGCGACGCCACCCGCTCCGGGGTCTCCGCCGCCACCTGCTCGATGTCCACGCCTCCGGCCACGCTGGCGATGCACCGGAAGGTGCGCTCCGCGCGGTCGACCAGGTAGGAGAGGTAGTACTCCTCGGCGATGTCGGCGGTCAGGGTGAGCATCACCCGCTCCACCCGGTGTCCCTTGATGTCCATGCCGAGAATGTCGCGGGCGTGCGTGAACGCCTCCTCCGGCGTACCAGCCAGCTTCACTCCACCGGCCTTACCGCGCCCCCCGACCTTCACCTGAGCCTTGACCACGACCCGCCCGCCAAGCTCTTCGGCGATGTCGCGCGCCTGTTCGGGCGTGTCCGCCACGCCACCGGGCAGCACCGGCAACCCGTGCTTGGCGAACAGATCCCGCCCCTGGTACTCGTAAAGGTCCACGACGGGCAGCCTAGCGAGCCGTTGTCGCAGCCAATGCACCCGGGGCCGTTACCTCCCCGGCCCACGATCGTTGAGCAAGACGTCGGCGAACGCGACAGCGGGCCGACATAGCGGCCGATGCCCTGTCGGTCGAGGGGTGGCGGCGGGGCGTCGTGCATATGAGGGGCCGGGCGTGTGAGGGGTGCGTCCGGCCCCTCCCTCTGTCTGCCGCGATGGTGGCATCCGCCGGCCAGGCGGAGTCGTTGGCGTCTCGAGGATTTGCCTTCGGTGACTGGACTTCCGGCGGCGGCCGTCCTAGACGCCGTCGGGCTCGGGCACGCCCGCCCGGACGTTACGGCGTACCCACTCGACGATCGACTCGGTGCTGGCCCCGGGGGTGAAGACCTTCGCCACCCCGATCCGTTCCAGCTCCGGGATGTCCGCGTCCGGGATGATGCCGCCGCCGAACACCACGATGTCGTCGGCGCCGCGCTCGGCCAGCAACTCGACCACCCGCCGGAACAGCGTCATGTGGGCGCCGGAGAGCACCGAGAGCCCGACCGCGTCGGCATCCTCCTGGATCGCGGTCTCCACCACCTGCTCCGGGGTCTGGTGCAGCCCGGTGTAGATGACCTCCATGCCCGCGTCCCGCAGTGCCCGGGCCACCACCTTCGCCCCGCGGTCGTGCCCGTCCAGACCGGGCTTGGCGACCACCACCCTGATCCGCGCGCCCATCCGATTGCCTTCCTGACCGCCCTACCTGACCTTTAGCCGGCCCTGACCGCGATCTGCCCCGGCGGCGGACGCGCGACCGCGCCGTCCGCGCCCACCAGCAGCCCGCACCATGAGCTTAACGAACGGTAACCCCCGCGTGGAGCCCGCCATGATCATCACAACTTCGGCGTAGTCGGGGTGTCACTCGCGAGCGGAGGCCGCAGTCGTGCCGAAAGTGCGGTGTGTACGGCGGACTCCTCGGCGAAACCGACGACCCACTATGAGTAACCAACGGGGAAAACACCACACAACGTTACGGCTCAGGTCGAAAGTGGCCACGAAATCGTGGTCCGCACCGGTTTTCCCGCCGCGTGCCTTGCTTCCTAGGTCGCGGTGTGGTTAACGTGTCCTCCGGTGTGCGCCGAACGGTTCTTTAGTGGACGGCGCGTCACCACCGCGAGACCGGCGCGCGGTACGCGATGCCGAGCAGCTGACCACGGAGGGTGAGCTTGGACGAGCAACCGTCATCGGGGCGCTACCGCGGGCGGCGCCGGGTTCCGCCGGTCCCCCGCAGCCGGTACGCGGCCGTCATCACCTCGGCCGTGGTCGGTGCCGGTGTCGTCGCTCTCGGTGCCGGTGCCGCCGTCCCTGACGCCAAGCTCGATCCGTCCAACCTGTCCGCGTTCAGCGGCGGGCTGGACCCGGCGCTCATGGACCGCAGCGAGGCGGTCGAGCGCGCCTCCCGCGCCGACGGGCAGCGCGGCGGGCTCGCCACCTCGATCGTGCAGGAGGCCCCGGACGTCTACCTGCTGCCACTGCGGGACTACCGGTTCTCCTCGCCGTACGGCATGCGGTGGGGCAGCATGCACAACGGCATCGACCTGGCCGCGCCGCACGGTGCCCCGATCACCGCGATCCACGCGGGCGAGGTCGTCTACGCCGGCTGGAACGGCGGGTACGGCTACATGGTCGCCATCGACCACGGCGAGGGCGTCCAGACCTGGTACGCGCACGCCTCGGAGGTCCTGGTGTACGTGGGCCAGGAGGTGAACGCCGGGGACGTGGTGGCGCGGGTCGGTAACACGGGCCACTCCTTCGGTGCGCACCTCCACCTCGAGGTCCACGTCTACGGCGTACCGCAGGAGCCGGTCGCCTGGCTGGAGGAGCGTGGGGTGGACATCCTCGGCCAGATCGAGGAGATCTACGGCACCGGATCCTGAGCCGGCCACGGCCGCCAGCGCCGCCTGCGTGGTTGACTTTTACGCCCGTCTGCGTAGCAGATTTTTCCCCGGTGGTCGGACTGAATCGCCCGTCATTCGCAGACGGCTGCAAACCACCGCAAGTGTCCGCCAAATCGCAGGCGGCGGGGGCGGTAAAGAAACCTCTCAGCAGACCTAACTGTCGGGTTTTCCCTGCACAATGCAGTAACTAAGTTTTCCGCGTCACATCCCTGAATGTGAGGCGAAACACCTCGCCTAACCTCACATTCCAACAAGAAACCCCCCAGATCGGGCGCCGGTTTTGCGTGGTTTAAGGCGATTTCTGTTGATCAACCACGAGACCGTACTGGCGCCTGCCGGCTTCTTTCGCACTATGGGGTTTCCGTTTCCCCCAACGGAGGTTCCCCCGTGTTGAACAAATTCATTCGCAAGTACCCCCGTGTCAGTCGGTGGTTTTCCGCCGAGAGGCTCCACGCCCCCCGGCGGTTCTCCGCCGAGCAGTTCTCCCGCCTCCACCGGTGGTTCTCCGCCCGGAGGTTCCCCCGCATCCCCCGTGGCCAGCCCGGCCTCGCCCACTTCAATGTCATCCGACATCGGGCGAGGCTGGGCCTGGCCGGGCAAGGCCAGCGGTTCGCGGCGGCCGGCGCGGCGGCGCTGGTGATCATGGCCGCGCTGCTGGCGAACGTGGCCGAGCAGCGGTCGGATGAGGGCGGCGGCGCCTACAGCGCCTACGAGGAGACCTCGGACCCGCTGGCGGACCGGGAGGCCGCGGCCGACCGGGCTGACCGGGCCGACCGGGGCGGCGAGGGCAAGGCCAAGGCGGCCGAGCCGGAAGAGTCGCCGAAGCCCGACAAGAAGAAAAAGAAGAAGAAGCGCAAGGCGGACTGGGTGCACCCGATGCCCAACTCCACCACCACGTCCTGCTACGGCATGCGGTGGGGCAAGCTGCACGCCGGAGTCGACCTGGCGGCGCCGCACGGCACCAAGATCCGGGCGGTCGGCGCCGGCACCGTGGTCAACGCTGGCTGGGTGTTCAGCGGCTACGGCATCTCCGTGGTGATCGACCACGGTAACGGTTACCTGACCCACTACGCCCACGCCTCCGAGGCGAAGGTCTCCGTGGGCGAGAAGGTCAAGCCCGGCGACGTCATCGCCCTGGAGGGGTCGACCGGTAACTCCACCGGTCCGCACCTGCACTTCGAAGTGCACGATGGCATGTGGAATCAGATCGAGCCTGTTTCCTGGTTGCGGGACCGGGGTGTCAAGATCGGTGGCTGTTGACCCCTGGACCGCCCGGACCCGGGCCGGTGGTGGGCTTGTCGCTCCACCCGCCACCGGCCCGGTGTCCGTCTACATCTGAGAAAAACTCCACACCTCACCGTGCGCGGCGCGCAGATCCGGACCGGAGTCTCGGCTCAGAGTTTCTCCACCGGGGCGTGTCGTAGCACGATCCAGAGCACCTGGTCTCCGAAGTCGATCTGCGCCTGAGCGCGGACACCGTGGCCCTGCACCGCCAGTACCCGCCCCATCCCGTACCGTTGATGGACGACCCGGTCGCCGGCGGAGACGGCGGGGACCCCGGAGAGTTCGGAGGCCGTGGTGAGGCCGGCGCCGTCGATGCCGAGCCGGCCGGCCAACTCCGCCGCCCGGGCCGAGGGCCGGCGCTCGCCGCTGGCGCGGCCGGCGCGGCCACCCACCCCACCCCAGGAGGTCACCGCGGACTCGGTCCGCTCCCACCGGACGAGCTCCTCGGGTAGCTCCGCCAGGAACCGGGAGGGCGGGTTGTACTGCGGCTGTCCCCACGCCGACCGGGTGACCGCTCGGGAGAGGTACAGCCGGCGGCGGGCCCGGGTGACCCCCACGTACGCCAGCCGCCGCTCCTCCTCCAGCTCCTGCTGGTCGCCGAGCGAGCGGAGGTGCGGGAAGACCCCCTCCTCCAACCCGGTCAGGAAGACCACCGGGAACTCCAGCCCCTTGGCGGTGTGCAGGGTCATCAGGGTCACCACCCCGGCCTGCTCCGCCTCCTCCTCCGCCCCGGTCTCCTCGCCCGCGTCCGGCGGGGGTGGGGGGACCTCGTCGGCGTCGGCCACCAGCGCCACCTGCTCCAGGAACCCCGCGAGGGTGGCCGGCTCGGCGCCCTCGGTCGACTCGGCCCGCTCGGTGTACTCCCGGGCGACGCTCACCAGCTCCTGGAGGTTCTCCAGCCGGCCCGCGTCCTGCGGGTCCACACTCTCCTCCAGCATGGACAGGTAGCCCGAGCGGTGCAGCGCCGCTTCCAGTACGTCCTCTGGCGCTCCGTCGGTCGCCAGCTCCCGCAGATCGTCCAGGAGCGCCACGAACTCCGCGCAGGCGTTGGCCGCCCGGGTGGAGATCCCCGGCGCCTCTCCGGCCCGCCGCAGCGCTGCCCCGAACGAGATCCGCTCCCGGGACGCGAGCGCCTCCACGCAGGCCTGGGCCCGGTCGCCGATCCCCCGCCGGGGAGTGTTGAGCACCCGGCGTACGCTCACCGTGTCATCGAGGTTGGCCACCGCCCGCAGGTAGGCCAGGGCGTCGCGGACCTCCTTGCGCTCGTAGAAGCGCACCCCGCCGACGACCTTGTACGGCAGGCCGAGCCGGACGAAGACCTCCTCGAACACCCGGGACTGGGCGTTGGTGCGGTAGAAGACAGCCACATCGCCGGGGCGGGCCTCGCCCGCGTCGGTGAGCCGGTCGATCTCCCGGGCGATCCAGTCCGCCTCCGCGTGCTCGGTGTCGGCCACGTACCCGACGATCGGTTCACCGGTGCCCTGTTCGCTCCACAGCCGCTTGGGCTTGCGGCCGGGGTTGCGGGCGATCACGGCGTTCGCGGCGTTGAGGATGGTCTGGGTGGAGCGGTAGTTCTGCTCCAGCAGGATGGTGCGGGCGTCCGGGAAGTCCCGCTCGAACTCCAGGATGTTACGGATGGTGGCGCCCCGGAAGGCGTAGATCGACTGGTCGGCGTCGCCCACCACGCACAGCTCGGCCGGGGGCGGATCCTCCCCGTCCGCCCCCACCAGCTCCTTGACCAGCATGTACTGGGCGTGGTTGGTGTCCTGGTACTCGTCCACCAACACGTGCCGGAACCGGCGCCGGTACTTCTCGGCGATCTCCGGCTTCGCCTGCAGCAGGTGCACCGTGGTCATGATCAGGTCGTCGAAGTCCAGTGCGTGCGCCTCGCGCAACCGGCGCTGGTAGAGCGGGTAGACCTCGGCGAGCACCCGCTGCTGGGGTCCCTTGGCCGTGCCGGCGAAGTCGTCCGGGTCGACCAGCTCGTTCTTCAGGTTGCTGACCTGCGCGGCGAGCGCGCGCGCCGGGTAACGCTTCGGGTCGAGGTCCAGCTCGCGGGCGACCAGTTGCATCAGCCGCCGGGAGTCATCGGCGTCGTAGATGGAGAAGCTGGACTTCAGGCCGGCGTGTTCGTGCTCGGCCCGCAGGATCCGCACGCAGGCCGAGTGGAAGGTGGAGACCCACATCCAGCGCGCGCGGTTGCCCACCAGTGCCGCGACCCGTTCCTTCATCTCCCCGGCGGCCTTGTTGGTGAACGTGATCGCGAGGATCTCCCCGGGGTGGACGTCTCGGGCGGAGAGGAGGTACGCGATCCGGTGGGTCAGCACCCGGGTCTTGCCGGAGCCGGCGCCGGCCACGATCAGCAGGGGCGAGCCGGCGTGCCGGACCGCCGCCGCCTGCGGCGGGTTCAGGCCGGCCAGCAACGCCTCCGGGTCGTGACCGGGTGGCCGGCGCGGGGAGGTCTGGGATGGCTCGGGCGGAGCCTCGAAGAGTGCGCGCATCGCTCTGCGAGTCTATGCCGACCTCGTGACACCAGGCATCTCGCGCGGCCGTGCCGCCCGCAGCCGGCCCCGCCGCCGGGACCCGCAGCCGGCCCCGCCGCCGGGACCCGCGGCCGGACCCGCGACCCCTGTGGCCGGGCGGCGCTCCAGCGGCGAGCGTCACATCTCAGAATGTGGCGGTGGGATGGCGCTCGGCCCGGGGTGTGGCATACTGAGGGACGTGATCAGGAGCAGCGCGTTCTACTTTTTCTACGGCTCCGGGAGTCCGGCAGCCGTAGGTCGCGCCTGATCCACTGACCTACCAAGCCCCGGGCTCCCGGCCCGGGGCTTGACGATGCTCCGGGCGGGTCCCACGACAGCCGAGGAGCACGCACATGTCCGTCATCACCGCCGACCAGCCCGCCGAGGCCGCCACCACCGAGGACATCCCCAAGCTGCGGGAACGGATCGACGAGATCGACGCGGCGATCGTCGCGCTGTGGCGGGAACGCGCGAGCATCTCCCAACGCATCGGCGCGGCCCGGGTGGCCGCTGGCGGCACCCGCCTGGCCCTGGCCCGGGAGCGGGAGGTCCTGGACCGGTTCCACCGGGAACTCGGCGAGATCGGCACCCAGCTCGGGCTGCTGATCCTACGGGCCGGCCGCGGCCGCCTCTGAGCGACCGGTCGCCGCCGTGGCCGGTACGCCGGCGGAAGACCGCGTGGGAGCGTTCCCAGGTATCATCTGGACGGCGTATCCAGCATGTCGACCGCCGCCGACCCGGTTCCTTGGAGGGCGGAGACCTGACCGACCCACACGCCCCAGCGCCGGCCACCGATCCGGACCTGTCGGCGGCGGCACTCCCCACGCTCCAGCAGGTCGAGTTCGCCGCCGGGTCCGGGCCGCCGCTGACCGCCCCCCTGACCTGGGGCCAGCGAGCGATCTGGGACCCCATCCGGTGGTTCGGTGAGGACGCGAACTACTTCAACATCTCCACCCTGCTGCCGGTGCCACGGGGCGCGTCGCTCAGCGACGTCACGCGGGCGGTGCGGATGGTGATCGAGCGCCACGAAGGGCTGCGCACCCGGTACCGCACCACGCCGGCCGGCCCCACCCAGGAGATCCATGCCACCGGCGTCTTCCCGGTGCCGGTGTGGGAGGCGCCCGAGGGTGGGGTAACGGCCTTCGCGGCCGCCGTCTTGCGGGATCTCGCGGCCGCCACCTTTCGCGAGCAGGAGTGGGGGTGGCGGTGTGCGGTGGTGACCCAGCAGGGGGTGCCGCGCCGGCTCGCCGTAGTCTTCAACCACCAGGTGGCCGACGGCTGGGCGAGCCGGCTGGTGACCACACAGCTCGCCGAGGCGCTGCGCGGTGCCGCCGCCGCGGCCGGCACGCCCTGGCAGCCGTCGGAGCAGGTGGCCTACGAGCGCACCGGGGAGGGCGCCAGGCGCGGGGAGATTTCCCTGCGGGCCTGGCGACGTGAGCTACGGACCGTCCCACGCTCCATGTTCGACTTCCCCGCCCGGACGCCGGCGAGCCCCCGGTTCTGGAAACTGGCGATGACATCGCGAGCGGCGGCGGTCGCCGCCCAGCTCATCGCCGAGCGGGCCAAGGTCACCACCTCGGCGGTACTCCTGGCCGCGAGCGCCGCGGTGCTGGGCGCGTTCACCGGGCACCGGCGGGTGGTCATGCAGCTGATCGTGGCCAACCGGTTCGACCCGGCCCGGCGGTCGCTGGTGGCACCCATGGCGCAGGACGGGCTGTTCGTCCTCGACCTCGGCGGCGCCGGGTTCGACCAGACGGCGCAGCGCGCCTACCGGTCCGCACTCACCTCCTACCGGTACAGCTACTACGATCCGGCCGCCATGGCCGATCTGCGCCGCGAGTACGCCGCCCAGCGCGGCGGTCACCTCGACCTCTCCGTCTACTTTAACGACGCCCGGTTCCAGGACCGCTGGGTGACGACCCCGCGATCCGCGCCACCTCCGGAGGCGCTAGCGGAACTCACCCCAGCCACCACCGTGGACGTCGTCGGCAAATGGGCACGGCAGGACGCGAAGTTCTTCATCAGCACCGTCGCCATCGACACCTGTGTGCTTAACATCTTGACCGACACCGCGTTCGTACCACCCGACCAGGCCGAGGCGCTGCTGCGCGCGGTTGAGGCGCTGCTACTGCGAGCAGCCGTCGCCGATGAGGATGCGTCCACTCTCGCCGCTTCCCTCGTGACCGGGGTACGCCGGGGCCCAGGGTGGGTGGAGTGCGACCACGGCTGGGTGGACCTGCACGCCACCCGGACGGTCCTGCGCGAGGCGCTCGGTGAGCCCCGGCTCGGTCTCTTCGCCGAACCGGCGGCGACCGCCGCGGACACCCAACATCGCCTGGTGGCCTATCTCGCCGCCGCGGACCCGGTAACCCCGGCGCAGCTGCACGCCACCTGCCTGGCCGCCGTGGGTACGCGCACCGACGTGCTCACCCCGCACGAGTACGTGGTCTGCGCGGGCGCGCCGGCAGATCCGTCGGACCTGGCGGGTTGGCGCCGGCAGCCGGTGCGCCACCGGGGGAACGGGCGGGAGCTCACACCGGCGCCGGGCTAGCGCGCCGCCGCCTGCCCCGACTCGGCCTGCCCGACGCGCTCCCGCACCGCCGCGGCGAGCGCGGCGATCGTGGGTACGTCGAAATACTCCTCCATCAGGTCCACATCGAACGCCACCTCGATGCGGGTGAGGATCTCGACGATCACCAGGGAATCCGCGCCCACCTCACCCAGGTGCTGCTCCCGGTCCAGGCTGGGGCGCTGCAGCGCGGCGCAGCAGATCTCGGTGACCGATCGCTCAATGTGGTCCACGCGGCCTCCCCACCCACGATCTCCGTAGCCCACCCACCCGGTGGCTGGCGGTGCCTTGATGACATCGACAACCTAGCATCTAGTGGCCGGCGCCGCGGGCGCGGACCAGCCGGCGTCGGATCAGCCGTTGTCAGATCGTTGCCGCCTCGGCCGGTGCCGCCTCAGCCGGTGTCAGACCAGCCTGCGGTCGGCGGCCCAGCGGGACAGCTCGTACCGGTTGGACATCTGCAGCTTCCGGAGCACGTTCGAGACGTGGGTCTCCACGGTCTTGATGGAGATGTACAGCTCCCGCGCGATCTCCTTGTAGGCGTACCCCCGGGCGAGCAGGCGCAGCACCTCCCGCTCCCGGTTGGTGAGCTGATCCAGTTCCGGGTCCACGATCGGAGCGTCCGGCCGGGCCGCGAACGCATCCAGCACAAACCCGGCCAGGCGCGGACTGAACACCGCGTCCCCCTCGGCCACCCGGCGGATCGCGGAGGCCAACTCGGCCGAGGAGATGCTCTTGGTGACGTAGCCGCGGGCCCCGGCCCGGATCAGCCCGATCACGTCCTCGGCCGCGTCCGAGACGGACAGGGCGAGGAACCGCACCGGGGAGCCGGCGCCGAGCTGCTGGCGTACCTGCTCCAGGACCGCCCGGCCCCCGCCGTCGGGCATGTGGACGTCCAGCAACACCACGTCCGGCCGGGTCGCGACGATCTTCTGGACCGCCTCCGGCACCGTCGCCGCCTCCCCCACCACGTCGATCCCGACCACCTCGTCCGGGCCGCTGCTCCCCTCGGACCCGCCGGTGAGCTGGGCGGCCAGTTCCGCCCGCACCCCCGCCCGGAACATCGCGTGGTCATCCACCAGGAACACCCGCAGCCGCGGCGGGCCGCTGCTCTCCGTCATGCCGATCCCTCCTTCCGGTCCGGGGTCAGCGGCAGGGTGAGCCGCACCTCCGTACCCTCCCCAGGCGTACTGATGATCTCCGCCCGTCCGCCGTGACGCTCCATCCGTCCCACGATCGACCCGCGGACCCCGTGCCGGCCGGCGTTCACCGACGCCGGGTCGAACCCTACTCCGCGGTCCCGGACGAAGACGCTGATCTTGCCCTCGCTCCCGTTGGTCCCCTCCGGCTCACCGGGCTCCACCTCCGCGTACAGCGACACGGTCGGGACGCCGGCGTGCCGGGCCGCGTTCACCATCGCCTCCCGGGCCGCCGCGACCAGCGCCATCACCCGTTCGTCGGTGTCCGCGTCCCCGACCACCACCACCTCCACGGTGACCGCGTAGGCGTCCTCCACCTCCCCGGCCGCCTCCTCCAGCGCCGCCGCCAGCTTCTCGGTGGGCGAGCCGGTCGGCTTGTACAGCCAGTTGCGCAGGGTGCGCTCCTGAGAGCGGGCCAGGCGGTACGCGGTGGAGCCCGGCGCGGCGTTGCGCTGGATCAGCGCGAGCGTGTGCAACACCTGGTCGTGCACCATCGCGGCGAACTCCGCCCGCTCCTGCTCCCGGATCCGGGCCTCCCGCTCCTCCCGCAACGCCCCGAACATCCGCCACAGCACCGGCGCGGCCACCAGCCCCACCCCCACCAGCGCCACCAGGGCGAAGAGCATGCCGTTGATCACCGCCATCGGGCGGGAGCCGCCCACCGGCGCGTAGAAGGCGGCGAGTCCCACCGTGCCGCCGGCGATCAGCATCCCGCCGACCACGAACCGCAGCAGGTACGCCCGGCGCCCGGTCTCGGCGAGCAGCGAGTTGAGCCAGGGCGGGCCAGAGGTCGCCGCGGGTCCCGCGCCGGCCGGGCGCCGCTGGTCGGTCCGGGTGAGGTGCCAGATGATGCCGGCGCCGACCGCGATCAGCGCGACCAGCCACCCCAGGGCGGCCGTGGCCGGCTGCGCCCCGATGAGGAGTACCCGGGCGACCAGCACGGCGAGGCCCAGGCCCGCGAAGGCCACCAGCGCGAACATCCGGCCGCGGGCAGCCCGCCCGGTCTCAGGCCCGGCCGGCAGCACCGCCCAGAACGCCGCGTACAGCAGCACGCCCAGTCCGTTGAAGGCCAGCAACACCACGAAGGCCACCCGCACCGCGAGCGTGGGCACGCCCAGGTGGCTGGCGATGCCAGCGGCGACGCCAGCGATCAGCCGACCCTCCCGCCGCCGGTGCAGCCTGGGCACGAACGGGTCCACGGGGTGGTCCCACCCGTACCCCCCGGGACCGGCGCCCTGGTTCACCGCGGTGCTGATCGCAACCCCCTGCGGAAGCCGGGCCGCTGGTAGCGGCCACTTGAACTGTGGATCGGTTGACCCGTCCATCTGATCGTCACACGGGCGGCGGGGCCCCAGCCACGGGCGGGTACCCGGACCTTCCCACGAGAGTCCAGTTCAGGGTGGGTTCAGGGTTGAGTACCGAGGCGGCCCAGGGGCTGGCCGGGGCAGGATCGAGCCATGAGCGAGCAACCGCACTCCGCCCCACCCCTGGCCGCGCGCTACGGGCTGGTGCGGCCGGCGCAGGGCAAGTACGTGGCCGGCGTGGGGGCGGCGCTGGGGCGCGCCACCCGCACCGACCCGGTGCTGTGGCGGGTGGTGCTGGCGGTGCTGGTCTGCTTCGCCGGCCTGGGGGCGCTGATCTACCTCCTGGTCTGGCTGCTGACCCCGGAAGAGGGGGATACGGGCTCGCCGCTGGAGAGCCTGCTGGGGCGCGGCCGGTCCAGCACCTCCCCGGCGCTCACCGGCCTGCTCGGGATCGTGGTGGTCGGCCTGCTGTCGGTGATCCTGCCCCGGCCGTTCTACCTGATGCTCGGCGCAGCTCTGGTGGTGGCGCTGGTCCTACTGATCAACCGGGCGCAGGCGTCACCGGCCGCGACCGGCGCCGGGCCGGCGGCCGGGTACCCGGGCACCGGGGCCGACCAGGGGGGCGCGGCAGCCGGGGCGCCCGGCCCGGGTGGGGCGGGCGCCCCGGGTACCGCGCCCGGTACGGGGAGCGCCGGTGGCGCCTTCGGGACCCCACCGTGGCCGGCGCCGGGAGGCGCCGATGCCACGCCGCCTCCCCCCACCGGGGCCGGGGCGCCGGCGTGGTCGGCCCCTCCGGGGCCCGCCGGCGCGGGGGTTCCGGTGGGCGCCGGAGCCACCGGTCGCCCACCGCCGCCGGGTGCCCGGCCGGTACCGACCGGGCCGGGCTACCAGCCGCCCGGCCCTGCCTATCCGAGCGGGCCGGCGCCGGCCCCGACCGGCTACCGGCCGCCGTTCGCACCGCACGGGCCGTTCGGCGGGCCACCGCCCCCGCCGCCGCCACCTCCCCCACCCCGGCGGCCACCGGAGCGCTCCCGGCTGGCCGCGCTGGTGCTGTTCGCCGCGGTAGCGGTCCTGGGTGTGCTGGGCGTACTCGACCTGCTGCAGGTCGCGGCCATCCCGGTCGCCGCCTACCTCGCCGCCGCCCTGGTGGTGGTCGGCGCCGGCCTGGTGGTGGGCGCCTGGTGGGGGCGGGCCCGGGTGCTGATCGCGCTGGGTGCCGTGCTGGCGCTGGCCCTGCCGGTCGCGCACGCGGCCGAGACCTGGGACCCGCCTCGCCACGTGGCTGGGGACTTCATCTGGGTCCCCGCCGACCAGACCGAACTGGAAGACGAGTATTCGGTCGCGTTCGGATCTGGCGTACTGGACCTGCGCCAGATCGACCCGGCCGGCTCGGAGATCGACATCAAGGTGCGGGTCAGCTTCGGCGAGATGACCGTCCTGGTACCAGACGACCCGGCGGTGACGGTGACCGTGACGAACAACTTCGCCGGCGTCCAGGTGTTCGGCGAATCCAGCGAGGGCCTCACCCGGGAAGTGTTCCAGGACCCGGGTAGCGGCGACCCGGCCGGCGGCAGGCTGCGACTGGACCTGGACGTCCAGTTCGGCGAGGCGAGGGTGAACCGATGAAGCCGCACCGCACCGACCTGGTCTCGCTGATCTTCGGCGTACTCTTCCTCGGCGCCGCGGGGTTGTGGCTGCTCGCCCAATTCGTGCACCTGCACGTCGCCGCCGTCGCCCTGCTGGTGGCGATCGGTCTGGTCCTGGTGGGGGTCTTCGGCCTGACGTACACGCTGGTCGCCGGCCGCCGCTCCGGGCAGGGCCGCACCGACGAACCACCGAACCCACCCGAGGAGGACCACCCGGGCGTGTAGCGCCCGGCGTGGTCGCCACTGGTCATATCCTGTCCGCATGAAACAGCCTGTTCTCGGCGGCCCCGCCGCCCGCACCCTCGTGATGGAGATGGCCCGCCACCCCGGCCCCACCGCCGGCCTGGTGGTGGGCGCCGACGCGGGCGACGCCGTCCTCACCGCCGCGGTGGACGCGCTGCTGCCGGAGGACACGCTGACCGTGGTCTCCCCGCACCCGGACGCGGTATCCGCCCAACTCACCGCCCTCGGTGACTGGGTCGCCAGCCGGGTCCGGGTGGTCGGCTCGGTCACCGAGGTCGACCCGGCCGACGTGGTGGTACTGGCCGAGCCGCTGACCGGCAGCGCCGAAGCCGCGCGTACCACCCTCGACGGCCTCGCCAAGCTGCTCAAACCCGGCGGCGTGCTGGCGGTGGCGGTCCCGGCCCTGCTACCGACCGGCGGGGTGGGCGCCGCCGCCGAACTGGACCGGCAGTCCGCGTTGTACGGTGCCGGCTCTGACCTGATACTCCGTAACCTGCCCCCGGTGCGTGTGCACCGGCTACGGTGGACGCCGGGCGACCCCGCGCTGGCCGAACGGATGCTCCCGGTCACCCGCCCCTCCAGCATCCCGCTGACGCGCGACCTGCACCTGGACTCCCACGGTGTCGCCGCCGCCGGGATCACCGCCGGGCTGGCGGTGCTGGCCCGGCTCACCCGGCCACGCTCCAAGCTGTGGCTGCTGCTGGCCGGCGCGACGGTGCCGGTCGCGGCGTTCTTCCGGGACCCGCAGCGCGAGTCACCCGAGGACCCGACCCTGGTGGTGGCCGCCAGCGACGGCAAGGTGCTCTCGGTGGAACGGGTCAGCGACGACCGGTTCAGCGAGGATGGCCGCACCGAGGAGTACGTGCGGATCGCCGTGTTCCTCTCGGTGCTGGACGTGCACATCAACCGGGCCCCGGTGGCCGGCCGGGTGGTCGACTACTTCCTGGAGGACGGCGGGTTCGCGGCGGCGATGACCGACCGGGGGGAGCACAACGCCTCGGCGTACACGGTGCTCGCGACCGTGCACGGGCGGGTGGCGGTGGCGCAGCGCACCGGCATGATCGCCCGGCGGATCGTGCAGCGCGCTCCGGTCGGCTCGCTGCTGGCCCGCGGCGAACGGTTCGGCCTGATCCGGTTCGGCTCGCGCACCGACGTCTACCTGCCGGCCGACGCGGTGGAGCCGCTGGTGGGCCCCTCCGACCGGGTGGTCGGCGGCGTGACACCGCTCGCCCGCTGGCGTACCACCGACTCCTCCGGCCCGGAAACCTCCCCAGGCTCGTAGACCTCGGCTCGTAGACCTCCCTGGCCGGCCTCCCCCGCGAGACGCTCGCTTCGGCGGCCTCCGCGCCGGATGCTCAGTAGGGCGCCCCTGCTCATGCTCAAGCACCAGCAGGGCGCCCCTGCTGAACAACAAGCACCCCACCGGGCGCCCCTGCTGGAGCGTAAACGTCAACAGGGCGCCCCTGTTGAGGTGCGAACCCCAACAGGGCGCCCCTGATGACCTAGCAGGGCGCCCCTAATGCAGCGCAAACCTCAGCAGGGCGCCCCTATTGGGGTGCAAAACCTCAGCCGGGCGCCCCTACTCCCGCTTAACCACCAGCAGGGGTCCCCTGTTGAACGAGGACCACCTCAGCAAGCTGACCTAACGGGATGCAAGGCTGCGGTAGCAGGCAGTGCCCGCGCGAGCCGTGGAGATCTGGGGAAATCGTCTCGGCCCGGCATCGCTCACAGCCTGTCGACATCCACCCGTTGACTTCCCCAACAGGGCGCCCCTGCTCATGCTCAAGCACCAGCAGGGCGCCCCTGCTGAACAACAAGCACCCCACCGGGCGCCCCCACCGAGCACCCCAACCTCAACCGGGCCCCCCTGTTGAGGCGCAAACCTCAACCGGGCGCCCCTGCTGGAACGTAAACGTCAACAGAGCGCCCCTGTTGCACCAAGAGAGCGCCCCTGTTGAGGCGAAAACCCCAACCGGGCGCCCCTGTTGCTCCAAACGGGCGCCCCTGATGGTTCAAGGAGGGCAGCCCGGCTCAAAGCGGTCAGTGAGCGGTCACGCGGTCCGGCGCTGGCGCCACCAGAGCACCGGGCCGCTCGCCAAGTATGCGCAGACCAGCGCCAGGAAGGTGAGGCGCGGGTCGACCAGCGCCCCGGCCACCGGCGCCAGCCACAGCCATGGTGGGAGCTTCAACAGCCGGGCCAGGGTCGCGTACGGGAAGCTGGAGACCATCGCGAACGCCAGCACCGCTACCACCAGCAAAAGCACCGTCGGTGAGACCGGCAGGTCGATGAGGACCGCCAGGGCGAGCACCGCGGCCGCCAGCGTGGTCGGTAGCCCGGTGAAGAACCGGCTGTCCCGGGGGGAGATGTTGAAGCGCGCCAGCCGGATCGCGGCGCACGCGGCGGCGAGCGCGCACGCTACCGCCGCGCCCGCGGCGGGCACCGCACCGGCCACCGAGGCGTACACCACCACCGGGGCGGCGATGCCGAACGCGCACATGTCGGCGAGCGAATCCATCTGCGCGCCGAACGGGCTGCAGACCCCGAGCCGGCGTGCGAGCAGGCCGTCGGTGCCGTCGAGGACGACGCACCCCACCAGGGCCAGGGCGGCGGTGCGGGTGTCGCCCCGCATCGCCAGCAGGATCGCCAGCAGCCCCAGCGTCAGGCTCGCCAGTGTGGCGCAGGTGACCAGCACGAACCGTAGATGCCAGAGCAGGTCGCGGCCGCCCGTGAGCGCCGCGGCCGGTGGCGGGGGTTCCCCCTCACCTCCGCCGCTCACGGTAGACCCGCCCGAAGCGGCCCCGGTGGTGCCCGTGCCGCCCGGCTCCGGCCGGGTCGGGGCGGGCCGGCCCGGCAGCACCCCGCCGGTGGTGAGCACGCCCGCGACGCCACCGGTGACCGCGGCCGCCCCCGGCCGGCTGCGCCGGGACGGGTGCGGGAACGCGTCTACCACCAACGGTTCCGCGGACTGCGCCCGATGACCGACGCGCAGCACCTGGCGCGCGAAGCTCCGGCCGCGGCGTAGCCGCCCGGCCCAGCGCCGCCCGGCCGGGCGAGGCGTGTCCACGGCACGCTGGCGGCGCCACGGGGCTCTCGACACAGTGGCCCTCCATCTACCGGAATCGGTTGGATTCGCCGCCACGGCGGACCGTCCCGGTCTTACGCGGGTACACCATCCCACAGGTACGCCGATCCGCGCGACACATGTGCCCGATCTTCCCCTCTGTCCCTAAGCCGATGACGCATTGTGACGTACCGTACGTCTAGACCACCGGTACGAGCATGCCGGCGGCCACGTCGGTGAGCGGCAGGGTCCGCACCTGTTCCCGGGTGAACCAGCCCGCGTCAGCGGTTGACCCGCCGGCGTCGAGCACCTGTGGAGTGGTGGGCTCCGCCACGGTCACCTCGTAGATCGCTCGCACCGCGTGCCAGTCCACCGCGAGACCCATCGGCCCCCGGCGGGTGGTGTGGTGGCGGTGGGTTACCTCCAGCGGCCGGCCGATCCGGGCCTGTTGACCGGACTCCTCGATGATCTCCCGCTGCAGCGCGTCCACCGGCTGCTCGCCGAAGTCGGTCCCGCCGCCGGGCAGGTGCCACTTGCCGGCACCGGGGTAGCCGTCGGAGATCAGGGTCAACAGCACCCGGTCGGCCGGGTCGGTCACCAGACCGTACACGGCGAACCGCTGGCCGCGGCGACGCCGGGGCGGCGCCGGCGACCGCTTCGCCGGCGGCGGCACGCGGTGCGACGGGGCGGGCGCCAGGCCGAGAGCGTACGCGGCGAGTCCGGACAGCGGCAGGGTCGGTAGGTCGGCCGGTGAGACCCAGCGGGCCGGGTCGGCGCTACCGCCTGCCCCCGGTCGCAGCTGTCCGCTGGTGACCGCGAGGTCGTAGATGACCGCGTCGGTGTGTTCCAAGCCTGGTGGTCGGGCCAGCACCTCGGCGGCGACGTCGCGGACCCGTACCACCTCCACGGCCAGACCGGTCTCAGCCGCGACCGCCCGGACCACGGCGTCGGCCGGGTGCTCACCGTGCTTGATCCCCCCGCCCGGGAGCAGCCAGGTGCCGGGGCCCGCCGGCCCCGCCGCCCGGGTCAGCAGCACCGCCCCGGACGGGTCCTGGCAGACGCCGTACGCGCTGATGCGCCGCTGCTGCCGCCTCACGCGCCACCTTCGCGGACCAGGGCAGGGGCGGTCATGCCGGCCGGACGGTACCGGTGGTGGCGAGCGCCTCGGCGGTCACCTCGGTGAGCGGGAGCGCCGCGACCTGGTCGGGGGTGAACCAGTCCGCGCGGGCGGTGGAGCCGCCCTGCTCGGCCACCCGCGGCTCGGTCGGTTTCGCGACCATGACCCGGTAGAACGCGCGCACCCCGTGCCAGTCGATCGGGTAGCCCTCCGGACCGAGCGAGGCCGGATCCCGGTGGCTCGCCACGCCCAGTAGCGACTCGATGGTGCCCTCCTGGCCGGTCTCCTCCTGCAGCTCTCGCAGCAGCGCGGCCGGCGGCTGTTCGCCGAAGTCGGTGCCGCCCCCGGGCAGGTGCCAGCGGCCGGCGCCGGGGAAGCCGTCCGCGACCTGGGTGAGCAGCAACCGCTGGGCCGGGTCGGTGGCGACCGCGTACGCGGCGAACCGCTGGGCCCGGTGCAGCCCGTCCTTGCCCGGCACCGCCAGGAACGAGGGCAGCTCGGGCGCCTTGTCCGGGCGCGGATCCACCTGGTCGGTCGGCACGCCCAGCGCGGCCGCGGTGAACGGCCGCAGCGGCAGCGTCTTCGCCTCGGTGAGCGTGAACCAGGCGGCGAGGTCGGTGGGTTGCCCCACCCGTTCCAGCAGGCTGCCGCCGCGCACGGTCACCCGGTAGATCAGCCGGTCGGTGTGGATGGTCAGCCCGCGGTGCGGCAGTGCCCGGATGTCGCTGAGCACCTCCGCTAGCTCACCTACGGCCACCGACAGGCCGGTCTCGGCGGCGGTCTCGCGGACCACGGTGTCCGCCGGGTGTTCGCCGTGGTCCACTGCGCCGCCGGGCAGCGACCACATCCCAGGCGTGCCGGAGCTGGGCGAGCACCGGACCAGGAGTACCCGTTCCGACCCGTCCATGCAGACGGCGTACGCCGCAATCCGCCGAAGCGGTTCCAAACCGGGGGTCACGGAGGAATTATGCCGCAGGTCGCGAGATCATCCACTGGCGCGACGCGACTGAGGTGGTTCACTCATCCGGCCTCAGGGACTACCCAGGGTAGGGATCGGGGCGTTCACCGAGGTCGAGGGCTGCCACGGCGCGGATGGTGGAGGCATGGAGAACACCTCGTACCAGAACGAGCCAACCTACCGGCAGTTGCGGCGTAGCCGATCCGATCGGATGGTCGCGGGGGTCTGCGCGGGCATCGCCGAGTACCTGCGGCTGGACCCGACGCTGATCCGGGTCGGCTTCGCGGTCCTCGTCCTCATCAGCTGGGGCCTGGCCCTGGTCGCCTACGTGCTGGGCTGGATCCTGATCCCGGAGGAGTAGCCGCCGCGGTCACTCCGGCGAAGTAGGTGACTGCGGCGGGTCGAAGGCGTCAGGGCGTTGCTCCGGGTCGCGCGCGGGCGGGGGCGGCGGAGCACCGCCCGCGCGCCGGTCGAAGCCTTCCAGCTCCAGCAGGGACTGGCGGTACTCCAGCTCGGCGCGCTGCTGGGCGACCTCCAGCTCCTTGGCCTTGGCCTCAGCGATCCGCGCTTCTTTCTCCTTCAGCTCCAGCCGGTACGTCCGCCGGCCCTCGACCAGGCGGATAATCGCGCCCATCCCAGCGAAGAACATGAACGTGACCGGGATCAGGATGCCCCACACAAGCGCAGGCTAGCGGATCCTGGCAAGCCGGTGTGTACCCCGCTACTCCCACTCGATGGTGCCGGGTGGCTTGCTGGTGACGTCCAGCACCACCCGGTTGATCTGCGGCACCTCGTTGGTGATCCGGGTGGAGATCTTGGCGATCACCTCGTACGGCAGCCGGGACCAGTCGGCGGTCATCGCGTCCTCGCTGGAGACCGGCCGCAGCACCACCGGGTGACCGTAGGTCCGCCCGTCGCCCTGCACGCCGACCGAGCGCACGTCGGCGAGCAGCACCACCGGGAACTGCCACACGTCGCGGTCCAGGCCGGCGGCGGTGAGCTCCTCCCGCGCGATCCGGTCCGCGGCGCGGAGGATCGCCAGCCGCTCCTGGGTGACCTCGCCGATGATCCGGATCGCCAGGCCGGGGCCGGGGAACGGGTGCCGCCACACCATCGGCTCGGGCAGGCCCAGCTCCACCCCGAGCGCGCGTACCTCGTCCTTGAAGAGCGTGCGCAACGGCTCCACGAGCTGGAACCGCAGATCGTCGGGGAGCCCACCGACGTTGTGGTGGGTCTTGATGTTGGCGGTACCGGCGCCGGCGCCGGACTCCACCACGTCCGGGTAGAGGGTGCCCTGCACCAGGAACTCCACGTGCCTCTCGGCGTCCAGCTCGCGGGCGGCCGATTCGAAGGCCCGGATGAACTCCCGTCCAATGATCTTGCGCTTCTGCTCCGGGTCCACCACTCCGGCGAGCGCGGCGAGGAACTTGTCGGCCGCCTCCACCACCTTCAGCTTGATGCCGGTGGCGGCGACGTAGTCCTTCTCCACCTGCTCCGCCTCACCCTCGCGCAACAGCCCGTGGTCGACGAAGACGCAGGTGAGCTGGTCGCCCACGGCCCGGTGGACGAGTGCCGCGGCGACCGCGGAGTCCACCCCGCCGGAGAGCCCGCAGATGGCCCGCCCGTCGCCGACCTGGGCCCGGATCGCGGCGACCTGCTCCTCGATGATGTTGGTCGGGGTCCAGGTGGGCGCGATGCCGGCCACCTCGCGCAGGAAGCGGACCAGCATCCGCTGGCCGTACGGGGTGTGCGCGACCTCCGGGTGGAACTGCACCCCCACGATCCGCCGGCTCAGGTCCTCGAACACGGCCACCGGAGAACCGGGCGACCCGGCGGTGACCGTGGCCCCCGGCGGTGCGGCGGTGACGCTGTCCCCGTGGCTCATCCACACGTCCTGCCGCTCCGGCAGCCCGGCGAGCAGTACGCCGCGCTCCGGCCGGGCGAGCAGCACGGTGGGCCCGTACTCGCGGGCCCCGGTGGGGCTGACCGTGCCGCCCAGCGCGCGGGCCATCGCCTGGAAGCCGTAGCAGATGCCGAGCACCGGCACGCCGGCGTCGAAGAGCGCGGGGTCGACCTGCGGGGCGCCGGGTTCGTACACGCTGGCCGGCCCGCCGGAGAGGATGATCGCCGCGGGGTCGCGAGCGAGCATCTCGGCGACCGGCATCGAGTGCGGGACGATCTCGGAGTAGACCCGGGCCTCCCGCACCCGGCGGGCGATCAACTGGGCGTACTGCGCGCCGAAATCGACCACGAGCACCGGGCGTGGCATGTTCACCCGCTTACTCTACCGATCACCGGCGGGTCGGGGAGTCCGGGCCGTGAGTGGCCGGGCGGTCCCCGGCCGCATACGCTGACCAGCGGAGGTCCGCATGACCGAGCAGGACCAGAGGCAGCCGGGCGGGCGTCTCCCACCGCGGATCCGGCCGATCGGGTACGTCGAGTCGCCGCTGACGGACCGGGCGGCCGCGCCCAAGCAGGGGGTGGAGGGGGCGCCGGAGGCGTGGCTCGTCTTCCACCCCGAGGTCGCCGAGGGGATGCGCGACCTCACCGCCGGCGACGAGGTGTACGTCCTCACCTGGCTGCACCAGGCGCAGCGGGACGTGCTGGTGGTGCACCCGCGCGGCGACCCGCGCAACCCATTGACCGGGGTGTTCAGTACCCGTTCGCCGGACCGCCCGAACCCGGTCGGGCTGCACCGGGTGCGGATCGTGGCGGTGGAGGGCACCCGGGTACGGGTATCCGATCTGGAGGCGATCGACGGTACGCCGGTAGTGGACGTCAAGCCGGTGCTCGACGGGGGGCGCTGAACCCCACCCGCTAGCTCGACGGCACCGCGGGGGGCGCCGGGTCGACCCGCCGGTAGGGCGCGCCCAGCGGGGGCCGGGGGTCCGGCTCGCCCCGGCGGGGCCAGTGCGCCATCGCCCGCTCCGCCAGCGCGGTGATGGTCAGCGCCGGGTTGACCCCGAGGTTGGCGCAGACCGCCGCGCCGTCCAGCACGTGCAGGCCCGGATGGCCGAACACCCGGTGGTAGGGGTCCACCACCCCGCGGGTGGGGTCGGCCCCGATCACCGCCCCGCCCAGGATGTGGGCGGTGAGCGGCACGTTGAACGCCTCGGTCACCGCGCCGGCCGGGTACCCGCCGATCTCCTCGGCGAGCAGCCGGGCCGCCCGGTGACCGGCCGGGATCCAGGTCGGGTTGGGCTCGCCGGTGCCGGGTTCGGCGAAGAGCCGGCGGCGCCCGTACCACGCCCGCCGCCAGCGCAGCGTGACCGAGTTGTCGAGCGACTGCATCACCAGCGCGATCACCGTCCGCTGTGACCACCGCCGTACCCACCACCGGTGCGCGATCAGGTGCGGTGCCCGCAGCAGCGCGCCCAGCCAGCGCAGCGGGCGGGCCGGCCCGCCGGCCACCAGCGCCGACTGCAGTAGCCCCAACGCGTTGGCGCCCGCGCCGTAGCGGACCGGTTCGATGTGGGTACGCGCATCCGGGTGGAACGAACCGGTGATGGCCACCCCCTGGTGGAAGGCGAGCCCCCGGCGCTTCGCCGCCCGCGCCGGCACCGAGGCACCCACGATCGCCTCGGAGTTGCTGCGGGTCAGGTGCCCGAGCCGGTCCGACAGGTGGGGCAGGGCCCCGCGGGTCCGCATGGCGTGCAGCAGTCGCTGGGTGCCCAGCGCGCCGGCGGCGAAGACCACCTGCTCGGCGTGGTAGACCCGGCGGCGGCGCGGCCCCGGCCCGGTACGCACCGCGGTCACCTCGTAGCCGCCGCCGGCGGCTGGCCGCACCGCGGTCACCGTGGTCTGCGGCACGATCACCGCGCCGGCCCGTTCGGCGAGCCAGAGGTAGTTCTTGGGTAGGGAGTTCTTGGCGTTGTACCGGCAACCGGTCATACACGCGCCACAGTGGAGGCATCCGGCCCGGTCCGGGCCGGCCCCGCCGAAGTACGGGTCGGGGACGGTCCGGCCCGGCTCTCCAAAGTAGACCCCGACCGGGGTCGGCCGGTAGGTGTCGCCCGCGCCCATCCGCTCGGCCACGGCCCGCATCGCGTCGTCGGCCGGGGTCCGGGCGGGGTAGGTGGTCACCCCGAGCATCCGGCTCGCCAAGTCGTACCAGGGCGCCAGCTCGTCGCGCCAGTCGGTGATCTCGCGCCACTGCGGGTCCTGGAAGAACTCCGGTGGCGGGCGGTAGAGCGTGTTGGCGTAGACCAGGCTGCCGCCGCCCACCCCGGCGCCGGAGAGCACGAGCATGCCGGCGCCGCGCCGGCCGCGCAGCAAGGTCAGCCGCTGGATGCCGAGACACCCCAGGGCCGGGGCCCAGAGGAACCGGCGTACCCGCCAGGAGGTCCGCGGCAGCTCGTGGTCGGCGAACCGCCGGCCGGCCTCCAGCACCGCCACCGCGTACCCCTTCTCGGCGGCGCGCAGCGCGGCCACGCTGCCGCCGAACCCGGACCCGACGACCACCACGTCGTACCGCCGCTCCGGGATCATGATCGCGATTACTCGGCGCCGGCGGCGGTATCGGCGTTCACCACGACCTGCGCCGGGCGGAACACCCAGTCGCCGTGGGCGAACCCGGTCCGGCGTACCTCCAGCACCGCGCCGTCCGGCGCGTCCGGGTCGTGCCGGACCTCCACCGCCTCGTGCAAGGTGGGGTCGAACCCGTCGCCCGCCTCGATCTCCCGGACACCCTGGCGGGCCAGCAGGTCCAGCAGCTCCGCCCGGACCGAGGCGGCGAACTCCGGGTCGGAACCCTCGTAGCGGTCGAGCCGGTCCACCACCAGGGCGAGCCCGTGGACCAACGGGTGAAGGTACTGCCGGAACGGACCCAGCTCCGCCCGGCGCAGCCGCTCGCTCAACTCTTCCACCGCGGCCCGGCGCGCCCGGTCGTCGGCGAGCCGGCGTACGAACAGGTCGGTCAGCTCGTCCAGCCGGCGGGTGATCTCCGCCAGCCCGTCGCGCTCCGCCTCGCCGGTATCTGGTCCGGGCTCGGGGCCGGCCGTCTCCTCGTCCGCGGGTGCGGCGGCCAGCGGCCCGCTCTGGGCTGCCCCGGACATCACTGCACCTCCCGGCTGGCGATCTGGGTACGCATCTCGTGGACCTGGTCACGGTCCAAGTTGTACGGACGGTCCAGCTCGAACTCGCCCAACGACTTCTGGTTCGTCATGTCGATCACCTCGACGTGGATCACGCCGTCGATGTCGTACGACATGACGATCTTCAGCGGTGAGTTCAGCGGCAGGCCCGGGGTGAGCATGATCGGGCGGGTTCCCAGCACGGTGACGTACGCGAGGTCCTCGTCGTCACCCTCGGTGATCTCCGCCTCGATCGCGCGCTGGTTGTTCTCCACGGTGTAGTAGATGCGCTCGTGCTTGGCCGGAATCCGGGTGTTGCGCGGGATCACCACCGTGTTCACCCGGGTGCCGCGCTCCAGCGCCACGATGCCGAGCGCGTGCGACGTCACGTCCTTGATCTTGACGGGGGAGACCGCGGTGACGCCGCTCTCCGGCGTCTCGGGCAGCGCCGCGGCGCTGGCGGCCTCGGCGACCACCGCCGCGCCCAGCGCCACCGCCTCGTCCGGGTTCACCCCGGTCACCGGCCGCTTGCCGGCGATCCGCTCGATCATCGCCGGCACCATCCGCATCCGGGTGGAGCCGCCCACCAGCAGGATGTGGTCCACATCGGCCCAGGTGAGCCCGGCGTCCTCCAGCACGCCGGTGGCGGTCACCTCGGTGCGGTCCAACAGCGGCCGGGTCACCCGCTCGAACTCCGACCGGGTCACCTCCACGCGGTAGTGGGTACCGCCCGCGCTGATGAACACTGACGCGCGGTCCACTCTGGTCAGTTGCCGCTTCGCCAGCTCGCACTTCTCCCGCAGGTCCGCCTCCAGCACCAGCACGTCGTGCAGGTCCGGCCCGCCCTGATCCAGCACCCGGTCGGCCACGTAGCGCATCAGGGCGTTGTCGAAGTCGAAGCCGCCCAGGTTACGGTCACCGTCGGTGGCGAGCACCTCCAGCTCACCTCGCCGCGACCGCATCACGGTCACGTCGAACGTGCCGCCACCGAGGTCGTAGACGAGGAACGTGCCCTCGGCCCGGGTGTCCAGCCCGTACGCGATCGCGGCCGCGGTCGGCTCGTTGATCAGGCGCAGCACCCGCAGCCCGGCGATCTCGCCCGCGTCCAAGGTGGCGCGGCGCCGGGCGTCGTCGAAGTACGCCGGGACGGTGATCACCACATCCCGCACCGGCTCGCCCAGGCTCATCTCCGCGTCCTCCACCATGCGCCGCAGCAGCAGCGCGGAGACCTCCTCGGCCCGGTACTCCTGACCGCGGGAGTCCACGAACCGCCAGTTCGGGTCGCCCATGTGCCGCTTCACGAACTGGGCACAGTCGGCCGGCATGGTCGCCGCCGACCGGCGGGCGGTCGACCCCACCAACACCTGATCATCCGAGAAGAGCACCACCGAAGGAGTCAGTGTCTCCCCTTCCCGGTTGATGACCAGGTGTGGTCTGTCCTCCGGCGGCGCCACCGCGACCGCCGAATAGGTCGTGCCCAGATCGATGCCGACCGCCATCCCCCGTGGGGCCATGACCACCTCCCGTCCCTGTGGACCACGCTCAGTTGCTGATGAGGCCGATAGCGATGCAGAAGTAGACCGCGCTGACCAGCCAACCGACGGTCACCGCCGCGACCGCCATCCCGTCACCCCGGTCACCGCGGTCGCGGATCTGCGCCCGGGCCACGTGCCCCATGACCGCGCCGACCGGGGCGGTGACACAGGACACGATCCCGGCGAGGGCGAACACCAGGGCGAACACGGCGAGCGGGTTGGTCCGCGGCGCCGGGTAGATCGCACCTCGCACCGGTGGGTACTGGTACGGACCGGCGGTCGCGGTGACCCGGGCGAGCTGCTGCTCCAACCGGTCAGCCACCACCCGGATGGCCGGGTCGGCCGTGGCTTCCCGGGCCCGGGCCAGCATCCGGGCCACCGTCAACCGGTCCCGGGCCGCGACTCCCGGCCGGACCAGCACCTCCGCCGCCCCCACCAGGCCGCGCGCCAGCGTACGGCCGCCGTGGACGTCCGTGCTGCGCCCGAACCGCTGCTCCAACTCGGACATGGCCAGGGTGGGGCGTCCTATCCCGGCCAGGGCGCGCGCCATGCCCAGGTGCGGCTCATCCGCGTGCGGGTGCGCGCTGCGGGCGTTGAGGTAGAGCTGGTACGCCTCGTGCCACTCCAGCCGCCGCTCGTGCACCCGCCCGAGCGCGAGCTGGGCCTCCAGGTTGTCCGGTGCCAGCGCGACCGCCCGGCGGGCCTCGAACAGCGCGTCCTCCAGGTGGCCCAGCTCGGTGTTGGCGCGCGCCAGGATGGTCCAGACCTCGGCCGGCGGGTTCGGCGTGGTGCGCAGCAAGGCCCGGGCGGCGTACGCGGCTGCGTGGTGATCGTTGACGGCGAGGTGCGCCCGCGCCTGGCTGAGCCAGTCCGCGGTGCGGCTCGCGGCGTCGATCGTCGTCTGCGCGAGGGCCGGGACGGTGTCACCGGCGGCCAGCGCCAGCTTGCGGTCGTACTCGCGGCGCTGCTCGTCGTCGAGCAGCACCGTGCGAGCTTGGCCGAGCTGCTCCACCCGGCGCTCGGCCTCCTGCCGGCGGGACAGGTCGGCGTGGGCGGTGCGGCGCTGCCAGAGCCGGAGCTGCTCGCGGATCTTGCGGTCGATCTCCTCCCGGGGGGCGCCACGGTCCACTCCCACTATCTCGTAGTAGTCGTCCACGGCACCGCCCTTGTCCGCAGTCCCTCGCCGGCTCGTCCCACAAGTATCACGCCCCGGCAACGGAAGCGGATCACTACCTCCCCGGGTGCGTGGGCTGCACCGGAGCGTACAGCCAGTGGTCGAACAGCGTACCCAGGTCGCGCCCGGCGACCCGCTCACACAGCGTGATGAAGTCCTCGGTGGTGACGTTGCGGTACTGGTACTCGCGGGTCCAGGCGGCGAGGATCTCGAAGAACGCCTCGTCGCCCACGGCTAGGCGCAGGGCGTGTACGGTCATCGCCCCGCGCAGGTACACGGCGGAGTGGAACAGCCGGTCCGGCCCGGGGTCGCCTGGCGGCACAGTCCAGAACTCCGGCTCGGCGCCGGGCCCGCCCCAGTACAGGTCGAACAGCTCGGTGACGGTGTCCCCGCCGTGCGCCTCCTCCCACAGCCACTCGGCGTACGTGGCGAACCCCTCGTTGAGCCAGATGTCGCGCCACTGCCGCACCGTGACGCTGTCGCCGAACCACTGGTGCGCCAACTCGTGCACGATCACCCAGGTGCCGTCCGCGCCACCGGCGAAGAAGGCGGGTCCGTACACCGGCCGGCTCTGGGTCTCCAACGCGAACCCCACTCGCTGGTCGGCGAGCACCACCCCGCCGTACGCCGAGAACGGGTACGGCCCGAACCACTGCGCGAGCCGGTCGGCGATCTCACCGGTCCGCGCGAGCTGCGCGTCGATCCCGGCCGGCAGGCTGGCGTGGACCGCGACCACCACCGGTAGGCCGCGGTGGGTGGACTCGCTCAGCCGGTAGTCCCCGACCACCAGCGTCACCAGGTAGCTGGCCATCGGCGCGGACTCCCGCCACCGCCAGGTGGTCCAGCCCTGCGAGGTGTGCCGGCCCGCCGGGGCGCCGTTCGCCACCGCGACCAGACCCTCCGGGACGGTGATCTCAAAGGCGTAGGTCGCCTTGTCCGACGGGTGGTCGTTGACCGGGAACCAGGTGCTGGCCGAGCGGGGCTGGCCGAGTGCGAACGCCCCGTCCTCGGTGTGGTGGAACCCGTTGGTGCCTAGTTGCGGCTCGCGCACCGGCTCCGGGACGCCGTGGTACGTGACCTCCACCGTGAAGCCGGCGCCGGCCGGCACCGGCGCCGCCGGGGTGACGACCAGCTTGCCCGCCTCCCGCGCGGTGCGCGCCGGGACACCGTCTACGCGCACCTCGGTCACCGTCAGCCCGATCAGGTCGAGCCGCAGCACCGGTAGTTCCCCGGCGGCGGTGGCGCGCATCGTGATCTGGCCGGTCAGCTCGTCGCTGACCGGGTCGTACCGGACCGCGAGGTCGTAGTGCTCGGCCTGGTAACCGGGGTCGCCGAGCTCCGGGTAGTAGCCGTCGAGCGGCGCGCCGGGTAGTACGCCCGGGGGTGCGTGGCCGGCCGGTGCGGTGGTGACCACGACCCCATCGCTCGGGCCGGCGGTGCAGCCGACCACGGTGAGCACCACGGTCACGGCCGCGAGCAGGGCCGCGACCACCCGGTGACGGCTATCCGGAACCGTCAATGATCAACCCGACCCGCTGGAACTCCTTCAGGTCGCGGTAGCCGCACTTGGCCATGGCCCGGCGCAACCCGCCGAAGAGGTTCAACGTCCCGTCCGGACGGTCGGCCGGCCCGTACAGGATCTGCTCCAGCGTCCCCAGCGGTTCGCTCGCGACACCGAAGGCGCCGCGGGGCAGCTTGGGGTGGCTGGCGGCGGAGTGCCACCACGCGCCCTGGGCCGGCGCCTCCGCGCTCATCGACAAGGGCTCCCCCAGCATCACCGCGTCCGCGCCGCAGCCGAGTGCCTTCGCGATGTCGCCGCTGGTCTGCAGGTCGCCGTCGGCGATCAGGTGCACGTACCGGCCGCCGGTCTCGTCCAGGTGGTCGCGCCGGGCAGCGGCCGCGTCGGCGATCGCGGTGGCCATCGGCACCCGGATCCCCAGCACCGTGTCGGTGGTGGACCACTCGTCCGCGCCGATACCGACGATCACGCCGGCGGCCCCGGTACGCATCAGGTGCAGAGCGGTCTGGTAGTTGGTGCACCCGCCCACGATCACGGGCAGGTCCAGGTCGGCGATGAACTCTTTGAGGTTCAGCGGCTCATCCGCGGTGGAGACGTGCTCCGCCGACACGATCGTGCCCTGGATGACCAGGACGTCCACGCCCGCGTCCAGCACCACCGGCGCCAGCCGCAGCGTGTGCTGCGGGGAGACCCGCACCGCCACCGTCACCCCGCCGGCGCGGATCTGCCGGATCCGCTCGCCGATCAGCTCCGGGATGATCGGTTCGGCGTAGATCTCCTGTAACCGCCGGGTGGCGGAAGCCTCGTCATCCAGCGAGGCCAGCTCGGCCAGCAGCTTGGAAGGATCTTCGTACCGGGTCCACAGCCCCTCGGCGTTGAGCACCCCCAAGCCACCCAGCCGGCCCAGGGCCACCACGGTGGCCGGGCTCATGGTGGCGTCGCTGGGGTGCGCCACGCACGGGACGGTGAACGGGTACGCGTCCAGTTGCCAGCTCGTGGACACGTCGTCCACGTCCCGGGTCCGCCGGGAGGGCACCAGCGCCACATCGGCCAAGTGGTAGCCGCGCTGGGCGGCACGGCCCAGCCCGATCTCGACGTCCTCACGCACGCTCTCGCTCCTTCCCCCCGACTCTGGCGTCAGCGGGACCGGTAATTGGGAGCCTCGACGGTCATCTGAATGTCGTGGGGGTGGCTCTCGCTCAGCCCGGCGGCGGTGATCCGCACCAGCCGGCCCCGCTTCGACAGCTCCGGGATGGTGGCCGCGCCCACGTACCCCATAGCCAGCCGCAGCCCCCCGACCAACTGGTGGGCGACCGTGTCCAGCGGGCCGCGGTAGGCCACCTGGCCCTCGATGCCTTCCGGCACCAGCTGGTCCTCGGAGACGTCCTGCTGGAAGTAGCGGTCCTTGGAGTACGCCTTGGAGCCGGCTCGGGAACGCATGGCGCCGATCGAACCCATGCCCCGGTAGGACTTGTACTGCTTGCCGCCGACGAACATCAGCTCACCCGGGCTCTCTTCGCAGCCGGCGAGCAGACCGCCGAGCATCACCGTCTCGGCGCCCACCACCATCGCCTTGGCGATGTCGCCGGACTGGGTGATGCCGCCGTCGGCGATCACCGGTACGCCGGCCGGGCGGGCCGCCCGGACCGCCTCGGCGATCGCCGTGATCTGCGGCACTCCGACCCCCGCCACCACCCGGGTGGTGCAGATGGCGCCCGGGCCGACCCCCACCTTCACCGCGTCGGCACCGGCGTCGACCAGCGCCTTGGCGCCGGCGAAGGTGGCGACGTTGCCGGCGACCACGCTGGGAGCGCCCTCCCGCTTCAACCGGGCCACCATCTCGGCCACCAGCCGGTTGTGGCCGTGCGCGGTGTCCACGACCAGTACGTCGACGCCCGCGTCCAGCAGGGCTCCGGCCCGCTTGAAGGCGTCGTCCCCGACCCCTACCGCGGCGGCCACCCGCAGCCGGCCGGCCTCGTCCTTGGTGGCGTGCGGGTACTGCTCGCTCTTGGCGAAGTCCTTCACCGTGATCAGGCCGCGCAGCCGCCCGGCGTCGTCCACCAGCGGCAGCTTCTCCACCTTGTGCTGGCGCAGCAGCTCCAGGGCACGCTCCCGGGCGACCCCGACCGGCGCGGTCACCAGCGGCATCGGGGTCATCACCTCGCGGACCGGCACGGACGTGTCGGTCACGAAGCGCATGTCCCGGTTGGTCACGATCCCCACCAGGGCGCCCGCGCGGTCGACCACCGGCACCCCGGAGATCCGGTACCGGGCGCAGAGCGCCTCCACCTGGCTGAGCGGATCGTCCGGGGCGCACGTGACCGGGTTGGTCACCATCCCGGCCTCGGAGCGCTTCACCTGGTCGACCTGGAGCGCCTGCTCCTCCACTGACAGGTTGCGGTGCAGCACGCCGATGCCGCCCAGGCGGGCCATGGCGATCGCCATCCGGGACTCGGTCACGGTGTCCATGGCGGCGGAGACCAGCGGCACCGCCAGCCGCACCTGCCGGGTCAGCCGGGTGGAGGTATCCACCTCACTGGGGACCACGTCCGACTCCGCCGGCTGCAGCAGAACGTCGTCAAAGGTCAGTGCGAGCGGTAGGTCCACGAAAAGCCCCTGTCGGTGTGATGTCCGCTGGCGGCGGCGGCCGGTGGAATGGTCCGGTAGGTGCGTGGTGGTGTCATCGTACCGACCCGCCGGGGCGGTCGCGCCGCGTACTGGCCGTCAGGTCCGGCCGCGTACTCGCCGTCAGGTCCGGCCGCGTACTCGCCGTCAGACCGGGCGTCCCCGCGCGCCGGCCTGAACGCCTACGGTACGCGCGGTTGGGTCGGGTAGGAAGGCGAAAACCGCGGGGGCGGACTACCGTGGGAGAGGTGCACGAGGAGCCGCTCGATCCGTTCCAGGGCGACCCGGCCGATCCCGCCGCCGAGCTGAACCGGATGGCCGACGAGGCCCTGCCCGACCCGCTCTCGGAGGCAGACCGGCAGGACGTGCTCGAGGACCTGGCGGATCTGGAGGTCTACCAGGCGCTGCTGAGCCCGATGGGCATCCGGGGCCTGGTCATCGAATGCGACGAGTGTCGCGAGCCGCACTACTTCGACTGGGACCTGCTGCGGGGCAACCTGCGGCACCTGTTGGAGTCGGGGATGCCGCGGGTCCACGAACCGGCCTGCAACCCCGACCCGGAGCGTTACGTGAGTTGGGACTACGCCCGCGGCTACTGCGACGGCGTGCAGGACACCATCGCCGACGATCAGTAGCCGCGGGCGGTAGCCGACGGGCGGTAGCGCAGCGACCGGCGGTAGCGCGGGCGATCAGCCGCGATCTGCCCCGGCCCGGCCCCGCAGGTTCAGCCAGAGCGCCGCCGACCCGGCCACCAGGCCGAGAAGCCCGGCGATCAAGGCCAGCACCGGCAGGACCCCGCCGCCGCTGTCGTCCTCGGTCGCGGCGGTGGCGTCGGTGTCGGCCTCCTCCGGGGCCGCGGCATCCGGCTCGGCGCCGTCCTCCGCCGGCTCGGCGCCGTGATCGGAGCCGCCCACGTTGTTGATCACGTACGGCGCCGGCTCGTCGAGGTCATGCCACCCGTCCAGGCTGGCGGGGATCTCGATCCAGGCGTGCTCGCCGTCCTCGCACTCCTGGATCGTGGGGAAGTACAGCACGTCCGGCGCGTCGTCGGCGATCCGGAAGTTCAGTCCGAACTCCTGGAACTGGGTGTCCGGCAAGGAACCGCCGACCCAGGTGACCTCGGTGACCGGGGCGGTCGCCCCGTCGTCACCGGAGTCCGCGGCGGCCTCACCTTCCCCGGTGACGAGTTCGACGTCCCACCCGAGCGCCGGCTCCGCGCGTACGTTCTCGACCCCCTCGGGAATGCGAACGCGCACCGTGGTGGTCGGGGAGCCCTCGCACCCGTGAGAGATCCGCAGGCTGGTGCGGAAGTACGCCGATTCGGCCTCGTCCGGGCTGGCGGTGACGTGTGCGTAGGCCGGGGCGGCCAGCAGTGGCAGCGCCAGCGCCGCGAAGGTGAGGGTGGCGCCGGCGCGTCGCAGCGAGGTGATCATGCGGGATCCTTTCTTCCGGGCGCCGGGGCGCGCCGGAGGGCAGTCAGGGGTCACGACTGACAAGTCGGACACGATCCGCTTGAAGTTCCATCACCCACGATCCCATCACAGTGACTCGGTGAATTCACCGGCGAGAAATCGGCACAAGTAACATCGAAGTCGACGAAACTCGCGGAGATTTTCCCCGCCGGGACGCTCCGGTGAGCGGCCCACCCCGGCGTGGTGGCCGGCGACGACCTCCCCGAGACCTCCCCACCGCGGGATCGCCGCTCGGGGGCGCCTCCCGCGGCCGGATCAGGCCGTCGGCCGGAACCGGCTCCGGCCGGTCTCGCCCGGCGGGGCCTCGGCGCCAGACGCCCGCTGCTCCCGCAGCGCCGCCACAAGGTCGTCCCGGGCCCGCGCCACCCGAGACCGGACCGTCCCGATCGGACAGTCACAGACCTCCGCCGCCTCCGCGTACGACAGCCCTAGCACCTGGGTGACGACGAAGGCGAGCCGGCGCTCGGGCGAGAGCCGCTCCAGTAACTGGCGCAGCACGACGTAGTCGTCGAACCGCACCGGTGCCTGCCGGACCTCCGCCGTGGCCTGCCAGTCCGCGACGTCCGCCAGCTTCGGCCGGGCGGCGACCGCCCGCAGGTGGTCGGCGGCCACCCGGCGCGCGATCGCGTACAGCCAGGTGCGGGCGGAGGAGCGCGCCGCGAACCGGGGCAGGGCCCGCATCGCCCGCAGGTAGGTCTCCTGGGCGAGATCCTCGGCCTCCCGCGGGCTGGCGAGCAACGCCAACATCCGCTGGACCTGCGGCTGGGTGGCGCGGACGAACCGGGCGGCGGCGGCGGTGTCACCCGCCTTCGCCGCCAGCGCCCAGCCGGTGATCGTGGCTTCGTCCGCTTCCCCCATGGCTGCCAGGCTATCGATGTCGAATCACCGCCGCACCACGGGCGTCCCGCCATCGGCCCTCGTCAGCGGCGGCCCGGTGGGAACCGCGCCGGCGGTGTGCCCGACTATGTGGGTGTGGTGGGGTGCGAGCAGTATCGGGAGTCGCTGTCCGCGCGGCTGGACGCGGAGGTGGGCCCGGTCCTGGACGCCGAGGTGGACGCGCACCTGGCCACCTGCCCCGACTGCCGCTCGTGGTATGAGGACGCGGCGACCCTCACCCGGCTGGCCCGCACCGGCCTGGTGCCCACCGCCGGCGACGTGAGCCCCGCGGTACTGGCCGCCGCGCCGGGGCCTGGGCGGGCCCGCCTGGCGCGGCTGCTGCGGTTCGCCCTCGGCGTGCTCGGCCTGGCCCAGCTCGGCTTGGGAGTGGCGCAGATGGCGGCCATGTGGGTGGGGCCCGGCCACTTCCACGGCGAGGCCATTCTGACCGGGGCCACCCCTGGCCATCTGTGGCACGAGTCCGCCGCGTGGAACGTCGCGATCGGAGTGGGCTTCTTCTGGATCGCGGCCCGCCGCGCCGCCCCGGCCGGCATCGTGACGCTGCTCTCCGCTTTCGTCGTGGTGCTGGCGCTGCTCAACGTCAACGATCTGACCCGCGGTCAGGTGGCGCTCACCCATGTGGCCACCCACGCATTCGTGGTGGCCGGTTACCTGATCGTGCTCGCCCTGACCCGGCCGTCGCTGTACTTCGGCCAGCCGCCCGGGGGGCAGGACGCGCTCCGGCGCCTGCGGCGGGCCGGCCTGGGCACCGCCGCCGACTCCGCGCCGCCCGGGCCCGGCGACTCCGATCCGGACGGCGTGACCCGGCTGCCGGCGGCGCGCGCCCACGCCGGGCAGCGGCGGCGCGCGGCCTGACCGGCCGGCACCGGCGGGGGCGCGGCCCGAGCGCCGGCACCGGGTGCTACACCGTGGCCTACGCCAGGGCGCCGGCCCGGAACCCCACCGCCACCGCGTGCGCCCGGTCGCGTACTCCCAGCTTGCGGAATAGCCGGCGGGCGTGGGTCTTGACCGTGTCCTCGGAGACGTAGAGCTCCCGGCCGATCTCCGCGTTGCTCTTGCCTTCGGCCATCCGGCGCAGGACCTGCAGTTCGCGGTCGGTCAGCGCGAGCCGCGCCACCGGGGTCTCCTCCGCCACCCCGTCCCCGCGCTGGGCCGGCACGGGCACGGCCCGGCCGTCGCCGGCCGGCGCGGCCGCTTGGCGCCCGGGCGCGGCGGGTCTCACCGGCGACGGCCGGCCGGCGGGCACCGGCTCCACCCCGCCGCGCCGGTGCGACCCGATGAGCAGCAACGCCTTGGCCACCGCCGCGACCGGATCCCGCTCCCCGCCCCGGATCACCCCCCGGACCCCGGCCGCGACCAGCGCCGCGGCCGTGCGCGGGTCTTCGTCACCGAAGAGCAGCACGGTGGCGCCGGGTGACCGGTCCAGCAGCCGCCGGGTGAAGCCCACCGGGTCGGCCCGGGTGACCATGGTGTCGGCGAGGATCAGCTCAGCCGGACGCTCGGTGAGCCGCGCCATGGCCTCGGCGTCCGATGACGCGGTCCGGATCGCACTCACCCCCAACCCCGCGGCGCAGGCCTCGATCGAGCGCGCCGCCGACGGTGACCTGACGCAGACCAGGACTGTACGCACGATGACCCCCCTGCTCGGTGCGGCGGCGCCGATTCTGACCGCCTCGCTGAGGAGGAGACCACGAAACCGGGGCCGCATGGCGCCGTTTTGTACTGTTCGGTACCGCAAACCTTGGATCGGCAGAGTCGCGGAACAACTCCGGTCCGTCAGCACTAGTGACACACGCCACTTCCGGCGTTAAGGTCGGGGGCGGCGTGCCATTCACCGCCGCCGTCCGTGCGTCGTCCCGTGTCCGCGCGGATCTTGATCGGCGGCATCGGCGGGGAGCCGAGGCGGCTCTCCGGCGGGTGGACGTCGGGCACCGGCGACGGCACGCGCGCAAGGAGGCGCTGGGGGAGGAGGTGCGATGACGGCCGTGCAGCGACTGCCCGGTCCGGTTACCGACCGCTGGGAGTGGCAGCGACGGGGGGCGTGCTTGGGGCGGGATAGCGCCCAGTTCTTCCACCCCGACGGCGAGCGTGGTTCGTCCCGGACCCGCCGCGAGGAAGCGGCCAAACTGCTCTGTGGCGGCTGCGCGGTCCGCCCCGAATGCGCCGCGCACGCGCTTACGGTACGCGAACCTTACGGCGTTTGGGGAGGTTTTACGGAGGCAGAGCGGCTGCGGCTGCAAGAAGCCGGGGTGGATGACCTGGTCGACCGTGGCCGCGCCGACATCCGAGGGCTGGAGGAGCGTCTCCGCCTCGCCCGGGCCCGAGCGGCGGTGCCGGCACAGACCATCCCGGACCGGACGGTGCCGGTGCAGGCGGTGCCGACCCCGGCGGTGCCGGCGCCACAGACCGCGACCCGGGCGGTGCCGGCGCAGCTCGCCGGCAGGCACGCCGGCTGAGCCTGCCTCAGGCCACCTGCACCCGCACCGTGTGCCAGCCGGTGGCACCGTCGGGCGCGGCCGGGCTCCGCTGCTCCAGCTGCACCGCGCCGGTGGCGTCGGTGGCCCGCACCACCAGTTCGTGGTCACCGGGCGTGGCATCCCAGCGCCAACTCCACTGTCGCCAGGTGTCGACCGAGACCGCCTCGGCGAGAGCCGCCTCGTGCCAGGGCCCACCGTCCACGCGTACCTCCACTCGGGCGACGCCACGGTGCTGGGCCCACGCCACCCCGGCCACCGTCACCGGTCCGGGGCGGGCCTGACTGCGCGGCGTGTCGATCCGGGACTGCGTCTTGACCGGCGCCCGGGGAGCCCACCCGCGGGGGACCCAGTAGGCGTCGAAGTCGTCGAACCGCGACAGCTCCAGCTCGGTGATCCACTTGCAGGCTGAGACGTACCCGTACAATCCGGGCACCACCATGCGCACCGGGAAACCGTGCGCCAGCGGCAGCGGCTCGCCGTTCATGCCCACGGCCAGCAGCGCGTCCCGCCCGTCGGTGAGCACCTCGGTCGGCGTACCGCAGGTCCATCCGTCCACGGACCGGCTGACCACCTGGTCGGCGTCGGGCAGCGGCTCGGCCGCCGCGATCAGGTCCCGCACCGGTACGCCCAGCCACCGGGCGTTGCTGATCAGCTCACCACCGACCTGATTGGACACGCAGGCGAGGGTGATATACCGCTCCACCATCGGGCGGGCCAGCAGCTCCGCGAATGTGATCTCGTAAGGGCGGGCGACCCGCCCGTGGATCCGCAGCCGCCAGTCGGCCGGGTCCACCTGCGGCGGCACCAGCGCGGTGTCGATGCGGTAAAACTCGTCGTTGGCGGTGACATAGCTGGCGAGGCCCGGCAACCGCAGGTCGGCGCCGGTGGGTACCGGGCCGGCCGGGTCCGTCGGAGCGGGCAGGGTGACCGCGCCGCGGGCGGCGGCCACGTCCCGCCGCAGCGACCACCAGTGCGCACCGACCCCGGCGACGGCCGCCGCGCCCATGGTGAGGCCGGCGACCCGGAGGAGACGCCGCCGGTCGAGCACTGGCGCATCGCGACCACCGGCCGGGCCGAGCGGTGGACGCTCGACGCCCTCCGGAGCATGGTCCCCGCCGGGTACGCCCGGTTCGCCATGCTCCTGGGCCCGGCCCCCGCCGGGTACGCCCGGCTCATCGCTGCTCTGGGCCCGGCTCCCGCCGGGTACGCCCGGCTCGCCGGGTCCGGTCCAGGAGGGCGCGACCATCCGGGAGCGGAGGCGGGTGTAGGTGAACGCCGCGGCCGCGGCTCCCGCCAGCGTCGGCAACAGCGCGCCAGGGTCCGCGTCCGGGCGGCTCACCGCGGCCGCCACCCCGATGGCGGCGAAGACTGCCAGCCCGGCGAGCCCGATCCACAGTCGCCGGACGGCCGCGGCGCCCAACGCCGCCGCGCAGCCGGCCACCAGCAGCACCGTGCCGACGAGGAGCGCTGGCTTGTCCAGGGTGCCGAACACCCTGATCCCGAACTCGACCATCGGCCGAGGTGCGTGGTCCACCACCACACCGCCGACCGCGACCAGCGGTGACGACCCGGGCCCGGTCACCACCGCGACGAGCTCCGCCACTGCGAGCGCCACCGCCGCGGCCACCACCGCGCCCAGGGCTCCCGCCGCGCGACTCACACCGTCCAGTCTGAGCCGTCCGTGCCCGGCCGGCAACCGCGAGAACCGGGGCGCCCGCTTACCTCAACAGGGCGCCCCCGTTGCCCCAACAGGGCTCCCCGGTTGAGCACACTTCCTCAACAGGGCTCCCCCGTTACCCCAACAGGGCTCCCCTGCTGAGCACAGCACTTCAGCAGGGCGCCCCGCTAGATGCGCTCCCCCTCAGCAGGGCCCCCCTGCTACCGCTAGAGCCCCAGCAGGGCTCCCCTGCCGGGGATAAGCCACTCGGCCGGGCTCCCCTTTCGAGCTCAACTCCCCAGTAGGGCGCCCCGGTGACCACCAAAACCACAACCGGGCTCCCCGCTTACGCCAACAGGGCGCCCCCGTTGCCCCAACAGGGCTCCCCGGTTGAGCACACTTCCTCAACAGGGCTCCCCCGTTACCCCAACAGGGCTCCCCTGCTGAGCACAGCACTTCAGCAGGGCGCCCCGCTAGATGCGCTCCTCCTCAGCAGGGCGCCCCTGCTACCGCTAGAGCCCCAGCAGGGGACCCCTGCTGGGGCTCTAGCTGCCAAACCAGGAACTCCCGGGTTACCCGAGAACGCCCCGGGCCCCGGTCACCCGCCTAGAAGCCCGGCCCGTGCTGGTGCCCGTGCCCGTGGCCGTGGCCGTGGCCGTGACCGTTCTGCGCCGCCGGCTCCTCCGGCTTCTCCACCACCAGCGACTCCGTGGTGAGCAGCAGCCCGGCGATCGAGGCGGCGTTGGCGACCGCGTTGCGGGTCACCTTCACCGGGTCGATGATCCCGGCCGCGGGAAGGTCGCCGTACTCACCGGTGGCCGCGTTCAGGCCGTGGCCCCAGTCGAGCTCGCGCACCTTCTCCACCGCCACGTGGCCGTCGTAACCGGCGTTCGAGGCGATCCAGTACAGCGGCTCGGCCAGCGCCGTCCGCACCACGGCCACTCCGGTCCGCTCGTCCCCGGAGCGGCCCAGGTAGTCGTCGAGCACGTCGAGCTGGACCAGCGCCGCACCACCACCGGGTACCACACCCTCCTCGACCGCCGCCTTGGTGGCCGCGATCGCGTCCTCGATGCGGTGCTTGCGCTCCTTCATCTCGACCTCGGTCGCCGCACCGGCCTGGATGACCGCCACCCCGCCGGAGAGCTTCGCCAACCGCTCGGAGAGCTTCTCCCGGTCCCAGTCGGAGTCCGAGGCCTCGATCTCCTTCCGGAGCTGCTCCACCCGCGCGGTCACGTCCGCCTGGGACCCGGCACCGTCCACGATGGTGGTGTTGTCCTTGGTCACCACCACCCGGCGCGCCCGGCCGAGCGCCTCCAGGCCCACCTGGTCCAGCTGGTAGCCGACCTCGGGGGCGATGAGCTGGGCCCCGGTGAGGATCGCCATGTCCTGCAACATCGCCTTGCGGCGGTCGCCGAAGCCGGGTGCCTTGACCGCGCACACCCGCAGTGTCTTGCGCAGGGCGTTGACCACCAGCGTGGCCAGCGCCTGGCCCTCCACGTCCTCGGCGATGACCAGCAGCGGCTTGTTGGCCTGGACCACCTTCTCCAGCACCGGCAGCAGGTCCTCCACCGCCGAGATCTTCTCGGTGGTGATCAGGACGTAGGCGTCCTCCAGCACCACCTCGCCCGCCTCCGGGTCGGTGACGAAGTGGGGTGAGATGAAGCCCTTGTCGAACTGCATGCCCTCGGTGACTTCCAGCTCGGTAGCGAGCGTGGAGCCCTCCTCGACGGTGATCACACCGTCGCGCCCCACCTTCTCGATCGCCTCGGCGATCAGCTCACCGATGGTGGCGTCCTGTGCCGAGACCGTCGCCACGTGCGCGATCGCGTCCCGGCTGTCCACCTCGACCGCTTTGCTGAGCAGGGCCTCGGAGACCGCCTCGGCGGCCGCGTCGATGCCGCGCTTGAGCGCGGACGGGCTGGCACCGGCGGCCACGTTGCGCAGGCCCTCGCGGACCATCGCCTGGGCCAGCACGGTGGCGGTGGTCGTGCCGTCACCGGCGACGTCGTTGGTCTTGGTCGCCACTTCCTTGACCAACTGGGCGCCGAGGTTCTGGTACGGGTGGTCGAGCTCGATCTCCTTGGCCACGGTCACGCCATCGTTGGTGATGGTCGGCGGGCCGAACTTCTTGTCCAGCACCACGTTTCGCCCGCGCGGCCCGAGGGTTACCCGGAGCGTGCCGGTCAGCGTATTGACGCCGTCCTCGAGGTGGCGCCGGGCCTCGTCGGAGAAGCTCAGGATCTTCGCCATTGTGATGTCTCCTCTACACAGCTACCGCCCTGGACCCCACGGTCCAGGGCGGTAGCCACCGTCAGTTCCAACGAGCACAGGGCCGCCCGGGTGCGGCGTCGAACCCCCCGGCACCGCTGGCGGCCGCCCTGGTCACTTCTCGATGACAGCGAGCACGTCACGGGCGGAGAGGACCAGGTACTCCTCGCCGCCGTACTTGACCTCGGTGCCGCCGTACTTGGAGTACAGCACGGTGTCCCCGACCTTGACGTCGATCGGGATCCGCTTGCCGGAGTCGTCGACACGACCCGGGCCGACAGCGAGGACGGTGCCCTCCTGCGGCTTCTCCTTCGCGGTGTCCGGGATGACGATCCCGGACGCCGTGGTGGTCTCCGCCTCGTTCGCCTGGACCACAATCCGGTCCTCGAGCGGCTTGATCGCAACCTTCGTCGCGGTAGTCACGAGCATACCCTCCTGGGGTATCTGGAATGGCACAACGTATGTCGCCCGTCGGTCCCGTCGTCGCGGGTGCCGGCACCGCCGGGTTAGCACCCTC
>DATGPS010000015.1:0-33827 GCA_035304685.1 Natronosporangium sp. | reverse complement strand
GCCGGATTGGACCAGGACGGGGTGTACCAGGTGCTCACCCTGCCCGACGAGCGGCTGAGCGAGGCCCTGCAGCTCGCCCATGAGGTCCGGATGCGCTGGTGCGGTCCGGAGGTGGAGGTCGAGGGGATCGTGTCGCTGAAGACCGGCGGCTGCCCGGAGGACTGCCACTTCTGCTCCCAGTCCGGGGTGTTCACCTCGCCGGTACGCGCGGTCTGGCTGGACATCCCGGCCCTGGTGGAGGCGGCGAAGCAGACCGCCGCCACCGGTGCCACCGAGTTCTGCATCGTGGCCGCGGTCCGGGGGCCGGACGAGCGGCTGATGGCGCAGGTGCGGGAGGGAGTGAAGGCGATCCGCGCCGAGGTGGAGATCAACATCGCCGCCTCGCTGGGGATGCTCACCCAGGCTCAGGTGGACGAGCTGGTGGAGCTGGGGGTCCACCGGTACAACCACAACCTGGAGACCGCGCGGTCGTACTTCCCGCAGGTGGTCACCACCCACACCTGGGAGGACCGGTGGCAGACCCTGCAGATGGTGCGCGCCTCGGGTATGGAGGTCTGCTGCGGCGGGGTGCTGGGGATGGGCGAGAGCGTGGCGCAGCGGGCCGAGTTCGCCGCGCAGCTGGCCGAGCTGGACCCGCACGAGGTACCGCTCAACTTCCTCAACCCCCGGCCGGGCACCCCGCTCGCCGAGCAGTCGGTGCTCGACCCGAAGGACGCGCTGCGGGCGATCGCCGCGTTCCGGCTGGCGTTGCCGCGGACCATCCTGCGGTACGCGGGCGGCCGCGAGATCACCCTGGGCGACCTGGGTACCCGCGACGGCCTGCTGGGCGGGATCAACGCGGTGATCGTCGGCAACTACCTGACCACGCTGGGCCGGCCCGCGACCGCGGACCTGACTCTGCTGGAGGAGCTGAGAATGCCGGTCAAGGCCTTGTCGGCGACGCTGTGACCCGCCGGGACATGGTGAACGGCGCGGTGAACCGGGCACGGCGGTGAGCCGGACGGAAGAGCCGGCGCGGTGGTGCGACCGGTGCGGCCGGCCCCGGCACGAGGGCGGGCATGGGGTGTGCGCGGCGGCTCGTGCGCTGGAGCCGCCGCGGTTCTGCCCTACCTGCGGCCGGCGGATGAAGGTGCAGGTGCTGCCGCAGGGCTGGACCGCCACCTGCGTCGCGCACGGCACGCGACGCTCGGCCTGACCACACCTCCCTGACCACGGCGCGCGCCGGACCCACCGCGGGTGCCGGCGCCCCCGGTGGTCAGCCGCGCGCCTCGATCGGCACGTAGTCGCGCCGGCTCGGGCCCACGTACACCTGCCGGGGCCGGCCGATCCGGGTACTCGGGTCCTCGATCATCTCCCGCCACTGGGCGATCCAGCCGGGTAGCCGGCCGAGCGCGAACAGCACCGTGAACATCTTCGGCGGGAACCCCATGGCCTTGTAGATGATGCCGGTGTAGAAGTCCACGTTGGGGTACAGCTTGCGGGAGATGAAGAACTCGTCCGCGAGCGCGATCTCCTCCAGCTCCATCGCCAGGTCCAGCAGCGGGTCGTTGCCGGAGGTCTTGGCGAGCACCTCCTGCGCGGCGCGTTTGACGATCTTCGCGCGTGGGTCGTAGTTCTTGTAGACCCGGTGTCCGAAGCCCATCAGCCGTACGTCGCCGCGGTCCTTGACCCGCCGCACGAACGCGGCCACGTCACCGCCGTCGGCCTGGATGCCCTGCAGCATCTCCAGCACCGCCTCGTTGGCGCCGCCCTGCAGCGGGCCGGAGAGGGCGTCGATACCGGCGGAGATGGAGTTGAACAGATTGGCGTAGCTGGAGCCGACCAGCCGCACGGTCGAGGTGGAACAGTTCTGCTCGTGGTCGGCGTGCAACAGCAGCAGCGTGTCCAGGGCCCGGGTGAACACCGGATCGGGCTGGTAGGGCTCGGCCGGTACGCCGAACGTCATGCGTAGGAAGTTTCCGACGTAATCGAGCGAGTTGTCCGGGTAAAGGAATGGTTGCCCGATGGATTTCTTGTACGCGTACGAGGCGATGGTCGGCACCTTGGCGAGCAGCCGGATCGTGGAGGACTCCACCTGCTCGGGGTCGAACGGGTCCAGATTGTCCTGGTAGAACGTGGACAACGCGCTCACCGCGGAGGAGAGCACCGCCATCGGGTGGGCGTCGCGCGGGAACCCGTCGAAGAACCGGCGCAGGTCCTCGTGCAGCATCGAATGCCGGCGGATCCGCTCGGTGAACAAACTCAACTGCTCCCGGGTCGGCAACTCGCCGTAGATGAGCAGGTACGAGACCTCCAGGAATGAGGAGCTCTCGGCCAGCTCCTCGATCGGGTAACCCCGGTAGAGCAGCACGCCGGCGTCCCCGTCGATGAAGGTGATCTCCGAAGTGCAGGACGCGGTGTTACCGAAGCCTGGGTCCAGCGTGACATGCCCGGTCTGCGCCAGCAGTTTGCTGACATCCAGCCCGGACGGCCCGGCCACCGCCTCCCGCATGGGTAGCGGTAGCTGCTGGCCGTCGTACTCGAGAACGTGCTCCGCCATGGCCCCACGGTATCCGGTGCGTCTGCGCCGCTGTCGGCGGTCCAGCGGCAGGAGACTTCCCTCCCAGCCGGCTCAGGCCGACTGGCGCACCACCAGGTGGGTTTCGAGCAGGACGTACGGGCGGGGAACCTCCTCGCCGCGGATGCGGGAGACCAACAACCGGGCCATCTGCCGGCCCATCTCCTCCACCGGCTGGTGCACCGTGGTCAAGGGTGGGTCGGTCTGGCGGGCCACGGCAGAGTCCTCGAACCCGACCACGGCCACGTCATCGGGCACCCGGCGGCCGGCCTCCCGTAGCACCCGGAGCGCGCCGGCGGCCATCAGGTCGGACGCGACGAAGACCGCGTCCAGGTCGGGGCGGGTGGCGAGCAGTTGTCGCATCGCCGCCACCCCGCTGGGCTCGCTGAAGTCGCCGTAGGCCACCATGCTGTCGTCGACCGGCAGGCCGGCCTGGGCGCAGGCGGTGCGGTAGCCCATGAGCCGGGCCAGGCCCACACCCATGTCCTGCGAGCCAGCGATGTGGGCGATCCGGCGCCGGCCGGAGGCGAGCAGGTGCGCCACGGCCTGCCGGGCCCCGCCCACGTTGTCCGGGTCGACGAACCACATCGCGTCCTTGCCCGCCCCGCCGTCACCGGACTCGGCGGCGCGGATCATCCGCGCCGGGCGGCCGCCGAGGACGAACGGCAGGTCCCGCTCTTTCAGCAGGCTCGGCAGCGGGTCGGAGTCGTGCAGCGAGAGCAGGAGTACGCCGTCGACGTGCTGGCTGGTGAGGTGGCTCTCCACCCGTTCCCGCTCGGCCGGCGACTGGGCCATGGCCAGCCACAGCTGCAGCGAGGTGTCCAGCAGTCCGGAGCTGATCCCGCGCACGATGCCGGCGAAGAACGGCTCGCCGAACACCCGCTCCTCGGACTCGGAGACCACGAGTGCCACCGAATCGGTGCGGCGGGTCACCAGCGAGCGCGCCGCCCGGTTGGGGACGTACCCCAGCTTGACGATCGCCCGCTCCACCGCCGCGCGCGCCGCGGGACTCACCTGCGGAGACCCGTTGACTACCCGCGACACCGTGCCGCGCCCCACGCCCGCCAGGGCGGCCACCTCGTCCAGGGTGGGCCGTCCGCCGGAGCGCGCCCGTTGCGCTGTCATGCTCTGCTCCCGTCGCCCGCCAGCCGGACACCCCGCGGGCGGAGCGCTGGCACGCCCCGCCACCGCTGGGTCGGTGTCATGCCGGGTCCAGTCCGTTCCGCTGGATCACTCGGGCATACCATCCGGCGCTCGCCTTTGGGATGCGTCGTTGCGTTGCATAGTCGACATACACGATACCGAAGCGCTTCGAGAATCCCTCTGCCCATTCAAAATTGTCCAGCAGAGACCACACGAAATACCCACTCAGCGGAACTCCGTCGGCGATCGCCTGATGGCAGGCGCGCAGGTGTCCGTCGAGATACGCCACGCGGTCGTCGTCATTTACCCGGCCGTCGGCTTGCACCTCGTCGTCGAACGCGGCGCCGTTCTCGCTGATGTACAACGGTATCGCTGGGTAATCGCGGTGCAGCCGGAGCAGAATCTCGCTCAGCCCGCTGGCGTCGATCTCCCACCCCATGGCGGTGACCGGCCGGCCCGCCTTCACGAACCGGATGTCCTCGCTACCGGGGTACGCCGGACCGGCGCCGCCTTCGTCCGGCTGCGGGGCGGCCACGACGTTGCGCTGGTAGTAGTTGATCGCCAGGAAGGTGCCGGGCGTGGAGATCGTGGCCAGGTCCCCGTCGCGGACGTGGCCGAAGTCGCAGACCCCGGCGAGGTCGGCGATCACGTCGGCCGGATAGGCGCCGCGCAGCACCGGGTCCAGGAACAGCCGGTTGCGCACGCCGTCCATGCGCCGGACGGCCTCCGCGTCCTCGTCACTGTCGCTGGCCGGGCTGATCGGGCACAGGTCGAGCGAGATGCCGACGTCCGCGCCCGGATCGGCGGCCCGGATGGCCTGGACCGCCAGGCCGTGGCCGAGCAAGAGATGGTGTGCAGCCCGGACGGCGGAGGCTCCGTCACGCCGTCCGGGCGCGTGCACCCCGGATCCATACCCCAGGAGGCTGGCGCACCACGGCTCGTTGATGGTGATCCAGCGGTTTACCCGGTCGCCGAGAGCCCCATGCAGGAGGTTGGTGAACTCGGCGAAGCGGGCAGCGGTGTCGCGGGCGGGCCAGCCACCCGCGTCCTCCAACGCCTGTGGCAGCTCCCAGTGGTAGAGCGTCAGCCACGGCTCGATGCCGTGGCTGAGGATCTCATCCACCAGGCGCTGGTAGAAATCGAGCCCGGCCGGGTTGGCCGGGCCGGTGCCGTCGGGTTGTATCCGCGGCCAGGAGACCGAGAACCGGTACGCGGCGATGCCCAGGTCGGCCATGAGCCGCACGTCATCGCGGAACCGGTGGTAGTGGTCGCACGCCGTCTCGGCGGTGTCGCCCCCGGCGATCGCGTCCGGCACCCGCGCGAAGGTGTCCCAGATGGACTGGCCCCGACCCCCCGCGGTCAGCGCACCCTCGATCTGGTACGCGGAGGTGGAGGCCCCCCACCGGAAGCCGCTGGGGAAGCTCAGCCCCAGGTCGGTGCCGGCCGCCGGCTGGCGCGTGCTGACGGTCATCCAGTCCCTTCCTCTCGCGGGAGCGCTCCCAGGATTGTTTCCCCAGGCGGTTTAGGTTGTCAATAGATCCGCGTGGGAGCGTTTCCAAGTTGTTACGGGCGTACCCGCCTTAAGATCATGCCAGGTAGGGCTGGCCGGGCCGCGGCGGCCACCGACCCCGGCTCGCCGCGGGGTGCGCCCGACCACCGGCCGCCGGCTGCGAACCACGGTGACCAGCGACCGCGGCCGCGGGCGGCACGCCCGCCACCGGCGGGCGCTGGGCCGGGTGGGCTACCGGGCCAGGGTCCGGCGGGCCACGTCACGGCGGCGCCGCGGGGCCGGCCGCATCTGCGCGATCAGCTCGCGCTCCCAGGAGTTCTCCACCCGGACGCCAGCCCGGGCGCAGGCCCGCCGGGCGACGTCGGTGGCGGATGCAAACTGGTCCCCCCACGTGCCGTCGCCGCCGATCAACACGATCCGGGCGCCGCGCCGGCCCACGTACTCGATGACTGCCGTGGCGCCCGTGTGGGCGGCCGCGAACGACTTCAGGCTGGCGACCAGGCCGCTGGGCACGGCCGGATCCGGATGGTCGGCGCCGTCGTCGTCCTGCTCGGCGCCGGCCGGGTCGAGACGCTCCGCGAGGAGCGTGGTATCACCATCTGCCATGCCCGCAGGGTAAGCAGACAATCCGCCCCGCCGAGGCGGTTCGGAGGATTTTTGTGATAGTGGTTACCTGAGCGGTAGCTCCCCGCCGAGACCGAACACCACCCGAAAGACCCGCTCCGCCCGGGCTAGGCGGCGAGCAGCGTGTCCACCGCCACCAGTGCAAACAGCAGCGTGAGGTAGGTGTTGGACCAGTGGAACAACTTCATCGGCCGGATCGCCACGCCGGCCACGGCGCGGCGGTGCAGCCGGTGCGCCTGCACCAGCAGGGCCGCGCCCACCACGATCGCGCCCACGCCGTACACCGGGCCCATCGCCACCGGCCACAGCAGCAGTGAGGTGACGACCGTCAGCCAGCTGTAGGCCACGATCTCGGCGGTCACCCGGCCCGCCGGGGCGACCACCGACAGCATCGGCACCCCGGCCCGGGCGTAGTCGTCCCGGAAGCGCAGCGCCAGCGCGTAGAAGTGCGGCGGCTGCCACAGGAAGACCACCGCGAAGAGCAGCCACGGCGCCACTCCCAGCGAACCGGTGACCGCCGCCCAGCCGATCAGCACCGGTGCGGAGCCGCAGGCGCCACCGGCGACCGTGTTGAGCCAGGTGGTGCGCTTCAACCACCGGGTGTAGACCAGGTCGTAGTAGAGGATCGCGGCGAGCGTGAGCGCGGCAGCGAGCAGGTTGACGAAGACGACCATGATGGTGATCGCCAGCGCGCCCAGCCCCACGCCGAACACCAGCACGTTGCGCGGGGTGAGCGTGTGCGCCGGCAGCGGCCGCCGGGCGGTGCGCCGCATCACCTGGTCGATGTCACGATCCAGATAGCAGTTCAGCGCGTTGGCCGCGCCCGCCGCCAGGGCCCCGCCGACCAGCACCGCCAAGGTCAGCCCGGCCGGTGGCAGGCCACCCGCGGCGAGCACCATCGCCGGCACCGTGGTGACCAGCAACAGCTCGATGATGCGGGGCTTGGTCAACGCCACATAGGCCCGGACCAGCGCCCGCCGGGAAGGTCGCGGACGGACCGGGACGGGGACGGGTCGAGCCGGTGCCTGCCCGATCGGGGGCGGTGCGGTCGCCGTGCTCACCTGGCACAGGGTACGGCAGCGTGATCGCGCACCTCCCCGCCGCCCCCAGCGGGGTCGCCGGGGTCACAGACCGGGACCGACCGACGTGCCGGGAAGGGTGGGAAGGTTCGGCGATAGGGTGGACCGTTGACATCGATGTCAGTACGGCCTGGGGTCACCCGACCCCGCGATGCCACCCGACGTACGAGCTATCCCGGGAGCCCAACCACCGTGACCGACACCAATCCTTCACCGGCCCGGACCGACCTCGCCGCGGCGGAGCCGTTCGCCTGGACCGATCTCGACCGGCGCGCGGTCGACACCGTGCGGGTCCTGGCGATGGATGCCGTGCAGCGCGCGGGTAATGGCCACCCCGGCACCGCGATGAGCCTCGCCCCCGCGGCGTACCTGCTGTTCCAGCGGGTGCTGCGGCACGACCCGGCGGACCCGGCCTGGCCGGGCCGCGACCGGTTCGTCCTCTCGGCCGGGCACTCCAGCCTCACCCTCTACATCCAGCTCTACCTCTCCGGCTACGGCCTGGAGCTGGACGACCTGAAGGCGCTGCGCCAGTGGGGCTCGGCCACGCCCGGACACCCCGAGTACGGGCACACCCCGGGGGTGGAGACCACCACCGGCCCGCTCGGGCAGGGCATCGCCAACGCGGTGGGCATGGCGATGGCCGCCCGCCGCGAGCGCGGCCTGCTCGACCCCGACGCCGCGCCGGGCACCAGTCCGTTCGACCACTACGTCTACGTGATCGCTTCCGATGGGGACATCGAGGAGGGGATCAGCCACGAGGCCAGCTCGCTCGCCGGCCACCAGCAGCTCGGCAACCTGATCGTGATCTACGACGACAACCAGATCTCGATCGAGGACGACACCCGGGTCGCGCTCAGCGAGGACGTGCCGGCCCGGTATGCGGCGTACGGGTGGCACGTGCAGACCGTGGACTGGCGGCGGGGTCCGGCCGACACCGGTGACTACGACGAGGATGTGGCCGCGCTCTACCAGGCGCTGCGGGCCGCGCAGGCGGAGACCGGGCGGCCGTCGCTGATCGCCCTGCGTACGATCATCGGCTGGCCCGCACCGCACAAGCGCAACACCGGCAAGATCCACGGGGCGGCGCTCGGCGCGGAGGAGGTGGCCGCCACCAAGCAGCTGCTGGGCTTCGACCCGGAGGTGGACTTCCCGGTCGAGGACGAGGTGCTCAACCACGCCCGCGCGGTGCTGGACCGCGGCAAGCGGGACCGGGCCGCCTGGCAGGCGGCGTACGACTCCTGGGCCGCGGCCAACCCCGAGCGCAAGGCCCTGCACGACCGGCTGCTCACCCGGACGCTGCCGGCGGGCTGGACCGACGCCCTGCCGACCTTCGAGGCCGACCCCAAGGGCATCGCCACCCGGGCCGCGTCGGGCAAGGTACTCAACGCGCTGGCGGAGGTGCTGCCGGAGCTGTGGGGCGGCTCGGCCGACCTGGCGGACAGCAACAACACCACCATGGCCGGCGAGCCGTCGTTCATCCCCGCCGAGTACTCGACCAAGGTGTACACCGGCCACAAGTACGGGCGGGTCCTGCACTTCGGGGTCCGGGAGCACGCCATGGGCGCGATCCTCAACGGCATCGCCCTGCACGGCGGCACCCGCCCGTACGGCGGCACGTTCCTGATCTTCAGCGACTACATGCGCCCGGCGGTCCGCCTGGCGGCGCTGATGAAGCTCCCGGTGATCTACGTGTGGACCCACGACTCGATCGGGTTGGGTGAGGACGGACCGACTCACCAGCCGGTGGAGCACCTCAGCGCGTTGCGCGCCATCCCGGGGTTGGACGTGGTGCGCCCCACCGACGCCAACGAGACGGCCTGGGCGTGGCGGGCCGCGCTGGAACACACCGACCGCCCCACCGCGTTGTGCCTAACGAGGCAGGCGGTACCGGTGCTGGATCGCACCGGGGGCGGGCTGGCGTCGGCCGACAACATGGTGCGAGGCGGGTACGTGCTCGCCGAGGCGAGCGGTGACGCTCCGTCGGTGATCCTGCTCGCCAGCGGATCGGAGGTACAGATCGCGCTCGCGGCCCGCACGATCCTGGAGGCGGACGGGGTGCCCACCCGGGTGGTGGCGATGCCCTGTCAGGAATGGTTCCGCGAGCAGGACCGGGAGTACCGCGAATCGGTGCTGCCGGCCACGGTGCGGGCCCGCGTCAGCGTGGAGGCCGCGGTGGCGATGAGCTGGCATGACCTGGTCGGCGACGCCGGAGAGTGCGTGAGCTTGGAGCACTACGGCGCGAGCGCGCCCTACCAGGTGCTCTTCGAGCAGTTCGGGATCACGCCGGAACAGGTCGTGGCCGCTGCGCGGCGGTCCCTGGCGCGGGTAGCAGGACAAGGTTGAGCGGAAGGGGAGACCCACGATGACTGACCAACCCACGGGTGCCGGCGCGGAGACCGGCCGGGACCGGCTCGGCGAACTATCGGCCGCCGGGGTGGCGATCTGGCTGGACGACCTGTCACGGGAGCGGCTCACCACCGGTGACCTGGAGCGGCTGCGCCGGGAACAGCACGTGGTCGGGGTGACGACCAACCCCACCATCTTCGCCAACGCGCTGTCGTCCACCGACGTCTACCGCGAACCACTGCGTGACCTGGCGCTGCTCGGGATCGACGGGGACGAGGCGATCCGGCTGATCACCACGTTCGACGTGCGCTGGGCCTGCGACGTGATGCTGCCGGCCTACGAGGCCAGCGGCGGCGTGGACGGGCGGGTCTCGATCGAGTGCGACCCGCGCCTGGCGTACCAGACCGAGGCCACCATTTCGGAGGCCAAGGTGCTGTGGTGGATGGTCGACCGGCCCAACCTGTTCATCAAGATCCCCGCGACCGAGGCCGGCCTACCGGCGATCACCGAGTCGCTGGCGAACGGGATCAGCGTCAACGTCACCCTGATCTTCTCGCTGGAGCGGTACTCGCAGGTGATGGAGGCGTTCCTCACCGGCATGGAGCGCGCCCGCGACGCCGGCCATGACCTGTCCAAGATCGGGTCGGTGGCGTCGTTCTTCGTCTCCCGGGTGGACACCGAGGTGGACAAGCGGCTGGAGAAGCTGGACTCCCCCGCCGCGCAGCAGCTGATGGGCAAGGCCGCCATCGCCAACGCCCAGCTGGCCTACCAGCGTTACCAGGAGGTGTTCACCTCGCCGCGGTGGCGCTCGCTCGCCGACGCCGGGGCCCGGCCGCAGCGGCCACTGTGGGCGTCCACATCGGTGAAGGACCCGCGCTACCGGGACACCGCGTACGTGGAGCAACTGATCGCCCCCGGGGTGGTCAACACCATGCCGGAGCAGACGCTGCGCGCCTACGCCGACCACGGCGAGACCCGCCCGGACACCGTCACCGGTGCCTACCAGGCCGCCCAGCGGGTGCTGGACGACCTGGCCGGGTTGGGCATCGACTACCACGACGTGGTGACGGTGCTGGAGCGCGAGGGCGTGGAGAAGTTCGAGGCGAGCTGGCAGCAGCTGCTCGAGACGGTGCACAACGAGCTCGAGGCCGCGAAGTGACGGCTCCGGAGCTGGCCGGCACCGGCGAGTCGGCGGCCGGACTCACGGTGTGGGGCGCGGACGCGGTTCCGGGTGCCACCACCGTGCGTGACCGGCTGCAGGCGGATTCGGTGCCGGCGCTGCTGGCGGGGAAGGACCCCACCCTGTGGGGGCCGGAGGCCGAGCCGGAGGCGCGGATCCGGCTGGGCTGGGTGGACACCGTCCGCCGCAGCCGCGGCCTGGTAGACCAGCTCGCCGAACTCGACTCCGAACTCGCCGACCTCGACCACGTGGTGCTCGCCGGCATGGGCGGGTCGTCGCTGGCGCCGGAGGTGATCGCCCGGACCTTGGGCAAACCCCTGACCGTGCTGGACACCACCGATCCGCACCAGATCCGCGCCGCGCTGGCCGACCGGTTATCGCGCACGGTGGTGGTGGTGGCGAGCAAGTCCGGCACCACGATCGAGACCGACAGCCACCGCCGCGCCTACCACCAGGCGTTTCTCGACGCCGGGTTCACCGAGGCGGAGGCGGGCCGGCGGTTCGTGGTGGTCACCGACCCGGGCTCGCCGCTGGTTGCCACCGCCACGCAGCTCGGCTCCCCCGTCGTGCTGGCCGACCCGGAGGTGGGCGGGCGCTACTCGGCATTGACCGCGTTCGGCTTGGTGCCGGCGGCGCTGCTCGGGGTAGACATCGCCGAACTGTGCGAGCAGGCCGAGGCGCTGCTGCCGTCGCTGGCGAAGGACCGGGACAATCCAGCGCTGGCACTCGGCGCGGCGCTGGGCGCCGCCGGGCTCGGCTTCGGCGGCGAGACCCGGGACAAGGTGGCGCTGGTCGAGGACGGCACCGGCATCGTCGGGCTGGGTGACTGGGCCGAACAACTGCTCGCCGAGTCCACCGGCAAGGACGGCCGCGGGCTGCTGCCGGTGGTGGTGGAGGCCCCGGACGCCCCGGGCGCGACCGGCCCGGGCGTACTGACCGTGACGGTGGGCGGGTCGTTGGCCCCGGGCGCGGTGCCCGGCGGCGGCGTACGCCCGGACGTAGCCGTCAACGGCCCGCTGGGGGTGCAGTTCCTCGCCTGGGAGTTCGCCACCGCGGTCGCCGGGCGGGTGCTGGGGATCAACCCGTTCGACCAGCCCAACGTCACCGAGTCCAAGGACAACACCGCCGCCATCCTGGAGCAGGGCCTGCCGGCGGAGGAGCCGACCACGGTCGACGGTGCGGTGGAGATCTACGGCACCGGCGCCGGCTCCGTGCACGAGGCCCTGGCCACGCTGGTCCGGGGCGTGGCGCCGGGCGGGTACCTGGCGGTCATGGCCTACCTGGACCGGTTCGGCGACGCGCCAGTGGCGCAGCTGCGGCGGTACCTGGCCGAAGCGGCCACCGCGCCGGTCACGTTCGGGTGGGGTCCGCGGTTCCTGCACTCCACCGGGCAGTACCACAAGGGTGGGCCGCCCAACGGCTCATTCCTGCAGATCACCGGCGCGGTCACGGACGACCTGCCGGTGCCCGGCCGACCGTACACCTTCGGCACGCTACAGGCCGCGCAGGCGGCCGGTGACCGGCGCGCCCTGGCGCGCCGCGGCCGGCCGGTGGTACGCCTGCACCTGCGCGACCGTGCCGAAGGCGTCGCTCAGCTCCTCGACACGGCCCGTAGGGTGGAACTGTGAGCCCAGTAAACCCTTTGCGAGACCCGCAAGACCGCCGGTTACCACGCATCCCGGAGCCCTGCGCGCTGGTGATCTTCGGGGTCACCGGGGACCTGGCCCGCAAGAAGTTGATCCCGGCCGTCTACGACCTCGCCAATCGTGGACTGCTGCCGCCCGCGTTCGTGGTGGTCGGGTTCGCCCGCCGCGACTGGGACGACGCCACCTTCGCGCGGCTGGCGCGCGAGGCGGCGCAGGAGCACGCCCGGACCCCGTGGCGGGAGGAGGTCTGGGCCAGGCTCGCCACCGGGATCCGGTTCGTCGGTGGCTCTTTCGACGATGACGTGGCGTTCGACCGGCTCGACCGCACCCTGGAGGAGCTGCGCGACACCCACGGCATCCAGGGCAACGTCGCGTTCTACCTGTCGATCCCGCCCGCGTCGTACCCGGTGGTGCTCAAGCAGTTGGCCCGCACCGGCATGGCCGACAACGAGCGCTGCGGCGGCTGGCGCCGGGTGGTGGTGGAGAAGCCGTTCGGCCACGACCTGGCCTCGGCCCGGGAGCTGAACCAGCTGGTGGACGAGGTCTTCACCCCGGCCGACGTGTTCCGCATCGACCACTACCTGGGCAAGGAGACGGTCCAGAACCTGCTCGCGCTGCGGTTCGCCAACACCCTCTTCTACCCGGTGTGGAACAACCGCTACGTGGACTCGGTGCAGATCACGATGGCCGAGGACGTGGGCATCGGGACCCGGGCCGGGTTCTACGACGCCGCCGGCGCCGCCCGCGACGTGCTGCAGAACCACCTGCTCCAGCTGCTCACGCTGGTGGCGATGGAGGAGCCGACCAGCTTCGACGCCGAGGAGATCCGGTACGAGAAGCTGAAGGTGCTCAAGGCGATCAAGCTGCCGGAGGACATCGCCACCGGCACCGTGCGCGGGCAGTACCGGCAGGGCTGGGTGGCCGGGCAGCGGGTGGCGGGATACCTGGACGAGAAGGGCGTCCCGCCGGACTCGACCACCGAGACCTACGTCGCGGTCCGGCTGGGGGTCCAGAACCGCCGCTGGGCCGGGGTGCCGTTCTACCTGCGCGCTGGAAAGCGTTTGCCGCGCCGGGTGACCGAGTTGGCAGTGATCTTCAAGCGGGCCCCGCACCTGCCCTTCCACCCCACCGATGTGGAGATGCTCGGCAACAACCAGCTGGTTATCCGGGTGCAGCCGGAGGAAGGAGTGGTGCTCAAGTTCGGCTCCAAGGTGCCGGGCACCACCATGGAGGTGCGGGACATCGCCATGGACTTCCAGTACGGCGAGGCGTTCACCGAGCCCAGCCCGGAGGCGTACGAGCGACTGGTGCGGGATGTGCTGATCGGTGACAGCACCCTGTTTCCGCACGCCGACGAGGTAGAGCAGAGCTGGCGGGTGATCGACCCGCTGCAGGAGGCCTGGGCGGGCACCAGGCCGGAGCCGTACCGGGCGGGCGAGTGGGGTCCGCGCGGCGCGGACGAACTGCTCGCCCGCGACGGCCGGGTCTGGCGGCGCGCGTGACCGCCGCCGCACCGTTGGCGGCATCCCGCACACCGCAGTCAGAGAGCAGATCGGAGGGTGGCAGTGGCGGCGCTATGGGATACGACCGGGACCGAGGTGGTACGCGAGCTGGCCGCGGCGCGGCGTAGCGACGGGGTGACCAGCGGGCTGGTGCTGACCCTGGTCGCGGTCGTGGATGAGCAGCCCGGACAGACCACTCCGGTGAAGGCGGTGGAGGACGCGGCCACGGTCGCCGCCGCGGCGCACCCGTGCCGGCTGCTGGTGGTCACCCGCTCCCCCGCCCACGAGGCCCCCGACCGGCTCGACGCGGAGGTCGTGGTCGGCGGCCGGCTCGGCCCCTGCGAGGCGGTGATCATGCGGATGCAGGGGCGGCTGGCGCTGCACGCCGAGTCGGTGGTGATGCCCCTGCTCGCACCGGACGTGCCGGTGGTGGCCTGGTGGCACGGCCCACCCCCGCCGCAGCTCGGCACCGACCCGCTGGGGGTGGTGGCGGAGCGGCGGATCACCGACTGCGCACAGGCCGACGATCCGGTGGCGGCGTTGCGGCAGCGGGCGGTGGATTACCACGCCGGCGACACCGACCTGAGCTGGACCCGGCTCACCGGCTGGCGCACGCTGGTGGCCGGAGCCTTCGACCAGGTCGACGAGGGCACGGTGGTGCAGCGGGCGTCGGTCGCCGCGCCCGCCAACGACGCCAGCGGCGCGCTGCTGGCCGGCTGGCTCGCCGCCCGGCTGGGCATCACCCCGGAGCTGACCGACCCGGGCACCGGGCGGGTGGAGTCGGTGCGGCTGGGGCTGGCCAACGGTGACGAGATCACGATCGTGCGGGAGGGCAGTTCCGCCCGGCTCCACCAACCGGGGCAGGAGGACCGGGTCATGCCGCTGCTGGAGCGCACCCTGGGTGAGGAGCTGGCCGAGGAGCTCCGCCGGCTCGACGCCGACCAGACCTACGCGGCGGCGCTCTCGGCCGCCACCGGCGTCAGCGGGCTGGAGCGGCGGCCGGCCACGCGCGTACACACCTGGGTCGATCCGGCCGAGGTGGCGGTCGGTACGGTAGGCCACCACGAGGTGATGATGTGACGACCGACGTGATCGTGCACGCGGATCCGCCGGTGCTCGCCGAGGCGGTGGCCGCCCGGCTGCTGGTGCGGTTGATCGACGCCCAGGCAGCGCGGGGCGAGGCCAGCCTGGTGCTCACCGGTGGCCGGGTGGCCGCGACCGTGTACCGTGCCCTCGCCGCCAGCCCGGCCCGCCACGCGGTGGACTGGTCGCGGGTCGACCTGTGGTGGGGTGACGAGCGGTTCCTACCTTCCGGGCACGCGGACCGGAACGAGACCCAGGCGCGGGCCGCGCTCGCCGGCCTGCCGCTGGACGAGACCCGGATCCATCCGATGCCGGCCAGTGACGGGCCGGACGGGGCCGACCCGGAGGCCGCGGCCGACCGCTACGCCCGGCAGCTCGCCGCGGCCGGGCACCCGGCCGCGCTGCCCCACTTCGACGTGCTGCTGCTCGGCGTAGGCGAGGACGGCCACGTCGCGTCGATCTTCCCCGAGCAGCCCGGCGCCTACGAGACCCGGCCGGTGTGCGCGGTCCGGGGGGCGCCCAAGCCGCCGCCCACCCGGATCAGCCTCACCCTGCCCACGATCAACCACGCCGAACAGGTGTGGCTGATCGCCGCCGGCATGGACAAGGCCGCCGCGGTGGACCTGGCGTTCTCCGGTGCCGGCCCGGTGCAGGTGCCGGCCGCCGGAGTGAGCGGAGTCGACCGGACCCTGTGGCTGCTGGACCGCGCCGCCGCCACACACGTCGCCCCGAAGCTGCGTACCCTCCGCTGAGGCGGGCGGGAGTGAGAGGCGGGCGTGAGCGACTGGCAACGCTGGCAGCGACCAGGCCCGGACGCCACTCAGCGCCGTAACGACGGGTGGACGGCGCTTGCGGTCGCCGCGGGCGGGGCCGCGGCGGTGGTGTTCACCAACAGCATGGGCGTGCTGGCGTTCGGGACCGCCCCGACCCTGGCCGAGCAGCTCGCGTGGGCCCTGGCGCTGGCGGCGCCGCTGGCCGTGCGCCGGCGCTTCCCCACCGCGGCCGCCCTGGCGGTGGCGGCCCTGTTCATCGCCGCGCAGGCGCGGCGGATCGGCGACAACGTCGCGCCGTCGGTGGCGCTGTTCATCTCGCTCTACACCCTGGGAGCGTGGGGCCGCGATCGGGTGGTGGCCCGGTGGGTACGCATCGGCGTGATCGCGGTGATGTTCGGCTGGCTGGGGATCGGGCTCTACCAGGCGATCCAGACTCCCGCGCCGGTCTTTGACGGCGCGACGGGACCGCTGCCGGCCCCGCTCGCCGCCGCCTTGTACTCCATCGGCTTCAACCTGGTGTTCTTTCTCGGCGCCTACTTCTTCGGTGAGGCGGCCTGGGAGTCCGCGCGCCGCCGGCACGAGCTGCAGCTGCAGCAGGAGGAACTGCGTCGCTCGCAGGCGGAGAACGCGCGGCAGGCGGTGGTGGCCGAGCGGGTGCGGATCGCCCGGGACCTGCATGATGTGGTGGCGCACCACGTGTCGGTGATGGGTGTCCAGGCGGCCGCCGCGCGCCGGGTGTTCGACTCCGATCCGGAGGTGGCGCGCTCGGCCATATCCACCGTGGAGAGTACCGCCCGGACCGCGATCGGTGAGCTGCGCGGGCTGCTGGGGGTCTTGCGGGCGAATGAGACCGCGCCGGGGTCGGAGGCGGACGGCGCGCACCCGTCACCCGGCCTCGCCGAGCTGCCGCAACTGGTCGAGAAGACCCGCGCCACCGGTCTGGCCGCCACCTACTCGGTGCACGGCCCGGCCCGGCCGGTCCCGACCGCGGTGGCCCTCTCGGCGTACCGGGTGGTCCAGGAGGCGTTGACCAACACCGTCCGGCACGCCCACGCCCAGCACGTCGACGTGCGGGTCCGGTTCCTGGAGGCGGCCCTGGAGGTGGACGTCAGCGACGACGGCCTGGGCCCCACCCCCGGGCCGGCGAAGCCGGACGGTGGCGGGCTCGGCCTGGTGGGGATGCGGGAGCGGGTGGCGGTCCACGGCGGCGAGCTGGAGGTGGGGCCGCGCCGCGACGGTGGGTTCCAGGTGCGGGCACGGTTCCCGCTGGCGGACGCGGCCTCGGCGGCGGCCGACGCGGCGGTGTCGTGATGGGCACGGAGGTCCGGCCCGACCCGCCCAGGTCCACCGGCCGGCCGATCCGGGTCCTCCTCGCCGACGACCAGGACCTGGTCCGGGCCGGGTTCCGGGTCATTCTCGGGGCGGAGCCGGACATCGAGGTGGTCGGCGAGGCGGGTGACGGCGCTACCGCCGTGGCCCTCGCCGCAGACCTGCGGCCCGACGTGGTACTCATGGACGTCCAGATGCCCGGGATGGACGGGCTGGCCGCCACCCGGCGGATTCTCCGGCCGGCCGAAGCCCACCCGGGCCGCGAAGCCCCGCTCGATGGTCACCCCGGCCCGCGGGTGGTCATCCTCACCACGTTCGACCGGGAGGACTACCTGTTCGAGGCGCTGCGCTCCGGGGCGAGCGGGTTCGTGCTCAAGAACGCCCGGCCCGAGGACCTGGTCGAGTCGGTGCGGGTGGCGGCGCGCGGGGACGCGCTGCTGTCACCGGCGGTCACCCGGAGAGTCATCCAGCAGTTCGCCGCGCCGTCGCGGGCCGCGGCCCCGGCCGGCACTCCGTGGCGGCCGCCGGGCCTCACCGACCGGGAGCTGGAAGTGCTGATCCAGGTGGCCCGCGGCGCTAGCAACGCCGAGATCGCCCGGAAGCTGCACCTGGGCGAGACGACCGTCAAGACCCACGTCTCCCGGGTACTGGCCAAGCTCGGCCTGCGGGACCGCACCCAGGCGGTGGTCTTCGCGTACGAACACGGGGTGGTGCTCCCCGGCGGGTGAGCCGGGCGGGTCCGACCGGCGGAGGACCGCCGCGGATGGGTCTGGCGCCGGACGCGCCGGACCCGACGCGCCACCTACCGTGGGCACCATGCGTACCAACCAGCGAAAGTATTCGCGATGCTGAGAGTCAGCTCGGTCAGCCGTAACTTCGGTGAGCGCCGCGTGCTCGACCAGGTCACGTTCGAGGTGGCGCCGGGGCGGCTTACGGGCTTCGTCGGCGCGAACGGTGCCGGCAAGACCACCACCATGCGGATCATCCTCGGAGTGATCGCCCCGCACAGCGGCACCGTCACCTGGCGGGGGGCGCCGGTCACCCAGGAGGTGCGGCAGCGCTTCGGCTACATGCCGGAGGAGCGTGGCCTCTACCCCAAACTGACCGTCGCCGACCAGGTGACCTACCTCGGCCGCCTGCACGGCCTGGACCGCGCCACCGCCCAGCAGCGGACCGCCGACCTGCTGGAGCGGTTGCAGCTGGAGCAGCGGGCCGGCGATCCGGTGGAGCGCCTCTCCATGGGCAACCAGCAGCGGGTACAGGTCGCCGCGGCGCTCGTGCACGACCCGGAGCTGCTGATCCTGGACGAGCCGTTCTCCGGACTCGACCCGATCGCCATCGACACCGTGCTGGCGGTGCTGCGGGAACGCGCCCGGAGCGGCGTACCGGTGCTGTTCTCCAGCCACCAGCTGGAGGTGGTGGAGCGGCTCTGTGACGACCTGGTGATCATCGCCGACGGCACCATCCGGGCGGCCGGCCGGCGGCAGGACCTGCAGGCCCGGTTCGGCCCACAACGGTTCGAGCTGGTGGTGGACGACGACGCCGGCTGGGTGCGGGACCTGCCCGGCGTGAAGCTGGTGGAGCTGGACGGGCCCCGGGTGGTGTTCGACCTGACCGACGGCACCGGCGCCAGCACCGCGGAGCAGGCGGTGCTGCGCGAGGCGGTGCGGCGCGGGCCGGTTCGTGGGTTCAGCCCGGTCGTGCCGTCGCTGGCGGAGATCTTCAAGGAGGTGGTGTAGGTGGTGGATGCCCCGACCCGGCCGGCGGCGGCCACGCCCGCGACCGGAACGACGTTCTGGGCCGCGACCCGACTGGTGGCGGAGAACGAGATCCGCAGCATCGCGCGTACCAAGGGGTTCTGGATCACCCTCAGTCTGATGCTGGCCGGGCTGTTCGCGCTCGCCATCCTGCCCGGAGTCTTCGGCGGCGGTACGCCCACCGTGGCGACGGTCGGCGCGGACGCGGAGCGGCTGGTCGCCGAGGCCGGCCTGGACCCGCGCCCGGTCGCTGACCAGGCGGAGGCGGAGGCCCTGGTACGCGCGGAAGAGGTGGACGCGGCGGTCGTGCCGGACCCGTCCGGCGAATCCGCGGTCGGACTGCGGGTCGTAGGGCTCTCCGACACGCCGAGTGAACTCGTGTCGGGGCTGAGTATCACCCCGCCGGTCGACCTGCTGGAGCCCTTCCCGGTCAGCGACGCGGTGCAGGCGGTAGTGGCGATCACCTTCGCGCTGGTGTTCCTGATGCTGGCGATGGCCGGCATCGGGATCGCGCAGAGCGTGGTCACCGAGAAGCAGACCCGGATCGTGGAGATCCTGGTCGCCACCATCCCGATCCGCGCCCTGCTCGCCGGCAAGATCGCCGGTCACTCGATCATGATCTTCATCCAGGCCGGCGCGCTCGCGCTCGCCACCCCGCTGGCGTTGCGGCTGGGGCGGCAGCCGGCGTTGCTGGATCTGATCGGCGACGCGCTGGCGTGGTTCGTGCCCTTCTTCATCCTCGGGTTCGTGCTGCTGGGCGCGATGTGGGCGGTCGCCGGCTCGCTGGTCAGCCGGCAGGAGGATCTCAGCTCCAGCATGTCGGTGGTGATGCTGCTGGTGATGGGGCCGTACTTCGCGGTGATCTTCCTGAGCGACAACGACCTGGCAATGACCATCCTGTCGTACGTGCCGTTCTCGGCGGCGGTGGCGATGCCGCTGCGGCTCTTCGCCGGTCAGGCCCAGGCGTGGGAGCCGTTCGTCTCCATGCTGGTGCTGGCGTTGGCGACGGTGGCGACGGTACTGGTCGCCAGCCGCCTCTACGCCGGTTCGCTACTGCAGACCGGCGGGCGGGTGCGGCTCTCCCGGGCCTGGTCCGGGGCGGAGTAGCGGGGGTTTCCGCGGCGTAGCGGGATTACCGCGGCGCCCGCCGGCCGTACGGCCGGCGGGCGCCGTCACGTCAGGAGCTCGTCGTCAGCCGGCGAGCTGGACCCGCAGCCACAGGCCGAACGCGATGATGCAGGCGAACCAGATGATGCCGACGAGCACGGTGTAGCGGTCGAGGTTCTTCTCGGCCACCGAGGAGCCGGCCAGGTTGGAGCTGACCCCGCCACCGAACATGCTGGAGAGCCCGCCGCCCTTGCCCTTGTGCAGCAGGACCAGCGCGGTGAGCGCGAAGCTGGTGAGGACCAGCAGCAGGATCAAAAGGTATGGAAACCAGCTCGGCATGATGCGTGTCAGTCCTCGAAGTCAGAGACGGTGGGTGGCCAGCCGGTAAGAGAATACCCTCTGGCCCCGGGTTTACCTAGGGCGCCCCTATCGGCGCCCGTAACTTCGCCCGGGGAGGTGGCGGCCGGGCGGACGTCGCGGCCGCGCGTCACGGCGGGGGAGGCCGCGCGCGAGACTACGGCTCTGCCCGAGCTATCGAGCAGATGGTCGACGTGCTCGACAGCTCGGGCAGAGCCACGACCGTTCGGGCAGGCGCTCGACCACTCGGGCAGACCCGTAGCGGCCGGGCCCGACCCCCGCAGGCGCGGGACCCGGGGCGACCCCGGCCAAGGTGATGGGGGTTCGGGGTACCCGACCCCCGCGGACGCGGGACCGGGTCACCGCCGCCGCCCGATCTTGCCGCGCGGCTACCGGGCCCCGGCTGCGTCGCCGAACCGGCAGATCGCCGCGAACTCCTCGGCGAGCAGGCTGGCACCGCCGACCAGGGCGCCGTCGATGTCCCGCTCCGCCATGATCCCGGCGATGTTGCTCGCCTTCACCGAGCCGCCGTAGAGGATCCGGGCCGCCTCGGCGACCTCGGTGCCGAACCGTTCGGCCAGGCGGCCCCGAAGCGCGCCGATCACCTCCTGGGCGTCCGCCGGCGTCGCGGTCTTACCGGTGCCGATGGCCCACACCGGCTCGTAGGCGACCACGATCCGGCGTACCTCATCGGCCGAGCGGCCGGCCAGCGCCGCGTCGAGTTGGGCGAGCGTGTGGTCCACGTGCTCGCCGGCCTCGCGTACCTCCAGCCCCTCCCCTACGCAGAGGATCGGGGTGAGGTCGTTCGCCAGCGCCGCGGCCACCTTGGCGGCGATCAGCGCGTCGTCCTCGTGGTGGTAGGCGCGCCGCTCCGAGTGGCCCACCACCACGTACCGGCAGCCCAGCTTCGCGAGCATGCTGCCGGCGATGTCGCCGGTGTAGGCGCCGGGCGGGTGCGGCGAGAGGTCCTGCGCGCCGTACCCGATATTGATCTTGTCCCCGTCGACCAGCGTCTGCACGCTGCGCAGGTCGGTGAAGGGTGGCAGGACCACCACCTCCACCTCCTCCAGCTCCTTCTCGGTGAGCGTGAAGGCGAGCTTCTGCACCAGCGCGATGGCCTCAAGGTGGTTGAGGTTCATCTTCCAGTTGCCGGCCATCAGCGGCCGGCGCGGCGTGGTGGCCATGGGGTCAGACCTCCAGTGCGGCGAGGCCGGGGAGGGTCTTGCCCTCCAGGTACTCCAGCGAGGCTCCCCCGCCGGTCGAGATGTGCCCGAACGCGGACTCGTCGAGCCCGAGTACGCGCACCGCCGCGGCGGAGTCCCCGCCGCCGACCACGGTGAGCCCGTCCACCGCGGCGATCGCCTCCGCCACCCCGCGGGTGCCGGCGGCGAACGGCGCCACCTCGAAGACGCCCATCGGGCCGTTCCAGAACACCGTCCGCGCCCCGGACAACGCCTCCGCGAACCGGGCCACGCTCTGCGGGCCGATGTCCAGCGCCGACTGGTCGGCCGGGATCTCGGAGACGGGCACGGTAGCGCGCGGGACGTCGGCGGACAGCTCGCTCGCCACCACCACGTCGACCGGCAGCACGATCCGGTCCCCGGCGCTGGCGAGCAGGCTCCGGCAGGTGTCCACCAGCTGCTGCTCCAACAGGGACTTGCCGACCTCGTAGCCCCGCGCCTTCAGGAACGTGTAGCACATGCCGCCGCCGATCAGCAGCCGGTCCACCGCGGGCAGCAGGGCCTCGATCACGGCCAGCTTGTCGGAGACCTTCGCCCCGCCGAGCACCACCACGTACGGGTGCTCCGGCGAGTCGACCAGCCGGCGCAGCACCTCCACCTCGCGGCGGACCAGCCCACCCGCGTACGCGGGCAGGCGGGCGGGCAGGTCCACCACACTGGCGTGTGCCCGGTGCACCGCCCCGAACGCGTCGTCCACGTACGCGTCGGCGAAGCCGGCCAGCTTGTCGGCGAACTCCTTCCGCTCCGCCGGGTCCTTGCTGGTCTCGCCCGGGTTGAACCGGAGATTCTCCAGCAGGGCGACGTCGCCGCCGCGCAGGCCGGCGACGGTCGCGCTCGCCGACGGCCCGACCGTGTCGGTGGCGAAGGCGACCGGCGCGTCGAGCAGCTCGCCCAGCCGCTGCGCGACCGGCGCGAGGCTGTACTTCGGGTCCGGCGCGCCCTTGGGGCGGCCCAGGTGCGAGCACACCACCACCGCCGCCCCGGCGTCGCGCAGCGCGGTCAGGGTCGGCAACACCGCCCGGATCCGCCCGTCATCGGTGATCCGGTCGCCGTCCAACGGTACGTTCAGGTCGGCGCGCACCAGCACCCGCCGACCTGAGACGCCCGTCGCCAGCAGGTCCTCAGTGGTCTTCATCATCGCCCGTCAGATGCTGCTGCCGACCAGCTTGACCAGGTCCACCAGGCGGTTGGAGAAGCCCCACTCGTTGTCGTACCAACCGACCACCTTGATCTGGTCATCGATCACCCGGGTCATGCCCGCGTCGAAGATGCAGGAGGCCGGGTCGGTGACGATGTCGGCCGAGACGATCGGGTCCTCGGTGTAGGTGAGGATGCCGTTGAGCGGCCCGTCGGCGGCGGCCTTCATCGCCGCGTTGACCTCGTCCACACTGGTCTGGCGACCGGCGGTGACGGTGAGGTCGGTGACCGAGCCGGTCGGCACCGGCACCCGCATCGCGAACCCGTCCAGCTTGCCGGCGAGCTCCGGCAGCACCAGCCCGATCGCCTTCGCCGCACCGGTGCTGGTGGGGACGATGTTCAGCGCGGCGGCCCGCGCCCGCCGGAGGTCCTTGTGTGGACCGTCTTGCAGGTTCTGGTCCTGGGTGTACGCGTGGATGGTGGTCATCAGACCGCGCTCGATACCGAACGTGTCATTGATCACCTTCGCCATGGGGGCCAGGCAGTTGGTGGTGCAGGAGGCCATCGAGATCACCGAGTGCCGGGCCGGGTCGTAGGTGTCGCCGTTGACCCCGAGCACCACGGTCACGTCTTCGTTCTTGGCGGGCGCGGAGATGATGACCTTCTTCGCCCCGCCCTCCAGGTGGGCGCGGGCCTTGTTGGCGTCGGTGAAGAACCCGGTGGACTCGATGACGATGTCGGCGCCGACGTCACCCCAGGGAAGCTTCGCCGGGTCGCGCTCGGCGAACGCCTTGATGCTCTTGCCACCGACGGTCAGCTCCGTGCCGGTGACCTTCACCTCCTGGGGCAGCCGGCCGAGGATGCTGTCGTACTTGAGCAGGTGACCGATGGTGGCCGCGTCCCCGAGATCGTTGTACGCGACCAGCTCGATGTCCGCACCGGTCGCCAGCACCGCGCGGAAGAAGTTGCGGCCGATACGGCCCAGCCCGTTGATACCAACCCGGATGGTCACAGGTCTGTCTCCTCGTATCTAGATCGCCGGCCGGCGCGACCGGCGAGTGGCTTCCCCTGGTCGATTCCCACTGCCCGGCCGGGTTATGCCCTGTGTCGTCATGCTCACGTCCGGCCCCGTCGCCGTACCCATCGCAGACGATAGTCCTGCGGTCAGCACGCCATCATCTCGGGGGTGACGGAGGAATCGGTGTCCGGAATCCCCAATTCGGCGGCCCGCTTGTCAGCCAGCGCCAGCAGTCGCCGGATCCGCCCGGCGATCGCGTCCTTGGTCAGCGGCGGGTCCGCCATCGCCCCGAGTTCCTCCAGGGAAGCCTGCCGGTGAGCCAGCCGCAGCTTGCCCGCGTCGGTCAGGTGGGGCGGGGCGTCGTCGCCGAGGATCTCCAACGCCCGGGTCACCCGGGCGGCGGCGGCCACGGCGGCACGGGCCGACCGGCGCAGGTTCGCGTCATCGAAGTTGGCGAGTCGGTTGGCGGTAGCGCGGACCTCCCGGCGTACCCGCCGCTCCTCCCAGGTCAGCACGCTGGCGTGGGCCCCGATCCGGGTCAGTAGCGCGGCGATCGCGTCGCCATCCTTGATCACCACCCGCTCCACCGACCTGACCTCCCGCGCCTTGGCGGTGATGCCCATCCGGCGGGCGGCGCCGACCAGAGCCAGCGCCGACTCCGGCCCCGGGCACGTGATCTCCAACGCGCTGGACCGGCCGGGCTCGGTGAGGGAGCCGCGGGCGAGGAACGCGCCCCGCCAGGCCGCCACCGCGCAGCAGACACCGCCGGCGACGACGTGCGGCGGCAGGCCGCGCACCGGGCGGCCGCGCACGTCCAGCAGCCCGATCTGCCGCGCCAGGGCCCCGCCGTCGCGGACCACCCGGACGACGTAGTGGCTGGCCCGGCGCAGCCCGCCGGAGGCGAGCACGTGGATCTCGCTGGCGTAGCCGTACAGCTCGGCGACCTCCCGGCGCAGCCGGCGGGCGGCCGCACCGGTGTCCAGCTCCGCCTCCACCACCACTCCGCCGCCGACCAGGTGCAGGCCGCCGCCGAAGCGCAGCAGGGCGGTCATCTCCGCGCGCCGGCAGCACGGCTTGGAGATCTCGACCCGGCTCAACTCGTCCTTGACCGCTGCGGTCATCGCCATCGTTCCACCTCGCGCGGTTGTCAGCTCTAGCGGTTCGTCAGCTATCGCGGTAGCCATATGTAGTTAACGATTCGCCAGCACCGGCAGCAGCGCCGCGGCGAGCGCCGCCGGGTCGTGGCGGGGGTCAGGGTAGGCGGCGCTGACCGAAGCCAGCACCAGCTCCGCACCGAGCGAGGCCGCGGCCCGGCGCAGCGGCGCCGGCTCGGTGATCCAGCGGGAGTCGCCCAGGACCACGTCGACTTTCAGGTCCGGGGCGTAGGTCGCCAGGGCGGTCACGTGCGCGGGCAGGGTGAGCCCGGCCGTCTCTGGCTCGTTGGTCAAGTTCAGCACGACCAGCCGGCGGGCCGGGCTGGCCACGATCGCCGCCGCCAGCCGCGGGACCAGCAGGTGGGGGATCACGCTGGTGTACCAGCTGCCCGGCCCGAACACCAGCCAGTCGGCGGTGGCGATCGCGGCCAGCGCCTCGGGGCACGGCTGCGGGGCGGGTGGATCCAGCCGGACCGACTCCACCTGCCCCGGGCTGACCGCCACCTCGTGCTGCCCGCGGACGGTGACCGTGGCCTCCGGCCGGGCCGGATCAGCCCCGCGCACGGTGGCTTCGATCGCCACCGGCGCGCAGGACATCGGCAGCACCCGGCCGCGAGCGCGGACCATCGCCGCCGCGTGGTCCAGGGCGGCGACCGGGTCACCCAGCAGCTCCATCAGGCCACACAGGACCAGGTTGCCCACGGGGTGTCCGGCGAGGCCGTCGTCGGCCACCGCCGGCTGGGGAGCGGCGAACCGGTGCTGGAACAGCGCGGCGGTAGTGGCGCTGACCGGCGCGTCGTCGGCGAGGGCGGCCAGCGCCTGGCGCAGGTCTCCCGGTGGCAGGATGCCGCGCGCCAGCAGCCGGCCGCTGGAGCCGCCGTTGTCGCCGACGGTCACCACCGCGGTGAGGGTCAGTGGCCGCAGCTCCGGCTCGCACCGGCGCAACGCCCGCAGCGAGGCGGCGAGCCCGTGCCCGCCGCCGAAGGCCACTACCTTCATGCACCCCCCTCGGCGGATCCGCTCTGGTGCACTACTCCCGCCCCAGGTCCCGGTGGTGGGCGTGTGCCCCGATCCGCAGCTCTCGCAGCCGCCGGACGAGTTCCTCGACGATCGCCACGCTGCGGTGCTTGCCACCGGTGCAGCCGATCGCCACCGTCACGTAGCGCTTGCCCTCCCGCTCGAACCCGGGGGCCGTGGCGTTCACCAGCCGGGCCACGGTCTCCACGAACGTGCGGGCCCCGTGCTGGCCCAACACGTACGCGCTGACCTCGCTCGCCTGTCCGGTCAGGTCGCGCAGCCGCGGCACCCAGTGCGGGTTGGGCAGGAACCGGGCGTCCAGCACGAGGTCCGCGTCGGGCGGCAGCCCGTACTTGTAGCCGAAGGAAAGGGCCGTGACCCGCAGTGACCGCGCGTGCTCGCCACTGAACAGCTCCTCCACCCGAACCCGCAGCTGGTTGGCGTTGAGGTGACTGGTGTCGATGATGACGTCAGCCCCTTCGCGGGCCGCCGCGAGCAGCTTGCGCTCCGCGGCGATGCCGTCGGCGAGCCGGCCGTCGCCCTGCAGCGGGTGCGGGCGGCGTACGCTCTCGAACCGGCGGATCAGCACCTCGTCGTCCGCGTCGACGAACACCACCTTGGGCGCGAAGCCGCGCTCGGCCAGCTCGCGGATGGCGCCGGCCAGGTCGGTGGAGAAGACGTGGCTGCGCACGTCCAGCACCATGGCGGTGCGCCGGACCGCCGGACCGGCCCGTTGGGCCAGCTCGGCCAGGTTCAGCAGGAGCGCCTGGGGCAGGTTGTCCACCACGTAGAACCCGACGTTCTCCAGGGCCCGGGCCACCGTGCTGCGGCCGCCACCGGAGACCCCGGTGACCACGACCAGCTCCGGGCCGGTGGACTCCTCCGGGTCGGTCGGTGCACCCCCTGCCGGCTGCCGGTAGACCGACGCTTCGGCCACGCTGCTCCCCCTCGTACTCGCCCCGGGATGCCATCGTATCCGTCACCACCGTCAACAGCCGGGGCGATCCGAACACCCGCCGGGCATGCCGGCCCACCGGCCGGTACGCCCTGGTGCGGCCCACCGCCGCGCGGCGGTGGCCCGGCCCGGGGCAGCGGCTCAGTCCTCTTGCGGCACCGGTCCGGCCACGGGGGTACGCGCGGTCCGGATCAGACTGGCCACGGTGGTCACGATCAGCGTCGCCCCAATGACCACGAGCGACACCCATACCGGCGGGTGCGGCACCCACGGCACGGGCTCACCACCGTTGATGAAGGGCAAGCTGTTTCCACCCAGGGCCTCTACCACCATCTTGGTGCCGATGAAGGCGAGCACCACCGCCAGCCCGGTGGAGAGGTAGACCAGGCGCTGGACCAGGCCGCCGATGAGGAAGTAGAGCTGTCGCAGGCCCATCAGCGCGAACACGTTTGCGGCGAAGACCAGATAGCCCTCGCGCGTCACACCGAAGATGGCCGGGATCGAGTCCACGGCGAAGACCAGGTCGGTGGTCCCGATAGCGACCATGACGATCACCAGCGGGGTGAACAGGCGGCGGCCGTTCTCCCGTACGGTCAGGCTCGCCCCGTGGTACCCCTTGGACATCGGCAGCACCCGGCGGCTGAGCCGGATCATGGCGTTCTCGGGCAGCTCATCCGGGTTCTCGTCCTGGTGCCGGGCCACCTTCACCGCGGTGTAGATGAGGAACGCGCCGAACAGGTAGAAGACCCACACGAACCGGCTGATCAGCGCCGCCCCGGCGGCGATGAAGGCGCCCCGCATCACCAGCGCCAGGATGATGCCGATCAGCAGCACCTTCTGCTGGTACGCGCGAGGCACCGCGAACCGGCTCATGATGATCATGAAGACGATGAGGTTATCCACCGAGAGGCTGTACTCCACCAGCCACCCGGTGTAGAACTCCGTGCCGGCGGTGGCGCCGTAGCTGTGCCACACCCACAGACCGAACAGGACGGCCAGGCTCACATAGAAGACCACCCACGCCGTGGACTCGCGCAGCGAGGGCTCGTGCGGCTTACGACCGATGATCAACAGATCTAGCGTGAGGATGCCGGTCAGACCGAGTAGGGTCGCTGCCCACACCCACCACGAGATTTCCATACCAGAGACCTTCCGGGCACCAAACGGCTCCGGAGGTCTCTCCCGCCGTCAGCGACGACCGGCAGCGCCGGGCCGGGCGTGACGTGCCCGGATCCGTGTTGACGGCACTGCCGCGGGGGGATACTCCCCTCCTTGCAAGCCCATCTTCTCCTACCGGACCCGGGTGGTCAACCAGACCCACCCGCAGGTGGTCAACGCCACCATGACACGCTACCGGGCATGGTGCTGGAGGTAGCCGACATCGAGGTGGTCCCCGGCCAGGAGGCCGCTTTCCTCGCCGCGTACGCGCGGGCCCGGGAACTGGTCGCCACCACCCCTGGCTGCCGGTCGGTCCGGATGACCCGGGGGGTGGAGTCTCCCGCCCGGTTCGTCCTACTGGTCGAGTGGGACTCGGTCGAGGCGCACCTGGAGAACTTCCGGGCCTCGGAGCGCTTTTCGGCCTGGCGGGCACAGATCGGGCCGTACTTCGCGGCGCCCCCGGTGGTCGAGCACTTCGTCGACGTATGATCGACGGACGTAGGATCGTCAGGTGACGGTCCACGGCCCCGCGCAGCCATGAGGCGTTGCGCTCTCCGCGTACCCTGGGGCGGCATCGTCTTCGAACAAGGGAGCGGCAATGGAATCGGCACTGGGTCTGTGGCTGGTCGCCTGCATCGGTGCGGTCCTCCTCGGGGCCATCGTCCTGTGGTTGGTCTCGCTCTACAACGGCCTGGTCCGCGCCCGCAACGCGTACAAGAACGCCTTCGCTCAGATCGATGTGCAGCTCACCCGGCGGCATGACCTGATCCCGAACCTGGTGGAGGTCGCCAAGGGTTACATGCGACACGAGCGGGAGACGCTGGACGCGGTCATCTCCGCCCGCAGCGGCGCGGTGAACGCGCAGGCCAACGCCACCGCCAACCCCGGCGACCCGCGGGCCATGCAGCAACTGGCCGGGGCGGAGAACATGCTGACCCAGACCCTGGGCCGGCTGTTCGCGCTGCAGGAGGCGTACCCGGACCTGAAGGCCAACCAGAACATGATGCAGCTCTCCGAGGAGCTGGCCTCCACCGAGAACAAGGTCGCCTTCGCCCGCCAGCACTTCAACGACGCGGTCATGACCTACAACAACAAGCGGGAATCGTTCCCGGCCAACCTGGTCGCGGGGATGTTCGGCTTCCAGCCGGCGGCGCTGTTCGAGGTGGAGGACCCGGGACACCGCCAAGCTCCCAGGGTGTCGTTCTGAGCGTCGGCTGCTAGGAGCCGGACATGAACTTCTTCGAGCGCCAGCGCCAGGTGCGGAAGATGTCGGGGCGGCTGGTGTTGCTGTTCATCCTCGCCGTGATCGGCATCGTCCTCACCGTGGACCTGGTGGTGGTGCTGGTCTTCGGCGGGCTGAACCAGCCGCCCGAGGCGATTCTGGGCATCTCGCTGGTGGCCACCGCCCTCATGCTGACCGTGATCGGCCTCTCCTCGCTGTTCCGGTCCCTGAGCCTGCGCAGCGGCGGCGGCGCCGCGGTGGCCCGCGCCATGGGCGCGGTACCGGTGCCGCCGGACCCGAGCGACTTCCAACTACGGCGATTGCGCAACGTGGTCGAGGAGATCGCTATCGCCTCCGGTACGCCCGTGCCGGATCTCTACGTGATGGAGGGTGAGGCGGGGATCAACGCGTTCGCCGCCGGCTGGTCACCCTCGGACGCGGCGATCGCGGTCACCCGGGGGGCGCTCGACCGGCTCAACCGGGAAGAGCTCCAGGGCGTGATCGCCCACGAGTTCAGCCACGTGGTCAACGGCGACATGCGGCTCAACATCAAGCTGATGGGGCTGCTCTTCGGCATCCTGGTGCTCTACATCGTGGGCCGGATCATGATCCGCGTGCGCGGTGGCAACCGCAATCCGGCGCCGCTGATCGGGCTCGCCCTGATCGTCTGCGGCGGGGTGGGCATCCTGGTCGGGCGCCTCATCAAGGCCGCGGTCTCCCGGCAGCGGGAGTACCTCGCGGACGCCTCGGCGGTGCAGTTCACCCGGCAGACCTCCGGCCTGACCGGCGCCCTGAAGAAGATCGCCGGGCTCCCGGCCGGCTCCAACCTGCGCAACCCCAAGGCCGAGGACGTCAGTCACATGCTCTTCGGGTCCGGCAAGGGGTTTTCGGGCCTATTCGCCACCCACCCGCCGCTGTTCAAGCGGATCCAGGCGCTGGACCCGACCGTGAGCGCCGAAGAGCTGGAGCGGCTGCGGCGGCAGTGGGCGGACTCGCCGCCGTCCGGGTTGGCCGAGGACCGGGCCCGCGGGTTGATCTCACCGGCGGACCTCCCGGCCGGTACCGCCGACCGCCCGCAGCCGGCGGCCGCGGCGCCGGCCCTGGGCCACACCCCCCTGCCGGCGCCCCAAGCCGCGGTGCCGGTCTCGGCTCAGCAGGTGGCCTCCGCGGTCGGCGCCCCCACCGAGGGCGCGTACCAGCGCGCCGAGCACATCCTCAGCCAGATCCCCCCGCCGCTGCTGGCGCGCGCCCGCCAGCCCGACACGGTACTGCCGCTGGTGTTCGGGCTGCTGCTCGCCGGCGAGCCGGCGGTACGCGCAAGCCAGCACGCCGCGTTGGTCAGCCGGTACGGCCAGGCGGTCGCGGACGCGGCCTGGCGGGAGGCCGACGAGCTCGCCGGCCTGCACCCGATGCTGCGGCTCCCGCTGGCCGAGGTGGCCTTCCCGGCGCTTCGTCACCAGCCGCGTCGGGAGCAGGACGCGATCATGGAGACGGTGCACGCGCTGATCCAGGCCGACGGGCGGCTCACGGTCTCGGAGTACTGCCTCTCCCGGCTCCTGCACCAGGGGATGTACGAGCTGGTGTACCGGCAACCGCCATGGGGCCGGCGACGGTACCCGCTCGCGGCCAGCCGGGACGCGGGCGCCACCCTGCTGGCGGTGTTGGCCGCGGTCGGCCATGACGACCCGGCCGCGGCCGCGCAGGCGTTCCAGGCCGGAGCGGCCCAGCTCTTCCCGGGGCAGCGGCTCACCTTCGCCCCACCGCCGCAGGGGGTGACCGCGCTGGAGCGGGTGTGGCCACCCCTGGACGGGCTCAACCCGGCCGACAAGGAGCTGCTGCTGCGGGCCATGGTCACCGTGATCAGCCACGACGGCCAGATGACCGTGACCGAGCTGGAGCTGCTGCGCACCATCTGCGCGCTACTGCACTGCCCGCTACCGCCGCTCTCCGACCTGGCGCCGGTCCCCTCCGCGCCGGTCGACCAGGAGGTGCGGAACGCCTCGGAGGGCTGATCACGCACCGACGCGCATGACCGGCGGAGTAGGTCGGTGGCGTCGTTAGCGGGCCGCGTCCATGGCCCGCAGCTCCTTCTTCAGCTCGGCGATCTCGTCGCGGATCCGGGCCGCCACCTCGAACTGCAGCTCCCGGGCGGCGGCCAACATCTGCTCGTTCAGGTCCTGGATGAGCTGCGCCAGCTCGGCGCGCGCCATCCCCTCGGTCCGCCGGGTCGGGTCCAGCGTCGCCGCCCGAGCGCGGGAGCGGGTCTCCGGCACCGGCGCCTTACCGCGGGAGATCTGCCTCGCGGCGCCACCCACCACCACCGCGCCACCGGGCCCGTGGCCGGCGAGTGCCCCCTCGGTGTCCTCGGCCTCGCGGTAGATGTCGTCCAGGATGTCGTGGATCTTCTTACGCAGCGGCTCCGGCTCGACCCCCCGCTCGGCGTTGAACGCGATCTGCTTGGCGCGACGCCGGTTCGTCTCCTCGATCGCGTCGGCCATGGACGGGGTGATCGTGTCGGCGTACATGTGGACCTGGCCCGAGACGTTACGGGCCGCGCGACCGATGGTCTGGATCAGCGACCGGCCGCTCCGCAGGAACCCCTCCTTGTCGGCGTCGAGGATCGACACCAGCGACACCTCGGGCAGGTCCAGCCCCTCCCGCAGCAGGTTGATCCCGACCAGCACGTCGTACTCACCACGGCGTAGCTCCCGCAGCAGCTCCACCCGGCGTAGGGTGTCCACCTCGGAGTGCAGGTAGCGGACCCGGATGCCGTGCTCCAGCAGGTAGTCGGTGAGGTCCTCGGCCATTTTCTTGGTGAGCGTGGTGACCAGCACCCGCTCGTCCCGCTCGGTGCGCAGCCGGATCTCGTGCATCAGGTCGTCGATCTGCCCCTTGGTCGGCTTGACCACGACCTCCGGATCCACCAGGCCGGTCGGGCGGATCACCTGCTCCACCACCTGGCCGCCGGTCTGCTCCAGCTCCCACGGCCCCGGGGTGGCGGAGAGGAACACCATCTGCCCCACCCGCTCCAGGAACTCGTCGAACCGCAGCGGCCGGTTGTCCCGCGCGCTCGGCAGCCGGAACCCGTGCTCCACCAGCACCCGTTTGCGGGAAGCGTCCCCCTCGTACATCCCCCCGATCTGCGGCACGGTCACGTGCGACTCGTCGATCACGGTGAGGAAGTCGTCCGGGAAGTAGTCCAGCAGGCAGTGCGGTGGCTCGCCCGGCTGGCGGCCGTCGATGTGGAGGGAGTAGTTCTCGATGCCGGAGCAGACGCCGACCTGGCGCAGCATCTCCAGGTCGTAGGTGGTGCGCATGCGCAGGCGCTGCGCCTCCAGCAACTTGCCCGCCCGCTCCAACTCGGCCAGACGGTCCGCCAGCTCGGCCTCGATGCCCCGGATCGCCCGCTCCATCCGCTCCTTCCCGGCGGTGTAGTGGGTGGCCGGGAACACCAGCAGCTCGTCGGTGTCCCGCACCACGTCGCCGGTGAGCGGGTGGAGGTAGGAGAGGTGCTCCACCTCGTCGCCGAACAGCTCCACCCGCACGGCCAGCTCCTCGTACGCCGGGATGATCTCCAGCGTGTCGCCGCGCACCCGGAAGGTCCCGCGCTGGAACGCCAGATCGTTGCGGGTGTACTGCATGTCGACCAGGCGGCGCAGCAACGCGTCCCGGTCCAGCTCCTCCCCCACCTTGATCCGCAGCGAGTGGGCGAGGTACTCCTCCGGGGTACCCAGGCCGTAGATCGCCGAGACCGTCGCCACCACTACCACGTCCCGCCGGGTCAGCAGGGACATGGTGGCCGAGTGCCGCAGCCGCTCCACCTCCTCGTTGAGCGAGGAATCCTTCTCGATGTAGGTGTCGGTCTGCGGGATGTACGCCTCGGGCTGGTAGTAGTCGTAGTAGGAGACGAAGTACTCCACCGCGTTGTGCGGCAGCAGCTCCCGGAACTCCTTGGCGAGCTGGGCGGCGAGGGTCTTGTTGGGGGCGAGCACCAGGGTGGGGCGCTGCAGCCGCTCGATCAGCCAGGCCGTGGTCGCGCTCTTGCCGGTGCCGGTGGCGCCGAGCAACACCACGTGCCGCTCCCCTGCCCGGATGCGCTTCTCCAGCTCGTTGATGGCGCTGGGCTGGTCACCGGCGGGCTGGTAGTCGCTGACCACCTCGAAGCGGCGGTCCTGCCGCGGGATGTCGAGCGTCATGCGACAAACGTACGCCGTAGGGCCGACACCGGCAGCCGGGAGCCCTCGGCCAACTTGGTGATTGTGTGAACAAGCTCACCGCGCTACCGTCTAACCGTAGGCCGCTCGCGGCGGCCGCTGGTCGACTGGCCACCACACTGGTCGGTCTCGACCGGCGCACCGGTAGCTGCCCCGGCTCAGGCCGGCGAGCGCACCAGGTGTTGGTCGCGCGTCACCGCGCGATCGGCTAGCCGCGAGCGGTCTGTATCTTTCGCCCGCACAACAACAAGGTCGCAGTTTCGCCAAAACTGCGCCTCCCGCGCGCGTGAGGCCCCAACTACGCCAAAACTGCGCGCCTGCGGGGGCGCGCGCTCGGGCGCCGTAGGCCTAGGGGTGCCAGCCGGTGGTGGCGGCCCAGGCGTCCGCGCGGGCCAGCGCCGACGTGATCCATGGCGTCTTGGACTCGGCGTACGCGTCGATCGACTCGTGCGGCCGCGCCGCGAGGTCGCGCTTGCGGGCGGCGTACTCCGCCACCCCGGACGGGGTGGCACGCAGCCAGTCCCGCAGCAGCAGCGCGTCCCGCCAGGCCGGGGAGGAGACCTCCCGGAGGTGCACGTTCGCCGCCCGGCCGGGGTCGGCGTTCGCGGCCATCACCTTGGGCAGACGCCGACCGTCCCGCCCGTTGTCCCACCAGTCCCCCGGCAGCCGTACCAGGCCGGCGGCGGCGAGGTCGTCCCCCACCTCGGCCGCGACCGCC
>DATGPS010000014.1:0-18672 GCA_035304685.1 Natronosporangium sp. | reverse complement strand
CCGGTCGTCCCTGCGATTCACCCTCGGCCACACCTCCACCCGCGCCGACGTGGACGCGCTGGTGGCGGCGCTGCCCGCCGCGGTGGAACGGGCACGGCGGGCGACCCACGCCATGACCTCGACCTCGGGGCGCTGACTACGCCCTCGAAGCAACCGGGGCGCCCGGTGGAGAGCCGTTTCTCAACGGGGGACCCCTGCTGTAGCAACCGGGGCACCCTGCGGGGGAAGCGTCGCCCTCGTCGCCCTCAAGAGGGGCGCCCTGCTGTAGCAACCGGGGCGCCCTGCTAGGGAACTGTTCCTAACAGGGGAGCCCGGCCGAGCGCCTTCTCCCCAGCAGGGGAGCCCTGCTGGGGGTAGAGCGGGAGCAGGGGCGCCCGGTTGAGGAGAGGCGCGTCTACCGGGGCGCCCTGCTGGGGAAATCTTCTCAATAGGGGAGCCCGGTTGAGGTAAGCGGGGCACCCTGCGGGGGGAGTGTCCTCAAGCGGGGAGCCCTGCTGGAGTAACCGGGGAGCCCTGCTGGAGCAACCGGGAGCCCCGGTTGAGGTAAGTGGGGTGCCCGGCTCGGCTGGAGGACTGTCCTCAACCGGGGCGCTGAAGGCGCCGGGCGGAGGCGGTCTGGCGGCGGTGGCGCCGCGTTACCCTGGGCGGGTGCGGGTACTAGCGGCGATGTCGGGGGGTGTGGACTCCGCCGTGGCGGCGGCCCGGGCAGTCGATGCCGGGTACGACGTCACCGGAGTGCACCTGGCGCTGTCGAGGAACCCGCAGACCTACCGCAGCGGGGCCCGGGGCTGCTGCACCCTGGAGGATTCGCGGGACGCCCGGCGGGCTGCGGACGTGATCGGCATCCCGTTCTACGTCTGGGACCTGTCCGAACGATTCCACTCCGACGTGGTGGCCGACTTCGTCGCCGAGTACGCCGCCGGGCGTACCCCCAATCCCTGCCTGCGCTGCAACGAGAAGATCAAGTTCGCGGCGGTGCTGGACCGGGCGGTGGCGCTGGGCTTCGACGCGGTGGTGACCGGCCACCATGCCCGGCGCGACGCCGACGGGCTGCTGCGCCGGAGTGCGGATCTGGCCAAGGACCAGTCGTACGTGCTGGCGGTGCTGACCCGGGCCCAGCTCGACCGCTCGGTCTTCCCGTTGGGAGACTCCACCAAGGCCGAGGTCCGGGCGGAGGCGGCCCGGCGCGGGCTGGCCGTGGCCGACAAGCCGGATTCGCACGACATCTGCTTCATCTCCGACGGGGACACCCGGCGGTTCCTCACCGACGCGCTGGGCGAGCAGCCAGGGGAGATCGTGGACGCGGTCACCGGCGGGGTGGTCGGCCGCCACACCGGCGCGTACGCGTACACCGTCGGGCAGCGCCGCGGGCTGAAGCTGGACCGCCCGGCCCCAGACGGCCGCCCCCGGTACGTGCTGTCGATCACCCCGGTCAGCAACACCGTGACCGTGGGGCCCGCGGAGGCGCTGGCGGTCACCACCGTGGAGGGTGACCGAGCGGTGTGGACGGGCTCCCCGCCGCCGGCGGGCCCGGTGGAGTGCGAGGTGCAGCTGCGGGCGCACAGCGCTCCGGTGCCGGCGGTGGTCACCCTGGCCGGCGACCGGCTCACCGCGCAGCTGCGGCGGCCGGTGCGGGGGGTGGCGCCGGGGCAGGCGATCGTGGCCTACCGCCCGGACCCGGTCGCCGGCGACCTGGTGCTCGGCTCGGCCACCATCACCCAGAGCCACTGACGTCCCCGCTCCATTTTTGGCGAAACTGCGGTCTCGGGGGGCGCCGAGACCGCAGTTTTGGCGGAAGTGCGAGGATTCTGGATGATCCAGACAGGATGGTGCCGGGCGGGCCGGACCACCGGACGGGCCACCATGACGGCGATGTCTTCCGGGTCGCCGCCGGATCGGGGTAGCGTGGTCGGACGTGGGAGACTACCCATGGGGTGCGGGCGTGGCGACCGGGGTCGGGTCGCTGCCCGGCACCGACATTGTTGAGGCGATCAAGACCGTCTTCGGCGAGCTTCCGGACCTGCCGTTCCTGCCGGAGCTGCCGGCCCGCGGCCCGGGCGCGGACATGGTCGGGCGCAGCGCCGGGTTGCTGGTGGATCTGCCGGTGGAGCTGTACGCGGCCCGCTGGCGGCTCGTGGCCCGCCCCGGCCGGGACGCCCGCCGCACCGCGGACCTGCGGGAGCGGGACCTGGACGCGCTCACCGACCAGGCCACCGGTTACCAGGGCGCGTTCAAGCTCCAGGTGGCCGGCCCGTGGACGCTCGCGGCCAACCTGGAGCTGCGTACCGGCGGAGCGGTGCTGCGCGACCCCGGCGCGGTGGCGGACCTGACCGCTTCGCTGGCGGAGGGGTTGCGTCACCACGTCACCGAGGTGGGTGCCCGGGTGCCCGGCGCCGATCTGCTGGTCCAGCTCGACGAGGCCTCGCTGCCGGCGGTGCTCGCCGGCCAGGTGCCGACCGAGAGCGGCTTCAGCACCCTGCGCGCGGTGGAGCGCAGCGTGGTCACCGAGGCGTTGCGGGAGGTGGTGCGGGCGGTCGAGGTGCCGGTGGTAGTGCACTGTTGCGCACCGGACGTCCCGTTGGCGGTGATCCGCGACGCGGGCGCGGTGGCGGTGGCCCTGGACCTGGACCTCCTGGACGACCTCGACCCCGTGGGGGAGGCGGTCGACGCCGGTCTCGGGTTGTTCGCCGGTGCGATCGCCACCCGTGCCCGCTCGGCGCCGTCCCCGGACGCGGTGGCGGACCGGATCCGCCGCCTGTGGAGCCGGCTCGGGTTCCCCGCCGAGCGCCTCGCCACCCAGGTGGTGGTGACGCAGGCCTGTGGCCTCGCCGGGGCCACGCCGGATTACGCGCGCGGCGCGCTGGCCGCCGGCCGGGAAGCCGCCCGGCAGCTCCGTAACGGCTAGTCACGGGGGTACCGGCCGGAGGAGGCGAGGGCTTCCAGGCCCGGAAGGTCGATCGCCGGGTATATGATCTAGGCCGCCTAGCTAATTGGTATAGCCAAGTAGTCTGGCCTCGCCAGTCACGGCGACGAGCAGCGGGGAGGTAGCGCGATCAGCAGTGTGGACCGCGTAGAGCGGGCACTGACGGGGTTGATCCAGCGGGCGCAGAACGTCCGGCTGTACGGTGCGGGCGAGCCGCAGCTCCTCGAGCGTTCGGCCTACCGCATGCTCGGCGTGATCTACGACCGCGGGCCGCTGCGCCTGACCGATCTGGCGATCGAGTTCGCGCTCGACCTCTCCACGGTCAGCCGGCAGCTCGCCACCCTGGAGAGGGCCGGGTTGGCGTACCGGTACCGCGACCCGGCCGACCAGCGGGCGTACCTACTGGCCACCACCGAGGCGGGCCGGACAGCCTTCGAGCGCACCCGCGAGGCCCGCCGGCGCGCGCTGCACGAGATCCTCGACGCCTGGCCCGCCAGCGACGTGGACATGTTCGCCGCGTTGCTGGATCGGTTCCACGCCGAGCTGCGGGTTCGCTCATCGCGGCACGAGTCGGCGACCGGCCGGGTCGCCGCGCTCCCCGCCTCGGGAGGGCGCGCGTGAACCCGGGGCTGAGTCGGCGCCAGCTGGTGGCGGTGCTGATCGGGTTGATGCTCGGCATGCTGGTCGCCGCCCTGTCGCAGACCATCGTCGCCACCGCGCTCCCCACCATCGTGGGCGAGCTGGGCGGGCAGGAGCAGCTCGCCTGGGTGGTATCGGCGACCCTGCTCACCTCCACCGCCTCCACTCCGATCTGGGGGAAGCTCTCCGACCTCTACGGCCGGAAGATCATGTTCCAGGCATCGATCGCGATCTTCCTAATCGCGTCGGTCGGCGCGGGGTTCGCCCAGGACATGGGCCAGTTGATCGCTGCCCGGGCGGTGCAGGGGCTGGGCGTGGGCGGGCTGATGGCGCTCTCCCAGGCGATCATCGGCGACGTGGTGAGCCCGCGCGAGCGCGGCCGCTACCAGGGCTACCTCGGTTCGGTGTTCGGCCTGGCCACGGTGGCCGGCCCGCTGGTCGGCGGGTTCCTGGTCGAGCACGCGTCCTGGCGCTGGACGTTCTGGTCCGCGGTCCCGCTCGGCATCGTGGCCCTGGTGGTCGTCGAACGGTCGATCCGGTTTCCGTTCCCCCGCCGCCGGCGCGCGATCGACTGGCTGGGGGCGTTCTTCATCATCACCTCCGTGAGCGCGCTGCTGCTCCTGCTGTCCCTGGGTGGTACCCAGTTCCCCTGGTACTCCGGCCAGACCGCGGGGCTGGTCGCGGTCTGCCTGGTCGCCCTGGCGGCCGCGATCTGGCAGGAGCGGCGCGCCGCAGAACCGATCATGCCGCCGCGGCTGTTCCGCAACCACACCTTCGTCGTCACCAGCCTGGGCGGGTTCGTGGTTGGTATCGCCATGTTCGGGGCGATCATCTTCCTGCCGCAGTACCTGCAGATCGTCAAGGGGGAGAGCCCCACCGCGTCCGGACTACTCACCCTCCCGCTGGTGGGTGGGCTGTTGTTCGCCACCATCACCTCCGGCTGGCTGATCACGCGTACCGGCCGGTACAAGGTCTACCCGGTGGTGGGGATGCTGGTCGCCGCGTTCGGGCTCGGACTGCTCGCGCTGCTGCACGTGCGCACCTCGCTGGTGGTGGCCGGGGTCTACATGGTGGTCGCCGGGCTCGGGGTCGGGATGGTGATGCAGGTGCTGGTGCTGGCCGCCCAGAATGCCGTCCCCCACGCTGATCTCGGGGTGGTCACCTCCGGCGCCACCTTCTTCCGGACCATGGGGGGCGCGGTCGGGGTCGCCATCTTCGGTGCCCTGCTGGCGCACCGGCTGAGCGACACCATCCCGGCCGCGCTCGCCAAGGCCGGGGTCCCGCCGGGCCGGATCGCCTCCGCTGCCGCTGGCGCGACCGCCAAGACGCCGGCGGAGATCGCCGACCTGCCGGAGCCGATCCACACCGCGGTGGTCACCGGCTTCGCCGACGCGATCCAGACTGCGTTCCTCGCCGCGGTCCCGTTCGCGGTGCTCGGGTTCTTCGTCCTGCTGTTCCTGCGGGAGATCCCGCTCCGCCGGCAGCTGGGCGGCGACGCGTACGAAGAGGCGGTCATCGGCGGCGCGCCAGATGATCGGGACCGCGCCCGATCCGGAGCCGCCCGCGTGACCCGGGGCTGACCAGCCCGAAGTGTCGGCGGCGGGCGCTAGCCTGGCGGAGTGAGCCATCCGGAGAATCTTCCCGCAGGCGCCGAGGCGGCGGCCGGGGCGGAGCCGCCGGCCGCCGTCCGGGACCGGCACGCCGAGCTGGCCAAGGAGATCGAGGAGCACCAGTGGCGCTACTACGTGCTGGACGCGCCGACCATCTCCGACGCCGCCTACGACGCGCTGCTGCGCGAGCTGTCGGCGCTGGAGGAGGAGTTCCCCGCGCTACGCACCCCGGATTCCCCCACCCAGCGGGTGGGCGGGACGTACTCCACCGAGTTCACCCCGGTGGAGCACGTGGAGCCGATGCTCTCGCTGGACAACGCGTTCCGAGAGGATGAGCTGGTCGCCTGGGTGCAGCGGGTGGAGCGGGAGGCCGGCACCGACCGCCTGGCCTACCTGTGCGAGCCGAAGGTGGACGGGCTCGCGATCAACCTGACCTACCGGCGCGGGCGGCTGGCGCGCGCCGCCACCCGCGGCGACGGCCGGACGGGTGAGGACGTCACGTTCAACGTCCGAGCGATCAAGGACGTGCCGGACGAGCTCACCGGGGAGAACGTGCCCGAGCTGCTGGAGGTCCGCGGCGAGATCTACTTCCCGCTGACCGCGTTCGCCGACTTGAACGCATCCCTGGTGGAGCAGGGCAAGGCGCCGTTCGCCAATCCGCGCAACGCCGCCGCCGGCAGCGTCCGGCAGAAGGATCCGAAGATCACCGCGACGCGGCCGCTGCGCCTGGTCGTGCACGGTCTGGGCGCCCGGGACGGGCTTGAGCCGGCTACCCAGTCTGAGGCGTACCGCCTGCTCCAGCGGTGGGGGCTGCCGGTGAGTGAGCGCTGGCGGGTGGTGCCGGATCTGGCCGGCATCCGGGACTACATCGACTACTACGCCGAGCACCGGCACGACGTCGAGCACGAGATCGACGGCGTGGTCATCAAGGTGGACCGGTGGGATCTGCAGCGCCGGCTCGGTTCCACCAGCCGGGCTCCGCGCTGGGCCCTGGCCTTCAAGTACCCGCCGGAGGAGGTCAACACCCGGCTGCGCGACATCAAGGTCAACGTCGGGCGCACCGGCCGGGTCACCCCGTACGCCGAGCTGGAGCCGGTACGCGTGGCCGGGTCCACGGTGGCGTTCGCCACCCTGCACAACGCCCGCGAGGTGGCGCGCAAGGGGGTGAAGATCGGCGACACGGTGGTGGTGCGCAAGGCCGGGGACGTGATCCCGGAGATCCTCGGGCCGGTGGTGGACCTGCGGCCGGATGACGCCCGCGAGTTCGTGATGCCGACCCACTGCCCGGAGTGCGGGTCCCCGCTCGCGCCGGCGAAGGAGAGCGACGTCGACATCCGCTGCCCGAACGCCCGTAGCTGTCCGGCGCAGCTGCGCGAGCGGGTGTTTCACCTGGCGGGGCGGGGTGCGCTGGACATCGAGGCGCTCGGGTACAAGTCCGCCACCGCGCTGCTGGAGTGCGGGGTGATCACCGACGAGGGGGATCTGTTCGCGCTCACCGCCGAGCAGCTCGCCGACTGCGCCTACTTCGTCAACCAGGACGGCTCGCTGGGGGCGAATGCGCGTAAGCTGCTGGAGCACCTCGAGGTGGCCAAGCGGCGGCCACTGTGGCGGGTGCTGGTGGCGCTCTCCATCCGGCACGTCGGTCCCACCGCCGCGCAGGCGCTGGCGGATCACTTCGGTTCGATAGACGCGATCGCTACAGCCACGGTGGAGGAGCTCGCCGCGGTCGAGGGTGTGGGTCCCACCATCGCCGAGAGCCTGGTCGAGTGGTTCAATGTGGACTGGCATCGGGAGGTGGTGGAGAAGTGGCGCGCGGCCGGGGTGCGGATGGCCGAGGAGCGCGCCGCCACCGGCCCGAAACCGCTCGCCGGCCTCACCGTGGTGATCACCGGGACGCTCGCCGGGTACTCGCGCGACCAGGCCGCCGCGGCCGTGACCAGTCAGGGCGGCAAGGTCACCAGCTCGGTCTCGAAGAAGACCGACTTCGTGGTGGTCGGCGAGAATCCCGGTAGCAAGCACGACAAGGCGGTGTCGCTGGGTCTGCCGATACTCGACGAGGCAGGCTTTGAGCGGCTGCTGACCGAGGGTCCGGCGGCGGCCCGCGAAGCTGCTCGTGCATCGGCAGGTGCAGAGTAACGATCGGGCGGAAACTGTCCGATCCGGCCATCCGAACTGGGTCCGCACCGGCGTACGACCGGCATACTGTGTGGGTCCAAAGCGGTGCGGGAGGTTAGGCGATGGACCCAGCGGGGCCGGCGGCGCTGGTTGCCCTGCGTACGCCCCTACGCCGGTCCGGGTCCTCTTCGGCCCTGGTCCTGGCCGTGTTCCCGTCGGTCTGCCTGACGTTCGCGGCCCTGCTGGCCTGGGGACTCGCCGCCGCGGTGCTGGTGCAGGCCGTTGCGGTGCTGGTCGCCGGGGTCTGGGGGTGGCACACCGCCGGCCGCATGGCGCTCACCTTCGGACAGTATGCGCTCGCCCTGGTCGCGGCCGAGGCCGTGCTGCGCCTGACCGGACTGCGGCCTTACCCCGCCGACGGGGCACTCACCACCGCCCAGGCCGGCGCGGTGGTGCTGGCCGCGGCCGCGTGGTTCCTGGTGCGGTACGCCATCCGGGCACTGGTGTGGCGGTGGCGGCCACGCGGTCACGCCCCACCGCCACGGTCAGCCCGGTCGGTCGCCGGCGAGGCCGGGACGTACGCGGCGATGCTGCTGCTCAGCCCGCTGGTGGTGGCGACCGCCGCGGTCTCCCCGGCGCTGGTGCCACTCTTCGCACCGGCGCTGTACGCGGTGTACCGGGTGGCCCGGCTGGTCGAGGACCTCGCCGACCTGGCTCGGCGGGACCCGCTGACCGGCCTGGCCAACCGCGCCGCCCTGGGCGAGGCGCTGGCGGAACGGATGGCGGTGTACGCCGAGCGGGCGGCCGCTGGCGCGGCCGACCACCGGCTGGCGTTGCTGTTGCTGGATCTGGACCGGTTCAAGAACGTCAACGACGCGCTTGGCCACGAGGTGGGCGACCGGCTGCTGGTCGAAGTGGGGCGGCGGTTGCACGCGGTCGCCGGCCCGTACGGCGAGGTGGCGCGGCTGGGCGGGGACGAGTTCGCGGTGGTGGCGTACCCGGTCTCCGGCGCGGCCGACGCCCGGGCACTGGCCGGGCAGGTGGCCGAGGCGCTCGCCGAGCCGGTGGCGCTCGACGGGCCGCCGGCCGCGGCCGGCTCCGGCCGGGAGACCCCGCTGGAGCTGGATGTGAGCGCCTCGGTCGGGGTGGCCATCTACCCCGACCACGGCGACGATGTCGCGACCCTGATGCGCCGCGCCGACGTGGCGATGTACCAGGCGAAGCAGCTCGACACCCCGGTGGCGGTCTACAGCCTGGAGGCCGACGACCACTCGCCGCGCCGGCTGGAGCTGCTCGCCGATCTGCGTAGCGCGCTGCGCACCCCGGGCGCGGACGGGGTGCAGATGCACTACCAGCCGCAGATCGCCGTGGCCACCGGCGAGGTGGTCGGGGTGGAGGCGCTGCTGCGCTGGCAGCATCCCACTCTCGGCACGGTGGACCCGGACGAGCTGATCCGGGCGGCCGAGCACACCCCGGTGATGCGGCGGCTCACCCTGCGCGTGCTGGACGAGGTGGTGGCGCAGGTGGCGGCCTGGGCCGAGGCGGGGGTGCGGCTTCGGGCCTCGATCAACGTGAGCATCCGGGACCTGCAGACCGGGGAGGTGGCCGACCGGCTCGCCGGCCTGATGCGACTGTGGGGTGTCCCGGCGAGCCAGCTCCAACTTGAGATCACGGAGGGGGCGCTGATGGCGGACCCCCGGCGGGTGCTCGCCACCACCGCGGCGCTGGAGCGGTTGGGGGTGGCGATCTCACTGGACGACTTCGGCACCGGCTACTCCTCCCTGCCGCACGTGCGGCGGCTGCCGCTGGCCGAGGTCAAGGTGGACCGGTCGTACGTGCAAGGGATGGTCCTCGATCCCGCGGACGCGGCGGTGGTCCGGTCGATCGTCGAACTCGCCGACGGTATGGGGCTGCGGGTGGTCGCCGAGGGCGTGGAGGACGAGCCCACCTGGCGAGCCCTGGTCGCCGCCGGCTGCCAGGTGGCGCAGGGGTACTACTGCGGCCGGGCCATGTCCGGCGAGGAGGTGCTGGCCTGGCTCGCCGACTACCGCCCGATCGCCGCCCGCCGCCCCGGGGCGGTGGAGGTGGATGCCGGGCGGCCCTAGGCCGCCGGCGGTCCGCTCCCGGTGGCGGCACCGCCCCGGGTCGGCGCGACCCTAGACCCGCCGCGTACCGCGCCGGTTGGTAGCCTCGATCCGTTATGACTGCCATATCCCGCGACGAGGTCGCACACCTGGCACGCCTGGCCCGGCTCGCCGTCACCGAGCAGGAGCTGGACACGTTCGCCAGCCAGTTGGGTGTGATTCTGGAGGCGGTGGCGCGGGTCGGTGAAGTCACCGCCGCGGACATCCCGCCCACCTCGCACGCGGTGCCGCTGACCAACGTGATGCGCGACGACGTGGTGGTGCCGGGGCTGAGCCGGGAGGACGCGCTGGCCGCCGCCCCGGACGCGGCGGAGGACCGGTTCCGGGTTCCCCGGATCCTCGACGAGGAGGCGTGAGGTGGCGTCCGAGCCCGACCTGATCCGAAACAGCGCGGCCGAGCTCGCCCGGTTGATCGCCACCGGTGAGGTCTCGGCGGTCGAGGTCACCCAGGCCCACCTGGACCGGATCGCCGCCACCGACGAGCGGGTGCACGCGTTCCTGCACGTGGACGCCGACGGCGCGCTCGCCGCCGCGGCGGCGGTGGACGCCGCCCGCGCCGCGGGGGAGCCGCTGGGGCCGCTGGCCGGGGTGCCGGTGGCGGTTAAGGACGTGTTCACCACCCGGGGGTCGCCGACCACGTGCGCCTCCCGGATGCTCGAAGGCTGGCGCCCGCCCTACGACGCCACGGTGGTGGCGCGGCTGCGCGCCGCCGGGTTGGTGGTGCTCGGGAAGACCAACATGGACGAGTTCGCCATGGGATCGTCCACCGAGTACTCCGCCTTCGGCCCCACCCGCAACCCGTGGGACTTGGAGCGCATCCCGGGCGGCTCCGGCGGTGGCTCCGCCGCGTCGCTCGCGGCGTACCAGGCACCGCTGGCGATCGGCAGTGACACCGGCGGCTCCATCCGCCAGCCGGCCGCGGTCACCGGTACGGTCGGCGCCAAGCCCACGTACGGTGGAGCGTCGCGCTACGGCCTGATCGCGTTCTCCTCCTCACTGGACACGCCGGGCCCGTGCGGGCGCGGGGTGGCGGACACCGCCCGCCTGCACGCGGTGATCGCCGGCCACGACCCGCGGGACTCGACCTCCGTGCCACAGCCGGTGCCGGACGTGGTGGCCGCCGCCGAGCAGGGAGCCACCGGGGACCTGAGCGGCGTCCGCCTGGGCATCGTGAAGGAGCTCTCCACGGAGCGGGCCGAGCCCGGGGTGGCCGCGGCGTTCCGCGAGTCGGTGGAGGCTCTGAGCAAGCTGGGGGCCGACGTGGTCGAGGTCTCCTGCCCGCACGTGCCGTACGCGCTCCCGGCGTACTACCTGATCGCGCCCAGCGAGTGCTCGTCCAACCTGGCCCGGTTCGACGGGGTGCGGTACGGGCTGCGGGTCGGTGACGACGGCGAGCGGTCGCTGGAGGAGGTCATGTCGCTGACCCGGGAGGCCGGTTTCGGCCCGGAGGTCAAGCGGCGGATCATGATCGGCACGTACGCGCTCTCCTCCGGCTACTACGACGCCTACTACGGCCAGGCGCAGAAGGTGCGCACCCTGATCGCACGGGACTTCGCCGCCGCGTTCGCACAGGTCGACGCGCTGATCTCGCCGACCACGCCGTTCGTGGCGTTCCGGTTCGGCGAGCGGACCGCCGACCCGTACCAGATGTACCTGGCGGACCTGTTCACCATCCCCGTCAGCCTCTACGGCGGCCCGGCGATCTCGGTGCCCTGCGGCTTGGCGGGCGGCCTACCGGTGGGCTTCCAGGTGATGGCACCCACCATGGCCGACGACCGGATGTACCGGGTCGCCGCCGCGCTGGAGTCTGCGCTGGGCACCTTCACTCCGCCCGAGCTCTGACCCCGCGCCAGCCCGGCGTTGGGCAGGGCGCCCCTGCACCGCGAGCGCAGGATCAGGGGGCGCCCTGCCGGACTGTCTAGTCGCTACTGTCTAGTCGCTGCTGCGGGTGCTGAGCATCGGGCGCAACAGCCAGGCGAGGACCACCCCGACCGCCGGGCCGACGAGGTAGATCCAGATGTTGGTCCAGTCGGCGCCCGCGTCGGCGATGGTGGCCGACACCTCGGCGCCGAGCGTGCGGGCGAGGTTCATGGAGGCGCCGGTGAGGGCTCCGATCGCGAGTACGCCCACCGCGTAGGCGAGGCCGTAGCCCAACCCGTAGGTCCAGCCGCCCTTGTCGATCAGCGCGAAGACGACCAGTAGCAGCACCAACGTCAGCAGCGCCTCGGCAGCGAGCGCACCGATCAGCTGCGCGCCCTCGGCACCGGTATGGGTGACCACCGCCGCCGCGGCCAGGTCACCGACCGAGCTGCTGAACAGCCACCAGGCCAGCAGAGCACCGAGCAGGCCGCCGACGATCTGAGCGATCACGTGCCCGGGTACCGAGGCCCAGGCGAACTTGCCCCGCAACGCGAGGCCGACCGTGACCCAGGGATTGAGGTGGCCGCCACCGGCGCTGAAGATCCAGACCGCCGCGGCGAGGGCCAGGGCCCAGCCGAAGGCGACCGCCAGCCCGTCGGCGCTCGCGGTGAGCACCACGCACGCGGCGAGGAAGACAAAGAACAGCGTCCCGAGGGCCTCCGCACCCAGTCGGGTGACGACTGCGTTTTTCATCGCGCTCCTCCTTGTAAGAGCGAGCTGTAAGGGGTGTTTTGATCATCACCCTGTGATTATTCTCACAGGATCGGCCTTTCGGTCCGTCTTCCGCGCCGCGGAGCCAGCCGCTACCGGGCACCCCCCGGAAGGGCAAGCCTGATGAGGGGCGCCCCGCTGGGGTCGGGGCGCTCAACCGGGCGCCCGGGTGCATGGGCCGTTCTTCAGCAGGGCACCCCGATAGGGGCTCCAGGCTCATCCGGGGCGCCCTCCTGCGGAGGGGGCTCAGCCCGGCCGGCTGGCGCCCTCCCTCAAGGCAGGTCCGGGCAAGATCCGCGTAGCCTCGCCGACTAGGCTGCGGATTGTGACAACGACGGTGGTTCCTGACTACGCAGACGTGGTCTCACGGTACGAGCCGGTGATCGGCTTGGAGGTGCACGTCGAGCTCGGTACGCGTACCAAGATGTTCTGCGGCTGCCCGACCACCTTCGGCGCCGAGCCCAACACCCAGGTCTGCCCCGTCTGCCTGGGGCTACCCGGCAGCCTGCCGGTGGCGAACCGGGCGGCGATCGAGGCGACCATCCGGATCGGGCTGGCGCTGCACTGCGACATCGCCTCCTGGTGCCGGTTCGCCCGGAAGAACTACTTCTACCCGGACATGCCGAAGAACTTCCAGATCAGCCAGTACGACGAGCCACTCTGCACGGATGGCTGGCTGGACGTGGACGTGGACGGCGAGACCGTGCGGGTGGGCATCGAGCGGGTGCACCTGGAGGAGGACACCGGTAAGACCATGCACCTGGGCGGGGCCACCGGCCGGATCCACGGCGCCACCGAGTCACTGGTGGACTACAACCGGGCCGGTATCCCCCTGGTGGAGATCGTCACCAAGCCGGTGACCGGCACCGGGGCCATGGCGCCGGCGGTCGCCCGGGCGTACGTCGCCGAGCTGCGGGATCTCATCCGCAGCCTGGGGGTCTCGGACGTACGCATGGAGCAGGGTTCGCTGCGCTGCGACGTGAACACCTCCCTCGCGCCGGTCGGCGCCACCGAGTGGGGTACCCGCACCGAGACGAAGAACGTCAACTCCCTGCGGAGCGTGGAGCGCGCGGTGCGCTCCGAGATGCTGCGCCAGGCCGCGGTGCTGGACGCCGGCGAGCGGGTGGTCCAGGAGACCCGGCACTTCCACGAGGACACCGGCCAGACCACCGCCGGGCGCTCCAAGGAGACCGCTACCGACTACCGCTACTTCCCAGAGCCCGACCTGGTGCCGCTGGCGCCCGACCCGGAGTGGGTGGCGCAGCTCAAGGCCGAGCTGCCCGAACCGCCGCGGGAGCACCGGCGCCGGCTGCAGGCCGAGTGGGGCCTGTCCGACCTCGACATGCAGGCGATCGTCAACGCCGGGGCGGTGCCGCTGGTGGAGGCGACCGTCGCCGCCGGGGCGAGCCCGGAGGCGGCCCGCAAGTGGTGGCTGGGGGAGTTGTCCCGCCGGGCCAACGAGGCCGGGGTCGAACTCGCCGAGGTCGGGGCGACCCCGGAGCAGGTGGCGGCGCTGCAGCGGCTGGTCGACGAGGGCAAGCTGAACGACAAGCTGGCCCGGGTCGTGCTGGAGGGCGTGCTGGCGGGCGAGGGTGACCCGGCGCAGGTGATGGCCGCCCGGGGCCTGGAGATCGTCTCCGACACCGGCGCGCTGTCGGCGGCGGTGGACGAGGCGATCGCCGCCAACCCGGAGGTGGCGGCGAAGGTCCGCGACGGCAAGGTCGCCGCCGCTGGCGTCCTGGTCGGCGCGGTCATGAAGGCCACCCGCGGGCAGGCCGACGCGAAGGCGGTGCGGGAGCTGATCCTCTCCCGGCTCGGTGTCTCCGCCTGACCGCCGCGGTCGGCTCGGGATCGGCGGCCGCACCGCTCGAGCTTCGACCGGCGCGGAGCAGGCTAGCTCGTCGGTGCCACCCGGGGCCGCTACCTGGTAAGTGGCGTCACCCGGTGGGCGTGGGTGTGGGTGTGCCGTCCAGTTCCTCCTGCGGGTGGAACTCTTCCGGCGCGAGCTCGATCACGCGGCGCTCCACCGTGACCTCGGAGAGGCCGTGGCCGCCGACCGTGATGTCGTCGTACGCGACCAGTTGGCGCTCGGGGTTGAAGTAGAGCACCGAGAGCCCCAGCGGCTGCGGGTGTTCCCCCTCCAACCCACGTAGCCCGGCCCCACCGGTCGAGGCCTGCACCATCAGCAGGGTGGCGGACGGGTCCGGGGGCGCGTCGGCGACCACCGCCTCCTCCTCGTCCAGCTCCGCGGCGGCCTGGTGGTAGCTGGCCACCGGAGTGACCATGCGTTGGTGGCGGTGGCCGGCGAGCACCAGCGGTACCACGCCGTCGAGGTGCTCGGCCGCGATCGGGTCGTGCACCACCGCGATGTCCACCGGCTCCCCGCTGCGGATGATCGTCCCGGCGAGCTGCGCACCGCTGGCGATCACCGTCTCCTGGGTGCGCCGGGCCTCTTCCTCGGTGTGCGGGCCGGTGCGCTGGTCCGGGGTGAACCGGGGGTCGCCGATGCCGGCGATGGTCAGCCCCGCCACCTCGGCGATGCCGTCGTCGAGCACCACCGCGTTCGGCTGCTCGGCGACCCGCGCCTGGGTGAGCTGTTGGGAGTCGTGGTTGCCGCGCACGTACACGTACGGCACCCGCATCAGCCGGATCGAGTTCAGGTAGGTGCTCTCCGGGCCGCTGCCCCAGTCGACGATGTCCCCGCTGTCCACGATGAGGTCCACATCGTACTGTTCCACCACGGTCCGCATGATCGACCAGGCGGCCGGGTTGAGGTGCAGGTCGGAGACGTGCAAGACCCGGATCATGGTCTCGTCGGGCTGGAAGTCCTGGAGCGTGGAGGCGGCGGTGTAGAGGACGCTGGCGTTGGTGACCATCCGTTGCAGCTGCTCGGTGTACCGCTCGTACTCGTCGGCGATCCGCTGCACGTCGCCGATGAGCGCCGGGGCGTGAACGAGCAGTCCTTCGTACCGCGGCTCCTCCAACGCGTCCAGCCGGAACGTGCCGGCGGCGAGGCCGAGGCTCCCCACCACCAGCGCCAGCGACAGGCCGCCGGCCCACGCCACCCGCCGCACGTTCCGGAACACCAGGGCGCTGAGCAGCATCGCGCCCAGGACCGCGGCGCCGGCCGTGCCGGCGCCGAGCCGGATCACCCCGTCGGTGACCTCCCGGGCGACCGTCTCGGTGGCCCGGGTCACTCCGCCGGGGTTGGTCAGGATCTCCTGGGTGCGGGCCTGGTCCAGGGCTCCCAGCCGCAGGCTCAGATGCGCCGGCCCGTCGTGGGTGTCCAGATGCAGCGAGCCGAGCGGCGGGATGTACACCGAGGTGTCACCGGTCCACGCCGGGGTGATCCGGAACTCGGCCTGGAACGGCCCGACGTCAGCGAGCGTGCGCGCGCCGAGCAGCAGGCCGAGCACGGACCCGGTCAGCGCCACGACCGCTACCAGCAGGCCGCCCAACCAGCGCCGCGCGGTCGGCGAGCGCCGGATCGTCGCCCACGCCCGCACGGTCCGGATCGTCGCCCACCCCCGCACGGCCCGGGTGCGTAGGGTACGGAGCGTGGCGGCGACCCGCCCGCGCGTGCTCGGCTCGGTCATAATCCATCATCCCCACCGGGGGTACGTCCACGACCGGCCCAGCCACCGGTCGGGCGGCGGGTCAGGCCATGCCCACCCCACCGGCGCCCGACACTACCAACCGGATGATGCGATCGTCGCCCTCGCGCGGGCCGCCGGGCAGCCGGCCGTCCCGGTTCGACGTGGTCAGCCACAGCGAGCCGTCCGGCGCCACCTCCGCGGCCCGCAGCCGCCCGTACTCCTCCATCAGCAGCGGCCGCGGCGCGCCGAGCACGGTGCCGCCGTCGGTGAGGTCGACCAGCCACAGCCGCTGCCCCCGCAGGCAGGCGGCGACGAGCGTACGCCCGACGATCGCCGCCCCGGAGCAGGACGCCTCGATCGGATTCCAGGTCAGCACCGGGTCGGTGAGGTCCTCCTCGCCTGGGTCACACGGCCCCACACAGGTCGGCCAGCCGTAGTTGCCGCCCCGCTCGATCAGGTTGATCTCGTCCCGCTGGTCGGGCCCGAACTCGGTGGCCCACAGGCGGTCGGCGGCGTCCCAGGCCAGCCCTTGCGGGTTGCGCAGCCCGTACGCCCAGACGTGGGTGTCGAACGGGTTGCCGGGTGCGGGTTCGCCGTCCACGGTCATCCGCAGGATCTTGCCGCCGAGCTCGTCGGGGTCTTGTGCCCGGGCGGGCGCGTCCGCATCGCCGGTGGTGGCGTAGAGGTAGTCGTCGGGGCCGAAGGCGAGGCGCCCGCCATTGTGGATCGCGGCGTGCGGGATACCGGTCAGGATCGGCTCCGGTTCCTCGCCCAGCCGGAACCGGACGATCCGGTTGTCCCACTCGGTGCTGTGGTAGGCGAAGACCCAGCCGTCGGTCTCGTAGTCGGGGGAGACCGCGATGCCGAGCAACCCGCCCTCGCCGGTGGGGTCCACCCCCTCGATGGTCTGTACCACCTCGACCTCGTGGCCGCCCGCCCGGGACGCCGGGTCGACCCGGAGGATCCGCGCGGTGGCGCGTTCCGTGACCAGGGCGGAACCGTCCGGCAGGAAGGCGAGGTCCCACGGGATGTCGAGGCCGGTCACGAGCACGTCGTGGGCGCCGGTGACTTCAGGTGGCTGGCCCTGGGGCGCGGTCGGGGTGGGTTCAGGCAGGCGCGGCGGGGAGTCGTCCGGCTGCTCCGGTTCGCCGAACTGGCACCCCGCTATCAGCGCGAGCACGATTACCGCGGCCGCGGACCGGCCGCGTCCGGGTCGGGACCACATCGCTCTCACCCTAGACGAGTAGCACCGCTCAACAGCGCCCAACAGTGCCCAACAGCGCCCAGCCAGCCAGCCCCCCCGCCGCCGCCCGGCGCAGTTTCGGCGTAATTGGGGTCTCGCTCGCTCGCCCCCGCCGCCGCCCGGCGCAGTTTCGGCGTAGTTGTGGTCTCACGCTCGCGGGAGGGCGCAGTATTGGCGAAAGTGTGAGGGGCCCGTGGTGCCGTGGCGGGCTTCGCGGCGGGTCGCGGCGGCGATGTCGCCCCCGATGTCGCACCTGATGTCGTACCCATGGCGCATACTCGCCGCCGGGCCGGGGACGCCGTCGGAGGCGCCCCACCGGGCCGCAGTCGCCCGGGCGGCCCAGTCTGGCGGGAGGGGAGACAGCGATGACGACAGTGCTCGCCATCGGCACGAATAAGGGGCTGTATCTGGCCCGCAGCGACGATGACAGGCGCTCCTGGCGCGTCACGGGCCCGCACTTCGCCATGCACGAGGTGTACGCGGTGGCGATCGACAAGCGGCGGGGGACACCCCGCCTGCTCGCCGGGGTGAGTAGCCCGCACTTCGGGGCGAGCATCGCCACCAGCGACGATCTCGGGGTGTCGTGGCACGAGCCGGAGCGGGCTCCGATCGCGTTCCCCGCCGACACCGGGGCGACGCTGGAGCGGGCGTGGCAGATCGCGCCCGGACCGGCCGCGGAGCCGGACCGGGTCTACGTCGGCACCCAGCCCTCGGCGCTGTTCGTCTCCGACGATGGCGGCGCCACGTTTGAGCTGGTCCGGGGGTTGTGGGACCATCCGCACCGGCCCCAGTGGGGCGCCGGCTACGGCGGCCAGGCGATCCACACCGTGCTACCGCACCCGAGCACACCCGGGCACCTGCTGGTGGCGATGTCCACCGGCGGGGTCTACCGCACCGGGGATGGCGGCGCCTCATGGGCCCCGGCGAATAAGGGGATCAGAGCCGGGTTCGCGCCGGATCCGTGGCCGGAGTTCGGCCAGTGCGTGCACAAGGTGGCGCGCGACGCCGTGGACCCGGAGCGCCTCTACGCCCAGAACCACAACGGGGTCTACCGCTCCGACGACGGGGGAGCGTCGTGGTCCTCGATCGCCGAAGGGCTGCCCAGTGACTTCGGGTTCGCGATGGTCGCGCACCCTCGCCGCGCCGGCGTGATCTGGACCTTCCCGCTCACCGACGGGTCGCACCGGTTCCCGCCCGAGGAGAAGTGCCGGGTGTTCCGGTCGACCGACGCGGGCGCGACCTGGGAAGGGCTCACCGAAGGCCTGCCGACCGAGCCGTTCTACCCGTCGGTGCTACGCGACGCGATGTGCGCCGACGACGCCGACCCGGTCGGGGTCTACTTCGGCACCCGCTCCGGCGAGGTCTACGCCAGCCGGGACGAGGGTGACTCCTGGAGCTCGGTCGCCGCACACCTGCCCGACGTGCTCTGCGTGCGGGCCGCGGAGGTGTAGCCGTGGTGACCCTGGTGGTCCCCGGGGCGCTGCGGGCCGAGGTCGGCGGCGCCGCCCGGGTCGAGGTCCGGGCGGTCGGCACGGTGCGAGCCGTGCTGGACGAGGTGAGGGTGCGCTGGCCGCGGCTGGAGCGGCGGGTGCGTGACGAGGCCGGCGAGATCCGGCGCTACATCAACGTCTATGTAGACGGGGAGGATGTGCGCCGCCTCGCCGGCCAGGACACGCCGGTGCCCGCGCGGGCGGAGGTCCGCATCATCCCGAGCGTCGCCGGCGGCGCCGGCTGACCTGCGTCACCAGCCGACCGGCGTCACCTTCGGCCC
>DATGPS010000013.1:0-20298 GCA_035304685.1 Natronosporangium sp. | reverse complement strand
GCACATCGACCTCTGGGTCAAGACCACCGGCCACAAAGGCTCCATGGCACACGACCCCCTGACACTCGGTGTCGCACTCGGCGAACCGCTGGCCAAGTTCGACCGGGACTTCATCTCGCTGGACGAGATCGGGCGGATGGCGCAGGACGCTCGCGGAAGCGAGATCTACTACACGCATAGCGCCGACTACGCCGCCGCGCGCGAATGGCTGTTCGCACAGCTAAACCCCTGGCCAAGCAACCACTGACCATGCCACATCGCCGATCGCCCCAGCCAAGAGGAAGGGCAGAACCGCTGTGAAGCGCCGCGGCCCGCGCAACGTCATGACATCGCCATACCGTCGGCCCGATGCCCGCCCCGAGCACGTCGAGGGTGACATGCCGAGGCCGGAGCAGAACGGAGGTAACCCCCATGAGCAGTTCAGCAACAACAGAGAAGCCCGGTTCACACCACCGGACCCCCAGCGGTGGCCTACGCACTGGCAGGTTCCCACCAGCGCCGACCTCCAGGAGGCGGAGGCCCGCTACCGGCGTGGGCTGCTCCCGGTACACGCACCGCTGCTGCACCAGATGGCGCCCTCGCTTGGGGTAGGCACGGCCGAAACTGTCGAGGTCGCCGAGCAGCTGTACGCGGCGGCGAGGCGCCAGGCCGACGACGGTGAGGGACGGATGGTGGGCCTGGCCGCGCCGCAGGTCGGCATCGCCGCGCGTACATTCCTGTTCGACCCGCGCGAATCGCCGGGCAGCCCATGGCCACCGGTGGACGAGCTTCGCTGCGTGGTCAACCCCACGGTAGAGCCGATCGGGGACGCTGTCGTCAAGGACGTGGAGGGGTGCCTCTCCACGGGGCGCATTCGTGGCTGGGTCCAGCGGGCGGCGCGAGTCCGGGTATGCGGCTACACCCCGGCCGGCGACCCGCTCAACGAAGTCCACACAGGTCTGGCCGCGCGCGTCCTTCAGCATGAGGCCGACCACCTCAACGGCATCCTGTACCCCAGCCAGATCACCGACGATGACGACCTGCTCTGGTCGTCGGTGGAGCAGGACGACCAGTTCATCGCCTATGTGCGTACGCACCGGCAGGGAGACAGCCAACGTTGGCCCACGCGGCTACCCCGAGACCAGTGGGAAGCGGCCCGCGCCGGCCTCCCGATCCTCGGCAGCTTGGCCCCGGCGAACTCGCCAGTTGTCAACGCGCCGACCGAGATAGCCGAGTCTGGCTGGGGGTGAACGACGTGCACTCCGAGTCACAGCAGGATCGCGGGAAGTCCCGCAGTGGTACCTACGGTGTAAGGGAAACTGGCGACACCACATCAACCAGAGTCTCTTCGCGGAAGGCCCCTTCTCGGTGCGCCAGCTCACGGCATGGAGCCGGGATCTTCGCGTCACCGCCGATGGTGAGGGGTCGTGGCGCTGGCCGGTGCGGTCGGGCACCCAGTTCGCCGCAGCTGCCGCCCTGGTGGCGGCCCAGGGGGCGAAGTTGCTGCTCGTTCCGGCGCAGAACATGATGCGTCGGGCCGCCGCGACCCGCTGGAAGGACGAGCACCACCGCATCAGGTGCGAGCGGGCACGGGAGACCGGGGTGTGGCTGGTGTCGGCCGATGTCACCGGCGCCCGTGATGCGCACCGGGTCGGGTACGGCCCGACCAGCGTCATCGATCCGTACGGCGAGGTGGTGGCGCAGGTGCCACTGATGACGACGGGCATGGTGGTCGCCGACATCGCTGATCCCGGCGACCGCTCCGAGGTGTCTTAGGCCGGCAGCTTGAAGGCTGCCTGAACAGTGAGCTGCCGGCCAACCACGGTCCGCTGTTGTAGATCTTTGACGTGCCCCCGGCAGGATTCGAACCTGCGCTCCCGCCTCCGGAGGGCGGTGCTCTATCCCCTGAGCTACGGGGGCTGGCAACTAGGCAAGGTTAGCAGAGTTCCCACGCGGTGTTGTTCCGGGAGGGTGGTGGCAGCGGCTCCGAGACAGGACCCACTCCATGATGTGCCGGGTTTTCGACCGAACGGGCAGTACCTCTGCGCCGGACGTCCGGCCAGGTCACGGCGGTCGTGCGGCAGACCGGACGCGGGGAGGATTGTCCGCTCCGCGCGGAATGGCGAGCATGTGGCGTTGATCCAAACGTTCGCTTGGAGGAGCCTAGATGGGGAGCAAGCTGCTTGCGCGCGCGGGCGCGCTGGTGGCGGGAGGACTGCTGGCGTTCGCTGCGGCGGTCCCTGCGTTTGCACAGGGCACGGTCGAGGTGCCGCTCAAGGAGGCCCACAAGGGCCACACCGCCCAGTCCGGTACCGCCAAGGGCGCGTTCTCGGCGAAGTGTGCGGTTGATGAGTTCAACGGCGTCGCGGTTCCGGCTGGATACGACGGGTGGCACTTCGTACTACCGGCACAAGGCAGCCCGAACGCCAAGTTCACCAAGTTGACCTTCACCTTTGACACCGGCGTGGTGACGATCGACGAGACAGGTGCCTCGGGTGGGCTTACCGGCTGGATCCGAGGGGACCAGCCACGTCACGCGTACCTGTTCACGCCAGCGGGGTGGACCCTCCTGGACGGGGTCGCGACCGTGACCGGTGGCAGCCCGAGGGACTTCAATATCAGCCACGCCTGCCCGGGCAAACCCGGCGATGAGCCGGGTGACGAGCCCGGGGAAGAGCCCGGCGATGAGCCGGGTGACGAGCCCGGGTGATGAGCCGGGTGACGAGCCCGGGGAAGAGCCTGGGGATGAGCCGGGTGACGAGCCCGGGAACGAGCCCGGCGACGAGCCTGGCGACGAGCCTGGCGACGAGGCGGGGAAGCAGCCCGCCGATGAGGAGGACGGCGCCCTGCCGGTCACCGGCTCGACGAGCGGCCGGCTGCTCCTGGTGGGCGGCGGGTTGCTGACCGCCGGTGCCGCGATGGCGGCGGGGGTCTGGCTCCTCACGATCCGGCGGCGCCAGCGCCTGGCTGCGCTCGTGGACGCGGACGAGTGATCCGACCCATTTGCTGACAACCACCTGACCGACGGTGGTACCGACCGAACCGCTCGGGGTGCGGATAGCGTTCTCCTGCGCCCCGGCGGTTCGGTTGTTTGTCTCCGGACTACACCAGCCAGTAGCGGATGGTGCCTGTTCAGCCGATGGTTCGCGAAACGCGGTACCGGCCAGGATGTGTCGTCTGATCGGTTCAGTCTCGGGGGAGTCATGCGCCAGTCGCGGCTACTGATCCGCGCGGCGACCATCGCTACCGCCACGATGGTGCTCGCCGTGCCCGGGTGGCTGGTCGGCTTCGTGGGCTCCGCCACGGCCAACCCGACGCCGACCCCCACGCCACCTGTCTCCACCTCCACGGCGCCAGCCACCGGCGGACCCGCCCCGCTCGTGACACCCGCCGCGTCGCCCGGGTCCACGGCCACGCCTACGCCCGCCGAGCCGCCGTCCCCGCCGCCCGGCGAGCAGCCACCAGAGCCGGACGGTCGCAAGGGCCTACCGGTCACCGGGGCGCAGGTGGGCGGGATGGTGGTACTCGGCGGCGGGCTGATCGCCGCCGGCATCGCCATGGTAGCGGTACGCCGGCGCGACCTCTCCGACCTGGACTTCGTGGACTGACGTCGCGGACTAGTGACCCGCCGCGGCGGCCGTCACTCCTGCGCCGCCTCCAGCTCGCGCTGCAGATCCTGGATGACCTCCACCTCGTACTGCTGGTTCACCAGCATCAGTTCGGCGGCGGCGGTGACGTGTGGGTGATCCGACTGCTTCAGGATCCCTTCGGCCATGTGGATGCCGCCCAGGTGGTGGTAGAGCATCAGGTGCAGGAAGAGCCGGTCCACCTCTTCGCCTTCGGCCTCCCGCAGCGCGTTGATCTCCTCCGCGTTCGCCATGCCCGGCATCAAGCCGTCCACCAGCGCGTCCGTACCCTCCGGCATCCACGCCATCGGCGGCTCCACGCCGGTGGGCATCAGCCCCCACTCGGTCAGCCACTGCTGCATCATGCCGATCTGGCCCTGCTGGTTGGTGGCGATGTCGTACCCGAGCTGGCGGACGCCGGGCAGCGTCGCCCGTTCGAAGGCGATCAGGCCCATCTCCACCGCCTGGGCGTGGTGGATGCTCATATCCCGGGCAAACCCGGCCTCTGGGGAGGTTTCACCGGGCGTCTCCTCGCCGCCCTGGGTGAGGAGCGCCACGGCGTACCCGACCAGCAGGCCCACCACCAGCGCCAGGACGACCACCCCGGGGCGCAGCCACCCGGCCCGGGAGCCGGCCGCCGGCCGCGGGTGGTCCGGCTGGTCCGGCTCGTCCGCGGCGGTGCTGTCCGGCTCATCCACCTCCGGCCCCTGGGGGACGGCGCCCACGTCGTCCGGGTCGGGAGGGGTCGCCCGCTCCGCGTCCGCAGCGGCGTCTTCCGGCTGCGTACCCACCGCTTGGCGCTTCACCGCGCTGGTTGTCGCCATTGCCATCGTCATCCAATCGGGGTGTTGCCGATGATCGAGACCCCGCCGCTGCAGGCGGCGGTCATGCCCTCCAGCGAGGTGTTGCCGCGGAGCGTCCGGATGAACTCGTTGACGCGCGGGTCGTTGGCGTCTTCGAGGAAGAGCTGGTAACCCCAGGCCTGCAGCGAGAGCGGGGTCTCCAGGCCCGGGTACTGGCTCATCATCATCTTGTCGCCGGCCTGGCGGACGAGGTTGGCCAGCGTCTCCACCTGGTCGGAGGGCAGGGTGTCGGGGTTGTAGGTGATCCAGACGGCGCCGTGCTCCAGGCTGTGCACGGCGTGCTCGTTCGGGATCTGCCCGGAGTACACATCGCCCTGGCAGTTCTGCCACACCTCGTTGTGCGGCCCGGCGACCGGCGGGGACGTGTCGTAGACCTGGGTGCCGGTCACGTGGCGCCGGTACTCAGCGGTCATCACCTCCGGGTTGCTGGACCGGTAGTCGATGATCCCCTCGATCGCGGCTGCCCGCTCCTGCCAGTCCTGCACCTCGGTGCTGCGCTGGGCCCAGAAGGCGTACCCGATGATGGCCGCGGCGACCACCCCGACCGCGACGAACATCATTATGGGGCCCCAGTTGCGGTCCCTGCCCACGCGCACCGGTGCGACCGGCTTGCGTCCCTTGCGACCGCCCCGTGGCTTGGTCTTACCGCTGGAGGTCAGGCCGGACGGCCCGGAGGGCTGGCCGCGCCGGCCGCTCTTTGTGGTCTTCGTCGTGGTCATGGCGCCTCGTTAGGTCGGTGTGGGGGTCGGCGAGTGGAGCCGGGCGGCACCCGCCAGCGCCCGGGGCCACCACCAAGTTATCAAGGTTTACCTCGATACGATGACCCGGTGACGCCTGACCAGCTGTCCCAGGAAGTTCTCAGCGCCGCCCGGGCGGTCTTCGCCGACCGCGGGCTGGACCCGTCCCTGCTGCCCGAGTCGGTCGCGCTGGAGCGTCCCCGCAACCGCGAGCATGGCGACTACGCCAGCACGCTCGCGCTGCAACTGGCCAAGCGGGCCGGCCTGGCACCCCGGGAGCTGGCCGCTGCCCTGGCCGATCGACTGGGGCGGATCCCCGGCATCAAGTCGGTCGAGGTGGCGGGGCCCGGCTTCCTCAACCTGCGGCTGGAGTCCGCGGCCGCCGGCGAACTGGCGCGGACGGTGGTCACCGCCGGTGCGGCGTACGGGCGCAGCACCGCCCTGTCCGGACAGAAGATCAATTTGGAGTTCGTCTCCGCCAACCCGACCGGCCCGATCCACCTCGGCGGGGTCCGCTGGGCGGCGGTGGGGGACGCGCTGGCGCGGCTGCTGCGGGCCACCGGCGCGGACGTGACCACGGAGTACTACTTCAACGACGCCGGCGCGCAGATCGACCGGTTCGCCCGGTCGCTGCTGGCCGCCGCCCGGGGGGAGGAGATCCCGGAGGACGGGTACGGCGGCGCCTACATCCACGATATTGCCTCGGCGGTGGTCGCCGCGCAGCCGGACGCGCCCGGCCTGCCCGAGCAGGAGGCGCTGGAGGTGTTCCGGACCCGCGGCGTGGCGCTGATGCTGGAACAGATCAAGGCGTCGCTGACCAGCTTCGGAGTCCACTTCGACGTCTACTTCAACGAGAAGGACCTGCATGAGCGGGGGGAGTTGGACGCCGCCCTGGCGTACCTCCGCGAGCAGGGCCACGTGTACGAGGCGGACGGTGCGATCTGGCTGCGCACCACCGACTTCGGCGACGACAAGGACCGGGTGCTGGTACGCCGCACCGGCGCGCCCACCTACTTCCTCGCCGACTGCGCGTACTACTACGACAAGCGGCGGCTGCGTGGCTTCGACAAGGTCGTGATCATGCTCGGCGCCGACCACCACGGGTACGTGGGGCGGATGCGCGCGCTCGCCGCCTGCTTCGGCGACGACCCGGACGAGACCCTGGAGCTGCCGATCGGCCAGCTGGTCAACCTGGTACGCGACGGCATGCCGGTGCGGATGAGCAAGCGTGCCGGCACCGTGGTGACCCTGGAGGACCTGGTCGAGGCGATCGGGGTGGACGCCGCCCGGTACGCCCTGGCGCGCTACTCCGCCGACTCGCCGATCGACATCGACGTGGAGCTGTGGACCAGGGCGAGCCGCGACAACCCGGTCTACTATGTCCAGTACGCGCACGCCCGGATCGCCTCGCTGCTGCGCCACGCCGCGGACCTGGGCATCACCCGGGGTGACGACTTCGACCCGGCGCTGCTCACCCACGAGAAGGAGCACGAGCTGCTCACCACGCTGGGGCAGTTTCCCCAGGTGGTGGCGACCGCGGCGGAGCTGCGCGAGCCGCACCGGGTGGCCCGGTACTGCGAGGAGCTGGCCGGCACCTACCACCGCTTCTACGACTCCTGCCGGGTACTGCCGATCGGGGACGAGCCGGTGACCGACCTGACCCGGGCCCGGCTGTGGCTGGTGGAGGCGTCCCGCACGGTGCTCGCCAACGGCTTGGACCTGCTGGGCGTCACCGCCCCCGACCGGATGTGACCCCGCGGGCCTACTCGACCGGCGCGTAGGTGCGGCGGGACACCCGGCGGGCCACGCCCTCCTCCACGGCCAACCGCAGCGCGGCGGAGAACCGCCCGGGCCCCCAGTAGCGGGCGCCGACCCGCTGGGCGAGGTCCCGGCGGTCCATCGTGCCCTGCTCGGTGAGTGCCCTGGCGATCACGTCGACTTCCCGCTCCAGCGCCTCCTCGGACCGGGCGACCGCCTCCGGGTCCAGGCCGCCGAACCGGCCCGAGAGCAGGGTCGTACCCGGCCCGGGCCGCAGCCGGCGCAGCCCGGCGCGTTCCCGCTCCAGCCGGCGGGCCAGCCGCTGGCGGACCTGCCGCTCCACCTCGGCCCGGCCGTTCTCCACTCTGGGCTGCGCGCCCCCGACGCGCAGCGCCTTCGGCTCGGTCTGGATCTGCTCTCGCTGCTCGGCCGCTACCGCCCGTTGCTCGGCGGCGCGCGCCAGCTGCTCGGCTTCGGCCGCCTGCTGGTCCTCACGGTCGGCGGCGCTGTCATCGCGCCGGGAGCGGGCGAGGTGGACCCGGGCCCGCGCCTGGTGCACCCGGGACCACCGCTCATGCGCCGCGGCCTCGGCGCGGCGTAGCTCAGCCGCCGCGCCCGACTCGGTCTCGGCCCCGGCCAGCGCCTGCTCGGCCAGGGCCCGCCGCTCGCGGGCCCGGGCCTGCTCCCCGGCCGCCTGGCTGAGCTCGTGGGCGCGGGCCGCGTCCGCCTGTTCGGCGGCGGTCAGCGCCTGCTCCCGCTCGTGTAGGGCCTCCGCTCGCCGCTGCGCCGCCTCGGCCCGCTCCCGCGCGGCGGCCGCGGCGTGGTCGGAGCTCTCCTCCGCCGCGGCCGCCCGCTCGTCGTCCGCGGCCGCGAGCTCCGCCAGTCGCAGCGCGCGCAGGTCCGCCAGGTTGGCGAGCCCTTCCTCGACCTCCATCCGCTCCCGGGTGGCCGGGTCCTGGTCGGCCGCCAGCCGCAGCTCCAGCGAGTTCGCTCGATGTTCGGCGGACCGGGCACGTAGCTCCGCGGCCTCGTCCCGGCGCCGCTGGGCGGCCCGGCGGAGCCGGCCGGCCTCGCTCTCCGGTTCCCCGGCGCCGGCCCCGGCCGCTTCGCCCGTGCCGGCCGGGCCCTCGGCGGTCAATGGCTTGGCGAGCCGTTCCAGGGACGCCTGTTCGGCCCGCACGCCCAGCGTCAGCTCGGCGAGCGCGGCTATCCCCAGCACCACCGCGCTGACGACGAACGCCACCGACATGGCGCCCCGCTCGCCGGTGGCGATCAGGCTGCCGAACAGCAGCGGGCCGACGATCCCGCCGGCGGCGGTGCCGACCGCGTAGAAGAAGGCGATCGCCAGGGCCCGGGTCTCCATCGGGAAGATCTCGCTCACGGTCAGGTACGCCGAGCTCGCCCCGGCGGAAGCGAAGAAGAAGGTCGCGATCAGGACCACCATGAACCAGAACAGGCCGAGGTCGGCGGCGAACACCACGGTCAGCACCAGGAGTAGCGCCGCCGCGACCCCGAACGTCCCGGAGATCATGGGTTTCCGGCCGATGGTGTCGAACAGCCGGCCGAGCGTCACCGGCCCAGCGAAGTTGCTCAGTGCCCACAGGATGATCAGCAACGGCACGACGCCCGAGGCCACACCGTAGAACGTGCTCAGCAGGGTGCCGAGGTTGAAGGTGACTCCGTTGTAGGCGAACGCCTGGCCGATGAAGAGGGCCAGGCCGAGGACTGCTCGCCGCGGGTACCTGCGGAACGCGGTGTGCGCGATGGTCCGGAACGGGATGGCCTTGCGCTGGCGCACGGTGATCTCGGACTCGGGTTCCGCCAGCGGCGTCCCGCTCTCCTCGACCACCGCCCGTTCGATCCGGTCGACCAGCTGTTCGGCCTGATCCGCGTGGCCGTGGATGAACATCCAGCGCGGGCTCTCTGGCACGTGCCGGCGCACCACCATGATCACCAGCCCGAGCACCGCGCCGAACCCGAACGCGAGGCGCCACCCGAGGTCGGTCGCGAAGATCGACTCGTTCAGCAGGAACAGCGCCATCGCCGCGCCGGCGGCCGCGCCGGCCCAGTAGGTGCCGTTGATCACCAGGTCGACCCGGCCCCGGGCCCGGGCCGGGATGAGCTCGTCGATCGCCGAGTTCACCGCCGCGTACTCGCCCCCGATGCCGGCGCCGGTGACGAACCGGGCCAGGTAGAAGTACCACGGGGCGAACGCGAACGCGGTCGCCACGGTGGCGGCGATGTACACCACCAGCGTGATGATGAACAGCCGGCGCCGGCCGAACCGGTCGGTGAGCTGGCCGAACACCAGGGCCCCGGTGCAGGCGCCGACGATGTAGATGGCCGCGGCGAGGCCGATCCCGCCGGGGCCGATGTCGATCCCGCTGCCCGGATCGGTCAGCCGCGCCGCGACCGAGCCGACCATCGTCACCTCGAGGCCGTCGAGCAGCCAGACCGTGCCGAGCCCGATCACGACCCGCCAGTGGAATCCGGCCCAGGGCAGGCGGTCCAGCCGGGCCGGGACCCGGGTGGAGATGGTCCTACCCGGTGCCGTGCTGTCCATGAGCCCGGACATACCCGCATAGGCGGCCGGTAACCTGGCAGGCATGACCCGCTGCCGGGTGCTGGGCCACCGGTTCCGGTTCACCACGCAGGGTCGGGTGATGACCTGGTCCTGTGCCCGGGGTTGCGGGGCGGGCGGCAGCAAGGAGTACCCCACCGCCGCCCATGCCCGCCGGTACGCCGCGGCCTTCGACCGGGAAGACGCCGAGGCCCTGGGGGAGCGGGCGCCGCTGATCGGGCTGCTCCCGTGGCGGCTGGTCCGGCTGATCAAGCGGCGGCGCGCCGGCTGAGCCGCGTGGTTTGCCCCGCCGGCCCGCGCCCGGTGCCGGGCCCGAGCCACGGTCGCCGATGGGTCACTCGGGCTGAGTAGCATGAGCCGGTGGCGGGGCCGGTGCGGCCTCGCCGAGCGACTGGGGGAGTATCACAGCATGATCTTTGGTGGTCGGCATGCGCGCGCATGAGGCCGGGGCACTCCACGCCGACCTGGAGCGCCGCGGTCCGAGCTGGCTGCGCCCGCCAGCCGACGTGAACGCGCTCGTGCCGCAGCTGTGGCCGGCGACCGTGACCCGTGATCCGGCCGGCCCGCTGACCGTGGGCGGGGTGCCGGTCACCGCGCTCGCCGCCGAGTACGGCACGCCCGCGTACATTCTGGACGAGGCGGACCTGCGCGCCCGGTGCCGGGAGATGGCCACCGCCTTCGCCGCGGCCGGCCCGGGCCGCTGGACCGTCTACTACGCCGGCAAGGCGTTCCTGTGCCGGGCGGTGGCGCGGATCATCGCCGAGGAAGGGCTGAACCTGGACGTCTGCACCGGCGGTGAGCTGGCGGTGGCGCTGGCCGCCGGGTTCCCGCCGGAGCGGATCGGCTTCCACGGCAACAACAAGTCCACCGCGGAGCTGGCCGCCGCCCTGGACGCCGGCGTGGGCCGGATCGTGCTGGACTCCTTCCACGAGATCGAGCGGCTCAGCCAGCTCGCCCGCGCGCGCGGGGTGCGGCCGAAGGTGCTGGTCCGGGTCACCGTGGGGGTGGAGGCGCACACCCACGAGTACATCGCCACCGCCCACGAGGACCAGAAGTTCGGCTTCTCGCTCGCCGGCGGGGCGGCGTACCGGGCCGCGGCGAAGCTGCTCACCGACGGGGTCTGCGAGCTGGTCGGGCTGCACTCGCACATCGGCTCGCAGATCTTCGACACCTCCGGGTTCGAGATCTCCGCCCGCCGCGTGCTGGAGCTGCAGGCGCGGCTGCGCGACGCCTACGGGGTGGAGCTGCCAGAGCTGAACCTCGGCGGCGGCTTCGGCATCGCCTACACCACCCGGGACGACCCGGCCGCGCCGACGGAGCTGGCGAAGCGGCTGGAGAAGATCGTCACCGACGAGTGCGAGGCGCTCCGGCTGCGGATACCGAAGCTGTCGGTGGAGCCCGGCCGGGCGATCATCGGGCCGGCGGTCTTCACCCTCTACGAGGTCGGCACGGTCAAGGACGTCGACGGCATCCGCACCTACGTGAGCGTGGACGGGGGGATGAGCGACAACATCCGCACCGCGCTCTACGGCGCGGCGTACTCGGCCACGCTCGCCTCCCGCGCCAGCGCGGCGCCCCCGATGCTCGCCCGCGTGGTGGGAAAACATTGCGAGGCAGGGGACGTGGTGGTGCAGGATGAATTCCTGCCCGCCGACGTGCGACCCGGAGATCTTGTGGCAGTGCCGGGCACCGGTGCCTACTGTCGCAGCATGGCCAGCAACTACAACCACGTACCGCGCCCGCCGGTGGTGGCGGTCGCGGACGGCCGCGCCCGGGTGATCGTGCGGCGGGAGACCGTAGAAGACCTTCTGGCACTGGACGTGGGATGAAGAAACCGGTGAAGCTGGCGCTGCTCGGCTGCGGCACGGTGGGTTCGCAGGTGGTGCGGTTGCTGCGGGAGCAGGCCAGCGACCTGACCGCCCGGGTCGGAGCCCCGGTGGAGCTGGTCGGGATCGCGGTCCGCCGCCCCGACCGTGACCGCGGGGACCTACCGGTCGACCCGGCGCTGTTCACCACCGACGCGCTCGGGCTGGTCAAGCGCGACGACGTGGACCTGGTGGTGGAGGTGGTCGGCGGGGTGGAGCCGGCCCGGACCTGGCTGACCGAGGCGCTGCGCAGCGGCAAGGGCGTGGTCACGGCGAACAAGGCGCTGCTGGCCGAGGATAGCGGGGCCCTGCACGAGGCGGCGGTGGCCGGGGGCGCGGACCTGTTCTACGAGGCGGCGGTGGCCGGCGGCATCCCGCTGCTGCGGCCGTTGCGGGAGTCGCTGCACGGGGACCGAATCACCCGGGTGACCGGCATCGTCAACGGCACGACCAACTTCATCCTCTCCGCCATGGACAGCGCGGGCACCGGGTACGCCGAGGCGCTGGAGGAGGCCACCGCGCTCGGGTACGCCGAGCCCGACCCGACCGCCGACGTGGAGGGCTTCGACGCCGCGGCCAAGGCGGCGATCCTCGGCTCGCTGGCGTTCCACACCCGGGTGCGCCTGGCTGACGTCTACCGCGAGGGGATCACCGAGGTCACCGCGGCGGACGTGGCCAGCGCCCGGGAGATGGGCTGTGTGATCAAGCTGCTGTGCCTGGCTGAGCGCAGCGACGGGGCGGTCTCGGCGCGGGTGCACCCGACGATGATCCCCCGCAGCCACCCGCTCGCCTCGGTCGGCGGCGCCTTCAACGCGGTGTTCGTGGAGGCGGACGCGGCCGGGCAGCTGATGTTCTACGGCGCCGGGGCCGGTGGCGCGCCCACCGCCAGCGCGGTGCTGGGCGACATCGTGGCCGCGGCCCGCAGCCACGTGGCGCCCGGTGCCGGCCCGGGCCTGACCGGCTTGGAGGCGTACGCGGAGCTGCCGGTGCGGCCGATCGGTGAGGTCCGGACCCGCTACCACATCCGCCTGGACGTGGCCGACCGGCCGGGGGTGCTGGCCGCGGTCGCCGGCTGCTTCGCCCGCCACGACGTCTCGATCGCGACCGTGCGCCAGACCGGGCGCGACGATGAGGCGACCCTGGTGATAGTGACCCACGCGGCGCCGGACGCCGCCCTCGCCGCCACCGTCGCCGACGTGCGGGACCTGCCGGTGGTCCGGTCGGTGGCGAGTGTGCTGCGGGTGGAAGGAATCGAAGGAGACTGATGTGCCTGCCTGGCGGGGCGTGATCGAGGCCTACCGGGACCGCCTGCCGGTCACCGCTGACACGCCGGTGGTCACCCTGTACGAGGGGAACACGCCGCTGCTGCCGGCGCCGACCATCTCGGCCCGGGTACACGCCGACGTCTACCTGAAGGTGGAGGGCGCCAACCCGACCGGTTCGTTCAAAGACCGGGGCATGACCGTGGCGGTCTCCAAGGCGGTGGCGGCCGACGCCAAGGCGGTGATCTGCGCCTCCACCGGCAACACCTCCGCCTCCGCCGCGGCGTACGCCGCCCGGGCCGGGCTGGTCTGCGCGGTGCTGGTGCCAGAAGGCAAGATCGCGATGGGCAAGCTCGCCCAGGCGCTGGTGCACGGCGCGAAGCTGCTGCAGGTCACCGGCAACTTCGACGACTGCCTGGCGATGGCGGGCAAGCTGTCCCAGGACTACCCGGTGGCGCTGGTCAACTCGGTCAACCCGGACCGGCTGGCGGGGCAGAAGACCGCCGCGTTCGAGATCGTGGACGCGCTCGGGGACGCCCCGGACATCCACTGCCTACCGGTGGGCAACGCCGGCAACATCACCGCGTACTGGATGGGGTTCGTGGAGGACCACGAGGCCGGTCGCGCCCGCCAGCTGCCGAAGCTGTTCGGTTTCCAGGCCGCCGGCGCGGCGCCGATCGTGCGCGGCGAGGCGGTCCGGTCACCGCGGACCATCGCCACCGCGATCCGGATCGGCAACCCGGCCTCCTGGGCGAAGGCGGAGGCCGCCCGCGACGCCTCCGGCGGGCGGATCGACGCGGTCACCGACCGGCAGATCCTCGCCGCGTACCGGCTGCTCGCCCGCGAGGTCGGGGTGTTCGTGGAGCTGGCGAGCGCGGCGAGCGTGGCCGGGTTGCTGGCCTCGGCCGAGGCCGGCCTGGTGCCGGCCGGGTCCACGGTGGTCTGCACGGTCACCGGCCACGGCCTGAAAGACCCGGACTGGGCCATCGCCACCGCCCCGGCGCCGCTCACCGTCGGCGTGGACCCGCTCGCCGCCGCCCACGCGCTGGAGCTGGCCTGACCCGTCGCCGCCCACCCCGGCGCGGCCCGCGGGGCGCGGTAGTGTCTGCGTACGTGCCGTCCGTTCTGTCGGTCCTTACCCGTCACCGTGATTTCCGGCGCCTGTTCCTGGCCGAGCTGGTGGTCTTCGGCGGCGACTGGTTCGCGGTCATCCCACTGCTGGTCCTGCTCAACGATCTGACCGGGCGCGGGCTGTGGGGCTCGCTCGCGCTCGCCGCCGACACCGGTGTGCTGGCGCTGCTGCTGCCGTACGCCGGGACTCTCGCCGACCGCCTCGACCGCCGCCGGATCATGGTGGTCACCGCGCTCGCCGCCCTGGTAGCGGTGGCACTCCTGCTCACCGTGCGCTCGCCCGCGGTGGCCTGGCTGGGGCCGGTGGCGATCGGCTTGATGGGCGCGGCCAAGGCGTTCTTCTCGCCCGCCGCGCTGGCCGCCCTGCCGAACCTGGTCCCCGAGGAGGACCTCGCCACCGCCAACGCCATCGCGGCCGGAGCCTGGGGCACGATGCTGGTCGTGGGCGCATCCCTCGGCGGCGTGATCGCCTCGCTGCTGGGGGCGTACGTCTGCTTCGGGATCACCGCGGCGTGCCTGGCGATGGCGGCGCTGCTGGTGGCGCGCATCCGCCGCCCGATGCAGAGCGGACGCCCCGAGCGGCCCACCCCCGCGTTGGCCGCGCTGCGCGAGTCGGCCGGCTACATCCGGCGCCATCCGCGGGTGCTCTCACTCGTCACCGTGAAGTCCGCGGTCGGGATCGGCAACGGGGTCCTCGCGTCCTTCCCCATGCTGGCGCTGGCGTACGGGGTCGGCGCGATCGGCACCGGGCTGCTCTTCGCCGCCCGCGGCCTGGGGTCGCTGGTCGGACCGCTGCTGATGCGGCGGGTGCTGGCCCGCCCGGCCTGGCTGCTGCCCGGCCTGGCGATCTCCATGGCCACGTACGCCCTGGCCTACCTCGGCGTGGCGATCAGCCCCTGGTACGCGCTGATCCTGCTGCTGGTCTTCGTCGCCCACGTCGCGGGCGGCGGCAACTGGACCATGAGCAACTTCGCCCTCCAGCTGGAGGTCCCGGACGAGCTGCGCGGGCGGGTCTTCGCCACCGACATGATGCTGGCGACCCTGGCGGTCTCCGCCAGCCTGCTGATCTTCGGCGCGCTGATCGACGTGCTGGACCTGCGGGTGCTGATCGCCTCCTGCGCCTCGGCGACCCTGCTGTACGCGGTTACCTGGCGGTTGGTCACCCGGCGCGTCGACCGGCGCTCCCCGCGACCGGCCGGAGCACCGGCGGGGTACGCTCATGACCCCTCCCAGGTCAGCGATTAGTGAGGTGTCGATGGGTGTCGTGGTACGGGTACCGGCCACCAGCGCCAATCTCGGCCCCGGCTTCGACGCGCTGGGCCTGGCGCTGGCCTGGCACGACGAGGTGGCCGCCGAGGTGGTCGCCGAGCCCGGAGTGCGGGTCGACGTGGTCGGGGAGGGCGCCGGTGAGCTGCCCACCGACGAGAGCCACCTGGTGGTACGCGCGATCCGGGCCACCTTCGACGTGCTCGGCGTGGCCCCGCCCGCCGGGCTCGCCCTGACCTGCCACAACCGCATCCCGCAGGCGCGGGGCTTGGGCTCCTCCTCGGCCGCGATCGTGGCCGGGGTGCTGCTGGCCGGCGCGCTGGCGACCGGCAGCACCCGGCGGCTCGACCAAGCCACGGCGCTGGAGCTGGCGGCGAGGCTGGAGGGGCACCCGGACAATGTCGCCGCCTGCCTGCTCGGCGGGCTCACGATCGCGTGGACCGAAGACGGGGTCGCCGATGGCGCCGGCCGCGACCGCGCGGGCGCGGCCCGCGCGGTGCGGCTGGCGCCATCGGCCGACCTGCACCCGACCGTGTTCGTGCCGCCCGGGTCCGGGCTGACCGCCGCTGCCCGCGCCGCGCTGCCCGAGCGGGTCCCGCACGCCGACGCGGCCCGCACCGCCGGCCGGGCGGCGCTGCTGGTGCACGCGCTCACCACCGATCCGCGGCACCTGCTGGCGGCGACCGAGGACCGGCTACACCAGCCGTACCGGGCTCCCGCGGCGCCGGCCACCGCCACGCTCGTGGCCAAGCTGCGCTCGGCCGGGGTCGCCGCGGTGGTGAGCGGGGCCGGCCCGTCGGTGCTGGCGCTCTCCCCGGTACCGGACGGGTTCGACCCGGGGGATGGCTGGATGCGTCAACAATTGGCGGTGGATCACGACGGCGCCACCGTGCGGGAGGGTAGACTGGATCCGTACGCTCGGTAGGATGGCGTGACACGCCCGACCGGGGCGGGTGTTGCCCCAGCTAGGCGAGTTGATTACGCTTTAGGCAGCACAGCCGCGAAGCGGCGCAATCTGTGGACCCGCACCAGCGATGTCCGCAGGGCACCCCGAAATATGTCGGCGGGCAGTCCGTCCTACCCCTACCAGCGCACGTCGGACCACCACCGTCTCCACGAGAGTCGCTGTTGTGCCACCAACTCCCGCCAGTCGTGCGGGGGTCATCGGAGACCGCCCGGAGCACTCTGCTCGGGTGGCCCCCGGCCCACCGAGGGAAGGAATCCATTGAGCGACACCACCGACGTCAGGTCGGACGTCCCCAACGCCGCAGGCCACGCACCCACCGGTCGCCGGGGCGGCACCGGGTTGTGGGCGATGCTGCTGCCGGAGTTGCAGAGCCTCGCCGGGTCGCTTGGCATCACGGGCACCGGCCGAATGCGTAAGGGCGATCTGATCGCCGCCATTCAACAGCGGCAGGCCGGCGAGGCTGGCGCCGGTGACACCGCCACCACCGCCGACCAGCCACGGGCGCGAGGCGCGGTCGCCGCCGGCGAACCCCGGGAAGAGGTACGCGCCGAGGTGCCGGCGGCCAGCACCGCAGACTCGGGGGCGCCGGCCGGTACCACCGTAAGCGTCGCCGACGGCAACGGAAGCGCGGACGGCGGCGATGCCGCCGCCGGCAAGGCCGGTGCCGGGACCGTCAAGGCTGACCCGTCCCCGGCGGCCGCGGAAGCGCCGGCCACCACGGACAGCTCGGCTCCGGCCGAGGAGCAGGCGCCGCGGCGGGCGACCCGTCCGGCGGGGCCGCCTGAGCCCCGAGGCCAGGAGACCAGCCAGCAGACGGGCGGCCAGCAGGCGGAGAGCCGAGAAGAGGAACGCACCGCCAGCCGCGGCAATGACGAAGGCCGCGCCGGCAAGTCGGACGACGGCCGCGCCGCCGGGCGGGCCGAGGGCCGTAACGGCCGGGACGGGCGCGACGAGGACGACGAGGGCAGCGGCGGTAGCCGGCGCAGCCGGCGCAACCGCTACCGGGACCGGCGGCGCGGCCGCGAACGCGGCGGCGACAGCGAACCGCAGGTCAGCGACGACGACGTGCTCGTGCCGGTGGCCGGGATCGTGGACGTACTCGACAACTACGCCTTCATCCGCACCAACGGCTACCTCGCCGGGCCCAAGGATGTCTACGTCTCCATGGCGCAGGTGCGCAAGTACGGGCTGCGCCGCGGCGACGCGGTCACCGGCGCGGTACGGGCCACCCGGGAGGGCGAGACCCGCCGCGACAAGTACAACCCGCTGGTGCGGTTGGACACCATCAACGGGATGGATCCGGAAGAGGCCCGCCGCCGCCCGGAGTTCTACAAGCTCACCCCGCTCTACCCGCAGGAGCGGCTGCGCCTGGAGACCGAGCCGCACATCCTCACCACCCGGGTGATCGACCTGATCATGCCGATCGGTAAGGGTCAGCGGGCGTTGATCGTCTCGCCGCCTAAGGCGGGTAAGACCACGGTGCTGCAGGCGGTGGCCAACGCGATCACCACCAACAACCCCGAGTGCCACCTGATGGTGGTGCTGGTGGACGAGCGGCCCGAAGAGGTCACCGACATGCAGCGGTCGGTGAAGGGCGAGGTGATCGCCTCTACCTTCGACCGGCCACCGTCGGACCACACCACCGTGGCCGAGCTGGCGATCGAGCGGGCCAAGCGGCTGGTGGAGCTGGGCATGGACGTGGTGGTCATGCTGGACTCCATCACCCGGCTCGGGCGGGCGTACAACAACGCCACCCCGGCCAGCGGGCGGATCATGTCCGGTGGGATCGACTCCACCGCGCTCTACCCGCCCAAGCGGTTCCTGGGCGCGGCCCGCAACATCGAGAACGGCGGCTCCTTGACCATCCTCGGCACCGCGCTGGTGGAGACCGGGTCCGTGATGGACACGGTCATCTTCGAGGAGTTCAAGGCCACCGGTAACGCCGAGCTCAAGCTGGACCGGAAGATCGCCGACAAGCGGGTCTTCCCGGCGATCGACATCGATCAGTCGGGTACCCGCAAGGAGGAGATCCTGCTGGCGCCGGATGAGCTGGCGATCATCTACAAGCTCCGCAAGGTGCTGCACTCGCTGGAACCCCAGGCAGCGCTCGACCTGCTGCTGGACAAGCTGAAGGAGAGCAAGACCAACGTGGAGTTCTTGATGCAGATCGCCAAGACGACGCCGGGAGACTGAGCGAGCGGTCGACCGCGCCATCGGTAGACACATCCTCCTCATCTCACTCTCCACATCTGAGTAGCCGGGCGAGAGCCCGGCTACTCCTGTGTGGGCGGAAGATCATCGTGGTCGGGGTGTGACGGGCGGTGGCCGGTCCGGATTGGGCACGGCCGGGTACGCTGGCGTTGCCGTCGATGTCTGGCGCGCCAGGGGAGGTTGTGATGTACCCGAGTCAGGGGCCCATCAGGCTTGATCCGACCTGGCCCGGTCTGGATCTCAAACCGGACGAGGTCCGGGTGGATCCAGACACGCTGGAGCGGGTCTCGTTCCGGCTGATGGCGGAGCACTATGCCCACATGGACGGGCACACCCTGGGCACGCTGACGTTCCTGGGCGCTGCCGGGCTGGAGAACTACGACCAACCGTTCGGCTTCTGGCCGACCGCCGCGTACATGGAGCGCGGCCTGGAGCAGGCCCGACAAGGTCTACTGGAGTACTACCGGATCCTCGATCAGCAGATCGAGGCCGCGGCGAACCTGTTCAAGCAGACCGCGCAGGAGTACCGGGACCTGGACGAGGGGATCAAACAGGACCTGGAGGCGACGGCTGAGGTCTGGGACCGGCTCGCCACCCCGGCCGACGCGCCGGTCGCCCCCGGGGTGGCCGCCGGCTCGTTCCAGCACACCACGTTGGTCGAGGGCATCCTGGCGCCGGAGGACACCAGCAACTACGACGCCGACTGGATCGTCGACCAGATGAACCAGTTGCGCCAGCGCGAGCCGTGGCGGGTGCTGAGCTGGCGGGGGGACACCTACCACCAGGTGGCCGACCGGCTGCGCGACATCGCTGACACGATCCGGTCCGAGGCGACGAGCTTGGCGGAGGAGTGGAACTCGGAGGCTTCGGTCGCCGCGCAGCGGGCGCTACAGCGGATCGCCGCCACGGCCGAGCACCTGTCCGAATCGGCCCGCGGGCTGGCCGAGTTCGTCCACCGCTCGGCCGAGGCGCTGCAGACCGCCGCCCACGACTTCCCCGAACACGCGGGTGTCCCGTGGTGGGACGACGTCAACGACTTCCTCTCCGCCGGCAGCCCCAAACAGGAGGCGAAGTACCAGGAGATCCGGCAGAAGCTGGCCGCGCTCAACGAGACCTACACTCACATCAACAATCTGGAGCTGCCGAAGCAGATCAGCGCCGACCTGCCGGTGCTGACGGAAATGCCACCTCGACTGGAGGAAGAAGACTGGGGGAACACGGGCGGTTCGGGGGGCGGCGGTCTTGTCCCACCCAGCCCGCCGCGGGTGCCCACACCGTCGGTCGGGGAGGTGCCGCCGCCGGTCGGCGGGTCCGGTGGCGTCTCCGGCGTGGCCCCGGTGCCGGGTCAGCCCATCGGTGCCGTTCCCGGGCCCGGCGATGGGTCCGGTGGCCTGGAGACACCCGGTGGGCTGGAGCCGCCAGGCGGGTACAGCGGCGGGCTGGCCGGCGCCACCCCGGGTACGGTGCCCGGCGGTATCCCGGGCGGGGTCGGGGGTCCCGGCGGGGCTGGCCCCGGCGGCATCGGGCCCGGCGGGCTCGGGGGGATCGGCCCCGGCGGCGGGCCCGGTCCGGGCGGCGGGGTGGTGCCCGGCGGCGGAGCGGTCGGTCCGGTCGCCGGTGGGGTGGCCCCGGGCGTGGCCGGTGGCCGCGGCGGTGCCGGCACCGGTGGACCCAGCCGCCTGGTCGGCGCGGGCGGCGCGGGCGGCGCTCCCCGGGGTGGCGTGATGGGGGCGGCGCCGGTCGCGGGCGCCGGCGCGGCCGGCCCTGGCGCGCGCGGCGCGGGCGGCCGGGCCGGTGGCGCGGTCGGTGGCGGCAAGCCGGGGGTGGTCGGCGGCGCCGGGGGCGCTGGGGGCGCGGTCAGCGGTGCCGCCGGTGGCGGCGGGGCGGCGGCCGGGCGGGGTGGCGTGGCTGGCGGGATGGTGCCGATGGCCGGCGCCGGCCGCGGCGGCGAGCAGGGCCACAGCCGGCCGGACAGCTGGCTGGTCGAGGACGACGACCCGTGGCAGGTGGATGGCGACGTGCCGCCAGGGGTGATCCGGTGAGGCGCGGAGC
>DATGPS010000012.1:0-31362 GCA_035304685.1 Natronosporangium sp. | reverse complement strand
CGGCCAGAACGGCGCGGAGCTGATGATCTGGCTGAACCGTCAGGGTTCGATCCAGCCGATCGGTTCCCCGGTCGGGAATGTCAACATCGCCGGGCGTAACTGGGAGGTCTGGTACGGCAACACCGGGTGGCACGTGATCTCATACGTCAGCGCCAGTCCGATCAGCAGCTTCAGCTTCAGCGTCCAGGCGTTCGTCAACGACGTGATCAGCCGGGGCTACATCAACAACTCCTGGTACCTCACCAGCATCCAGGCCGGGTTCGAGCCGTGGGTCGGTGGGACCGGCCTGGCGGTGAACTCGCTCACCGCGGAGGTCAACGGTGGTGGGAGCACCCAGCCGCCGCCTCCGCCTCCGCCGCCCCCGCCGGGTGACTGCACGGCGACGCCGGCGGTGCAGAACCAGTGGGACCAGGGCTACGTGGTCGAGGTCGTGGTGACCAACACCAGCAGCTCCCCGATCAGTGGCTGGTCGGTCGCGTTCACGCTGCCGAGCGGCCACTCGATGGTGAACGGCTGGAACGCCCAGTTCTCCTCGCAGGGCCAGTCGGTCACCGCGAGCAATCTGAGCTACAACGGCAACCTGGCGCCCGGGGAGAGTACCCAGTTCGGCTTCCAGGCCAGCCGGCCTGGCGGCGGCGTCGTGCCCGCCAGCTTCACCTGCTCGGCATCCTGAGCCGGGTGGTGCCGGCCGGCCCGTCCACCCGGGCGGGCCGGCCGGCACCGGTCACCGCCGGGGGCGCCGTCATGTGCGCCCGGGGCCGGCCGGGGTGCCCGGCCCGGCCGCGAGCCGCGCCAGCGCCCCGGCGACCACCCCCGGGTCGGTGGTGTACCAGAACGGGGGCAGGGTGCGGCGCAGGTAGGCCCCGTAGCCGCGGGCGGTGTGCAGCCGGGAGTCCAGCACCGCCACCACCCCGCGGTCGCGGGCGGAGCGGATCAGCCGGCCGGCGCCCTGGGCCAGCCGGACCGCCGCGATCGGCACGCTGACGGTGGCGAAGCCGGACCCGCCGGCGGCGTCCACCGCGGCGCTGCGAGCGGCGGCGAGCGGCTCGTCCGGGCGGGGGAACGGCAGCCGGTCGATCACCACCAACTGGCAGGCGTCGCCGGGCACATCCACCCCCTGCCACAGCGACATCACCCCCAGCAGGCAGGACGCCGGATCGTCGCGGAAGCGTCGCACCAGCAGCGGCAGGGTCTCCTCGCCCTGCAGCAGCACCGGCAGGTCGGTGCGCTCCCGCAGCACCTCGGCGGCCCGCTCGGCCGCCCGCCGGGATGAGAACAGCCCGAGGGTACGCCCGCCCAGCGCGCTCACCAGCCGGACCAGCTCGGCGGCGGAGGGCTCCGGCAGCCCGGACTCGCGCGGGCGGGGCAGGTGCGCCGCCACGTAGAGGATGCCCTGCCGGCGGTAGTCGAACGGTGAGCCCACATCCAGGCCGCGCCAGCGCAGCTCGTCGCGCCGCGCCGGCTCGGGAGTGCCGGCCGGCTCGGGGGTATCGGCGGGGCCGGGAGCTTCCGCCGGGCCGTCCACGCCGGACCCGCTGGCCACGGTGGCGGATCCGGCGGGCGGTCTGTCCACACCGGCCTTTGCCGGGGCCGCTGGCAGCCCCAGGGTCCGGGCGATGGTGTCGAACGCGCCACCGAGTGCGAGCGTGGCCGAGGTGGCGACCACCACCCGGTCCCGGTACAGGTGGGTGGCGAGCGTGCCGGCGACCGACAGCGGCGCCACCACCAGGGCCCGCCGGCCGCCGCCTGCCCACTCTGGCCGCTCCACCCAGGCCACGTCCGACTCGTCCGCGGCGACCAGCCGTTGGGCGGTGGCGGACAGCTCCTCCAGCACCGCCCGGGCCGGCTGCTTGGCCACGCCGTCCGGGTCGTCGGGCTTGACCTCTCCGATGCCGGTGAGCGCCGCCCGGGCCGCGGCGTCCAGCAGGGTGCAGGCACTGTGCAGGGCCGGCGGGAGCGGGCCGGTCAGGCGTCCGGGCGGCGTCTCCGCCAGCCCCAGCGCGAGCGCGTCGCCGGCCTCGGTCAGAGCCTCGTAGACTTCCGGCTCCAGCAGGGTCCGGGCCCGCCGGGCGGCCCGGTCCACCCCCTCCGCGGTGAGCTCCGCCTGGGCCGCGGACGAGACCCGGTCGGCGAGCTCATGCGCCTCGTCCACCACCAGTAGCCGGTGGGGCGGGATGATCTGGTGGCCGGTGAGCATGTCCACCGCGAGCAGGCTGTGGTTGGTGACCACCACATCGGCCGAGCGGGCCCGCTCCCGGGAGGCCTCCGCGAAGCACTCCGCGCCGAAGGGGCACCGGGCGGCGCCCACGCACTCCCGCGCCGGCATCGAGACCTGTCGCCAGGCGGTGTCATCCACGCCCGGGTCCAGCTCGTCCCGGTCGCCGGTGGCGGTCTCCAGCCCCCAGTCCCGCAGCCGCTGGATCTGCTGGCCGAGCCGGCCCGTCTCGGCCAGCCAGGTGGTGCCACCGGCCCCGGCCATCTCGAACAGGCCGCCGTCCGGCTCCTCCGCGGTGGAGCTCTCCAACTTGGCCAGGCAGAGGTAGTGGTGCCGCCCTTTGAGGACGGCGAACCGGGGAGCCCGGCCGAGCAGCGGCTCGGCCGCCTCGGCCAGCCGCGGCAGGTCGTGGTCGACCAGCTGCGCCTGCAGCGCCAGGGTGGCGGTGGAGACCACCACCGGCCGGTCCACCAGCAGCGCCGGTACCAGGTACGCCAGCGACTTGCCGGTGCCGGTGCCCGCCTGCACGAGCAGGTGCTCGCCGGTGGTGACCGCCTCGGCGACCGCCTCGGCCATGCGCTGCTGGCCCGGCCGGGGCGTACCGCCGGGCACCGCCGCCACCGCGGCCGCCAGCAGCGAGGCCACCGTGGGCGGGTCGGCCCGCCCGGCCGGGCGGTGGGCGGTCGCGGCGGCGCGAGCGAGGGTCACGCCGGCTACGGTACCGCGCCGGCCCGGGCGTACCCGCGGTTGTCCACAGCCGGTCACGTGCCCGCCGGCCGGCACCGGCCGGGTGGGCCCGGCGGCCGGGTCGGCCGCCCGGCCCGGCCGGTTCGCCCGCCACCGGTAACGTAGAGGCCGTGGCGGATGTCGTTCGGGTGCGTTACCGCAAGTACGACGGCAGGGCGCACCGGGACTATCCGGCGCGCCGACTCGGTGACGACGCCCACGGCACCTGGCTGGGTGTGGATACCGGCACGCCGTCCATCTACCACGGTCTCCCCTCGGTGGAGCAGATCCCGTTCGTGCTGCTGATCCCCAGGAACGCCTGGTGGACCGCGATGTTCAACCCGCCGCCGCGGACCAGCGAGGTCTACTGCGACATCACCACCCCGGCCCGCTGGGAGGACGAGCACGACGTGCACCTGGTCGACCTCGACCTGGATGTGGTACGCCGCCGCCACACCGGCAAGGTGGAGCTGCGCGACGAGGACGAGTTCGCCGCGCACCGCACCAGCTTCGGTTACCCCGACGACCTGGTGGCGCACGCCCGCTCCGCCGCCGCGTGGCTGCGCGAGGCGTTGCGCGACGGGGTGCAGCCGTTCGCCTCCACCTACCGGCGGTTCCTGGCGCAGGTGAACGGCCGCCCGAGCCGCTGAACTCAGTCAGGCGAGGACCCGCCGACCTCCCGCCGGTCACCAGCACCTGCATCGAGGCACCTCCGTATCTCGTCGTCCCCAGCGAGTAGTCGTCTCCCGTGAGGACGGCGTGGCGCGCCAGAGTGTGACAGCTCAGCCTGGCGGTGCGGGTAGTGACCAGTCCTCTCCCGGTCGCGGTCCCGGGACCAGGGTGAGCTTGGCCGGGTTGAGCTGGCTGAACACGCCGGTGACCCGGCCCTGGTCGACCGCGAACGCGAACGTGGACTTCCACACCGCGCCGCCGGCCAACCCGACCTCTGCCACGAACCCCAGATCGCCGTTGACCAGCACCGGCTCCATCCGCCGCCAGGCCGCCCTGCGCCAGTAGGTCTCGAACAGCCCGAGTACCAGGCGGGCCACCCGGGGTGCGCCGTGGACCGGCCGCCGGCCGGCCGGAGCCACCCCGCCGCCGTCGCCGACCGTCACCACGTCCGGGGCCAGCACCGCCAGGAGGCCGGCCAGGTCACCCGAGCGGGCGGCGGTCATGAACGCGCTGACCACCCGCTGCTGCTCGGCCAGGTCAGCGGTGTGCCGGACACTCCCGCCGGTGAGCGCGCGGCGGGCCCGGGAGGCGTGTTGCCGCGCCGCCCCGCTGGTGGTCCCCAGGACGCCGGCGACCTCGTCGAACGGCACCGCGAACAGGTCGTGCAGCACGAACGCCACCCGCTGCTCCGGCGTGAGCCGCTCCAGCACCACCAGCAGGGCGTAGCTCACCTGGTCAGCGCGTGCCACCCGGTCGGCCGGGTCGGCCTCGGCCGATGGCAGCCGCTCCACCAGCGGTTCGGGCAGCCACGGTCCCACGTACGCCTCCCGGCGTACCCGGGCGGAGCGGAGCTCATCCAGGCAGATCCGGGCGGTGACCGTGGTCAGCCAGCCCTTCGGGTCCTGGATGCCGGCCTGGTCAGCGGCGTTCCAGCGCAGCCACGCCTCCTGCACCGCGTCCTCGGCGTCGGCGCGGCTGCCGAGCATCCGGTACGCCACCCCGGTGAGGTGGTCGCGGTGCGCCTCGAACACGGCGGCGGCGTTGGACACCCCACCATGATCCCGCGCGGGCGGCGAAGCCGGGACCGCGGGGCCGCAGTACGCCGGTAGCGGTGACCCACGGCGAGATCATCTCGCTAAGAGGCGGGAGCGCGCCGGTGAACGTAGGATGAAGGCGTCATCGCGTGGTAGGGAGTGGATACCGAGTGGGCAGGGGCTGGTTCTCCTTCCGCCGGCGCGAGAGCGGCTTCTACCCGCTGTTCACCCGCTCCGCGCGCAACCTGGTGACCGGCACCGACCTGCTGGCGGAGCTGGCGCTGCCCGGCGTGGACGTGCAGTCGGTGAGCGAGCGGCTGGTGGAGCTGGAGCACGACAGCGACCAGGTCACGCACGAGATCTACAACATGATCAACTCTCGCTCGCAGGCGCCGTTCGACAACGACGACATCTACCAGCTCGGCTCCTCCCTCGACGACGTGATGGACCACCTGGAGGCTGCCGGCACCCTGGTCTACCTCTACGGCCTGACCGCGCTGCCGGCGCTGCCGCGGGAGATGCACGAGCTGGTGGACGTGCTCAACCAGCAGGCGGAGCTGACCGCGGACGCGATGCCCCGGCTGGAGTCCCTCACCGACCTGCGGGACTACTGGATCGAGTGCAACCGGCTGGAGAACGAGGGCGACCGGGCGTACCGCATGCTGCTGGTGCGGTTGTTCTCCGGGGAGTACGACGCGCTGACCGTGTTGAAGATGAAGGAGGTCGCGGACGAGCTGGAGGCGGCCTGCGACTCGTTCGAGCGCGTCGCGAACACGGTGGAGACCATCGCGGTGAAGCGGTCCTAGGGCCACGTGACCGTGGACGCCGCGTAGCCCTGGACCGGGGGTCACGGGGCCGCGGTCTCCGCATCCGGCCGCGGGCGCGGCGCCGCGGGCCGCGGTAGTCCTGGTTGGTGCCCGGCCGGCACCGGTGCCGGCTGCTCGCCGGGGTAGGTGACCCCGATCTGTGCCCGGATGCCGTCCATGATGGACATCATTTCCAGGGTGATGGCGTGGCTGACCAGCGGGCTCTCGGTCAGCCCGGCCCGCAGGCAGCGGTGGACCTCCTCGGCCTGCGGGGTGTAACCGTGGCCGGGTAGCGGGGTCCGGAACACCTCCGGCTCCGCGCCGTCACGGTGCAGGATCAGCTCCGGCGGGCGGAAGAAGATCGGCGCCAGCTCGATCCGGCCGCGCCGCCCGGTGATCGTCGCGGTGATCCCGGTGCCGCCGATGAAGCCGCAGCTCAGCACGGCGAGCGCGCCCGAGGCGTACCCGAACACCAGGCCGGTGTTCTCATCCACGCCGGCCGGGGTCAGCGACGCCCAGGCCTGGCACGAGTCCGGCCGGCCCAGCGCGAGGTGGGCGATGGTGATCGGGTAGATGCCCAGGTCCAGCAGGGCCCCGCCGCCGAGGGCCGGGTCCTGCAGGCGGTGCTCCGGTCCGAAGTCACCGGAGATGCCGAAGTCCGCGCGTACCGTCGTGACCTCGCCGATCGCGCCGTCCGCGATCAGCTCGACCATCCGCCGGATGGTGGGGTTGCAGCGGGTCCACATCGCCTCCATGAGGAACACGCCGGCGGCCCGGGCGGTGTCGATCAGCTCGCGGGAGGTGGCGGCGTTGAGCGTGAACGGCTTCTCGCACAGCACCGCCCGGCCGTGCCGCAGGCAGAGCGAGGTGGCCGCGTGGTGGGCCGAGTGCGGCGTCGCCACGTAGACCACGTCCACATCATCGTCCGCGGCCAGGGACTCCCAGTCACCGTACGCGCGCGGAATGTCGTACCGCGCGGCGAAGGCGTCGGCCGCCGCCTGCGTACGCGACCCCACCGCGACGACTTCGGCGTCCGGCAGCAGCTTGAGGTCTTCCACGAAAGTGGCGGCGATTCTGCCGGTGGCCAGGATTCCCCAACGGATGCGCTCGCTCATGCCCGGACACGGTACCGGGCGGGCGCACGCCGGGCATGCCGCCAGCCGCCGGGTTCGCCGCTGGTGGCCCGCTCGGCCGCGGCCGGCCTGGTGGCTGCTGGCCTGGTAGCGGCTAGCCTGGCAGCGTGGACGCATACCTCATCGACGCGGTACGCACCCCGTTCGGTCGTCACCGGGGTGGTCTGTCCGGCATCCGCACCGACGACCTCGCGGCGCTGCCGCTGACCGCGCTCCTGGCCCGGTACCCCGGGCTGGACCCGGCGCGGATCGACGACGTGATCCTCGGCGACACCAACGGCGCCGGTGAGGACAACCGCAACGTGGGGCGGATGGCGGCGCTGCTGGCCGGCCTGCCCCCGAGCGTGCCCGGAGTCACCGTCAACCGCCTCTGCGCCTCCGGCGCCGAGGCGGTGGTGCAGGCGGCGCGGGCGGTCCGGGCCGGAGACGCCGACCTGGTGATCGCCGGCGGTGTGGAGAGCATGAGCCGGGCACCGTTCGTGCTGGCCCGCCCGGACGTCCCGTTCCCGGCCTCGATGGACCTGCTCCCCACCCAGCTCGGCTGGCGGATGGTGAACCCGGCGTTCCCGCCGGAGTGGACCGCCTCGCTGGGCGCGTGCGCCGAGGCGGTGGCCGCCGAGTACGGCATCTCGCGGGAGCGCCAGGACGAGTGGGCCCTCCGCTCCCACCAGCGGGCCGCCGCCGCCTGGGACAAGGGTCTGCACGACGGGTTCGTCGAGCCGGTGACTGTCCGCGATGGTGCGGTGACCCGGGATGAGTCCATCCGGCCGGACACGTCGGCCGAGAAGCTCGCCGCGCTGCGCCCGGCGTTCACCAAGGACGGCGCGGTCACCGCCGGCAACTCCTCGCCGATCAATGACGGCGCGGCGGCGGTGCTGGTCGGCCCGGCCTCCCTCGCCGCCGAACTCGCCGTCGAGCCGCTGGGCCGGGTGGTGTCGAGCGCCACGGTGGCGGTGGAGCCGCAGCGGTTCTCGGTGGCGCCGGTGCCCGCGATCGCCAAGGCCCTGGCCCGCGCCGGGCTGCGCGCCGATGACATCGCGGTCTGGGAGATCAATGAAGCCTTCGCGGCGATGGTGCTCTCCTGCCTGCACGACCTGCCGGAGGCGCTCGGCGCCACCATCGACGAGGAGCGGGTCAACCCGAACGGTGGCGCGATCGCGATCGGCCACCCGCTCGGCGCCTCCGCCCCGCGGGTGATCGTGGACGCCTGCCGGGAGCTGCGCCGCCGCGGTGGCGGGTACGGCGTGGCCGCCGCCTGCATCGGGGTCGGGCAGGGCATCGCGGTCGTGGTCCGGGTCGAGTGACCTACCACGTCCCCACCGGCTGTCCGCTGACCGGGCCGCTGCGCGAGCGGGTCCAGCGGTTCGCCGCCGCTGGCGCCCCACCGGTGACGCCCCGGCTCGCCGCGACCGTGCCGCTGCTGCGCCCGGCCGAGGACGGCTTCCAGGTCTTCCTGCTGCGGCGCGCGGCCGGCCTCGCCTTCGCCGCCGGGGTGTACGCGTTCCCGGGCGGCACCGTGGACCCGGCCGACCGGGACGGGGAGCCGGTCGCCGTCCCCGCGGCGCTGCGCCTGCCGCCGGCGGAGGCGGCGGCCCTGCTGCGCGCGGCCGTGCGGGAGGTCGCCGAGGAGGCCGGGGTACGCCTGGCGCCGGCCGACCTGGTGCCGTGGGCGCGATGGATCACGCCGGATTTCGAGCCGCGGCGATACGACACGTACTTCTTCCTCAGCCTCCTGCCGCCGGGCCAGCGGGCGACGGTGGCCTCCGGCGAGTCGGACCGGGGCGGCTGGTGGCGCCCGGCCGAGGCGCTGGCCCGGGCCGACGCGGGTGAGCTGTCCCTCCTGCCGCCGACCATGGTCGTGCTCGCCGAGCTGGCCGGCCACGCCTCCATGCGCGACGTGCTGGCGGCCGCCGCCGACCGGGACCTGGCGCGGCCGGTGCGGTCGTGGGTGGCGACCGCCGACGACGGCACGCCGTACCTGCGCTGGGGCTAGCCGCCTGTCAGCCGACCCTGCCGCTGAGGTACGCCTCGGTGCGCCCGTCCGCCGGGTTGGTGAAGACCTTGCCCGTCTCGCCGTACTCCACCAACTGGCCGTACCGGTTCCGCTCGTCCGCGGTCGGCTCCACCGTGAGGAACGCGGTCAGGTCCGAGACCCGGGCCGCCTGCTGCATGTTGTGGGTGACGATGACGATGGTGTAGCGCTGCTTCAGCTCCAGCATCAGGTCCTCGATCCGGGCGGTGGAGATCGGGTCCAGCGCCGAACACGGCTCGTCCATCAGGATCACGTCCGGCTCCACCGCGATCGCCCGGGCGATGCAGAGCCGCTGCTGCTGGCCGCCGGACATGCCGTAGGCATTCTCCTTCAGCCGGTGCTTCACCTCGTCCCAGAGCCCGGCGCGCCGCAGTGCCTGCTCCACGACGTCGTCCAGGTTCTCCTTCCGGCCGGTGGCCCGCGGCCCGAACGCGACATTGTCGTAGATGGACTTCGGGAACGGGTTGGGCTTCTGGAACACCATCCCGATGACCTTGCGGACCTGTACCGGGTCTACCGTAGAACCGTAGAGATCCTCCCCGTGGTACCGCAGCTCACCGTCGATCCGGGCGCCGGGGACCAGGTCGTTCATGCGGTTCAAGCAGCGCAGCAGCGTACTCTTGCCGCAGCCGGAGGGGCCGATCAGCGCGGTGATGTGGCGTTCGTAGATGTCCATGGTCACGTCCTGGACGGCGGGCGCGCCGCCGTAGGAGACCGAGACCTGGCGTAGCTCAAAGGTCTTCTCGGCGCGGGCGGTGCCGCCCGGTTCGGCCGCCTCAGGCCGCACCGCGAGCGTCCCGTGGGCGGCGATCGGTTCGGTCATCTCCACCTACCATCTCTGCTCGTACCGGTTGCGAAGCCAGATCGCGAACGAGTTCATGGCGAGCACCAGCGCCAGCATGACCAGGATGCCGGCGGCGGCCAGCACCCGTAGCTCTTCCTGCGGCTGCCGGGCCCAGGTGTAGATCTGCGTGGGGAGGGTGGTGTAGCTGCCCTCGAAGAAGTGGGGATCACGGGTGACGAAGAACGTCGCGCCCACCATCAGCAGCGGCGCCGCCTCCCCGATCGCGCGGGCCACCGCCAGGATGACCCCGGTGATGACGCCGGACAGGGACGCGGGCAGCACCTGCCGCCAGATGGTCTGCCACTGCGTGGCACCCAGCGCCAGCGAACCCTCCCGGATGGAGGACGGCACCGCCCGGATCGCCTCCCGGGCGGCGATGATGACCGTCGGTAGCACCAGCATCGCCAGCGTGATCGACCCGGCCGCGGCCACGAAGCCGAGCCTCAGCGGACCCCGGGCGATGAACGCCAGCCCGAGGATGCCGAACACGATCGACGGCACACCGGCCAGGTTCTGGATGTTCAGTTCGAACATCCGATTGAACCAGCGGCTGGTGTCGGCGTACTCCTCCAGATAGACGGCGGCCCCCACGCCGAGCGGCACGATCAGTACGATCACGCCCCCGATGACGTAGAGCGTGCCCAGGATCGCCGGGCGGTAACCGGCCTGGTCCGGGTTCAGCCGGGACGGCGGGTTGGTGAAGAGGCCGAGATCGAGCCGCGCGGCGCCCTCGACCACCATCCAGACGATCATCGAGGCGAGCCCGGCGATCGCGAATCCGAGCCCGAGCAGCAGCACCGCCGGGAACAGCACCTCAGCGATCGCGCTGGTCCGGGGGCGCTTGCCGAACGTGCTGCGGGTGGCGGCGCGGGCCCCGGCGACCGCCAGTCGCGCCCGCGCGGTGCGCGGAGGCTGCTGGGTGACCATCACTCGTACACCTCCCGGAACCGGCGGACCAGGCGGATCGCGAGCATGTTCATGCCCAAGGTCAGCAGGAACAGCAACCCGCCGACCGCGAAGATGGTGTAATAGTCGACGGTGCCGGTGGCGATGTCTCCGGTGGCGGTCTGTCCGATGTACGCGGTCATGGTCTGCACCGACTGGGTGGGGTCCACCGTGATGCTCGGCCGGGCGCCGGCGGCCATCAGCACCACCATCGTCTCCCCGATCGCCCGGGAGACCGCGAGCACGATCGCGGCGACCACGCCGGAGATCGCGGCCGGGAACACGACCCGCAGCGAGACCCGCATCTTGCCGGCGCCGAGCGCGTACGCACCCTCCCGCAGCCCGGCGGGTACGGCCCGCATCGCATCATCGGAGACCGACGCCACCAGCGGCACGATCAGCAAGCCGACCGCGACCCCGGCGACGCCGACCGAGGTGGGGGTCGTCCACGGCAGGAAGGGGAACACGTCTTCGGCCAGCGGCCGGAGAAACACCAGTGCCCAGAGTCCGATCGCGACCGTGGGGATGCCCTCCAGGATCTCCAGCATCGGCTTGACCGCGCGGCGTACCCGGCGGGGCGCGTACTCGGAGAGGTAGATCGCCGACGCCAGGCCGACCGGCACCGCGACCACCAGCGACCAGAAGACGATGTTGAGCGTGCCGACCACGATCGGCAGGACGCCGAACCGCGGGTCCGCGAACGACGGCGCCCACTCGGTGCCGAGCAGGAAGTCCCCGATCGGCACCGCCTGGAGGAACTCGACCGTGCCGGAGAGCAGCGAGAGCACGATCCCGCCGGTGACCGCGACCGAGAACGCGGCACACGCGCCCAGGAGGAGCTTGATCAGCCGCTCCCCGTAGCGGGGGCGCGCGGCCGCCAGCGACCGGCGCGGGGAACCCACGCCGGCGCTGGTGGCCGCGCGCTTCGCCATCGCAGGCATACCGTCAGCCTCAGCCACCGATGAGCCGGTCCACCGCGGCCAGGGCTTCTTCCTTCTGCGCCTCGGTCATGGGGATGGCCCCGACCGCGCCGGTGATCTCTTCGTTGTGGTTGACGTAGAACCGGACGAACTCCTGTACCTCGGCCCGCTCCAGGCCGGTGCTGGAGATGTAGATGTACAGCCCGCGGGCGAGCGGGGAGTACGACCCGTCCTGCGCGGTCTCCACCGACGGGGCCACACAACCGCCCCCGCCGTCGATCTGGAGCGCCTTGACCCGGTCCTGGTTCTCGGCGTAGTAGGTGTACCCGACGAAGAACATGCCGCCGGCCGAGCCCTCGACCCCGATGATGCCGGTGGCGTCGTCCTCACCGATGTTGTGGTAGTCGGTGCGGATGGCGCCCTCCTCACCGTTGATCGCCTCGGTGAAGTAGTCGAAGGTGCCCGAGTCGCTGCCAGGGCCGTAGAGCTCCAGCGGCTGGTCGAAGTCGACGTCGAGGCCGGGGACCTCGCTCCACGAGGAGAGCGTCGAGTCCGGTGCCCAGATCGCGGCGAGCTGCTCGGTGGTGAGGCAGTCCACCGGATTCTCCGGATTCACCACCACCGACAGCGCGTCGTTAGCCACCGTAAGCTGCTCGAACTCGACTCCGTTCGCCTCGCAGGCGGCGATCTCGTCCGCCGCGATCTCCCGGGAGGCGTCGGAGATGTCGGTCTCGCCGTTACAGAACTTCTCGAACCCGCCGCCGGTGCCGGAGGTCCCCACCGACACCTGGACACCTTCGTGCTCGCTCATGAACAACTCGGCCGCGGCCGAGGAGACCGGCTCCACGGTGCTGGAACCGTCGATCAGGACGGTGCCGGAGAGCTCGTCGCCGTCGCTACCTTCACCGCCGCCGGCGTCCGCTTCGCCGCCGCACGCGGCCAGGCCGAGGGCGAGCACGCCTACGACACTGACCGCCGGCAGCCATCGGTGGAAGGTTTCGGTTGTGGAAAACACTCTGCGTCCTCGACTTCTCTCGACTGTGCGCCCGGCGGGCGGACCCACCGAGGGCTTTGTGGACACCAGGCCGGTCCGGGTCGCTGGCCGCCCGGCCAGCCGCGAACCTGCCTGCGTGCCGAACGTTAGGAGTCGCAGGTAGCCGGCCAGCCGGTCGCGAGTGAACTCCGGGGAAACAGGCGCCGTCGGTTCGGTGTCGCGCGCCCGGGGCGGAGATTGCCGGGGGGTAACCCGGGTCGCATGTGTACGCGAGCCCTGCCGGGCTCACGCATCAGCCGGGGAGCCGAGGCTGCAGCCGGGGCACCAGAGCGGGGTCAGCCGAAGCGGCCGGTGATGTAGTTCTCGGTCCGCTCGTCGCTCGGGTTGGAGAAGATCTTCGCGGTGTCGTCGAACTCCACCAGCACCCCGGTGCGGGTGTCCCCGGCCTCATTCACCTCGGTGCTGAAGAACGCGGTGCGGTCGCTGATCCGGGCCGCCTGCTGCATGTTGTGGGTCACGATCACGATCGTGTAGTCGTGCTTCATGCGCTCCATCAGGTCCTCGATCCGGGCGGTGGCGACCGGGTCGAGCGCCGAACACGGCTCGTCCATCAGCACCACCTCCGGGTTCACCGCGATCGCGCGGGCGATGCAGAGCCGCTGCTGCTGACCGCCGGAGAGGCTGAGCCCGGACTGCTTGAGCTTGCCCTTGACCTCGTCCCACAGGGCGGCGCCGCGCAGCGCCTGCTCCACCGTGTCGTCCAGCTCGCTGCGGCGTACCCCGTTGAGGCGCGGGCCGAACGCCACGTTGTCGTAGATTGACTTGGGGAACGGGTTCGGCTTCTGGAAGACCATGCCGATCCGGCGCCGCACCTCCACCGGGTCGATGTCCTTGTCGTAGATGTTCTCGCCCCGGTAGGCGACTGAACCCTCCACCTGGGCGCCGGGGATCAGGTCGTTCATCCGGTTGAGGGTGCGCAGCAGCGTGGACTTCCCGCAGCCGCTGGGTCCGATCAAGGCGGTGATCTCGCGTTCCGCGATCTCCAGGTTGACGTCCCGTACGGCGCGGAACCCGCCGTAGTAGACGCTCACGTCCCGCAGCCCGAATACCACCTCGTGCGGCTCGGCCGGCCGGGCCAGATCCGCGTCCTCCGCCGAGGTGTCGGTGATCGGCACCGAGAGCCGCCGGGCCCCCAGCGGTATCCGGATGCGGGAAGGACCGCCGGCCGTGGTGGTCCGGTGGGTGGTCTGCAGCGTCGGGTCGGTCATGGTGGTCACATACCCTCCCGGGTCCGGGCGAACCGCGCGGCGATCACGCGGGCGACGATCGTGAACAGCACAGTGATGGCGACCAGGCACAGGGCCCCGCCCCAGGCCCGGGCGATCCCGGGCTCGAACGGTTGCACGGCGTTCTGGTGGATGAGCTGGGGCAGCGACGCCTGCCGCTCGCCGACCAGGTAGAGCGTCATGGTGAAGGAGCCGAGTCCGGTTAGGATCAGCGGCGCGGTCTCGCCCGCGCCGCGGGCGATCGCCAGCATGGCGCCGGTCGCCAGGCCCGGGGCGGCGGCCGGCAGCACGACCTTGGTGGTGGTCTGCCACCGCCGGGCACCCATCCCCAGCGAGGCCGAGCGCAGGCTGTCGGGCACCAGCTTGAGCATCTCCTCGCTGGAGCGGACGACGATCGGCAGCATCACGATCGCGATCGCCACCGCCGCGGCCAGGGTGCCGAAGCCCAGCTTCACCGTGCCGATCACCAGCACGGCGTACACGAACAGGCCGACGAAGATGGACGGTACGCCGGTCATCACGTCGGTGACGAACCGGACGAGCGCGGCGAGCTTACGGCCGCGGCCGTACTCCACGAGGTAGACCGCGGTGGCGATGCCCGGCACCACCGCCATCGGGATCGCCAGTGCCATGATCAGGAACGAGCCGACGAACCCCTGCCGGAACCCGCCACCTTCCAGCCGGAACGGCAGCGTGTCCTGGGTGAAGAAGTGCAGGTCGACCACTGACCAGCCGCGCTCGGCCACCACGTAGAGGATGAGCACCAGCGGCAGGCACGCCAGCGCCATCGTCACCGTGAGGACCATCCGCATCACCAGGCTGGTCAGCTTGCGCCAGCGGGTACGCCGGTCAACCTGGCGGAGGCTGCGCCGCTGCGCGGCGCGGGGCGGGGTGAGGGTGGTGGTCATACCGCGGCGTCACCCCCGAAGCGGCTGGCCCGCCAGACGAGTACCCGGGCGAGCACGTTGATGAGGAACGTGAACACGAACAGCGCCACCCCGATCGCCATCAGGCCGAGGACGGTCTCGGGCAGGGCGTCCTGGAAGGTGTTGAAGATGTGGGCCGCCATGGTGTCGCCGGCGAAGAACAGGCTGTAACCCATTGCCTGGGAGCCGCCGACCAGCATCGCGACCGCCACGGTCTCGCCGACGGCCCGGCCCAGCCCGAGCATGGCGCCGCCGACGATGCCGGACATGCTGCGTGGCACGAGGACCCGGCGGATCACCTCCCACTCGGTGGCGCCCAGGCCGTAGGCGGCCTGCAGCTCCGCGGTGGGCGCGGCGGCGAACACCTCCCGGATGATCGCGGTCATGATCGGCAGCACCATCAGCGCCAGCACCACGCCGGCGGAGAAGTAGCTGAGACCGAATACCGGGCCTTCAAACAGGAACACCCCGCCGAACCAGCGGTGGAGCCAGTCCATCACCGGCCGCAGTACCACCGGCAGGAAGAACAGCAGCCCCCACAGGCCGTACACGATGGACGGTACGGCGGCGAGGGTCTCGACTCCATAGGAGAGCGGGTTGCGCAGCCGCCGCGGCGCGAGCTGGGTGATGTAGAGCGCAACCGCGATCGACACCGGCAGCGCGATCACCAGGGCGATGGCGGAGGTGACCAGCGTCCCGTACATGAACGGGAGTGCGCCGTAGGTGCCGTGGATGTTCGGCAGGTCACGGGTCTGCCCGGCGGTCCATTCGGTGCCGGTGAAGAAGCCGAGCCCTTCCTTGGCGAAGATCGGCCACGCGTCCGCGGTGGTCCGGATGATCATGAAAGCGAGCAGCGCCAGCACGAACACCCCGCTGGTGGTGACCGCGGCCTTGAACAGCGGGTCGGCGAACCGGCCTCGCGACCTGCCAGGCAGCGAGCGGTGGGGTGCCCGCGCCGCGCCCGTCTCAGCGCTCGTGCCCGTCACCGCTACCTCCGGTCCGAGCCGGGTCACCAGACCCGATCCGGTTGATCGCCGCCAGTACCCGCTGCTTGAGGGCCGCGTCGAGCGGGATGTACCCGAGGGCTAGGGCGGCCTCGTCGCCTTCCCGCACCGCCCAGCTCCAGAAGTCGCGCAACTGGGCGGCGGTCTGCGGGGCGTACCCGCACTCCCAGTAGAAGTTCCAGACCGTCCCGGCGATCGGGTACCCCTCGCCGCCCACGCCGAGGATGTCGAACTGGAAGTCGTCGGGGATCATCAACTCCGACAGGGCGGCGGTGGTCGCCTCCGGGGTGGGGTACACGGGGTTGCCGTCCGCGTTCACCACCGTCGCCTGTGGCAACTCCAGCACCATCGCGTACGACTGGTTGACGTACCCGATGCCACCGGGATTCTGGGTGATGTTGGTCGCGACGCCCTCGTTGCCCGGCCCGCCGACGGTGCCGGCTGGCCAGGCCACCTCCGTGCCGGCCCCCAGGGTGGACGCCCAGGTCTCGTCCTCATCCGCGAGCCAGGTGGTGAACACCGAGGTGGTGCCGGAGCCGTCGGCGCGGTGGACCGGGATGATCTCCCGGTCGGGCAGGTTCCGATCGGGGTTCAACGCGGCGATGCGCGGATCCTGGAAGTTGGTGATCTCCCGGCGGAAGATCGCGGAGATCACCTCAGCGTCGAGTACCAACCCGTCCAGCGCCGCGTCGCCGAAGGCGATCACCACCGCCCCGAACGCGATCGGCACCTGGATCGCCGGGCAGCCACGGGCCCGCTCCGCGTCGGCCAGGTCGGAGTCGCGCAGGTACCGCTCTGAGGTACCCCAGTCCACGGTCTGCTCCAGGAACTGGGTGATCCCGCCGCCGGAGCCGATGCTCTGGTAGTCGACGGTCAGGTCCGGGTCCACGCTGATCGCGTAGGAGTGGATCCAGTCCTGGTACAGCGGCGTGGGGAAGGTGGCACCGGCGCCTTCGATCCGGTTGGTGCCGGGGGCGCACCCGGCCACCGCCCAGGCCAGCGCGGTGGCTGCGACGGCGGCGAACCAGCGCCGCTGCCGTACGCTGCGGTTCACGCTGTCAACGTAGGAACGCTAAGTAGCGTACGAGGGGGTGTCGGATGAACTTTAGATGAACGGCGCTCGAAGAGACTGTGACAGCTTTGCGGTGCTGGGGTTTCGAAAAAGTGAACTAGCTCTCAGAACAGGCTGTGAGCGGCGCGATCAGCGTTCTCCGGCGGTGCGGGTGTAGGCCACATCCACCGCCCAGGGGCGGAAACCCAGCCCGGTGTAGAGGGCCATCGCGGCCCGGTTGCTCTCGTCCACGTAGAGCAGCGCTTGCCTCAGCCCGAGTCCGCGTAGGTGACGCAGCCCGGCCAGGGTCAGCGCCCGGCCCAGGCCCAACCCTTGCGCCTGCGGGTCCACTCCCAGCACGTACACCTCGCCGATCGGCGCGGGCTCGCCGCCGGTGGAGCTGGGATCTTTGGCGTGCACCTTGGTCCAGTGGAAGCCGAGCAGTCGCCCGTCCGCTTCCCGCTCCGCCAGCAGGAACCCCGCCGGGTCGAACCAGGGCTCGGCCATCCGCAGGCGCAGGTCCGCGAGCGTCCACCGGCCTTGTTCCGGGTGGTCGGCGAAGGCCCGGGCGTTCAGCGACAGCCAGGCCGGCTCGTCCGCGCCCGGCCGAAACGGGCGCAGCCGTACCCCCGCCGCGAGGGAGGGAGCCGGCAGCGGATCATCGAGCGGGCGCCGCAGCTGGTACAGCACCCGGGTGCGGCTGAAGCCCAAGCGGCGGGCGAGGGTAGCGGCGGCGGGGTGGTCACCGTGCGCCCACACCCGTAGCCGGCCGCGCGGGTCGCTCCGCTCGGCCTCCGCGATCGCGGCGCCCAACAGCGCCTGCCCGATCCCGCGCCGCCGCTGGCGCGGGTGCACCGCCACCTCCGCGGCGGCCCCCGCCGCCGGGTCGGTGGTGTCCACGTGGGCGTACCCGGCCAGCTGGCCGTCCGCGCCTCGAGCCAACAGGTGTACCGCCGGCGGGTCACCGCCGTGCCGCAGGCGCAGCACCACCTGCTCGTCGAACGGGTAGGTCCCGTCCGTGTCGGCCACCGACCGGGCCAGCCCGAGCACCTCCGCCACGGTGTCGGGTTGGAGGTGCTCCAGCCGGTGCAGGGAGATGTCGTCCGGGGGCATACGCGCGCGGGCGGGGCGGTCAGACCGCACCGGTGGTCGCTTCCACCTCCGCCTCGGACTCGGAGTCGGGCAAGGGGCGGGCCGGTGGCAGCACGAACTTGTACCCCACCTGCCGTACCGTGCCGATCATGGAGTCATGCTCGGCGCCCAGCTTGGCCCGCAGCCGTCGGACGTGCACGTCCACGGTGCGGGTGCCGCCGAAGTAGTCGTACCCCCAGACCTCGCGCAGTAGCTGATCGCGAGTGAACACCCGGCCCGGGTGCTGGGCGAGGAACTTGAGCAGCTCGAACTCCTTGTAGGTGAGGTCCAGCGGCCGGCCCTTGAGCTTCGCGGCGTAGGTGTCCGGGTCGATGGTGAGGTCACCCGCCCGGATCAACCCGTTGGTGTGGGTGGCGGCGTGGCTGTTCCGCCCGACCGCCAGCCGCAGGCGGGCCTCCACCTCCGCCGGCCCGGCGCTGGCCAGCAGCACGTCGTCGATGCCCCAGTCGGCGTTGAGCGCGATCAGCCCGGCCTCGGTGACCACCGCGAGCAGCGGCATGCCCAGCCCGCTGGCGTGCAGCATCCGGCAGGTGGCCCGGGCTTCGGCGAGCTCGGAGCGGGCGTCCACCATCACCACTTCGGGGCTGGGGCCGGTGATCAACTCGCGGACGTCCCGCCGGGCAGTACGCACCGAGTGCGGGAGCAGGTCTAGCGCGGGAAGGACCGTGGCCGGCTCCCCCGCGCCGGTGCTGACCAGTAGCAAGATCTCCATGTGCACCTCCGCCAGTCGCCGTCGGCCGGCCACACTGGCGGCAAACCGAGCTTACCGGGGCCGGTGCGGGGTCCGCGACCAGCTTACGAGACCAGAGGTGGCACGATCGGTGGCGTGCATCCCCGCCCGGCCTCTGACCATCCGGGCCGGCCGCCGCGCCGGCCACCGGGCGCTGCGTCCGCGACCGGTCCGGACGGACCCGCCACGCGCGGCCGGACGCCGCCGGCACCACCGCCGTCCGGCCCGCGGCCCGACCCCCCGCCCGCACCCCGCCGCGCGCCGGGCACCCCGCCGCCAGGCACCGGTCCGTCCGGCACCAGCGCGCCGCGTAAGGCCGCGTCGGGTGCTGGCGCGCCGCGTAGCCCCGCGCCGAGCAGCCCGCCCGCGGCGGAGCCCGACGCCCCCACGTCCCCGGCGGGGCCGGCGCCGGTGAAGCGGCCGCCGGTGACCCGGATCAGCCCGATCCGCCGGCTGCTGTCGCTGGCGGTGGCCGCCTTCGCCGGCATGGTCGGAGTCGGCCTGATCTTCGGGGCCCAGACCGCCGGGCTGGGCCCGCTGCGACTCACCTACGCCGCCGTGCTCTTCGGTATCCAGGTGCTGGTGGTGCTCGCCCTGAGCATGGCCCTGCGGCCACCCGGGACCCGGGTGGTGGCGGTGGCCGGGCTGGCCACCGCGGTCGCGGCCGACCTGGCGGCGGTGCTGCCAAACCAGGCCACGGTCCGGCCGCTGGCGATCGCCGCCGCCGGCGGGTTCCTGCTCGGCGTGGCCGGGCAGCTGCGCCGCCCGGAAGGCCGGATCCGGATGACCGAGGCGGTGACCGCGGCGCTCGCGGTTGCCCTGGGCGTCACCGCGTACGCCATGCTGGTGGTACTCACCCGGGTGACTCCGGGCACCCAGGTGTTGACCGCGGGTCTCGCCGCCGCCGGCCTGGCGCTGATGGTGGCGCGGGTCGTCGACACCGTCGTGCCCTGGCCGAGGTTGTCCCCGCAGGTGCCGCGAGGGGCGCTGGGCGTGGTGCTGGGGCCGATGACCGGCACCGTGGCCGCGGCCTTCCTCGGTGGCTACCTGGTGGGCCTGAGCCCGACCAGCGGCGCGCTGGTGGGCCTGGCGGCCGCGCTCTCGGCCGTGCTGGCCGACCTCTCCACCGGGTACGCCGAGGCGGGCCGGCGGATGGCCGGCGAGCCACCCACCATGTGGATCGCCCGCCACCTGCAGGGGCCGCTGGCGGGCTTCGCGGTCGCGGCGGTGGTGGTGTACGCGGTGAACGTGCTGTTCCTGGCGCCCCACTACTGAGGTCGCTACGACGAAGGGGGCGGGTATGCGCGGCCTGCGGATAATCGGGGTGCTGCTGGTCGTGCTGGTGCTGCTGCTGGTGGTGGCCGACCGGGTGGCGGTGTGGGCGGCCGAGCGCACCGTGGCCGACAAGGTGGCCGACGAACTCGCCGAGCGGCAGGTCGACAGCTCGTCGCCGGAGGTCTCGATCCACGGCGTACCGTTCCTCACCCAGGTCGGCGCCGGCCGCTTCGACGAGGTCACGGTACGGCTGCGGGACGTCGACTGGGCCGGCATCCGGCTTGCCCGGGTGGAGCTGGCCGCGACCGGGGTGACCGCCAGCACCGGTACCGTGCTCACCGGCGAGGGGCCGATCGATGCCGAGTGGCTGCATGGCACCGCCACCATCGGCTACGCCACCCTGGCGGCGCTGCCCGGCCCGGACGAGTTGGCCGGGCTGCGCCTGACCCCGGACGAGGACGGAGCGCTGGCGGTGTCCCTGCCCGCGGAGGTGCTGGGCCAGCCGGTGACCCTGGCCGGCGTGGCCGGAGTCGAGGTGACGGACGGGCGCGTGCAGCTGCGGATCGTCGAGCTGTCGGTGGCCGAGGGCGAGTTGCCGGCCGGCGCCGGGCCCCTGGTGGACGAGCTGGTCGGGTCGGTCACGCAGCGGCTCACGCTGGACGTGGCGCTGCCGGCGCTGCCCTACGGCCTGACCCTGGAATCGGTGCGGGCGGAGCCGGCCGGGCTGGTGGTGGAGGTGAGCGCCCGGGACGTGCCGCTGGTGCGCTGAGCCGCGTCCCGGATGATGGGCGAGACTGTCCGTGGCGCCGCCCGGATGCTAGGGTCAATGACCGTGGGTACGATTCTGCGGCAGCCGGTGCTGCTGACCAAACGGCGCGCGGTCGACCTGTGCCGCGTGGCCACCTGCCTGTGTCGCTCCGCCTGACGGCGGGGCCGCTTTCGCGTACTCATCCGCTCTGCGCGCGGTTCACCGCCATCCGTGCACCTGACCCATCCGCCCCGGGTCCCGCACGGCGCGTGAACGGTCACCGTGCGGCGACTCGCCGATCTTCAAGGAGCAACTATGAGTCGCGACACCGCGCTCGTCACGGCCGATTGGGCCGAGAAGAACCTGGACACCCCGGGCGTGGTCTTCGTCGAAGTGGACGAGGACACCAGCGCGTACGATGCCGGCCACATCCCGGGCGCGATCAAGCTGGACTGGCAGACCGAGCTGCAGGACCCGGTCCGCCGGGACTTCGTCAACAAGCAGCAGTTCGAGGCGCTGATGTCGGCCAAGGGCATCAGCAACGACGACACGGTGGTCCTCTACGGCGGCAACAACAACTGGTTCGCCGCGTACGCGTACTGGTACTTCAAGCTGTACGGCCACCAGAACGTCAAGCTGCTCGACGGCGGCCGCAAGAAGTGGGAGCTGGACAACCGCACCCTGGTCACCGAGGTGCCGCAGCGGCCGACCACCAACTACACCGCCAAGGAGCAGGACCTCTCCATCCGCGCCTTCCGGGACGAGGTGGTCGAGGCGATCGGCTCCAAGAACCTGGTCGACGTGCGCTCCCCGGACGAGTACGCCGGTCGCCTGCTCGCCCCGGCGCACCTGCCGCAGGAGCAGGCGCAGCGCGGCGGCCACGTGCCCACCGCGATCAACGTGCCGTGGAGCAAGGCCGCCAACGAGGACGGCACGTTCAAGTCCGATGAGGAGCTGCGGGCCCTGTACGCCGAGGCTGGGCTGGACGGGTCCAAGCCGACCATCGCGTACTGCCGGATCGGCGAGCGGTCCTCCCACACCTGGTTCGCCCTGCACGAGCTGCTCGGCTACACCGACGTGAAGAACTACGACGGTTCCTGGACCGAGTACGGCTCCCTGGTCGGGGTGCCGGTGGCGACCGGCGACGAGCCCGGGAGCGCGCAATGAGTGGCCAGGCGGCGCAGACGGCCACTCCGGTCGTCGCCGCCGGCTGCGCCGCGCCGGACCAGTCGGCGCCGTTGCCGGCCGGGATCGACCTCACCAAGGAGACGGTGATCACCGGCGTGGTGTGCGTGGACGGTTCCGAGGAGCGGGTCGGCGGCGCCTACGTGCGGCTGCTGGACGCCAGCGGCGAGTTCACCGCCGAAGTGGTCACCTCGCCGGAGGGCGTGTTCCGGTTCTTCGCGGGCCCGGGGAACTGGACCGTGCGGGCACTCTCCCGCAACGGCAACGGGGACGTGCAGGTCGCGGCCGAGCGAGGGCTGAACGAGGTCACCGTCCACGTCCGCCACTGAAGACGTCGCTCACTGAGCCTCCGCCCTGAGTGGGGCGCCCCTACGATGACGAATGTCTGAGCCCACGTAGGGGCGCCCTTTTGGGCGGGCTGTCCAGACACCGCTCGCGACCCTGTTGGCCACGACGACGCAGTCGCCCGCGTCCGGACGTGGCGACGTCCGCCGCTACGGCTTCGCCCAGCGCAGGATCTCGGCGGTCAACAGCTCCGGCGCCTCCACGTGGGGGAAGTGGCCCACGTCGTCGAGCAGGCGCCACTCGTACGCCGCGATCACATACCGCCCCGACCCGAGCGCGGTGCGGGGCAGCACCGCCGAGTCACGCGCGCCGTGCAGCTGCAGGGTGGGGGTTACCAGCGGCTGCTGCAGTAGCTTCACGAACCGGTACCCGTGCAGGCGCAGCACCGACCGGAACGCCCACCGGTACGCCTCCAGCGCGCAGAAGGCCGCCTGCGGGATCTGCATCGCCTCCCGGCACCTGGCCTCGTAGGCGGCGAAGTCATCCGAGCCCACCCAGGTCGGACCGCCCCACCGGCGCAGGAACTCCCCCACCATGGCGGCGTTGTCGCGGGTGAGCACGTGCTCGTAGCGGGGGAGCTGGAACCGCAGCGCCGGCGCCGAGGCGGCGAACTGCCCGCGCGGGTCGGACACCACCGCCGCCCGCATCCGCAGTGGATGCGCGGCGCCGGCGACCACCAGCCGGCGTACCAGTTTGGGGTGGAACGCCGCCGCGGTCCACGCCATCATCCCGCCGTAGCCGGCCCCGACGAGCACCGCGGATCGCTCACCGAGCGCCCGGATCAACCCGGTGGCGTCGGCCGCCATGGTGTACCCGTCGTAGCCCCGCGGCGGCTTGTCCGAGGCGCCGTACCCGCGCAGGTCCGCCGCGACCGCGCGGTACCCGGCGTCCGCTACCGCTGGCAGGATCTTGTGCCAGGCCCACCAGAACTCCGGAAACCCGTGCAGGAACAGCACCAGCGGGCCGGTGCCGGCCTCCACCACGTGGAACCGGGTGCCGTTGGCGATGACGAACCGGTGGGTCCAGGGCCCATCGATGAGCACAGAGGTGTCGTCCACACCGCCTGCCATGCGGCCAGCATAGGCCCTGGCGTACCGGTCGGTGCCGAGCCAAGGCCAGATTGCCCGGAATGTCTGGCCGCTCGGAGTGGCGCCGGCGACCCGGGAACTAGTACGCCCTGGACTGAGCGGTCACTCCTCGGTGCTGGTGCGCTTCTGGAGACCGGCGGCGATCAGGTCCATCACCGAGGAGTCCTGCAGCGTGGTGACGTCGCCGAGCTGCCGGTTCTCGGCCACGTCCCGCAGCAGCCGGCGCATGATCTTGCCGGACCGGGTCTTGGGCAACTCGGGTACCAGCAGGATCTGCCGGGGCTTGGCGATCGGACCCAGCGTCTTGGCCACGTGCTCGCGCAGGTCGGCGGCGAGTTGATCGGAGCCCTCGACGCCGCCGCGCAGGATCACGAACGCGACGATCCCCTGGCCGGTGATCGGGTCGGTCGCCCCCACCACCGCCGCCTCCGCCACCGAGTCGTGGGAGACCAGCGCGGACTCCACCTCGGTGGTGGAGATGTTGTGACCGGAGACCAGCATCACGTCGTCGACCCGACCCAGCAGCCAGATGTCGCCGTCGTGGTCGCGCTTGGCGCCGTCGCCGGGGAAGTACATGCCCGGGAAGCGGGACCAGTACGTGTCGACGTACCGCTGATCGTCGCCCCAGATCGTCCGCAGCATCGCCGGCCACGGCTCCCGCAGCACCAGGTAGCCACCGCCACCGGGCGGCACCGATGCCCCGGTGTCGTCCACCACGTCGGCGACCACGCCGGGCAGCGGAGTCATCGCCGACCCCGGCTTGGTGGCCGTGATCCCGGGCAGCGGGGAGATCATGATGGCCCCGGTCTCGGTCTGCCACCAGGTATCCACGACCGGGCACCGGTTACCGCCGATGTGCTCCCGGTACCACATCCAGGCCTCCGGGTTGATCGGCTCACCGACGGAACCAAGCAGCCGCAGCGACGACAGGTCGAACTGGGCCGGCACCTCCTCACCCCACCGCGCGAAGGTGCGGATCGCGGTGGGCGCGGTGTAGAGAATGGACACCTTGTACTTCTGCACCAGCTCCCAGAACCTTCCCCGGTGCGGGGTGTTCGGCGTCCCCTCGTACATCAACGAGGTGGCGGCGTTGGCGAGCGGACCGTACACGATGTACGAGTGGCCGGTGACCCAGCCGATGTCCGCCGTGCACCAGAAAATGTCGGTCTCGGGCTTCAGGTCGAAGACCGCCCAGTGGGACCACGCCACCTGCGCGAGATAGCCACCGGCGGTGTGCAGGATGCCCTTGGGCCGGCCCGTGGTGCCGCTGGTGTAGAGGATGAAGAGCGGGTGCTCGGAGTCGAACGCCTCGGCGCTGTGGGACGTGTCGGCGCGCTCCACCGTCTCATGCCACCAGAGGTCCCGGTCCGCCACCCAGTCGATCTCCTGACCGGTACGCCGGACCACCAGGACCTTCTCCACCAGTTCGGAGTTGCGGGCGACCGCTTCGTCGACCGTCGCCTTCAGCCCGGTCGCCTTACCCCGCCGGAACCCGCCGTCCGCGGTGATCACGAGTTTGGCGCCCGCGTCCGCGATCCGGCCGGCGAGCGCGTCGGCGGAGAACCCGCCGAAGACCACCGAGTGAGTGGCGCCGATGCGGGCGCAGGCGAGCATGGCGATCGGCAGCTCCGGGATCATCGGCAGGTAGATCGCGACCCGGTCGCCGGCGCGCACGCCCAGCTCGGTGAGCGTGTTCGCGGCCTGGCACACCGCGCGGTGCAGGTCGGCGTAGGTCAGGGTGCGGGTGTCACCGGGCTCGCCCTCCCAGTAGAAGGCGACCCGGTCCCCCAGGCCCGCCGCCAAGTGCCGGTCCAGGCAGTTCTCGGCCACGTTGAGCCGGCCGCCCACGAACCACTTGGCGAACGGCGGGTTGGACCAGTCGAGTACCTGCTCCCACGGGGTGGCCCAGTCGAGGCGGCGGGCCACCTCCTCCCAGAACCCGAACCGGTCGGCGGCCGCCTTGCGGTACGCGTCAGCGGTGAAGTTCGCCGACGCCGCGAGTTCCTCCGGCGGGAAGAAGCGCCGGGATTCCTGCAGCAGGTTCGCCAAGGTGGTCTTCTCGGAGGACATCTGGACTCCTCGCGGTTGATGCTGTCGTCACAGTTACCGTACGACGATGGGCGGAGATCCGCTGGCCGGCCTGACACAACTTCCCGACGTCGCGCCCGCGATCGCGCGTGCCCGGGCGGCGGTGGACGCCGCGTACGCGGGCCCGCGCCGGCCGGACCTGCCCGGCGAGGAGGTAGCCCTGCGCGCGGCGGTGGCCAGCGCCGCGCTCACCGGCAGCCGCTACGACCTGGCGGAGGTACGCGACGGCGCGGTGGTCGACCCGGTGTTGCAGGGAGCGTTGCGGTGCGCGCGCGAGCTGCCCGCCCTGGCGCCGCGGTGGCGGCGCTCCCCGCGCCAGGTGCTGGCCCGGCTGCACCTGCTCGCCGCCCGCGGGATCGTCCCGGACCGGGACCTGGGACGACCGCTGCGGCGCGCGGTGGACCGGCTCGACCTGTTGCTGGCGGTGGTCACGCAAGCCCCGCCCGGGCTGGTGCGGGCCGCGGTGGTGCACGGAGAGCTGCTGGCACTGGCGGCCTTCCCCGGGCCGTACGGGGTGGTGGCGCGGGCCGCGGCCCGGCTGGAGCTGGTAACGGGCGGGTTCGACCCGCAGGGCGTGCTCGTGACCGAGGAGGGGCACCTGGCCCGGGAACCCGAGTACCTCGGCAGCGCGGGTGCGTTCGCCACCGGCACCCCGGACGGGGTGCGTTCGTGGCTGCGCCACTGCGCCACCGCGGTAGAGGTCGCCGCCCGGAACCTGCGGGCGGGACGTTCGGCGTCTCCGGTGCGTGAGTGATCTCCTGAGTGATCGCGTGCGTGCCCGTGCCGGCCGGCGGCGGAGCCCCGCCGGCGAAAGGACGGCGCCTCCGGTCCGGAGGCGCCGTCGCGCGTCCGCCCGGGTTACCAAGCGTGCACCTCTCGTGTCGCCGCGGTCGGCCCTCTTCCGGGGTCCCGACGCGACGCGCCTGACGTGGCTGGTCGCGCGTGGGTGCCCGGTGGCCGCGCCCGGAGCCCGGTGACCCGGGGTCCGTAATTCCTTTCTACGCCTTTTCTCCAGCATTGGCCAGCCCGTTCTAAAGTCTTGACCAGCCGGTTCTCCAGCCTGGCCAGCCCCACTCGCCGCCCCGCCCGGCTATCCGCTCGCGGCCGACGTCGACTCCGCCAGCGGCCCCGGCCGGGACCTACGCCGCGGCGGCGCGGGTGGCCCGCCGACCCCACCGGCGGTGGCCGTACCAGGCGATGCCGATCGCGATGCCCACGCCCACGGCGGCCGCGGCCACCGGCACCGCACGCTTGTCCCGCAGCCGCCGCCGCAGGGGCACGGGGTGGCGCAGCTCCCGGATCGGCCAGCCCCGCTCGATCGCGACCCGGCGCAGTGCCCGGTCGGGGTTGACCACCGTGGGGTGGCCCACCGTCTCCAGCAGCGGCAGGTCCGCGATCGAGTCCGAGTACGCGTACGACGCGGTCAGGTCGTACCCGCGCGCGGCCGCCAGCTCGCGGACCGCGGTGGCCTTGTGTTCGCCCGCGGCGTAGAACTCGACCTCGCCGGTGTAGTAGCCGTCGTCCACCGCCATCCGGGTGGCGATCACATCCGTCACTCCGAGCGTCTCACCGATCGGGCGCACGATCTCCTCTCCGGAGGCGGAGACCAGCACCACGTCCCGGCCGGCTGCCTGGTGGCTCTCGATCAGTGCCCAGGCCTCGGCGTAGATGTACGGGTTGATCAGCTCGTCCAGCGCCTCGGTGACGATCTGGCGCACCTGCTCGACCGACCATCCCTGGCAGAGTTGCGCCAGGTAGTCACGGGTGCGGGCCATGGCGGCGGCGTCGGCGCCGCCGAGCCGGAAGGCCAGCTGGGCGTATGCGCCTTTGATCATGTCGCGGCGTTTGATGAGACCGTCGCGGTAGAAGGGTCGTCCGAACGCCAACGCACTGGATCTGGCGACCACGGTCCGGTCCAGATCGAAGAAGGCGGCGGCCAGCCCCACGGCGCGCAAGTGTAGCGTGTGGTCCGGACGGCGGCGTCGGCCAGCCGGGCAGGACACGCGGCGCGGTGGGCACCCTGAACGCCCGGCCGGATGCTAGGGTCGCCCGGTGCGCTGCGACGTAGTTCGGAGGCGGAGGTCACTCTGCCTACGGATTACGGCGCCGGTGTGGCGAAGATCGCAGCCCAGTCCGCGGCGACTCCACCGCGCGCGGTAAACAGGACTCGACGGAGGGTGGCTGTTTCAGGCACTCTGGAACAGTCCCCGTGACCCTCGGCGGTTGCACCCCCCGTAACCGCTGAGCGGGTTCGGCTCTGCCCCCCGGAGCCGACCCCATGGCGACCCCCGCCTACCCCCCGGGCGGGGGTCGTCACATCTCGTACGGCTTTTTCGCGCGCGTTCCGCCCTCTCGGCCCCTGATTTTCCTGCTGCGCCGTCATCTGACGGCACTCTCTCCTGACTGCGCCGCCTCTCTGGTCGCGGCGTGACCGGCTCCGGATCGCTGCATCGGTCAGGGATCAGCCGGGACAAAGTCTGCTTTGTCCATATTGGCGCCGCGCTCCATATCAGATCGTCGGGGTCCGTGGCGCCTGTCCACAAGCGGCGGGCCTGTCCACAGGTTGGGGTACGCCGGGTCGACTCGTGCGGTGCCGGGGGTCACGGTAGCCGCGTCGCCGCTTCGACGGCGCGGACCAACCGAGGGGAGGCCTGATGGTCAGAACACCCGCCGGGGCCCGCCGGGCGGGTCCGGGTGAGGGGTCGCCGGTGCGAGTACGCCGCCCGTTGCTGATCACCAGCGACGAGGACCTGCTCGACGAGCTGCTCCGGCTGGCCGCGGCGGCCGGTACCGAGCTGGAGGTGGCCACCGATCCCACCGCCGCCCGCGGACACTACCGCGTCGCGCCGCTGGTGCTGCTGGGGGTGGACCAGGCGCGGGCGTGCCTGCGGGCACGGCTGCCTCGCCGGGGCGACGTGGTGCTCGTCGCCCCGGCGGCCCCACCGCGGCCCGCGGAGGGCGGCGCCGGGCCGGACCCGTGGGCGGACGCCGAGCGGCTCGGCGCCGCCTACGTCGCTTGCCTGCCCGCCGCCGAGCCGTGGCTGGTCGACCGGCTCGCCGGCTGCCGGGACCAGCGTCCACCCGCACCGGTGGTGGCGGTGCTGGGTGGCCGGGGCGGGGCCGGCGCCAGCGTGCTGGCGGCCGGGCTGGCCGTGACCGCGGCCACCTTTGGTCACCGCGCCTTGCTGGTGGACGCTGACCCGCTGGGCGGCGGGCTCGACCTGGTGCTCGGCTGGGAGGAGGACGGCGGGCTGCGGTGGCCCGAGTTGACGGGCAGCAGCGGCCGGCTGGACCCGGCGACGCTGATGGGTGCCCTGCCGGCCCGGGGCGACCTGGCGCTGCTGTCGTTCGACCGCCGGGAACTGTCCGGGGCCCCGCCGGAGGCGATGGAGGCGGTGCTCGCCGCCGGCCGCCGCGCCCGGGATCTCGTCGTGGTGGATGTGCCCCGGCTCCTCGACCCGGCGGCGGTGGTCGCCCTGCAAGCCGCCGACCAAGGGCTGCTGGTCGTGCCGGCGGAGGTACGCGCCACCACCGCGGCGGCCCGGACGGCGGCCCGGGCCAGCACCTACTGCGCCGACCTGCGGTTGGTGGTGCGCGGTCCGTCCCCGGGGCGGCTGACCGTGGAGGAGATCAGCCGCTCGCTGCGGCTGCCGCTGGCCGGCACCCTCCGTCCGGAGGCCGGTCTGCCGGCCACGCTGGAGGGCGGGCTGGCCCCGACCGCGACCGGGCGCGGACCCCTCGCCGCCTTGTGCCGGCGCCTGGTCAACGAGTGGTGCGCCCCCGCGGCGGCCGGAGAGCGGCGGGCGGCGTGAGCCGCCGCGCGCTGGTGTCCCAGGTGCGGGACCGCCTGGTGGCAGACGGGCGTCCGGCCACCCCGGCCGCGGTGGTGGCGGCGGTGCGGGGTGAGCCGGCCGCGGCCACGCTCGGGGACGCCGCTCTGCTGCGGGTCGCCGACCAGGTCCACGCGGACCTGGTCGGCGCCGGGCCACTGGCACCGCTGCTCCGCGCGCCCGAGGTCACCGACGTACTGGTCAACGGCGTCGAGGTGTGGGTGGACCGGGGCCAGGGATTGCGGCGCGTCCCGGTCGACCTGGGCGACCGGGAGCAGGTCCGGCGGCTGGCCCAGCGACTCGCCGCGGCGAGCGGGCGTCGGCTGGATGACGCGAGTCCTTGTGTGGACGTCCGCCTGTCCGATGGGACGAGGCTGCACGCGGTGTTGCCACCGGTCGCCCCGGACGGCCCCCTGCTGTCACTTCGGACGTTCCGGCCACGACCGTTCACACTCTCCGACCTGGTAGCGGCCGGCACCCTCACCGCCGAAGTGGCGGAACTGCTCACAGCGGTGGTCGCGGCCCGGCTGGCGTACCTGGTGACGGGCGGCACGGGCACGGGGAAGACCACGCTGTTGTCGACGCTCCTGGCCGTGGTGCCGGGCGATGAGCGGATCGTGGTGGTGGAGGACTCCGCGGAACTGCGGCCGGTCCACCCGCACGTGGTCGCGCTCCAGGCGCGAGCCGCCAATGTAGAGGGCGCTGGGCAAGTGGCGCTGCGGGAGCTGGTGCGGCAGGCCCTGCGGATGCGTCCGGACCGGATCGTGGTGGGGGAGTGCCGGGGTGGGGAGATCGTCGATCTGCTGGCGGCATTGAACACCGGCCACGAGGGCGGCGCGGGCACGCTCCACGCCAACACCCCGGTTGACGTCCCGGCGAGGCTGGAGGTGCTCGGCCTGCTCGGTGGGCTCCCCCGGCCGGCCCTGCAGGCCCAGGTCGCGGCGGCCCTGCAACTAGTGCTCCACCTGCGCCGGGAGCCGGTCCCCGCAACCGGCGCGACGGGCACCGGTGGGCGGGTGCTGGCGGAAGTCTGCCTGCTGCTGCCTTCGGGTCCGCAGCAACTGGTCGCGGCGGTGCCGGTGTGGCGGCGCGGCGGCGGCCTCGGCCCGGCCGCGCCGGTGCTGCGGCGGTTGCTCGCCGAACGCGGCGCTCCGGTGCCGGCCCTGCTCCGCACCGTGGGGGAGGCGACGCCATGACCGCACTCGCGGCCGGGTGCCTGGTACTCGCGGCGGTGACCGTGCTGTGGCCGGCGCCGGGCGCGCGCCAGCGGCGGCGCCGGCTGGTGCCGAGCGGGCCGGCCCACGCCCGACCGCCTCGCCGGGCGGCGTGGTGGACGGGTCTCCGGGTGCCGCGCCCCAGCACCGGCGTGGCGGGGCTCACGATCGGTGTGGTGGTCACGACCGGGGTGGCGGTATGGGCCGGGGGTCTGGTCGCGGGCGTGGTCACCGCCGTCTACGGCATCCTCGCCGCGCGGGCCGTGCGGGCCCGGGTGGCGAGCCGAGACCTTGCCCGGCACCGAGCCGCGTTGCTGGACGCGCTCTCCGGTGCGGCCGCGGACCTGCGCGCCGGGCTTCCGGCTGAGCGCGCCGCCTCCGGCCTTACCGCGGTCGACCATCCCGCGGCGGCCGGCGATCCACTACTCGCCCGGGTACGGGCGGTGAGCCGCTTGGCGGAGCGCACCGGCGCGCCGCTGGCAGACCTGTGGGAGCGGATCGAGGCCGATGCCCGCGCCGGCGACCGGGCACGGGCCGCCCTCGCCGGTCAGGCCGCCGGCTCCCGCACCACCGCGTGCCTACTGGCGGCGCTGCCCGTCGCCGGTCTCGGTCTCGGGTATGCGATCGGCGCCGATCCGCTGACCGTGCTGCTGCGCACGCCGATCGGCGCGGCCTGCGCCCTGGGCGCCGTCGCCCTGCAACTGGTGGGTCTGGCGTGGACCCGGCGGATCACCCGGCCCGAGGTGGTGACCCAGCCATGACCGCGGTGGCGGTGGGCTGTCTGGTGGCGGCCGCCCTGGTGGTGGCGGTGCCGGGGCGGCGCGGGCCGGCGCGGCGGCTGGCGGAGCTGGCCGCGCACGGTCGCCCTGCCCCGCCGGGCACTTCGGGCGGGCCAGAGCCGCGCGGGCGCCGCGGGGGACGGTTGGTGGCCCGTCGCGACCCGGTGCGGTGGGGCGCCGGGTTGGTCGGGGCGGCGGTGGCGGCCATGGCCGGCGGCTGGCTCGGTGTGCTGGCCGGAGTGGCCACGGCCGTGGCCGTGGACCGGGGCCTGCGCCGCTTGGAGCCGGCGGCGAGTCGCCGGCGGCGGCTCGCCGAGGCGGCGGCGCTCCCGCTGGCGGC
>DATGPS010000011.1:0-29884 GCA_035304685.1 Natronosporangium sp. | reverse complement strand
CGACGCGATCGTCAGCGGCGACCTGGCGGCGCTGCGGGAGGAGATCGGCGACGTCCTGCTGCAGGTGCTCCTGCACGCCCGGCTCGCCGAGGAGCTGCCGGAGCCGGAGCGCTGGACCATCGACGACGTGGCCGCGGACTTCGTAGCCAAGATGATCCGCCGTAACCCGCACGTGTTCGCCGGTACCGAGGTGGCCGGGGTGGCCGACGTGCTGGAGAACTGGGAGCGGATCAAGCGGGAGGAGAAGGCTCGCGCCTCCGCGCTGGACGGGATCGCACTCTCCCAGCCGGCCCTCGCGCTCGCCGACAAGATTCTCGCCCGGGCGGAACGGGCGGGGCTGGATCCGGACCTCCCGGATTCGCCGGTGCCGGTCACGAGCGCCGCCGCCCTGGGTGAGGCGCTGTTGGCGGTGGTCGCCGGAGCGCGCGCCGCGGGTATCGACGCGGAGGCGGCGGTACGCGCGGCGGCCCTGGCCCTGGCCGACCGGCTCCGCGCCGCGGAACGCCGCCGTGGTGACCAGGCCCGGTGAGGGCCGGCCATAGTGCCCGGGCCCGGCTGGACGGGCCCGGGCGGGCCGTCAGCGGGCCAGCGCCTGCCCCTGCTTGTCCTTGAAGGACCCAACGAGGATCAGGATCAGGTCGATCAGCACCCAGATACCGAGACCGCCGATGGTCACGATCATGAGGATGCCCGTGCCGACCTTCCCGACGTAGAAGCGGTGGATGCCGAGACCGCCCAGGAAGAAGCACAGCAGCAGCGCGACGAGCCAGCTCTTCTGGCCGCTGGCGGCCGGCTGGGCGGTGGCCGCCGGCGGGGCGGTGGCCACCGGCGGGGCGGCTGCGTCCTGCGGTTTGTCGGCGCTCTCCTGGGCGGTCGCCTCGGTCTTCTCGTTACTCACAAGCCTGTCCTTTCCGGCGGTATGGCGTGCTTGCCGAGGTCAGCCGGCTGGGCTGACAGTCATAGGGGCAGCACAGTAGCAACACGAGTTGTACTGCGCAACACCAGTAACACCAGCCTCAGGGGCAGGCCGGGCGTGGTGCCGCCCCCCGTCCTCGGTAGGCTCGCCGGAGCGAACGCGGATCGGGGGGCCTGGCGCACCGCAGACCCGGGTCCGCGGGAGTGGGACGCGATTGCGCGCCCCCAGCGGAAACCACCGAAACAGACAGGGAGCGACCGGACCGTGGCCACTATCGAAGGAATCGTCGCCAGAGAGATCCTGGACTCGCGCGGTAACCCGACCGTAGAGGTGGAGGTCGTGCTCGACGACGGGGTGGTCGGCCGGGCCGCTGTCCCCTCCGGAGCCTCCACTGGGGCGTTCGAGGCGCTGGAACTGCGCGACGGCGACCAGGGTCGCTACGGTGGCAAGGGAGTGGAGAAAGCCGTCGCCAATGTGGGCGACCGGATCATGGAGGAGCTGGTCGGTTACGAGGCGAGCGAGCAGCGCCTGATCGACCAGGTCATGCTGGACCTCGACGGCACCCCGGACAAGTCCGAACTGGGCGCCAACGCGATCCTCGGGGTCTCGCTCGCGGTGGCCCGGGCCGCCGCCGCCTCGGCGGACCTGCCGCTCTTCCGCTACCTGGGCGGGCCTAACGCGCACCTGCTGCCGGTGCCGATGATGAACATCCTCAACGGTGGCGCGCACGCCGACTCCAACGTCGACATCCAGGAGTTCATGATCGCGCCGGTGGGGGCGCCCACCTTCGCCGAGGCGCTCCGCGCCGGCGTCGAGGTCTACCATGCGCTCAAGGGCGTGCTCAAGCAGCGTGGGCTCGCCACCGGCCTTGGGGACGAGGGCGGGTTCGCGCCCGACCTGCCCGCCAACGCCGCCGCGCTGGAGCTGATCGCGGAGGCGGTGGGCGCCGCCGGTTACCAGTTGGGGCGCGACATCGTGCTCGCCCTGGACGTCGCGGCCACCGAGTTCTACCGGGACGGTGGATACCAGTTCGAGGGCGCCACCAAGAGCGCCGAGGAGATGACCGCGTACTACACGAAGCTGACCGAGGATTTTCCGATCGTCTCGATCGAGGACCCGCTGGCCGAGGATGACTGGGCCGGATGGTCCGCGCTCACCGGGCAGCTCGGCGACCGGATCCAGATCGTCGGTGACGACCTGTTCGTGACCAACCCGGAGCGCCTGCGCCGCGGGATCACCGAGCGCGCGGCGAACGCGTTGCTGGTGAAGGTGAACCAGATCGGCTCGTTGACCGAGACCTTGGAGGCGGTGGAGCTGGCGCACCGGGCCGGGTTCCACTGCATGATGAGCCACCGCTCCGGGGAGACCGAGGACACCACCATCGCGGACCTGGCGGTGGCGACCGGTTGCGGCCAGATCAAGACCGGTGCGCCGGCGCGCTCCGAGCGCGTGGCCAAGTTCAACCAATTGCTGCGGATCGAGGAGGAGCTCGACGACGCGGCCCGGTACGCGGGGGCGGCCGCGTTCCCGCGCTACCGTGGGGGCCAGACGGCGGGTACGACGGCGGATCAGAGCTAGGACGCGCCGGCGCGGGCGGGGCGTCGAGCCAGTCCGTCCAATCAGGAGGTGACGATGCGGGGCGGGTCTGCCCGGCCCGGGAGCGCGCGGTCGCGTACCGCCGCGCGGGTGCGGCCGAGCGCGCCCGGAGCACCCGGCGGCCGACCGGCGCGCCGCCGGACCGGCGCGGGTGGGGGTGGCGCCACCGCGCGTACCACCGCCCCCCGCCCGCCGGGCCGCTTCACCGGCCGGGCCGTGGTGCTCGGCGTGGTGCTGTTGGCGCTCGCGCTGAGCTACGTCTTCCCGGTGCGGGTCTACCTCTCCCAGCAGGCGGAGATCGCGGAGATGGAAGCCGCGCAGCAGCGGCAGCGGGAGCACCTGGCACGGCTGGAGGCCGAGGCGGCGCGCTGGGAGGATGACGAGTACATCCGCATCCAGGCCCGCAAGCGGCTCTACTTCGCCGAGCCCGGCGAGTTGCTGCTGATCACGGTCTGGGACGACCCGCAGGAGTCCACCGCGGACCAACCCGAGGCCCCGCCGGCCTCGGAGGGGGCCTGGTGGGACACGCTATGGGCGAGCGTGGAGTCGGCGAACGACCCCGCCCCGCCCGACCAGCCGGCCGGACCTGCCAGCGGGGGAGCGCGGTGAACCCGCCGGGCGGGGCACCGGTCAGCGACGCGGACCTCGCGGTGGTGGCGGCCCAGCTCGGCCGCGCCCCCCGGGGTACGCGGGCGGTGGCGCACCGGTGCCCGTGCGGGCTGCCGGACGTGGTGGAGACCGCGCCCCGGCTCCCCGACGGCACCCCGTTCCCGACCCTGTTCTACCTCACCTGCCCCAAGGCGGTCGCCGCTTGTAGCCGGCTGGAGTCGGCCGGGGTCATGCGGGAGATGACCGCCCGGCTGGCCGAGGATGCGGACCTGGCGCAGCGGTACCGCGCGGCCCACGAGGACTACCTCGCCCGCCGGGAGGCGATCGCCCACGTGCCGGAGATCGCCGGGGTCTCCGCCGGTGGCATGCCGGGCCGGGTGAAATGCCTGCACGCGCTGCTCGCGCACGCGCTGGCGGTGGGGCCGGGCGTGAACCCGTTCGGCGATGAGACCCGCGAGCTGGTCGGCGCCTGGTGGACCGAGGGGAGATGCGTGGCGTGACCGGTGACCTCGACCCCGGCGGTGACACCGAGCGGGACGGCGGCATCACGGTCCGGCGGGCCCGCACCCCCGATGTCCCCGGGATCCGCCGGCTGATCGACCTGTACAGCGTGGACCGTCGACTCTTGGACAAGCCCACCGTCACCCTGTACGAGGACGTGCAGGAGTTCTGGGTCGCCTCCCGGGGCGAGCGCGGCCCGGTGGTGGGCTGCGGGGCCCTGCACGTGATGTGGGACGACCTGGCGGAGATCCGCACCCTCGCGGTGGACCCTGACTACCGGGGCCAGGGGATCGGGGCCCGGATCGTCACCGAGCTGCTGGCCACCGCCCGCTGGGTGGGGGTACGCCGGGTCTTCGTGCTCACCTTCGAGAAGGAGTTCTTCGCCCGGTTCGGGTTTGTGGAGATCGACGGCGCCCCGGTGCCGCCGCCCGTCTTCGAGCAGTTGCTGCGCTCCTACGACGAGGGCGTAGCCGAGTTCCTGAACCTGGACCGGGTCAAGCCGAACATCCTCGGCAACACCCGGATGCTGCTGCACCTGTGAGACCGGCGCGTACAGTCACCCCTGTGACCAGGGTGGCGGCGATTGACTGCGGGACCAACTCGGTGCGGCTGCTCGTGGCCGACCTGCCGGCCGGCCGCGGCCCGCTGGTCGACCTGACCCGGCGGATGGAGATCGTCCGCCTGGGTGAAGGGGTGGACCGCACCGGGCGGCTGTCACCGGCGGCGATCGCGCGTACCCGGGCCGCGTTGGTCGACTACGCGGGCGAGATCCGGCGGCTGGGCGCGCAGCGGGTGCGGATGGTGGCCACCTCCGCCACCCGGGACGCGGCCAACGCCGGCGAGTTCACCGATCTGGTCGGCGACGTGCTCGGCATCGCACCCGAGGTGGTCAGCGGGGACGAGGAGGCGCGGCTGTCGTTCACCGGGGCGGTCCGTGGCCTGCCGGGCGACGCCGAGCCGCCGTACCTGGTGGTCGACGTCGGGGGTGGCTCCACCGAGATGGTGGTCGGGCACACCGGTGTGGAGCGGGCGGTGTCGGTGGACGTCGGGTGTGTCCGGATCACCGAGCGGCATCTGCGCGGTGACCCGCCCCGGCCGGAGGAGGTGGCCGCCGCGGAGGCGGATGTGGCGGCGGCGGTGGACCGCGGGCTGACCGCGGTGGCGGGCCCGGCCGAGGCCGCCGGCGCGCGTGGTCGCGCTGGTGGCACGCTGATCGGGCTCGCCGGTTCGGTGACCACGGTGGCGGCGATCACGTTGGGCCTGCCCGCCTACCAGCCGGAGCGCATCCACCACGCCCGGATCGGGTACGACGCGGTGGCGAAGGTGACCGACGACCTGCTGCGGATGACCCGGGCACAGCGGCGGGCCCTGCCGGTGATGCACCCGGGCCGGGCGGATGTGATCGCCGCCGGCGCGATGATCATCAGGGCGGTGATGGAGCGGGCGGGCGCGCCGCGCCTGCTCGTGAGTGAACACGACATCCTGGACGGCATCGCCTGGTCCCTCCAGCCCTAGCCCGCCATCGTCGCAGTTTCGCCAAAACTGCGCCCTCCGCGCGTGCCGAGGCCGCAACTACGCCAAAGTTGCGCCCCGGCCGGGCGGCTGGTCCCAGGCGGCCCCGAGCGCGGCGAGCTGGTCGGCGTACTCGATCCGCCGCGCCCAGTGGGCGGGCCACGCCGCCGCGCCGTGGGCGGCGCCGAGGAACGCCCCGGTCAGGCACGCGATCGAATCCGAGTCGCCGGAGGTGGTAGCGGCCCGGGCGAGCGCCGCTACCGGGTCGCCGGCGTGCCGCACCGCGCAGTACAACGCGGTGGTCAAGGCTTCCTCGGCCACCCAGCCCTCGCCGGTGAGCAGGCACGGGTCGCCGCCGGGGTCCGGGCGGCCCAGCGCCCGCGCCAGCCGGTCCAGCGCGGCGAGGCACTCGTCCCAGCCGATGGCGATGTACTCGCGCGGCCCCGCCAGCCCGGAGCGCCGCCACAGCTCACCCAGCCACTCCTCCCGGTAGACCAGGCGCTGTTCCCGGCAGCGGGCGCGTAACCGCTCCGGTAGGTGGGCCAGGGTGTCGGGGTCTCGGCGTAGCAGCCACACCGCGTACGCGGTGAGTTCGCTCGCGGCCAGCGCGGTGGGGTGGCCGTGAGTCAACCCGGCCTGGAGCTGCGCCACCCCGGCCAGGGTCTCCAGGTCGTAGCCGGCCAGGCCCACGGGGGTGACCCGCATGTTCGCCCCGCACCCCTTGGAGTCGGCGACCGTGGCGTCCTGCCAGGGGAGGCCGCGCGCGAGCGCGGCGCAGGCGGCGAGGCAGGTGTTGCCGGGCGCGCGGTTGTTGTCCGGGCTGGTGGACCAGGCCACGAACCGGCGTCGCAGCTCGGCTTCGAGGGCGTCCGGGGTAGGGGTCGCCACCTCGCGCAGGGCCCAGGCGACCGCGAGCGCCATCTGGGTGTCATCGGTCACCCGGGCCGGATCGCCCGCCAGCTCCCGGGGGCCGGCCGGCCCGTACCGCTGGATGATCTGGGCGACGGTGAGGAACTCGGTCGGCGCGCCCAGCGCGTCCCCGTACGCCAGCCCGAACAGACTCCCGGTCGCCGGACGCCGGTCCGCCAGCTTGACCGCGCTCACCCCGGTTGCCCAGAGGGCGGCTGCTCGGACGGAGGCTGATCGGTGTCGCGGTTGCGCGCCCGGCGGCGGATCTCCTCCTGGTGCGCCTTCTGCTCCGGGGTCAGCGGTGGCTGGAAGTCGCCCCGGTCGTTCAGCCCGATCGGACCGGTGAACTTGCCCGGGCTGGTCACCGGTGGCGGTGGCCGCCGGCGCGCCTCCGCCAGGTCCCGCTTCAGCTTCGCGATCGCCTGCTCGGCGCGCTCCCGCTGCTCATCCGTCACCTGCCGCTTCCGGGCGTCCTCGGTCATGGCACCTCCTCCATTACTATGATCCACTTCTGGAGGTCCGGGTCCCAGGTCCGGCTCGTCACCATGAAGTTGGTGCCCCGGTCGTAGAGGATCTCCGCCTCGTGGGCGTACTGGGAGTACGGTGCCACATCCCGCCCGTTCTGCCCGATCACCGTGAACAGGGTGTTGCCGTCGAAGGCACCCTGCGGCACGCTCGGGTCGCGGCTGGTGCTGGTGAACGCCTGCTCGGTGACGACCTGGCCCGGCTGGTACCTCGCCAGCACGTCGTCGGGCAGGTCGGCGCCGCGGTAGGTGGTCCCCGGCTGCGGGGGTAGGCGGGCCAGCGCCTCGGAGACCCGGTCCGCCCGGGCCTGCAGCGCGGCCTGCTCGGTGGCCGTGTACTGGTTGGGGTTACGCAGGTAGGAGTTCATGTCTCGGTAGCCGTCTCCGGTGTAGTCCGTGAGGGCGGCGCGGTCGGCGTCGGTGAGTGCCCCGCCGCCGGGACCGTCGATCAGACCGCCGGGGGCGTCCGGGCCGCCGCCACCGGTGGGGGCGTCGTCGGCGAGCCGGGCGACCGGCGCGTCATCGGCCAGCCGGCCCCCTCCTCGCAGCACCGCGCGTAGCTGCGACAGCGCGTCCATCAACTTGGCCAGCAACGGAAACAGCCGGCCCAGGCTCTCCAGCAACGCGCTCAGGAACCGGCTGATCCGGGCCGCCCACTTGGCCACCAGCGACGCCACCTGCGCCACCACCACCGGGGTGGCGAACCCGAGCGTCCCGGCGATCTCCGCCAGCCACGTCGGCAACCGGGCGGCCAGCACCGCCACACACTCGGCGATCAGATCCCGCACGATCATGCGGACCGCGGCCACCAGCTCACCCGAGCCGCGGACCGCCTCCCCGATCCCGGCCGCGGCCTCGCCGATCCCACCCAGCGCGGCCACCCGCTGCTCGACATGCACCCGGTACGCCTCGGCGGCGCGGTCGGCCCAGTCAGCGACCTCCCGGGCCACCGAAGCCGCCAGCTCCTCCCCGGACTCGATCGCCCGGGTGGCGACGTTGGCCCACGTCTGCGCGTACGCGGCGATCTGGTCCGGGTCGCCGGCCAGCCAGTCCAGCGCGTCCGAGAGCGGCTTGACGTGCTCGATCAGCCACGCCACACCCATCGACACCAGCGAGCCGACCGGGTCCACCACAAACCCCAGACCCGACAGCGCCGCCCCACCCACGCCCAACGACGCGTCCACCCACGACCCGGATGCGATCCCCGACCGCGCGTCCTCGATGGACTCCAGCATCCACAGACCCGAGGACCAGGTCGTCGAGTCCACCCGTTCGGCGATCAACGGGTTGGGGTCACTCATACGTGAACGTCCCGGAGAGTCCACCGGCCGCGGCCGCGTCGGTATGCGTGTAGTCGCGCGCGGCGGCCCGCAGGCCGGCCGCGGTGTCGTCCAGTGCCGCGGCGGTATCCCGCAGCGCGTCCACCGCCGCGGACTGGGTCTGCTCGAACATCCCGGGAAGGAACTGGCACAGCACCCCGTACGCCTCTCGGCCCATGGTCACGTGGGCAGCGGCTCCGCGCGCCTGCTCCACATCGGCGGCGATCCGCGCCACCGTGCCGGCGTGTGCGTGTAGCGCCTCGGGTGAGACCTCGGTCCCGCCTGGCATCCCGTCACCGCCTCTCGTCACTCTGGTCGGGATCGGGGTAGCGGTGGGCGAAGCTGTTCAGCACGGCTCGGCCGGTCTCGGTGTCGGCGCCGACGGTCTCCGCCACCGCCTCGGCGACCCGGGCATTCAAGCCATGCTGGGCACGCGCTACCGTGCCCATGATCACTTCTGCCAGGCCGGCGGCGGACAGGTCGCGGGCCCGCTCGCCGAGCTCCAGCCCCACCAGCCGGCCGGCCCCGTCGACCCGTACCCGGACCGCGCCGTCCAGGTCTTCGGCCGTGCTCTCCAATGCGGCCACCCGGTCGGAGAGGGCGGTGGCGGCCTCCGCCCGTTGGGAGATCTGGGCGGTCCAGGAGCGCAACCACTCCTGCGCCTCATCCAGCTGCCGTTCCCATGCCACGACGACCACCACACCCGATTCGATTTTGGATCTTATTCACCATACGAGACCTGGTCCACGCCGATCGACTTCATTCGCCCGGTACTCGCTGGTTGACAGTAGTATTGATCACACAGTAGTCTTCGCATGTGGACACCACCCAGCTGCTCAAAGGGGTGCTCGACCTCGCGGTCCTGGCTGTGCTCCGACACGAGGACGGCTACGGCTACGACGTGCTACGCCGGTTGCGTACCGCGGGGCTGGAAGAGATCGGTGACGCCTCGGTCTACGGCACCCTGCGCCGCCTGTTCCAGGCCGGCTACCTCACCACGTACATCATGCCCTCCGACGAGGGCCCACACCGGAAGTACTACGCGCTCAACGCCGCCGGCCGCGACCAGCTCAACCGCTCGATCAAGACCTGGCGGAGCTTCGCCCACACCATGGAGGACCTCATCGACGGACGGGGGGTGGCGGTATGACCAGCCAGTCTGGACAGCCCGTCACCGATCGCACGGAGGAGATCGAGGAGTACGTCGCGCAGGTACGCGAGGCGCTCGCGGACCTGCCACCGGCGCAGCGCAGCGAGGTGCTGGAGGACCTGCCGGCGCACCTGGCCGAGGTGGCCGCCGAAGATCCGGCGCCCCTGTCGCAGCGGCTCGGACCGCCCGCGGAGTACGCGGCTGAACTGCGCGCCGCACTGCATCCGAGTGCTGGCGAGGGGCGGCTGAGCTGGCGGTCCCGGCTGCGCGCCCGCGGGGAACAGGTGGCCGCCCAGCTGCGCCGCCTGGATGTGCAGGCCGGCCCGCTGATCGGCTACGAGCGGTTGAGCGACTTCCTCCGGCTACTGCGACCGGCCTGGTGGGTGCTGCGCGGCTACCTCGCCGCCATGCTGGTCGTATTGCTGCTCAACCAGCAGGGATCGGTCGGGCTGTTGCCCCGGCTGGGCGGCAGCACCATCGCCGGGCTGGTGATCCTGGCCGGGTTCGTGGCCGGCTCGATCTGGCTGGCGCACCGCGGCGACCGGCTGCGCCGCTGGCAACGCCGCGCGGTCCAGATCACCTCCGCGGTGCTGGTCCTGTTCGGCCTGGCCGGGTTGATCGGGGTGGATGAGAACCAGCGCTGGGGCTGGCCGGGCGCCCCGATCTACGTCTCCGAAGATCCGTACGGCCACGTGGACGACGTGTTCGTGGTGGACGGCGAGGGCAACCTGCTGACCGGCGTGGCACTGTTCGACCAGGACGGAAACCCGATCGACATCGGCAACACCTGGTGCAGCGACACCGCGGAGTACGAGCAGGACGGCCGGTACGTGATCCGCTACCCACGCTGCCCCGACAACCTGCCGTGGTGGCTGAACCCGATGTTCCAGCGGGAAGGCGAGACCGCGGTGGCGTCGCCGACCCCGCTGCCCACTCCGGACGCCCCGGCCAGCCCGGTCGACCCGACCGAGCCCGGTGGACCCGCCGATCCCAGCCCGACCCCGGCTCCCACGCCGGAAGTCTCGACGCCATCCCCGGCACCGGCGGACGAGCCCGATCGTTGATCGGTTATCAGGTCGGGGAGATCGCGGTCATCCGCCCTGTCACGCCGGCGGTCTCCCCTACCTGGCTCTCCGGCGGCACACTGTGAACTGCCCCGCCCCCACGCGCGTGGGGGCGGGGCAGTTCCGCGGTAGCGAGCGAAGCGGCGGCATCGTAGGGTGTTCCTGCTTTTTGTCTCGTGACGCCGGCCGCGGTGTGCGGCGGCTGAGGAAAGGACTTCCGCGTGACTCAGGACTCTGCGGGCCGCCAGGAACCGGAGGGGAGACCGCCGGACGCAGCTCAGGCGGCGGGCGATCGACCGGGCGCCCCCGGAACACCCGCGCACGCCCCGGCCGGCCACGACTCACCCGCGCAGACGCCGCCACCCCCGCCCGCCGCGGCACCGACCGGACCGGGCCAACCCGTGCCGGAGCAGCCCCTGCCGGAGCAGCCGCTGGCGGCGCCACCCCCACCGCCCCCCACCGGCGGGCAGGCGGGCCCGGGTAAGCGGCGCCGGACCGGCCTGATCGTGGCCTTGGTCGCCGTGCCCGCCCTGCTGCTGCTGTGTGCGTTCGCCGGGGTCGCGGTGGCGCTTCTCGGCGGCGCCGACATCCCGCAGGCGGGCGAGTGCATGACCGACGCGGTTGACCCGAACGACATGGCGGTCGTCACCTGCGACTCACCCGACGCGGCCTGGTCGGTGATCGGCTCCGGTGGCGCCATGACCCGGGCGGAGTTCAACTCCCGCAGCCAGGAGCAGCTCGTGTGCCAGGAGCACCCCGGCACCGTACAGGCGCTCTGGCTCACCGACACGCTCTTCGGCTCCAGCGACGACACCAAGGGCGAAGTGGTCTGCCTGGGCCCGCTGGAGGGCGGTACCGAGCCGGAGGCCACCGGCTGACCCGGGCTCGCATCGCCAGCGCCAACGTGATTGGCTGGCAGCCAGCGGGTGGTGATCGGGCCGGGCCGGCCGGCCCGGCCCGATCACCGACCCACGCCATCGGGACCCGCGCCACGGGTGTGACGAGCACCGCTGGAGGAGACCTTGGGGGTGAGACGGTGAGCTACGCCGGCGACCGGGGCACCGTGTACCGGCCGGGACCCGGGTCCGGGCACCGCGCGGCCGACCGGGGGAGGCGCGCGTGCTGCCGAGAGTCGGGGAGCCGGCCCTGACCGCCCCGAGCCGGGCGCGGAGCGTGGCGAAACGGGCGGCCGCCGCGCTCGACCTGCCCGCACTTGACGCCGCCATCTCCCGCTGCCGCGCCTGCCCCCGGTTGGTGAACTGGCGCGAGCACGTGGCGGCCACCCGCCGCGCGGCCTTCGCCGACCAGGTCTACTGGGGCCGCCCGGTCCCCGGGTTCGGGGCGCCGGACGCGGTGATCGGCCTGCTCGGCCTGGCGCCGGCCGCGCACGGCGGCAACCGGACCGGCCGGATCTTCACCGGAGACCGCTCCGGAGACGTCCTCTTCGCCGCCCTGCACCGGGCCGGGCTGGCGAACCAGCCGACCAGCGTGTCCCGCGACGACGGGCTGGAGCTGCGCCACACCCGGATCTTCCCGGCGGTGCGCTGCGCCCCGCCGGCGAACAAGCCGACCCCGGAGGAGCGGGACACCTGCGCGCCCTGGCTGCACCGGGAGGTGGAGCTGCTGCGCCCCACCCTGCGGGTGGTGGTGGCGCTCGGCGCCTTCGCCTGGAACGCCTGGTGGCCGACGCTGCAGGCGGTGTACGGGTTACCGCCGCCCAGTCCCCGGCCGAAGTTCGGGCACGGGGCGCTGTGGTTCGCCGGCGGGGCCCCGCGGCTGCTCGGCTGCTACCACGTCAGCCAGCAGAACACGTTCACCGGCCGGCTGACCCCGGCCATGCTGGATGACGTGCTGGCACGCGCGAAGACCCTGGCAGGGCTGGGGTGACCAGGGCGCCGCGGGCCGGACCCCGGGCGGCCGCGGGGTTGCTCCTGGCCGCGGCGCTGCTGGCGGCGGTCGCGGTCGCGGCCACCTTCTCCGGCCTGCGGGTGGCCGAGGTGGAGACTTCACAGGCGCCGCAGCCGGCCCCGACCCACGAGGAGCCCGCGCCGCCGCCGGACTGGCCGACGTTCCTCCCGTTTGAGCCGGGGGAGGCCCAGGATGGGCGCGGCCTGCCGTGGCTCGGCGACCTGCTGCTGGTGCTCTGGCTGGTCACGGTGCTGGCCGGCCTGGCGCTGCTGCTGTGGGTGCTGGCGCGCCGGGGTTGGCGGGGGCGCGGCGGGGCCAAGGCCCGGCGGGTGCTGCGGCGCGGCCAGGCGCCCACCAGAGCCGCCGCGGACAACCCGGAGGAGTTGGTGGCCGCGGTCGACGACGGCCTGGTCGCGCTCTCCGACGACGACCTGGACCCCCGCCGCGCGGTGATCGCCTGCTGGGTGCGCCTGGAGGAGGCGGCGGTCGCCGCCGGGGTACCCCGCTTCGACACCGACACCCCCGGTGACCTGGTGCCGCGGCTGCTGCGGCAACGGCAGGTCAGCGAGCCCGCGCTCGCCGGGCTCGCCCAGGTCTACCGGCTGGCCCGCTACGCCACCCACGAGGTGGATGAACAGATGCGCACCCTGGCCAGATCCGCCCTCCGCCGGCTGCGCCAGGAGCTGCTCGTCCCGGAGCGGGAGGACAGCCGGTGACCAGCCTGGACGACCTGCTCAGCCAGGAGCAGGAGGACGGTCGCCGGCCGTCCCGCCCGGCCGGGGAGGTGGCCCGGTGGCTGCTGCGTACCGGCCTGCTGGCCGCCGCGGTGGCCGCGGCGCTGGTCCTGGTGCTGCGGGTGCTCGGCTACGGCCTGTCGTTTCCGGTGGCGATGGCCACCAGCTTCGCCCTGCTGGGCCTCCGCGCGCTGGTGGCCGGTCTGGGCCCGCCCCCGCCGGCCGAGGTCGCCCCGCTGCCACCGGCCGAGCCGCCGCCGCTGCGACCGGACCACCTCGCCGCCGCCGTGCGTACCTGGCAGATCCGGCTGAGCTGGGGCCGGGCCGGGATCCGGCCGTTCACCCGCACCTCCCCGTGGCTGGCCGAGCTGGTGGACGAACGGCTCCGGCAGCGGCACGGATTCACCCGCGCCAGTGACCCGGCCCGGGCCCGTACCCTGTTGAGCGACAAGCTGTGGTCCTACCTCGCGGACCCGGATGCGCGAACCCCGTCACCGCGCGACCTGGCGGGGTTCCTGATCGAGATGGAGCGACTGTGAGCATGCCCGCCGCTGAACCGAGCCGCCCGCTACCGGCCCCGGAGGTGGGGAGGTTGGCGCAGGCGGTGCTGGACTCGGTCGCCACCGTGATGGTAGGCAAGCGAGACGCGCTGGAACTCGTGCTCGCCGGCATCCTCGCCGGCGGCAACGTGCTGCTGGAGGATCTGCCCGGGCTGGGCAAGACGCTGACCGCCCGCTCGTTCGCGCAGGCACTGGGGCTGGAATTCCGCCGGTTGCAGTTCACACCGGACCTCCTGCCCGCGGACGTGACCGGCTCCTTCCTCTACGATCAGCGCAACCACGAACTGACCTTCCGGGCCGGGCCGATCTTCACCAACCTGCTGCTCGCCGACGAGATCAACCGCACCCCGCCGAAGACCCAGGCCGCGTTGCTGGAGGCGATGCAGGAGAAGCAGGTCTCGGTGGAGGGCGTCACCTACCGCCTGGATCCGCCGTTCCACGTGCTCGCCACCGCCAACCCGATCGAGTACGAGGGCACCTACCCGCTGCCCGAGGCCCAGCTCGACCGGTTCCTGCTGCGGGTCTCGTTTGGCTACCCCAGCCTGGAAGAGGAGTTCGAGGTGCTGCGGCGGCGGATGGCCCGCCAGCAGGAGGAGGCCCGCCTGGCACCGGTGGTGGACGCCGCCACCCTGCGGGCGATGCAGGCGTCGCTGGAGTACATCACGGTGGAGGACTCGGTCGCTCGCTACCTGGTGGAGCTGACCGCCGCCACCCGCGGCCACTCGGCGGTGCTGGTGGGGGCCTCCCCGCGCGGGTCGCTGGCGCTGCTGCTGCTGGCCCGGGCGAAGGCCGCGCTCGCCGGCCGCGACTTCGTCATCCCGGAGGACGTGAAGGCGGTGGCGGTGCCGGCGCTGGCACACCGCATCACACTGCGGCCGGAGATGTGGCTGCGCAACACCGACCCGTCGTTCGTGGTCAGCGAGGTGCTGGGCGCGACCCCGGCCCCGGCGACCGGCGCGCTGCCCTCGTACGCCGCCGCGCCCGCCACCGCGCCATCGGCGGACGCCGCCCGCCCGCGGCGGTGAGCGTGCCTACCTGGTACGCCAGCCGGGCCCTGCGGCGGGCGGTGCTGCTCACCGGCCTGCTGACCATCGCCGCGGTGGTGCTGGGCCGGGTGGACCTGGTGGTCTTCGCGGCCCCGTTCGCGGTCGGCGCGGCCTGGGGGCTGCGCCACCGCCGGGGCGCGGTGCCGGTGGTGGAGGTGGCGGCCGGCGCGCCGGATGCGGTGGCCTCCGGGGCGGCGACGGTGGAGGGCGGTCCAGCCGCCGGGCTGATCAGCGTCGCCAACTCCGACCAGAGCGGACTGGACCTGGTGGTGGTGCGGACCTCGACGTCGGAGTGGCTGGACCTCCCCGGAGCCGACCGGCCGCACGTGGTCGCGGTGCCGCCCGGCGAGGTGGCGGACCTGGAGCTGACCGGCGTGGCCCGGCGGTGGGGCCGGCACCGGTTCGGGCCGGTCGGGATGACCGCCTCCACCGGTGACGGGCTGCTGGTCGCCACCGTCCCGGGTGCGGCGACCGCCGCGGTCAAGGCGTACCCGGTGACCGAGCCGTTCGAGGCGCCGGAGGCGATGCCGCGCGCGGCCGGGCTGGTCGGCAGCCACCGTTCGCGCCGCCCGGGCGAGGGCGGCGAGCTCTCCGGCGTCCGCCGGTACGCCCCGGGCGACCGGCTGCGCCGGATCGACTGGCGGGTATCCCTGCGGACCCGCCAGTTGCACGTGGTCGCCACCCTCTCGGACCGGGACGCCGAGGTGGTGCTGGTACTGGACCTGTTGGCCGAGGCGGGCCGGCCGGGCGGCGTCCCTGGCGCCGGTGAGACCGGCGCCTCGGTGCTGGATGTGACCGTCCGGGCCGCGGCCGCCGTGGCCGAGCACTACCTGCAACGCGGTGACCGGGTCTCGCTGGTGGAGTACGGCCCCGCCGGGCGCCGGCTGCGACCGGCGAGCGGGCGCCGGCAGTACCTCACGATCCTGGAGTGGCTGCTGGATGTGCGCCCCAGCGGAGCGATGGAGCCCACGTACGAACAGGTGCTCGCCCCGCTGCCGCCGAACGCGCTGGTGGTGGTGCTGACCCCGGTGGTGGACCGGCGTACCGCCCCGATGCTCGCCCGGCTGGCCCGGGCCGGGCGGTTCGTGGTGGCGGTGGACACCCTGCCGGCTGACATCCCCCCGATCCACAGCGGACGGGACGGCGACGCCCCCTACCGGCTGTGGCGGCTGGAACGCGAGAACACGATCGGAGCCCTGCGCGAGCACGGGGTTCCGGTGGTGGCCTGGGCCGGCGCCGGCAGCCTGGACCGGGTGCTGCGGGACGTGGCGCGGGCGGCGGCGGCGCCGAGAGTGGGGTTCTCATGATCTCCCGAGGGCTGGCCACGGTGGCCCGCGCCACCCCGGAACCGGTGCTGGTACGCGCCGGCGTACTCGCGGCCGGGCTGGTGGCGCTGCTGGTGGCCGCCCCGTCCGGGCTCCCGCCAGTGGCGCTGTGGGCGGCGCTGGCGGCCGCGGCGATGCCCGCGGTGGCGCCGCGCGGACCGTGGGCGACCGGGCTGATCCTTACCACCGTCGGGTGCTGGCTGGTCGACACCGGGCTGCCGGTGGTGGTCGGCACCGGGGCGGCCGGGCAACGGGACCTGGGCCGGTTGCTGCTGATCGCGGCCGCGCTCTACCTGGTGCATAACCTGACCGCGCTCGCCGCGCTGCTGCCCTACGACGCGGCGGTGGCCCCGGAGATCCTGTCCCGGTGGCTGACCCGCGCACTCGGTGTGATCGTGGCCTCGTCCCTGCTGTCTGTGGCGTTACTCACCGGCCTGGGCCGGCTCGCCAACGACCGGGTGCACCTGGTGGCCACGCTCGCCGGGCTGGCGTTTGCCCTGGCCGTGGCCGCCGTGCTGCGTACCCTGATCGCCGATCGTGGCCAGCGGGACGGGGGCGGGCGCCAGACATCACGTTAGCGCGTGATCACCGCGACCCGGCCGTGGCAGGGCAGGATGGACACATGGCTGCGAAGCGGATACTGGTCGTGGGCGCGGGGCACGTCGGTCTCTACACGGCGCTGCGGCTCTCCCGCAAGCTTCGCCGCGAGCGGGTGGAGGTGGCCGTGGTGGACCCGCAGCCCCACATGACCTACCAGCCGTTCCTGCCGGAGGCCGCGGCCGGCAGCATCGAGCCGCGGCACGCGGTGGTGCCGTTGCGGCGGGCCCTGCCCCGCTGCCGGGTCATCACCGGTAGGGTCACCGCGATCAGTCACGCCGAGCGCACCGCCACCGTACAACCGGTCGCCGGCCCGGCGCTGGACCTCACCTATGACCACATCGTGGTGGCGCCTGGCAGCATCTCGCGTACCCTGCCCATCCCCGGGCTGCGCGAGCACGCGGTCGGCTTCAAGACCCTGGGGGAGGCGATCTGGCTGCGCAACCGGGTGCTGGAGCGGCTGGATGTGGCCGCCGCCACGGACGACCCGGAGGCGCGGCGCCGTGCCCTCACCTTCGTGGTGGTCGGCGCCGGGTACGCCGGGATGGAGCTCTTCGCCGAACTGGAGGACATGGCCCGGGCGGCGCTGCGCTACTACCCGGAGCTGCGGGCCGAACCGATGCGCTGGGTGCTGGTGGAGGCGACCCAGCGGGTGCTGCCGGAGGTCGGGCCCGACCTCGGCGAGTACACCGTGAAGCAGCTGCGCAGACGCGGGCTGGAGGTGCGGCTCGGCACCCGGATGGAGTCCTGTGTGGGCGGCAAAGTGGAGCTCTCCGACGGCGAGACGTTCGAGGCGGACACCGTGGTGTGGACCGCCGGGGTGCGGCCGCACCCGATGCTGGACGCGACCGATCTGCCGCGCGACTCCCGGGGCCGGGTCACCTGCCTGCCCACCCTGCAGGTGATCGACGGCGACCGGCCGCTGCCGGGCGCCTGGAGCGCCGGTGACTGCGCCGCGGTGCCGGACCTGACCTCGGACGACCCGGGCGCGCTCTGCTCGCCCAGCGCCCAGCACGCGGTCCGCCAGGCGCGGCGGCTGGCCGACAACATCGTCGCGGTGCTGCGCGGTGGCGCGCCCGTGCCCTACCGCCACAAGCACGCGGGCAGCGTGGCCAGCCTGGGCTTCTACCACGGGGTGGCGCACGTGTACGGCGTCAAGCTGCGCGGGTTCCCGGCCTGGTTCCTGCACCGCACCTACCACATGACCCGGATCCACTCGACCGAACGCAAGATCCGGGTGCTGGTCGACTGGACGCTGCAACTCTTCCTGCGCCGGGAGGTCATCTCGCTCGGCCAGCTGCACGAGCCCCGCAGCCCGTTCACCGACGCGGTCCCCCCGACCCCTTGACGCCGCAACCGGGTCTGCTCTCTCAGCCGGGCCTCTCAGCAGGGGCGCCCTGTTGGGGGGGGTTTCTTCAACCAGGGCGCCCTGCTGGGGGTAGAGCAGCATCAGGGGAGCCCTGCTGGGAAGCGAGCGGGCAGCGGTGGGCACCCGGCTGGGGCGGCTCAGGTCGAGACCCGCCACACCCAGGTGTCAGCGATCCGCTCGCCCGGCCCGAGCAGATCGTTGAGCATTGATATGAGCTGCTGCTCGTACCGCTGCCCCGGCGCGACCGCCACGCAGTCCGCTCCCCAGTACGCCAGGTCGGCGCGGGCCTGGATCTGGTGCCCCTCTTCCAGTACCGGCAGCCGCCCGGTGGCCGCGACATCCGCCAGTAGGATCGAGGTCGGCCTCGGATAGATACCCATGGAGGCGGTGCCGCCCCCGCCGTAGGGACCGATGAAGAAGCCCTGCGGTAGCGCGAACTCGGCGTTCGCGGCCGCGGCCCAGCGCATCGGCTCCGGGCGCGGGGGCGTGGGCAGCGGTACCGGCACCAACACCCCGCCCTCGGGTACGCACTGCCGCCAGTGACCGGCGCTGATGAACTCCGGCACCGGATCGCGTTGCTGGGCCGGCAACGAGCCGGGGAACAGCGGCAGCAGCGTGATCCCGATCGTCACCGGCACCACCAGCCAGCCCGGGTCGGACAGGCCCCGGGCCCGCTCGATCGCCCACATCAGCACCAGCGCGATCAGCGGTACCACCGCCACCGCGTACCGCTGCGGCAGGGCCCCGTCGATCACCGGCAGGCCTACCAGGGCGATGTACGGCAGGGGGATGCCGGTCTGCTCCCCATCGACCACCAGCCGCGGGCCCAGCGACAGCACCCCCATCAGGACGCCGGTGATCGCGACCGCGATCACCGCGGCCTGGCGGCGCAGCCACACCACGCAGCCGGCGGTCACCAGCAGCAGCGGCCAGCCGAGGAAGGTGTTGTACTCTGCGGGCCCGGAGGCGAGGCGCTCTGCCTCATCCGTGCCGCCCAGGCTCAGCGGGGAGAACGTCACCCAGGAGCGCAGATCGGCCGAGTAGACGTAGGGGCTGAACGGCCCACCGGAGACGCTGCCCGGACCGGCCAGCTGGAACCAGATCGGGTACGCCAGCAGCAGGGCGCCCACCCCGACCGCGACCGCCATCCCGGCCAGGAACCACGGCGCGATCCGCTGGGTCCAGCGCCAGCGCACCACCGCGTACGCGAGGCTGAACAGCGCCAGCGTGAGCGCGGTCAGATAGAGCACCTCGGCGCCGAGAAAGTACTGGACCGCTACCAGCACGCCCAGGATCACCCCGGAGGTGACCACCCGCTTCGTCGCCGCGGCCTCGACTGCCCGGACCATCCGCACCACGCTCCACACGATCGGCGGCACCAGCCACTGCGCGGTCATGTGCCAGTGGCTGTTGGAGTGGGAGATCATGGCCGGCGCGAAGCCGCAGAACCCGCCGGCGACCGCGGCCGCCGCCCGGTGCGCCCGGAAGGTGCGGGCGAAGAGGAGGTACCAGGCGCCGGCGGTACCGGCGAGGTTGCCCACGGTGAGGACGGCGAACGAGACCGGGGCTCCCAGGGTCAGGGTCACCGGCGCGAGCAGGAACCCGAGCGTGAGCGAGGTGGCGTTGACGACCAGGTTGACCCCGTCGGGCGCGTTGAGCCGGTCGGTGAGCAGGCCGTGGTCGCCGAGCAGCACCCGGGTGTCGACCGCGAGGAACCACTCGATCAGAATCTGGTCCTCGGGGTTGAGCGCCAGTTCCCGGGTGGCCGGGTCTGGCCACAATCCGCGGCAGACCCACAGCGCGAGCACCAGGAAGCCCAGCACCACCCCGATGTCTGCTATCCAGTCGCGCCGCAGCCCGGCGCCTGCCCGGTTGACTAGGCGGTGCATCGGGTTTGTGGCGCCGCGGTCAACCGAACGGGTAGTCGCGCTCGTACCCATCGGTCCTGACCTTAGCCTGGGATCACGTTACGGTGGGGGCCTGAGCCCGGGTGGTGGAACCGGTAGACACGGCTGCCTTAAAAGCGGCTGCCGAGAGGCGTGCGGGTTCGAGTCCCGCCCCGGGCACCGCTGCCAGACTCTGGTTCCGCTCCGGCGCCAGCTCTCCTCGGGGCCGGGCGGCTTTCTCCGCTGGGCCCGGCGGCCCCGTCGCCTCCCGTGCGGAGATGCCCTCACCGAGCCGGACGGCGGTATCCTCTTCGCTGGACTTGGGAGAGGTACATGCACACTGGCGGCGGACAGACGGGTTCGCGCCGGCGGCGCGGCCTGGTGCTGCTTCTCATCGGATACATCGCGGTCACGGTGTCGCTGGGCCTGGCGTACCAGGGGCCGGATAACGAGTTCACCGGCCCGCCCACCTGCGACGGGCAGGCGATGTCGCCGGGGGACCGGTGTATCACCTTCCGGTTTGGTACCCGGACCGGCGCCTCCTCCACTTCGCAGACCTATGAGGAGGCGTTGGCGAGCCAGCGGGACGGGGTGAAGGAGACGCCCTGGATGTGGGGGGTCCTGCTGGGGACCACCGGCACGGTCCTGGTCTTCACCGGTGTGGGCCGGAGGGTGGCGGCCCGGGAACGGCCCGGCCGCCAGGTGCTGGCCACAGTGGTGGCGACCGCCACCGTGCCGCTGCTCCTGGTCTCCGGTGTGGTCGGATGGCTCGAGCTGCGTTACGACCGCGACCTGCGGGAGCGCTCGCTCTTCCTGACCCTGCCCGGTGACGTCCCGGGTGGCACAGTGCTGATGATCGCCCTGGTGGCGGTCGCGACCGGGCTCACCTACGCGGCGGTCCGGTCCAGCTACCGGACCGCCCGGCGGATAGCACAGTGGCGCGCGGAGGACGAGGCTCGGCTCCGCCAGGGGGTGCGGTTCACCCCGCCGCCGGGGTCGGTGTTCCAGGAGTTCTTCGGGGAGCCGTCGCGCACCAGCCCGGGACAGCCGGCGGGCGCGGCCACCGCAGCGGGCGCGGCCACCGCGGCGACCGCGGCGGGCGCGGCCGCGGGTCCCGGCGCCGAGCCGGGCACACCCGCCACCCCCCAGTCACCGGCGCCACCGGGCAGCGGGCCGTACGACATCCCGATCGGCCTGCTGCGGGTCGGGCAGTTCCTGGGTTCCGTGGCCGCGGCAGTGTGGATCGGCAATAGTTCACAGTGGCACTGGGGTTGCGTCCTGCTGGTGCTGGCCGGTGGCGTGGCGGTGACCCTGATGGCGCCGGACCATACGCCCGGTGTGCGGTTGGCGTTCCAGTTTGTCCTGCTTGCCCTCCAGGCCGGTGCGATCGTCGCGGCGAACTGGATCGGTGGCCTCACCGGCTGGCACGCGGGGATCATGGCCGGTCTCTGGGTCGCGGTCGCCGCCATCGCGTACGCCGCCGCCACCGTGACGGAGAAACGCAGCGGCCCGGTCGACGAGCGGCCTGAACGGCGGCTCCACCTGCCCCTGGCCTCGCTGGTACCGCTCACCCTGGGATTGATCGCGGCCATCGCTACCCTGCCCCTGGGCGCCCTCTCGGGATGGCGGTGGGACAACCTCCTGGTGCTCTGGTTCGGCATCGGCGTCGTGGCCGTGGCCCACTCGGTGGTCACCGAGAAGGTGGTCTACCCGGCGAGGCGGCTCGCGGAACGGGTAGACGTCTCCGGCGTGGTCCCGATCGGACTCACCTTCGCCGCGGCCGCGGCCACGGTGTGGCTGATGGACCACTCGGGCGGGCATCCCGGTGTGCTTCTGCCCATGCTCTGGGGCTGGGTCTGCCTGCTCGTGGTCGCCCAGGCGGTGGTCGCGGCGCGCCGCAGCCGCTCCCTGCGCCCGGCGGAGCGAGCCGCGTGAGCACTGTGTACCCCGCTTAGGGTGCGCCCGGCTCAGCGCGTCGTGCGACCCGGTCGGACTCTGGCCCGTTCGGACTGCGGCGGATCGCCCGCCGCATCGAGTACGTCACGGCGTGCAGGCGGTGCGGCTCGCCCGGGACGTGGATCACGCCGCGGTCGTACACCTGCCAGCCCGCGTTTCCGGCCCGGTTGAGGTGACGCAGGTCGTCGAACCGCTCATCCGTGCCCCACCGCTCCACCCCGCCGGGGTGGTGGAAGGTCGCGGTCCAGTCCATGAACCTGTCATTGCCCAGTCGTCCCGCCGCCCGGTACTCCAGGCGCGCGTACTGCCACACCACCATCACTACATTCTGCTGATGCCCCGCAACCCGTACCCGACCGGTGGCGACGTGAATGCACGGCTGGCGCACCCGCGGCCGGGCGGCCAGACGGCGATTACCATGCCGGCGCTGACCGGTTACGCTGGCTAGCGGGCGTCCACCGTGGCCACCCCGCTCGGGAGGAACCGTGCACCGACACCACGATTCAGGGCCGGCCGTTCCCCGCCGGCGAAGTGTGGCCACGACCCTGGTGCTGACCGCGGCCCTGGCCGGCGCGTGCGGGGAAGACCCGCCTCCGATCGAGGCGCAGATAGCTACCGGCGAGCCGGTCGCGGTGCGGCTCACCGAGGTCGCGTCCGCGGACGTACCGTCGGCCGGGGTCGCCGGGCCGGGCGGCACGCTGTGGATCGCCGAGCGGATCGGGTCGGTGCGGGTGCTCGACGGCGACGAGCTGAGCGAGCCGGTGCTGGACATCTCCGGCGAGACCACCACCCACAGCGAACGCGGCCTGCTAGGCATCGCGTTCGACCAGGACTTCACGCACTTCTATGCGTCCTACACCGATCGGGACGGCAACACCGCGGTGGACGAGATCGAGGTGTCCGACGGTGCGCTGCAGCTGGAGACGCGCCGCACCCTGATCACCCAGGAGCAGCCGTCCGCCAATCACAACGGGGGCAACGTCATCGTCGGGCCCGACGGCATGCTCTACCTCGGTCTGGGTGACGGCGGCGGCGCCGGCGATCCACTCGGCGCCGGCCAGGACCTGAGCACGCTGCTGGGGTCGCTGCTGCGGATCGACCCGGCCGGCGACCCGTACACCATCCCGCCGGACAACCCGTTCGTGGACGACCCGGATGCCCGCCCCGAGATCTGGGCGTACGGGCTGCGTAACCCCTGGCGGTTCTCGTTCGACGCGGAGACCGGTGACCTGTGGATCGCGGACGTGGGCCAGTCCTCCCGGGAAGAGATCAACTGGGTGCCGGCCGGCTCCGGCGGCGGCCAGAACTTCGGCTGGTCGCGGATGGAGGGGACGCTGACCTACGACGGCGACGAGCCGGAGGGGCACGTGCCGCCGGTGTTCGAGTACCAGACCTCCGACACCCGGTGCTCAGTCACCGGCGGGTATGTCTACCGGGGCAGCGCCATCCCGGAGCTGGTCGGGTCCTACGTGTTCAGCGACTACTGCGAGGGCCAGATCCGCGCGCTGGAGCTCCGGGGCGGCGAGGTGGTGGGGCACCTCGACCTCGGTGTCAACGGCGGCCGGGTGGTCGCGTTCGCCGAGGACGCGGATCGGGAGCTCTACGTCCTGGACCACCGCGGAGCGATCTACAAGCTGGAACCCGCCTGAGCCGGCGCCGGGTAGCCCGGCCGGCACCGGGGTATCCCGCACGGCGTGCAGACCTTCCTGCCGTACCCTGACTTCGCCGCCACCGCGGGCGTCCTCGACCCGCGCCGGCTGGGCAAGCAGCGGGTCGAGGCGTTGCAGGTGCTGCGGGCGATGACCAGGCCCGGGTACGGCTGGCGGCACCATCCGGTGGTGCGCATGTGGTCCGGGTACGCCGAGGCACTGGTGCGCTACGGCTTGGAGGTGTGCGCGGCTTGGCGGGCGGCCGGCGGCGCGGACACCGTCGCCGCGACGCTGCGGGCCGAGTTCGGCAGCGAGGTACGCCGCCAGCCGGAGCTGGCCGCCGCCCGGGAGCTGCCGCCGTGGCTGGGTTGGGAGCCGCTGCACCGCAGCCACCGGTCCGCGCTGCTGCGCAAGGACCCGGAATGGTACGGCCCCCGGTTCGGCGAGACCGTGCCGGCGGACCTGCCCTACGAGTGGCCGGTCTCCGACCGTGCCCGGTAGCCGCAAGGCGGCCTCAAGCTCGCCCCCGCTCGCAGTTTCGCCAAAACTGCGGCCTCGAGCTCGCCCCCCCGCTCGCAGTTTCGCCAAAACTGCGGCCTCGGCGCGCCGGGAGGGCACAACTACGCCAAAACTGCGATGAGGAGGGACGAAGCCCTTAGGGGCGGCGCCCCGTTCATGCCTGCGCCGGGCGCTCCCGGTCAGGTACGGCGGCGGTGATCCGCTCCCACGCCGGCATCGACAGCAGAATCACCGCCGCCGGGAACAGGCCGTACTCTTCCTTGTCGATGTGATCCCGGAGTTTGTCGAGGCCGGCGAGGACAGGCCGCCAGTCTGGTTGGTCGCCGTCGGGCTGCCGCAGGGCAGCCGCGAGCTCGTCGTGGTCGTCGCAGAGGCGCTCCACCACCTCGCGGGCGGTCTCGTCGCCACGGAGCTCAGCGAAGAGCCCGGCCTCCTCGGTAGCGAGGTGCGGGCCCATCAGGTCGGTCAGTTCACTCAACCACCGCCGCGCCGCGTCGTCATCCCCGGCCCGGATCGCGCGCCGGAGCCGGCCGGAAGTCTCGTGGATTTGCAAGTGATCCTCATTCAGCCGGCTGATGGCCGGGAACTGGCGGCATCCGCAGTGTTCACACATTTGAACCTGGCACCTCCGACCCGAGCGCTCCGGCGCTCGTCCCCCGTCCACGCTCGCGTGGACGACGATCAACGCCTCCCGCTATGCCCCTATACCCACCCCGGGCCCGGAACCTGCCCTCAGTGGCCACGGATCTCAGTGATGATCGCAACAGGGGGGCCCTGCTGGGGCTTGAGTACCAGCAGGGGCGCCCTGTTGTGGGTACCCGTGGCAAGAGGGGAGCCCTGCTGAGGCGAAAGCGTTAACAGGGGAGCCCTGCTGGAGCGAGAGCGTCAACAGGGGAGCCCTGCTGAGGCGAGAGCGTCAACAGGGGAGCCCTGCTGGAACGAGAGCATCAAGAGGGCAGCCCTGCTGGGGGCGAAACATCAGCAGGGGCGCCCTGTTACGCGCGGGCGGCCGTGCGCCGGCTCAGGCGTAGCCAGGTGAAGACGGCCGCGGCCAGGGCCACGTCCGAGAGCAGCATCAGGCCGATCGCGTAGGAGCCGTCCAGCGCGTACACCCCGCCCATCACCAGCGGCGGGAAGAAGCCACCGAGGCCGCCGGCGGCGCCCACGATGCCGGTGACCGCACCCACCTTGTCGGTCGGCGCGAGCGTGCCCACGAAGGCGAAGACCGCGCCGGCCGCGGCCCCCAGACACCCGGCCAGGCCGAGGAAGGCGACCGTGGCCACCGGGACCAGCGGCGGGGTGAACGCGGCCACGACCGCCAGCACGGCCGTGGCCCCGAACACCGTGACCAGCACCGGGGAGGGGTGGAAGCGGTCCGACAGCCACCCGCCCAGCGGCCGGGCGGCGATCGCGACCAGCACGAACCCGGCGGTACGCACCCCGGCGTCGGCGCTGGTCAACTCGTAGGCGTTCTGCAGGTACGCCGGCAAGTACACGCTGAACGCGACAAAGCCGCCGAACCCGACCGCGTACAGGAAGGAGAGGTACCAGGTGACCGGGAGCTGGAACGCGGCGCGGGTCGCCGGCCAGGCCGCCCCGCCCGGGTGCCGGTTCGGCCCGACGCGCAGCATCGCCCACGCCAGCGCGGCGTACCCGATCAGCACCGCGCCCACGAGGAGGAACGGGGCGTCCTCGCCCCACGCGTCGGCCAGCGGCACGGTGGTGAACGTGGCGACCGCGGTGCCGCCCATGCCGGCGCCATAGACCCCGAACGCCAGCCCTCGCCGGTGCGGCGGAAACCAGCCCGCCAGCAGCGGCGCCCCGATCGCGAAGGCGGTGCCGCCCACGCCGAGGACGAACCCGACCAGCAACAGCAGCGGGTACGAGTCGGCGATGGTCAACGCCAGCACCGGCACGGCGGTGGCGAGGCTGACCGCCGGGAACATCACCCGCCCGCCGTAGCGGTCGGTGAGCGACCCGACCGGGACCCGCCCGATCGAGCCGACCAGCACCGGCAGCGCCACCAGCACCGACTGCTGCACCACGGAGAGGCCTAGCTCGTCGCGTAGCCCGGGCGCCAGGGGCGCGATCAGGGCCCAGGCCCAGAAGTTGATCGCGAAGCCGAGGGTGGCCAGTACCAGCGCCCGGAGCGCCCCCGGCGGGGTGCTGGTCGCCGCCTTCGCCTCGGCGACTCGCGGGGGCGCCGAGAGGCGGCTCATGGCCGGTCCCCCCAGACGCCGGTGCGGCTGCGGGGCGGCTGCGGATCGCGGCTGCGGTAGACCACGTACGGGCGGGTGAGGTACCCGACCGGCGCGCTGAACGCGTGGATGAGCCGGGTGAACGGCCAGATCGCGAACAGCACCCAGGCGGCGGAGATGTGGGCCTGCAGGCCCAGCGGCACGCCGGCCATCAGCTCCGGATCCGGTCGCAGCACGAACAGCGACCGGAACCAGGGGGAGACGGTCTCCCGGTAGTCGTACCCGGCGCCGACGGTGTTCACCCGGATGGTGGTCCACAGGCCGAGCGCGATCACGATCCCGAGGATCAGGTACATGGTCTTGTCGTTGCGGGTGGTGGCGGTGAACACCGGCCCCACTAGCCGGCGCCGGGCGACCAGGATCACCGTGCCGAGCAGCAGGAGCAGCCCGGCCACGGTGCCGAGGCCGGCCGCCAGCGCGTGGTACGCGTCGTCGTCGATGCCCACCGCCGCGGTCCAGGACTTCGGGATCACCAGCCCGGCGAAGTGCCCGGCCGCCACCAGCAGGATGCCGACGTGGAACAGCGGGCTGCCCCAGCGCAGGATGTCGCTCTCGTAGAGCTGGGAGGAGCGGGTGGTCCAGCCGAACTTGTCGTACCGGTACCGGTAGATGGTGCCGAGCACGAGTATCGCGATCGAGACGTACGGCACCACGATCCACAGCAGGATGCGCCAGGTGGTCATCGACGGCCTCCGGTAGGGCGGGTAGCGGGGAACGGGTCCAGGCCGACCTGTTCGACCGGCGGGCCGGTGGCGGCGAGCCGCCGGGCCGCGGCCGCGTCCGCCGGCCGGGCGGCCGGCAGCAGCGCCCGTACCGCCGCCACCGCGTGCCGGTAGACCGACCGGTCCCGGGTCAACGCGTCGGCGAGCAGGTCCAGGCCGACCCGGTGGGCCCGCAGCAGTCCCCAGCCCGGCTCACCCGCGGTGGCGGCGAGCTCCAGCACCGCCGGCAGGAAGTCGGGCAGCTCACCGCCCTCGACCCGCAGGCCGGCGGTCCGGTACGCGGCGGCGAAGCTCGCCAGCGCCGCGCCGCGGGCCCGGGTGTCGCCGTGCGTGTAGTAGGTCAGGTAGAGGCAGCAGCGGCGGCGGAAGTCAAAGGTTTCCACATAGGATGCTGCCAGCTCTTGAGCTGGCCCGGCCGCCAGGTGCTCGGCCACGGTGGAGAGCGGCCGGGCCGTGCGCGCCGGGAGCTCTGCGAGCGCGTCCCGCACCGCCGGGAGCATCGCGAGCAGGTCGGAGTCCGGGTACCGCAGCAGGACCGACGCGGCTCGGGCGGCCACCGCCCGCTGCTCGGGGGTCACGCCGGCCCCCCGGCGCCGCCGGACCCGGCCTCGCCGGATCTGGTCTCGCCCGACCCGGGCTCGCCCGTCCCGCCGGACCCGCCTTGTCGCGGTGGGAACAGGCCCTCCGGACGGCCCTTGCCGTCCCAGTTGAGCAGGTTCACCCGGCGCGGTCGTGACCCGCCCGCCGTCTCCGCCGGCTGGTCGGCCCGCTGGCGGGCGGCGAGCGCGTGGAAGCTCTCCACCGCGATCGGTGACACCTTGCCGGAGGCCTCCCCGAAGGGCCCGCCCATCCCGGGCCCGCCTTCGTAGTCCAGCGAGCACCCGGTGGCCGACTCCTCCAGCCCGGCCGCGGTCTCCGCGTGCGCCGCCGGGATCACGTACCGTTCCTCATACTTGGCGATCGCCAGCAGCCGGTACATGTCCTCCATCTGCCGGCCGGTCATGCCCACGCGGGCGGCGATCGACTCGTCTCGCGGCTCGCCCAGGTTGATCCGGCGCTGGTAGGCGCGCATCGCGGCCAGCCGGCGCAGCACCGCGGTCACCGGCTCCGGGTCCCCGGCGGTGAACAGCTCCGCCAGGTACTCCACCGGGATGCGCAGTGCGTCGATGGCGCCGAACAGGTTGTCGGCGTCCTCGCCGTCGTGGCCGGTCTCCCGCAGCACGTCCACCACCGGTGACAGCGGCGGGATGTACCAGACCATCGGCATCGTCCGGTACTCCGGGTGCAGCGGCAGCGCCACCTCGTACTTCATGATCAGATCCCAGATCGGGGAGCGTTGGGCGGCCTCGATCCAGTCCTCCGGGATGGCGGCCGACCGGGCGGCGGCAACCACCGCCGGATCGTGCGGGTCCAGGAACACCGACCGCTGCGCGGCGTAGAGGTCGCGCTCGTCCGCCACCGCGGCGGCCTCGCCCACCGCGTCCGCGTCGTAGAGCATCAGCCCGATGTAGCGCAGCCGGCCCACGCAGGTCTCCGAGCAGATCGTCGGGAGACCGATCTCCACCCGGGGGAAGCAGAAGGTGCACTTCTCCGCCTTGCCGGTGCGGTGGTTGAAGTAGACCTTCTTGTACGGGCAGCCGGTCACGCACATCCGCCAGCCCCGGCACCGGTCCTGGTCGACCAGGACGATCCCGTCCTCGGAGCGCTTGTAGATGGCCCCGGACGGGCAGGCGGCCGCGCAGGACGGGTTCAGGCAGTGCTCGCAGATGCGTGGCAGGAAGAACATGAACGCGTTGGCGAACTCCTGCTTCACCTGCCCGGAGACCTTCTCCAGCACCGGGTCACCCGAAGCGGTCTTGTTCCCGCCGGCCAGCGAGTCGTCCCAGTTCGCGCTCCAAGAGATCTTGGTGGGTTCGCCGCTGATCAGCGAGGTGGGGCGGGCCACCGGGGTGTGCTCGCCGGCCGGGGCGGTGAGCAGATGCTCGTACTCGTAGGTCCACGGCTCGTAGTAGTCACCGATCTTCGGCATCTTCGGGTTGGCGAAGATGGAGAGGAGCCGCTTGATCCGACCGCCGGAGCGGGGCTTGAGCCGGCCGGAGCGGGTCCGCACCCAGCCGCCCTGCCACTTCGCCTGGTCCTGGTAGGTACGCGGGTAACCCTGCCCCGGCCGGGTCTCCACGTTGTTGAACCAGACGTACTCCACCCCGGACCGGTTGGTCCACGCCTGCTTACACGTGACCGAACAGGTGTGACACCCGATGCACTTGTCCAGGTTCATCACCATGGCCATCTGCGCCATTGGTCTCATTGGCTCGCCTCGCAAGCTCGGCTCGGCCGCATCAGTACTCGACTGCCTGGGAACGGCGCCGGATCACGGTCACCTCGTCGCGCTGGTTTCCAGTGGGGCCCAGGTAGTTGAAGGCGAAGCTCAACTGGGCGTACCCGCCGATCAGGTGGGTGGGCTTGATCAGCAGCCGGGTGAGCGAGTTGTGGATGCCGCCGCGCTTGCCGCTGCTCTCGGCCAGCGGGACGTCCACTACCCGCTCCTGCGCGTGGTACATGTAGACGGTGCCCTCGGGCATCTTGTGAGAGACCACTGCCCGGGCCACCACCACCCCGTTGCGGTTCACCGCTTCGATCCAGTCGTTGTCGCGGATACCGACCTTCGCCGCGTCGGTCTCACTGATCCAGATCGTGGGGCCGCCCCGCGACAGCGTCAGCATCAGCAGGTTGTCCTGGTACTCGGAGTGGATGGACCACTTCGAGTGCGGGGTGAGGTACCGCACCGTGATCTCCAGCTCGCCGTTGGCGCCCAGCCGCGGCTCCCCGAACAACTGGTGCATGTCCAGCGGCGGGCGGAACACCGGCATGGTCTCACCCAGTTCCCGCATCCACTCGTGATCCAGGTACAGGTGCTGCCGCCCGGTGAGGGTGTGCCAGGGCTTGTTCCGCTCCACGTTGATGGTGAAGGGCGAGTAGCGCCGGCCGCCGGTCTCGCTCCCACTCCACTCCGGGCTGGTCAGCACCGGCACCGGCCGCGCCTGGGTGTCGGCGAAGGAGATCCGCTTCGCCGCTGACTCAGCGGCGAGGTCGGCGAGCGTGGCGCCGGTCCGCCGCTCCAGGTCCTGGAAGCCGGCGACCGCCAGCCGGCCGTTGGTGGTGCCGGACAGCGCCAGGATCGCCTCGCAGGCGTGGGTGTCCCGCAGCAGCGCCGGACGGCCGTCGGCCACGCCGCCCCGGATCTCACCGTTGGCC
>DATGPS010000010.1:0-17703 GCA_035304685.1 Natronosporangium sp. | reverse complement strand
AGCGGGGTTCGATCTCGTCGGTGTGGCGCTGGTCGGCCTGGGCGATCTGCCGATAGAACGCGGCCTGCCCCGGCTCCCCCAGCCACGGCGCCACCAGCGCCTCGTGGGTGGCCGGGTGCAGCCCGCGGGCGCTGGCCGAGGCGACGTACGCGCGTACCAGCGCGGCGTGCAGCGCCGCCGGCAGCTGGGTGAACACGTCTGCGTGCGAGGCGACCAGGCGGAAGAACGGCGAGCCCCAGGGTGCCAGCGCGACCGCGTCGACCAGCGCCAGCGCCCGGTAGCGGGCACCGTGCAGCAGGTGGGCGCGCAGCGCCACGCACCCGCCGATGTCGTGGGCGACCACCAGCGGCTCCCGCAGGCCCCAGGCGGTGAGCAGGCCGGCGAAGACCCTGCCCTGCGCGGCCAGGGACACGTCCTGGCCCGGCGACATCTGCGAGGCGCCGTAGCCGGGCATGTCCCACACGTACACCTGGTGGGAGTCGGCCAGGGACCGGGCGATCGCCCGCCACACGTAGGAGGAGAACGGGGTGCCGTGCAGCAGCACCACCGGGTCCCTCCCGCGGCCCAGCCGCTGCCAGCGCACCTCGCCGGTGGGTCCGGCGTGGACGCGGGTCAACCGCCACGCGGTCACCGGCCGCCGGTCACCCGCAGGATCGCCCCGGTGATGTAGGAGGCCTCCGGGCTGAGCAGCCACTCGATCGGGGCGGCGACCTCGTCCGGTTCCCCGGGCCGGCCCAGCGGGACGCTGCCGGCGGCGCGTTCTGGCCGATCGGGGTCGCCGGTCTCCCGGGCGTGGATCTCGGTGCGGATCACTCCGGGCGCTACCGCGTTGACCCGGATGCCGTCGGCGGCCAACTCCTTGGCCAGGCCGATGGTGAGGGTCTCCACCGCCGCCTTGGCGGCTGCGTAGTGCACGTACTGCCCCGGGCTGCCCACGGTGGCGGCACCGGAGGAGATGTTGACGATCGCTCCCCCGGCTCCCCCGCGGCTGGTCGCCATCAGCCGGGCGGCGCGGCGGGCGCACAGCACGGTGCCGATCAGGTTCACGTCCACCACCCGCCGCAGGTCGGCGGTGGACAGGTCGAGGAACGGGCCGGCGCGGCTGGTCACCCCGGCGTTGTTGACCAGGCCGGTGGGCGGGCCCAGCACGTCGACGACCTGGCCGAACATGCGCTCCACCTCGGCCTCGACCGTGATGTCGGCGGCTACCACCAGGCAGCGGCGCCCGGCCTGGCGGACCGCGGCGGCGACCGACTCGGCCGCGGCGGCCTCCAAACGGTAGTTGATCACCACGTCGTGGCCGGCCTTGGCCAGCCGCACGGCGGTAGCCGCGCCGATACCCCGGCTGCCGCCGGTCACCACGGTCACCGGCGCCATGCCCTCACACTACCGGGCCGGTGGCGGGCGGGGCGTCCATCAGTCGGTGGCCGGCGGTCAAGGCGATACGCTGAGATCGCAGGGGCGCAGTTTTCCCCAGGTGAGAGATGGCTTTTCTCGTTGACTGATGGAGTGGGCCGGTGCGCGATCCACACGAGTTGTACGAGCTGGCCGACGACGTGCCGGAGCTGGGTGAACCGGTGCTGGTGCAGATGCTGACCGGCTTTGTCGACGCCGGTGGGGCGGTGCGGCTGGCCCGGCAGCACCTGATGTCGGTCTCCGACCCGCCGCCGCAGTTGGTCGCCCGGTTCGACCTGGACCAGTTGCTGGACTACCGTTCCCGGCGGCCGACCATGCTGTTCGTGGAGGACCACTGGGAGTCCTACGACGAGCAGACCCTGGCGCTGCACGTGCTGCGGGATGCGGCCGGCACCGCGTACCTGCTGCTGTCTGGTCCCGAGCCGGACTTGCAGTGGGAGCGGTTCCTGTCGGCGGTGATCGGGCTGCTGGAGCGGTGTCGGGTACGGCTGACGGTGGGGTTGAACGCGATCCCGATGGCGGTGCCGCACACCCGCCCCACCGGGATCACCGCCCACGCCACCCGGCGGGAGCTGATCGCCGACTACCGGCCGTGGCTGCAGCGGGTGCAGGTGCCCGCTGGCGTGGGGAACCTGCTGGAATTCCGGTTGGGCCAGCGCGGCCACGACGCGCTCGGGTTCGCCGCCCACGTGCCGCACTACCTGGCCTCCAGTGACTACCCGGCGGCGGCGGAGGCGCTGCTGGCCTCGCTGTCGCGGGCTACCGGGTTGGCGTTGCCGATCGAGGAGCTGAGCCGGGCCGCCGAACGGGTGCGGGCCACGGTGGATGCGCAGGTGGCCCGGGCCGAGGAGGTGGCCACGCACGTGCGTGGGTTGGAGGAGCAGTACGACGTGCTGATGCGTTCGCGGCAGAGCCAGCATCTGCTGCCCGACGCCTCCGAGCTGCCCACCGCCGAGGAGCTGGGGGCGGAGCTGGAGAAGTTCCTGGCCGAGCAGGCCAAGCCGGGCGAGCCGCCGCAGTAGCGCCGCCCGAGGGCGGCGGCTCACCCCAGGGTGACCGCGACCAGTACCAGGGTGACGGCGCTGGCCACGGTGGAGAGCACGACCGCGTCTCGGGCCAGGTGCGGAGCTTGCTGGAACCGGCTGGCGAACACGAACACGTTCTGCGCGGTGGGCAGGCCCGACATCACCACTGCGGCCAGCAGCAGCACCCCGTCGAGGCCGAGCAGCACCGCCACCGCGTACGCGATCGCCGGCTGGATCAGCACCTTGGCGGCCACGACCGCGTAGCGCACCGGGGCGTCGGGGCCGGGTTGCAGCGGCCGGGCGCCGGCCAGCGACAGGCCCAGCGCCAGCAGCGCCAGCGGCACCGCGGCGGCGCCCACCAGCTCAAAGGGGTGTAGCAGTGCCGGGGGCGGGGTCCAGCCGGAGACGGTCACCGCCAGCCCGGTCAGGCAGGCGGGGATGATCGGGTTGCGCAGCGGCAGGCCCAGCAGTCCCCGTAGGCCGGGGCGGGCGTCGAGCAGGCTGAGGCCCACGGGGGCGAAGACGAGCACCTGGAACAGCAGCACCGGTACGGCGAAGGCGACGTCGTCGAGGACGAACGCGGCGATCGGGATGCCCAGGTAGCCGCCGTTGACGTAGGAGGCGCACAGGGTGGCCACGGTCCCCTCGCCCCGGCCCAGCCGCCAGCGCCACCGGGCCAGCGCGGCCACGCCCAGGGCGGTGAGCAGGGTGCTGGCCACGAACGGCACCGCGGCGGCGGTGAACACCCCGGTCACCGGTGTGGTGGCGACGGTGACCACCAGCAGCGCGGGTGCGGCGAGGAAGAACACCAGCCGCGCCAGTACGGTGGCCGCCGCCGGGCCCAGCAGCGTGTATTTGCCGAGCAGCCAGCCCACGGTGATGATGGCCCACAGCGCGGCGAAGGCCGCCAGGATGTCGCTCAGCGCCGCCCTCCCCGTCCCCGCCGGGCTGTCATTCTGCCACCGGCCTGGCCGGCCGCGGCGGTGGGATGGGCCGCCGGTGCCGGGGCGGGGTTAGCACGGCCGGCGGCGGGGAACCCGGGGGGTGACCGGTCCTTGCGGGTCGCCGCCGGGGCGGCCGGGCCGGGGTTGGGGGGCTGCATGGTGGCAATGGCACACTTCACGATCGCTACCGTGGCCGAGCAGAGCGCTGATTTCCGCCGGGTGTTGTGGACCGGCAAGCACACCCAGCTGGTGATCATGACGATCCCGCCGGGCGGGGAGATCGGCGAAGAGGTCCACGAGGACACCGACCAGATCCTGACCTTCGTCAGCGGCACCGGGGAGGCGGAGGTCGCCGGCGAGGTCACGCCGGTGGCGCAGGGGCAGCTGGTGGCCGTGCCCGCCGGCACCCGGCACAACTTCCGCAACACCGGCGCCAACCCGCTGGTGCTCTACACCGTATACGGGCCGCCGGAGCACGCCGAAGGCACGGTGCACACCACCAAGGAGGAGGCGGACGCGGCCGAGGAGTCCGGCGCGGACCAGCCGCCGAGGTAGCCGCCGGCCGGCCCCGGGCCGCCGCGCCGGTGGGTGTGGTCCGGCCCCGGCGGGCGGCGCGTGAGTGCGCGCAGCTGGCTCACTGCCCCAGCACGCTGCGACGCACCTGCGGGCTGTCGCGTAGCTGCTGCGGCGTACCGCTGGTGACGATGCGCCCCTCGGCGAGCAGGTAGGCGCGCCCGGAGGCGGCCAGGGCCCGCTCCACGTCCTGCTCGACCAGCAGCACCCCCACCCCGGTGGCGTGGATGGTCTCGATCGCGGTGAACACTTCGTCGATGACCACCGGGGCCAGGCCCAGCGACGGTTCGTCCAGCAGCAGCAGCTTGGGCTGGGCCATCAGGGCCCGCCCGATCGCCAGCATCTGCTGCTCCCCGCCGGAGAGGTTCATCGCCTGCTGGCCGGCGCGTTCGGCCAGCCGCGGGAACAGCTCGTGGATCTGGTCGAGGGTACGCCGGTGGGCGGCGCGGGCGGCCCTTCGGTGGGCGCCTAGCAGCAGGTTCTCGCGGACCGTCAGGTGGGCGAAGACCCGCCGCCCCTCCGGCACGATCGCCACCCCGTGGGCACACACCTGGTGGGCGGGCACGGTGGTCAGGTCGACCCCGCCGAGGCGGATCTCCCCGCGTACGGTGCGTAGCACGCCAGCGATCGCGTTGACCAGGGTGGACTTGCCGGCGCCGTTGGGGCCGATGACGCTGACCACTTCGCCCTCGCGCACCTGCAGGTCCACATCCCACAGCGCCTGCGCGTGGCCGTGAAAGGCGTTCAGCGACCGGATCTCAAGCATGCGGCTGCGCCTCCCGTGCCTTTCCGCTCTTGCCCAGGTATGCGCGCACCACCGCCGGGTCGCTCATCACCGTGGCCGGGTCGCCGTCGGCCAGCAGCCGGCCCCGGTTGAGCACCACCACCCGGGTGGCGAGCTGGTTGACCACCCGTAGCAGGTGCTCCACGATCACGATCGTGACCCCGGAGGCGTGGATGCGCCGCACCACCTCCACCGCGTTGTCGATCTCGGCCGGGTTCAGCCCGGCCAGCGCCTCATCCAGCAGCAGCACCTTGGGGCTGGTGGCCAGAGCCCGGGCCATCTCCAGCAGTTGCCGCTGGTGGAGGTTGATGTCGGCGGGGCGGGCGTCGGCGAGGTGGTCCAGGCCGACGAACCGCAGGTGCGTGTCGGCTTCGCTGCGGGCGGCCGCCAGTGTGCGCGGCTGGCGGCCGAACATGAGCGCCACGGCCACGTTGTCGCGTACGCTCAGCGACTCGAACGGCCGGGGGATCTGGTAGGTGCGGGTGATGCCGGCGTGGGTGAACCGGTGCGGGGCCAGGCCGGCGGTGTCGCGCCCGACCACGCGGATCTGCCCGCGGGTGGGGCGGAACGCGCCGGAGAGCAGGTTGACCAGGGTGGTCTTGCCCGAGCCGTTGGGGCCGACCAGGCCCACCAGCTCGCCTTCGTGGATACGCAGGTCGACCCCGTCCAGGGCGCGCACCCCGCCGAAGTAGCGGGCCACGTCGCGGCATTCGATCAGGACACCCGGCCCCTCCCCGCCGGCGCCGGCGGCGGTGTCCGGCCCGGCGGGTGTCCCCGCGCACACGCCGTCGCGCCCGGCTGGGGAGGGGCCGGCGAGGGGTGGCAGGGGTGAGGCCGGTGAAGGCTGGGCGGCCGGCTCCGCGGGCGCCGCGTCCGCCTGGGCCGCCGGCGTGGGCGCGCTGGGTCGCGGGCGGCGCAGCCGCGCCCAGACCCGCCCGGCGGCCTCGGCGCCGGGTACCCGCACGGTGGCCAGACGCGGCCAGCGCGCCAGCGGGGTCAGCCGGGAGGGCCAGAACGCCACCACCGCGGTGACCAGCATCGCCAGCAGCACCTGGTCTGGTAGGTTCCCGCCCACGTCGAAGATCTGCAGCGCCAGCAGGGTCGCCGCGCCGGCCAGCAGGCTGCTGCGCGGGCGGGCGCGCAGCCGCGCGTACAGGCCGTCGGGGGCGAAGATGACCATGACCGCCAGCAGGCCGCCGAAGATGATCAGCCGCCACTGTTCGAACGCGCCGTCGGCCAGCCGGTCCTGCAGCAGCACGATCACGGCTGCGCCGATCACCGGCCCGAACCAGTGGGTACGCCCGCCCAGCACGCTCATGACGATGACGAACAGCGGGATGGTCAGCCCGAAGACCACCTCGACCTGTACGTAGCCGTACTGCAGGGCCCAGACGCTGCCGGCCATCCCACCCAGGGCCCCGGTGGTGGCGATCGCGGCCATCTTCCACCAGAACGTGGCCACACCCAACCCTTCGGCCACGTCCTCGTGGTCGCGGATGGCGGCCAGGGCCCAGCCGAACCGGCTGTGGTAGATGAAGTAGGCCGCAGCCACCGCCAGCCCCGCCACCACCAGCATGACCAGGTAGAGGAACTCCTGGAACCGCAGCTGCCCGGGCAGCTGCGGCACCTCCACCAGCACCCCGGCGCCGCCGTCGATGGCCCGGGTCAACCGGGCCGCGGCGGCCAGGATGAACGGCACCGCCAGGGTCAGCAGCGCGAACGTGGCACCGCGGAAGGTGGCCAGCCGGAACGCCACCGCCCCGATGCCCAGCCCCACCAGGGCCGACAGCAGCGCGGCTACCGGCACGGTGGCGTAGAAGCTCCAGCCGTGCTTGGCGGTGAGCACCGCGGTGGTGTAGACGCCCACGCCCACGAAGGCGCCCTGGCCGAAGCTGAAGTAGCCGCTGTAGCCGGAGAGGATGTTCCAGCTGGTGGCCTGGGCGACCCAGAAGAACATGGTGTAGAGCAGGGTGAGGTAGAACAGGGTCATCCCCAGCTGGTCGCGGAAGACCGCCAGCGCGCCCAGGCCCACCAGCACCAGCGGGAAGCCGATCAGCCCCCGGCGGATCATCGGGCCACCTCCTGCGGACGCCGCCGCCGCAGCGAGGGCAGGCGCAGCGCGGTGCCGCCGGTGAACAGCCCGTGGGGGCGCAGCAGTAGCGCCAGCACGATCGCCAGGAACACCACCAGCAGCGTGGCCGTGTCCGACCACAGCACCGAGGTCACCCCGTACAGCGTGCCCACCAGCAGGCCGGCGGCGAGACTGCCCAGCACCTGCCCGATGCCGCCGAGGATCACCACCGCGAACACGATGCCGATCCACTCGTAGGGGGCGTCGGGCACCAGCGTGTTGCCCACCGCCCACAGCATGCCGGCCACCGCGGCGCTGGCGCCGGCGACACCGGCGACCAGCATGCCCAGCACGCGGTGGTCGATGCCGTAGGCGGCGGCCATCTGCCGGTCCTCGGCGAAGGCCCGCACCGCCCGGCCGATGAACGTGGTACGCAGCACCGCCCAGGCGGCCACGATCAGCACCACGCCGAAGGCCAGCGCGAGCAGCCGGGACAACGGCAGCGCCAGCCGCACGTCCTCACCGAACGGGAACCACGAGGTCGACCCGTACGGGTTGACCTCGGGGTCCAGCCGGCGGAAGTCGGCGGTCCACCGGTTGTGGACCGCCTGGATCATGATCGTCATCACGCCGAAGCTGACCAGCAGCGAGGCGAACTCCGCCAGCCTCGCCCGCTGGTAGACCCACTGCAGCGCCGCGCCGAGCAACGCCATGGCCGGCACCGTGACCACCAGGGTCAGGATCGGATCGATGCGCCAGCTGCCGGCCAGCTCATAGGTGAGGTACGCGGCGAGCAGGATCATCCCGAAGTGGGCCAGGTTGATCACCCGCAGCATCCCCCAGGCGGCGGACAGCCCGACCGCCATCATGGCGTACAAACCGCCCAGCAGCGCGCCGCTGACCGCCGCCTGCAGGGTGCTCATTGCTCCAACCTCATGTCGTCGTGGGCCTCATGTCCGTCCGGGCGGGCTCAGTTCGCCGGGGGCACGACCTCGGCGACCGCCCGCTCCGGCGGCCACACCATCACCCACTCACCGTCTTGGATCTGCTTGAGCCCGACGTTGGTCTCCCAGAAGTTGTTGACCGCCGGGTCGAAGGTGAGGTGGCCGTTGAACGTGGTGTCCGCGCCGTTCTCGGTCAGGTAGGAGCACAGCTCCTCCTGGTCCAGCGACTGGGCGCCCTCCACCGCGCCGACCAGGATCTCCCAGGTGTTCCAGGACGCGGTGGCCTGGGTCTCGAACGCGGTGTAGGGCAGGTTGGCCTCCTCGGTACGCGTCCGGTACTCCGCCACGATGTCGCGCACCTCGTCGGGGTACTGCTCCAGCAGCGGCTCGTTGGACTCGAACAGCGACACCGACAGCGTGCCCTCCCCGAGCTCACCCAGGCCCAGCAGCGGACCGGGCGCCGGGAACAGGCTGAACAGCATCGGCGGGCGGTAGCCGATCTGCTCCGAGGCCTCCAGGATCCCCACCGGGTCCACCCCCAGGCCGTTGTTGATGACCACGTCCGGGTCGGCGTCGCGCAGCTGCACCGCCACCGGGTTCCACTCCGAGTTGCCCGGCGCGTACGGGATGTCGGCCACGACCTCCAGGCCGTACTGCTCGGCGAGGGCGAGCATGCCGCCCTCCGCGCCCTCCTCGAAGCCGTGGGTCATCGGCGCGGTGGACCCACTCTCGTTGGTGACCAGCGCGATCGTCTGCGGCGGCTCGGGCAGGTTGGTGAGCATGTCGAACAGCAGCTCGGAGGTGAACACGTCCGGTTGCGGGTCCATCGACCAGCCCGGGAACTGGCATTCGTAGGTCAGCAGCGGCGCGTGCACGGCGGTGTGCTGCGGGATGATGTACCCGGCCCGCTCGGCTACGGCCACCGCCGGGATGATGTTCGGGGTGGCGTACGGGCCGATGATCAGGTCGACCTCTTCCTGGTTGAGTCGACCTCTTCCTGGTTGATGAGCCGCTCGTAGAGCGGGGTGATCTGGGCCTGGTCGGATTCGTCGTCCAGCAGGCGCCACTCCACCGGCCGCCCCAGCAGCCCGCCGTTCTCGTTGAGCCGCTCGACGAACATCTCCCCGACGATCTGGTGGATCACCCCGGTCGCCGCCAGGGCCCCGGTGAGCGACAGCGTGGAGCCGACCACGATCGGCTCGTCGGTCTCGGCCTCCCCCGTGGTGTCGTCACCACACGCCGCGACCGCCAGTAGTAAGGCCGCGACCGTTGCTCCGGCGATGAGTTTGCGCATGCTCACAGAGGTCACCTCTCAGACTGACCGACCGGCCTCTCCAGGGCGACAGACGGACCCTGATGTAAACGGTGACCGTACAGTGTCCAGCACCACTACACAACCCATCGCCCGGCACCGCCACTGTTTTGTAATCTCTCCTGGCCCGACCGGTTGAGCCGTTAACTAGCACTGATCACCGGGGCGACCACCGCCGGCGGGCGAGTCACCGGTGATCACCGCCGCGACCAGCCGCTGGCAACGGGTGGACGTGCTGGTGAACAACGCCGGCGCGATCCGGCCGATGCCGCTGGCGCACACCACCGCCGAGGGCATCAACCACCAGTTCGACCTCCTCGACGGCGGCCGGGAACTCGCCTGACCACCCGCCCGGTCCCGCGGGCGGCGAAACCGCTGGGAGTCGCGGCCGCCGCCCGCCTATCCTGGCGGAGACCATGCCGATGGACATCGAATTTCCGCCGACCCTGCCGATCAGCGAGCGGGTCGACGAGATCACCGCCGCGATCCGCGACCACCAAGTCGTGGTGGTGGCCGGCGAGACCGGCTCGGGCAAGACCACCCAACTACCCAAGATCTGCCTGCGCGCCGGCCGCGGCCGCCACGGCATGATCGGACACACCCAACCCCGCCGGCTGGCCGCCCGCACCGTGGCCGACCGGATCGCCGCCGAACTGGCCACCCCACTCGGCGGCCTCGTCGGCTACCAGGTCCGCTTCACCGACCAGGTCAGCGAGCAGACCCGGGTCAAGCTGATGACCGACGGCATCCTGCTGGCCGAACTCGCCCACGACAAGCAGCTGCGCCGCTACGACACCCTCATCATCGACGAAGCGCACGAACGCAGCCTCAACATCGACTTCCTGCTCGGCTACCTCACCCGGCTGCTCCCCCGCCGCCCCGACCTCAAACTCGTCATCACCTCCGCCACCATCGACCCGCACCGCTTCGCCCGCCACTTCGGCGACGTCCCCGTGATCGAAGTCTCCGGCCGCACCTACCCGGTGGAGATCCGCTACCGGCCGATCGAGGACCCCGACACCGACCAGACCCAGGCGATCTGCCACGCGGTAAGCGAACTGGCCACCGAAGGCCCCGGCGACATCCTGGTGTTCCTCTCCGGCGAACAGGAGATCCGCGACACCGCCGACGCGCTACGCCGCCAAGTCACCGCCGACCGGGCGCTGCGCGACAGCGAGATCCTCCCCCTGTACGCCCGGCTGTCCCTGGCCGAACAGCACCGCGTCTTCCAACCCCACTCCGGCCGGCGCATCGTACTCGCCACCAACGTGGCCGAGACCTCCCTGACCGTGCCCGGCATCCGGTACGTGGTCGACCCCGGCACCGCCCGCATCTCCCGCTACAGCCACCGGCTCAAAGTTCAACGCCTACCGATCGAACCCATCTCCCAAGCCTCCGCCACCCAACGCGCCGGCCGCTGCGGCCGCCTCGCCGACGGCATCTGCATCCGGCTGTACTCCGAAGACGACTTCCTCACCCGGCCCGCCTTCACCGAACCAGAGGTCCTGCGCACCAACCTCGCCTCGGTGCTGCTCCAGATGGCCGCGCTCAAACTCGGCGACATCACCAAGTTCCCCTTCCTCGACCCGCCCGACTCCCGCCAGATCGCCGACGGCGTACGCCTCCTGGAAGAACTCGGCGCGCTGCAACGCCCAGACACCGCCACGCGGGGCCGCCGGCGGCCCGACACCGGCCACCGCCTCACCCCGCTCGGACGCAAGCTGGCGAGACTGCCGATCGACCCGCGCCTGGGCCGGATGGTGCTCGCCGCCGATGAACAGGGCTGCCTCAGCGAAGTCACCGTGATCGCCGCCGCGCTGTCCATCCAGGACCCCCGGGAGCGCCCCACCGACGACCGCGAGCGTGCCGACGCCATGCACGCCCGCTTCCGCGACGAACAATCCGACTTCCTGTCCTACCTGCACCTGTGGCGCTACCTGCACCAGCGGCAGGAAGAACTCTCCCGCAGCGGCTTCCGGCGCATGTGCCGCGCCGAATACCTCAACTACCTGCGGGTACGCGAATGGCAAGACATCCACCAGCAGCTACGCCGGCTCGCCCGCACCCTCGGCGCCACCCTCAACCGCGAGCCGGCCACCCCCCAGCAGATCCACACCGCCCTGCTCGCCGGCCTGCTCTCCCACCTCGGCATGAAAGACCAGCAGGCCACCGACCCCCGCCGCCGCCACGAGTACCTCGGCGCACGCGGCGCCCGGTTCGCCATCGCCCCCGGCTCGACGCTGTTCAAGCGCTCCCCCGCCTGGGTCATGGTGGCCGAACTCGTGGAGACCAGCCGGCTGTGGGGCCGCGTCGCCGCCGGCATCCAACCCGAATGGGCCGAACCGCTCGCCGCCCACCTGGTCCGGCGCGAGTACAGCGAACCCCACTGGGACGCCAAGCGCGGCGCGGTGATGGCGTACGAGAAGGTCACCCTCTACGGGCTGCCAATCGTGGCCCGCCGGCCGGTCAACTACGGCCGCATCGACCCCAAGACCGCCCGCGAGCTGTTCATCCGGCACGCCCTGGTAGCCGGCGAATGGGACACCCACCACGAGTTCTTCCACCACAACCAAGCCCTCCTGGCCCGCCTGGAGGAGCTGGAACACCGGGCCCGCCGCCGCGACCTGGTCATCGACGAGGAAGCCCAGTTCGACTTCTACGACCAGCGCATCGGCGCACAGGTCGTCTCCGCCGCCCACTTCGACCGGTGGTGGCGGCAGGCCCGGCGCCGGCAGCCGCGGCTGCTACACCTCACCGAAGACGTGCTGCTGCGCCCCGACACACCGGTAGCCGAGGACGACTATCCCGACGCCTGGACCTACGGGGAGCTGCGCTTCCCCCTCACCTACCAGTTCGAACCCGGCGACGCCGCCGACGGTGTCACCGCCCACCTGCCCCTGGCCACGCTCGACCACGCCGCCGGCGCCGGCTTCGACTGGCAGGTACCCGGCCTGCGGTACGAACTCGTCGTCGCCCTGCTGCGCTCGCTACCCAAGCCGCTGCGCCGCCAGCTCGTACCACTGCCGGAGGTCGCCGCCGACGCGCTGGCCCGCCTCGAACCATACGCCCGGCCCCTCACCGACGCGCTCGCCACCGCGGTGCGGGAGCTGACCGGCGTGGTGATCCCACCCGATTCCTGGAACTACGACCGGGTCCCCGCCCACCTGCGGATCACCTTCCGGGTCCACGACCAGCACGGCCACACCCTGGCCGAGGGCAAGGACCTGGCCGCGCTCGCCGAGCGGCTCCGCCCCGCCGCCCGCGCCAGCCTCTCCGCGGCCGCGTCCCACGTGGAGCGCCGCGGCCTGCGAGACTGGACCTTCGACACCCTGCCGCGCACCGTGGACCTCACCCGCGAAGGCCACCCGGTCACCGCGTACCCGGCGCTGGTCGACGCCGGCGACCGGGTGGATGTGCGGGTCTTCCCCGACGAAGCCGAACAGGCCCGGCACCTGCCCGCCGGCACCCGCCGCCTGCTGCGGCTGACCCTGCCCTCCCCCCACGGCTACGTCTCCGACCGGCTCAGCCGCGACGCGAAGCTGGCGCTGCTGCGCAACCCGCACGGCGGCGTACGCCCGCTGCTGGACGACTGCGCCGACTGCGCGGTGGACGCGCTGGTCGATGCCCACGGCGGGCCGGTCTGGGACCGCGGCGGCTTCGACAAGCTCCGCGAGCGGGTACGCGCGGAGCTTGACCGGGCCACCCTCGGCGTGGTCACCGAGATCATGCCGGTGCTCAGCCTCGCCGGCGAGCTCCGGCAACGCCTCGCAGCCACCACCAGCCCGTCCCTGGCCGAAGCGGTGGACGACCTGACCGCGCAGCTCGACGCCCTGATCCGGCCCGGGTTCATCACCGAGATCGGGTGGCAGCGCCTCCCGGACCTGCACCGGTGGCTGCGGGCGGCGCAGCGGCGGCTGGAGAAGCTGCCCGCCGACCCGCACCGGGACCAGACGGCGATGCACACCGTGCAGCGGGTACAGCAGGAGTACGCGCAGGTGCGCGCCGCCCGGCCGAACGATCCCGACCTGGCCCGGGTCCGGTGGATGATCGAGGAGCTGCGGGTGAGCCTCTTCGCCCAGCAGCTCGGCACCGCCTATCCCGTCTCCGAGCAGCGCATCCTGCGCGCCCTCGCCCAGTTCCGCTGAGTCCGCGCGGGCACTGGTTTGTGCCGGTGTGGGCGGCTGGGCGTGGCGAGATTTGAGTGATTTGGATCTCGCGCGCGTGGCAAGTCGGGTGGGTCACCATGTGTAAGGCATCCTAGGATGCTAGGTTGGAGCTCGCCAGACCTCCACGGCCCGGCCGCCCGGCTACGCTGAGACCGTGCGGAGTGATGCCCGTCTCATTGACCTGGGTCTCATCGACCTGGGGCGGGCCGATCCTGACGCCGCCGCTCCGCTCGATGAGGCCGACAACCCGAAAGCACGGCCGGCCTCGGGCTGGCGTCCGCGCAGCTGGTCGGCGGCCCGAGCCCCGATCCCGGCCCGGCTGTGGCACTGGTGGCCACTGGTGCTGCTGACCGTCGCGTTGCTCGCCAGCACCGCCGCCGCCGCCCCTAGCCCGCACGGTCTCGCGCCCGTGTTCAGCCTGCCGGTCGACTGGCGGACCGCGGTGGCGCTCACCGACCAGTCGCTGTACGTGGTCACCGGTGCGCCGGTGAGTGCGACCGTGCCGGACCCGCAGTTCTCGGTGAGCGCGTACGCGCTGCGCGACGGCAGGCCTCGCTGGACGGTGGCGCACGACGTGACCGACCGGCCCAGCGCCGCCACGGTCACGGTGGTCGGCGGGGTACCGCTGGTGACCGGATGGCGCATCTACCGCCTGGAGGCCCGCCCGGACGTCGACATGGAAGGGCTCACTACCGCGTACGATCCGGCCACCGGGGAACCCCGCTGGACCCGACCCGGCTTCCTGGTCGCCCACCACGACGGTGAGGTGGTGCTGGAGCAGATCGAGTACGCCGGTACCCCGGCCGTCGCCGTCGCCTACCACGTGACTGGGGTGGACCTCGCCAGCGGCGACCTCCACTGGCGGTACGACGTGCGGCTCAGCCGCCATAGCCTGCTCCTCGGCCGCGACAGCCGGACCGACGCCGACCGCGACGACCTGCCGGTGACCGACGTCTGGGCGCTCTCCGACGACGGACACCGGCTGGCGACCCTGCGCCGCGACGGCCGGCTGGTCGTGCGCCACCTGCCCACCGGCGAGGAGGCCCAGCAGGACCTCGGCCGGCCCTGGCACGACGCCTCCCTCGCCATCGGCGACGGGCTGCTACGGGTCTCCACCCTGCTGAACCGGGAACGGACGCTGGTGGTCTACGACCTCCAGACGCTGACCGAGCGGTGGCGGTTGAGCGGCATGCCCGTCACCGCCAACCTCGAGCCCTGCGGGCCGGTGCTCTGCCTCCGCACTCGCGACCAGCTACAGGGCCTCGACCCGGCCACCGGAGCCGGGCGCTGGGACGCCGACCCGGGCTGGGCGATGCCGACGCCGCTGGGACCGCCGTGGCCGCCCGGCTACTTGCAGGTGGTCCCCGACCACGACCGCATCGACGAGGAGACGGACGGGGCCTTGGCCGCCGCGGTCCTGGACGCCGCCACCGGCGCCCCGGTGCTGACCCTGGCCGACTGGCGGCCCTACCCGGGCCCGCACCACCACCCCTACCCGATCGTGCGGCAGCGCGGCGAGGGTGCCCACATGCCCGGCCACCCGCAGTACGACCCCGGCCCGCTGTGGCTGGGCCGGGTGGCCCCGGACCGCGGCGAGGTGGAGGTGCTGGGCGTACTCGACCACGTGCGCGACTGCCAGGTCGGCGAGCGGTACCTCGCCTGCGTGAGCACCGAGCAGCAAGTCACGGTCTGGCGCATCCGCTAGCTCTGCCCACACTTGCTGAGGGGTGCGCCGGGCGTGTCCCACCGGAGGGATAGCCTCCCGGCGTGCCCGGTGCCCCCGACCCCGCCTTACCTCACCATCCCCCGCCGCGCGCCGGCGGCGGGGCCACCCGCGGCTGGCAACCCAGCCTGCTCGCCGCGCTGGACGACCCGCTCGCGGTGGACCTGAGCGAGGTGACGTTCGCGGTGGTGGACCTGGAGACCACCGGCGGGGCCCCGGACGGCGGCGGCATCACCGAGGTGGGCGCGGTCAAGGTACGCGGTGGCGAGCTGCTCGGCGAGCTGGCCACCCTGGTCGACCCCGGCGACCGGGTGCCCGCGTTCGTCACCATGCTGACCGGGCTGACCGACCGGATGCTCGTCGGCGCACCGCCGATCTCGGCGGTGCTGCCGACCCTGCTGGAGTTCCTCGGCGACGCGGTCTTCGTGGCGCACAACGCCGCGTACGACGTCGGTTTCCTCCGCGCCGCCTGCGCCGCCCACGGCTACGACTGGCCCGACCCGGTGGTGCTCGACACCGCCGCGCTGGCCCGGCGGGTGCTGCTCGCCGACGAGGTACGCGACCGGCGGCTGGCCACCCTGGCGGCGCACTTCCGCACCGCCACCCGGCCCCGGCACCGGGCGCTGGACGACGCCCGGGCCACGGTGGAGGTGCTGCACGCGCTGATCGGGCGGCTCGCCGGGTACGGGGTGCGCACGCTTCGGGACACGGTGGAGTTCATCCAGGCGGTCGACCCGGTGCAGCGGCGCAAGCGGAGCCTCGCCGACGGGCTGCCGCACGCGCCCGGGGTGTACCTGTTCCGCGGCGTCGACGGCAAGGTGCTCTACGTCGGCACCTCGCAAGACGTCGCCACCCGGGTCCGGTCGTACTTCACCGCCTCGGAGAAGCGGGGCCGGGTGCGGGAGATGCTGCACGCCGCCGACCGGGTGGAGGCGGTCGAGTGCGCCCACGCACTGGAGGCCGCCGTGCGGGAGCTGCGGCTGATCGCGGCGCACCGCCCGCCGTACAACCGCCGCTCCCGCGACCCGCAGCGGGTGTGGTGGCTCAAGCTCACCGCCGAGCCGTACCCGCGGCTGTCGCTGGTGCGCGCGGTGAGCGACGACACCGCCGCGTACCTGGGCCCGTTCGGGTCGCGGCCGGCGGCCGAAGCGGTGGTGGCCGCCCTCCACGACGCGGTCCCGCTGCGCCAGTGCACCGCCCGGCTGTCGCCGCGGCGGCCCTCCCCCGCCTGCGTACTCGCCGAGCTGGGCCGCTGCGCCGCCCCGTGCCAGCACCAGGTGACCGTGGCCGAGTACGCCGCGCAGGCGGCCGATCCGGTGCGGGAGGCGTTCGTCGGCGACCCGGGACCGGTGGTGGCCGCGTTACAGGAGAAGATCGACAAGCTCGCGGCGGCACACCGCTACGAGGACGCGGCGCGGGTCCGCGAACGGCTGGCGGCGCTGCTGCGCGCCGCTATCCGGCGGCAGCGGCTGGTCGCCCTCACTTCGATCGCCGAGGTGTGTGCCGCCCGCCCGGCCGGCGGTGGCTGGGAGCTGGCGGTGGTGCGGCACGGCCGGCTGGCCGGCGCCGGGTACGCCGCACCCGGCGTACCGCCGCGGGAGGTGCTGGCCGCGGTGACCGCGACCGCCGAGACCGTGCTGCCCGGCCCCGGGCCGGTGCCCTGCGCCACCGCCGAGGAGACCCACCGGATCCTGGACTGGCTGGAGCGGCCGGAGACCCGGCTGGTGGAGCTGTCCTCGCCGTGGGCGTACCCGGTCGCGGGCGCGGCCCGGTTCGCCGGCCTGCTGGACCAGCTTGACCGCGCCCGGGAGCCGGCGCGTCAGTCGATCGTCTCCCGGTAAGCGATGGAGGCGAGGACGAACTCGCGCAACAACGCGGTGTTGCGTCGCACCACGTCGGACGGTAACCGCTCGGCTATGTACGCGGAACGCATGTTGAACTCTAGGTTGCCCACCCGGCCGCGGAGGTAGGTCCGCACCATACGCGTGCGCACCGTGGCCTCGACACCCTCGGGACAGCGGGTCATCGGCCGGCCACACCCCTCCTGCCACACCCGCTCCGGGTCTGTCATCGTCGCGGGCAGCCAGTCATCCAGATCATCCGAGTGCACCGGCAACTCGCGGTAGGTCTCGTCCGGACCCGGCGCACCAGGGTAATCCGGGTAGAGGAAGGTGTTACCGCCGAGCACAACGTGGTCGGTGAGCACCCAGTCGTCCTCCGGAGAGTCTATCTCCACCAAGCTGTAGGTGCAGACCCCAAAGAAGTGGGTGTCAGTCTCCTCCAGAAAGGAGACTGACAGTTCGTAGGAATGGTCGGGCACCGGTGGCAGGCTGGTGAGGGACGATACCGCCGGGCAATCCTCCGGCGGCGCCTGGAAGACGAAGGTCACCGGATCGGGCGCCGCCGGGCTGGGAGAAGCCGACGGCGTAGCGCTCGCGGAGGGGGTGAGCGTCGGGTCCGGGGTGGCCAACGTATGGGAGTCGGCAGGCTGCCCGCACCCCACCAGCAACGCCGCCACGGCAGCCAGTACCACCGTGGGACGCCACTTCCCTGGCACCGGATAGTGGTGCCGCACCGAGGACATCGTCACCGCGTCCCTTCTCACTCTTCCACCACGTACTCCACATCGGTGCCCGACCCCGGCGCCACCGGAGAGGAAGCACCGGGTTCAGCCCCGGCGCGCGCCGGGTGACCCTCCCACGGGTCGTAGCCACGACGGTCGGTGGCCGCCGCAGCCTCCTGCGG
>DATGPS010000009.1:0-6931 GCA_035304685.1 Natronosporangium sp. | reverse complement strand
CTGGCGGGCGAGGGTCTGGCCGAGCAGGGCGCCGAGCCGGCGGATGTCCGCCCGCAGCGCCGCGTCGGGTCCGAGGTCACTCACTAGCTGCTCCTGCGGGGCACTGGTAGGAGATGACGGCGCTGTCCGGACGCTGCCATGGTACCCGTGATCACTACCAGCGCCCTTGCCCGGCCGGCCCGGGCCTCGACGCCGGAGGCGACGCGCCGGCGGCCGGCCGCGAGGTGCCCGCGCCGGAACCGTCGGGAGGGTACGGTTCTGCGGATGCGGGAGCCGAGCCGGGTTGGCGCGTTCGTACGCGACGCGCGGTGTCAGGTCTTCGTCCGGCGTAGCTCGCCGGACCGTCACACGCCGGGGATCTGGGATCTGGTCGGCGGCGACGTGGCACCGGGGGAGGACCCGGAGCGCGCGCTCGCCCGGGAGGTGGCCCGGCAGACCGGCTGGACCGTGCGGCGGGTGGAGGCCCGCCTCGGTACGCGGGACTGGGAAGTCGCCGGGGTACGCCGGCAGGAGTGGAGCTACCTGGTGGAGGTCGACGGCGACCTGGCGGCGCCGCGGCTCTCTCCGGGTAACCACTACGCGTACGCCTGGGTGGGGCGGGACAACCTCGACCTGGTGATGGCCGGGCACAGTGACGGTGACCGGAGGCTGCGCGACCTGGTGGCGAAGGCCACCCGGCTGCGGTTGAGCGAGCGGCTGCGGCTAGAGCCGATCGGTCCGGAGCACGCCGAGGACCTGTGGCGGGTGCATCAGGACCCGGCGGTGGCGGCCTGGCTCGGCGGTCGCTACAGCGTGGGCGAGGCGCGCGGGCGGGCCACCAGCGCGGCCCGGGCCTGGGAGAGCACCGGGGTGGACAAATGGATGGCCTACGAGCGCACCACCGGTGAGCTGATCGGCCGGGGCGGGCTCTCCTGGTCTGAAGTGGATGGACGGGTCGGCCTGGAGGTGGGCTGGACGGTCCGGGGGGACCGCTGGGGGTGCGGGTACGGTACGGAGATCGGCCGGGCGGCGCTGGCGTTCGCCTTCGACGAGCTCGGCGCCGCCGACGTGGTGGCGTGTACCGAACGGCACAACCGCCGCTCCCGCGCGGTGATGGAGCGGCTGGGGATGCGGTTCGTGCGCGAGGTCATCGGGCGGGCGGTCTCCGGTCGGGGAGCCAACGGTCGACCCGCCGGCCGGGGGGTCACCGGGCAGGGACCGGCGGGGTGGCGCGACGGCCTGCCGGAGCGCGCCTCCTTCGTGCTCTACGCGATCACCCGCCGGGCGTGGACCGCGCAGGCCGGTGGCCCCATCCCGCGCCAAACGCCCGCGGACCGGGCGGGTGCACCGTGGACCAGCCAGTCTGCGCCGATGTGAGTAAGTCCGCCCGCCGCCGGTGGAGTTGATCTCCCTGGCGAGTACGCTGGTTGCCGTACCCCCGTCCGCACGGGCGTGGGGACGTACGTGCGTGCCCGTAGCACGGAGGCCCACATGTCACTCGCTGGCCTGCTCCAGGCCGCGCTCACTGAACCCACCCTGGCCCGCGCCCGCGACCTCGCGCTCACCGGCGGTGCGGCCGACCTGACCGCGCCACCGGCGCTGCGCCCGTTCGTGGCCGCGGCCGCCGCGGCCGGCCGGCCGGTGCTGGCGGTCACCGCCACCACCCGGGAGGCGGAGGCCCTCGCCGCCGGCCTCGCCGACCTGCTGCCACCCGCCCAGGTCGCGGTCTACCCGGCGTGGGAGACCTTGCCGCACGAGCGGCTCTCTCCCCGCAGCGACACGGTCGGCCGGCGGCTGGCGGTGCTGCGCCAGCTGGCGCACCCGGGCGACACCCCGCTGCAGGTGGTGGTCGCGCCGATCCGCTCGGTGCTGCAACCCCAGGTGAAGGGCTTGGGCGACCTCTCGCCGGTGCGGGTCCGCACCGGCGAGACCGTCGATCTGGCCGATCTCGCCCGCCAACTGAGCGACCTGGCGTACACCCGGGTGGACCTGGTGACCAAGCGGGGCGAGTTCGCCGTGCGCGGCGGCATCCTGGATGTCTTCCCGCCCACCGCCGCGCATCCGCTACGGCTGGAGCTGTGGGGCGACGAGGTGGAGGAGATCCGCAGCTTCGCCGTGGCCGACCAGCGCACGCTGGCCGCGGCCGAGGAGCTGGTGGCGCCGCCGTGCCGGGAGCTGCTGCTCACCGAGCCGGTACGGGCCCGGGCCGCGGAGCTGGCCCAGGCCCACCCGGAGCTGGCGGAGATCTGCGAGCGGCTGGCCGAGGGCATCCCGGTGGAGGGGATGGAGTCGCTGGCGCCCGCGCTGCTCGGCGACGGTGAGCTGGAGCTGCTGGTGGACTGCCTGCCGGAGCGGACCCTGGTGTTGCTGTGCGACCCGGAGCGGATCCGCACCCGGGCGCACGACCTGGTGGCTACCAGCGAGGAGTTCCGGGAGGCGAGCTGGGCGGCGGCCGCGGTCGGCGCGGCCGTGCCGATCGACGTGGGGGCGGTGGCGTTCCGGTCCCTGGCGCAGGTGCGCGAGGCGGTGGCCGCGCGCGGCTTCGACTGGTGGACGATCGCCCCGTTCGGGTTGGCCGGGCCGGCGGCGGGCGCCGCGCCGGCCGGGGAGGAACCGCCGTCGCCGCTGCCGGAGATCGCCGACGACGCGGGTGAGGCGCTGACCGTGCCGGCGCAGCCGGTGCCGCTCTACCACGGCGACACCGCGCGGGTGGTCCAGGACGTGAAGGCGTGGGTCACCGAGAACGCCCGGGTGGTGCTGGTCTTCGCCGCGGACGGGCCGGCGGAGCGGGCCGCCGAGGTGCTGCGCGGCGCCGGCTTCGGGGTGGAGCTGGCCGCGGAGCTGCCGCGGCCACCGGAGGCGGGCACGGTGGTCGTGACCACCGGCGGGTTGGCGGCCGGGGTGTCGCTGCCCGGAGCCGGCCTGGTGGTACTCACCGGTGACGACCTCACCGGCGCCCGGGGCCCGGCCGCCCGGGAGCTGGCGAAGGTGCCCAGCCGGCGGCGGGTCACGATCGACCCGCTGGAGCTGCGCGCCGGCGACCTGGTCGTGCACGAGCAGCACGGGATCGGGCGGTACGTCGAGCTGGTACGCCGCACAGTCAACGGGGCCGAGCGCGAGTACGTGGTGATCGAGTACGCCCCGTCCAAGCGCGGCCAGCCCGGCGACCGGCTCTACGTGCCCACCGACTCCCTGGACCAGCTCTCCCGCTACGTCGGCGGTGAACAGCCGGCCCTGCACAAGCTCGGCGGCAGTGACTGGCAGAAGGCCAAGTCGCGGGCGCGCCGGGCGGTACGCGAGATCGCCGCCCAGCTGATCCAGTTGTACGCGGCGCGGCGCGCCACCAAGGGCCACGCGTACGGCCCGGACACGCCCTGGCAGAAGGAGCTGGAGGACGCGTTCCCGTGGGTGGAGACGCCGGACCAGCTCGCCGCGATCGAGCAGGTCAAGGCCGACATGGAGCAGTCGGTGCCGATGGACCGGCTGATCTGCGGGGACGTCGGCTACGGCAAGACCGAGATCGCGGTACGCGCGGCGTTCAAGGCGGTGCAGGACGGCAAGCAGGTGGCGGTGCTGGTGCCCACCACGCTGCTGGCCCAGCAGCACTACAACACGTTCACCGAGCGGATGGCCCAGTTCCCGGTGGAGATCCGGCAGCTCTCGCGGTTCCAGACCGACCGGGAGGCGGCCGAGACCCTCACCCGGATCGCCGACGGCACGGTGGACATCGTGGTCGGCACCCACCGGCTGCTCCAGCCCACGGTCCGGTTTAAGCAGCTCGGGCTGGTGGTGGTGGACGAGGAGCAGCGGTTCGGGGTGGAGCACAAGGAGTACCTCAAGCAGTTGCGCACCTCGGTGGACGTGCTGACGCTGTCGGCCACTCCGATCCCGCGCACACTGGAGATGTCCATCACCGGCATCCGGGAGATGTCCACCATCGCCACCCCGCCGGAGGAGCGGCACCCGGTGCTCACCTACGTCGGCGCGTACCACGAGAAGCAGGTGGCGGCGGCGATCCACCGGGAGCTGCTGCGCGACGGGCAGGTCTTCTACCTGCACAACCGGGTGGAGTCGATCGAGCGCGCTGCCCGGAAGGTGCGGGAGCTGGTGCCCGAGGCCCGGGTGGCGGTCGCCCACGGCCAGATGGGCGAGGCCGCCCTGGAGCGGGTGATGCTCGGCTTCTGGCAGCGGGAGTACGACGTGCTGGTGTGCACCACGATCGTGGAGTCCGGCCTGGACATTCCCAACGCCAACACGCTGATCGTGGAGCGGGCCGACCTGCTCGGCCTGGCTCAGCTGCACCAGATCCGCGGCCGGGTGGGCCGCGGGCGCGAGCGGGCGTACGCCTACTTCCTGTACCCGCCCGAGCGAGGGCTGAACGAGCAGGCGCACGAGCGGCTGGCGACCATCGCCCAACACTCCGAGCTGGGCGCCGGGATGTATGTGGCCATGAAGGACCTGGAGATCCGGGGCGCGGGCAACCTGCTCGGCGGTGAACAGTCGGGTCACATCGAGGGCGTGGGCTTCGACCTGTACGTGCGCATGGTCGGCGAGGCGGTGGCGCACTTCAAGGGGGAGCGGCCGGAGCAGGAGGAGGCCGAGGTCAAGGTGGACCTGCCGGTGGACGCGCACCTGCCGCAGGACTACATCTCGGTGGAGCGGCTGCGGCTGGAGGCGTACCGCAAGCTCGCCTCGGCGACCAGCGAGGCGGACCTGGACGAGGCGCTGGCGGAGCTGAGCGACCGGTACGGCCAACCGCCCGAACCCGTGACCAACCTGGCGGAGGTGGCCCGGTTCCGGCTGCTGGCCCGCGCGCACGGCCTGACCGAGGTGTCGTTGCAGGGCCGGCACATCCGGTTCGCGCCGGTGGACCTGCCGGACTCGAAGCAGATCCGGCTGCGCCGGTACTACCCGGGCGCGGTGTTCAAGCAGCCGGTGGCGACGATCTCGGTCCCCCGGCCGGTGGACCGGGCGACCGGCGGCCAGCCGCTGCGCGACGTGCCCTTGCTGGCGTGGTGCGCGGAGCTGCTGACTACCGTGCTCGGCGAGAAGTAGGCCGAGCGGCGGATCACCCGTGGGGGCGTGACGCCAGCGCCTGGATCGACCAGCGGTTGCCGTCCGGGTCGCTGAAGTAGACGAAGTTGCCCCACGGGTGCGGGTCGACCTCGCTCGCCTGGACCCCGGCGTCCACCAGCTGGCGGCGGGCCGCCTCGGCGTCGGCCACCACCACCTGGATCTCCTGGCTTCCGGGCGGCTTGTCGGTGATGCCCTCCCCGAGGGCGATGGAGCACGCCGAGCCGGGCGGCGTGAACTGGATGAACCGCAGGCCCTCGCGCACCCGGTGGTCGTAGTCGGCGTGGAAGCCGATCTTCTCGTAGAACGCCTTCGCCCGGTCGACGTCGGTCACGGGCACCGGGATCAACTCGATCTTCCAATCCATGTCCTGACGGTACGGCCCTGGTGCGTCCGTTTCTGGCGCTTCCCCGAGATCAGGGCCGCCAGTGTCCAAGATTGCGGCCGAACGCGAGCGCGGAAACCGCATGAGGGAGAATCGGGCGATGGACGCGCGTCGCCGGACGGTATTGATCACCCTCGCCAAGCTCGCCGCCGTGGTCGTGGTGATCGCGGGGATCGTGGTGAGCGGCTTCCTGGTGTTCCGGGAAGAGGGGCCGCCGCCGTGGGACGACTCCGTCGCCGCCTACGTCGGCGCGGAGACGATCGCCGAGGCAGAGGTGGAGGAGGTCGTCGCGGACCTGCGCCAGGCACGGGAGCAGAGCTACCAGGAGCGGCTGGAGGAGCTGCCCGACGACGCGGACCCGGCCGAGCGGGCGGCGCTGCAGGCTCAGCTGGACGGGCTGGAAGAGCGGCTGGCGTTCGATCACGAACGCGTGATCGAGATGCAGATCCTCACCGAGGCCGGCACGCGGTACGCCGAGCAGGCGGGCCTGACCGTGCCCGAGCCCGACCCCGACGTGGTCGGCGAGCAGCTCGGGCTGGCGCCGGACCTGTCGTACATCCAGGTGGCGGCCGAGTTCGTCGCGGTGATGGATGTGCTCTCCGGCGAGGTGGAGTCGGCCCAGCCGACCGTGGCCGACCAGCGCGAAATCTACGACCACATGGTCAGTCAGGGCCTGAGCGGAGTCAGCTTCGAGCAGGCGCAGCAGGTGCTCACCGCCGAGCTGATCGGCCAGCCGGTGGGGATGCGCAACCTGCTCACCGAGGTGGTCGCGCAGGCGGACGTGCGGGTGAACCCGCGGTACGAGCTGGTGTTCCGGGTGCCGGTCCGGCTCGGCGAGGCGGAGACCTGGCTGGGCGTGCCGCTGGATGGGTGAGCCGTGCCGGGTCGGATCGTGCTGCTGGTCACCTCACCCCGGCTGCCGGCGGGGCTGCTGACCGCGCCGGCCTGGGATCTGGTACGCGCCCACCCGGTGCTGGCCGCGGAAGAGAGCGACCTGACCGGCGCGCTGCGGGCCGCCGGTGCCTCGGTCAGCGTCCTGTCCGCCGCTCCGGCCGCGGCAGATCTGGTGGAGGCGCTGCTCGCCGCCGCGGCTGAGCACGGCACCGTGGTCTGGCTCGCCGGGCCGGACGGCGACGCGGACCTCGCCCGCCACCTCGGGCTGCGGCTCGCCCGGGAACCCGGGCTGGCCGAGCTGGAGGTGGTCTACGGGTCCTGGGATCCGCCCGGGGCCCGGCTGCTGGACGCCGTGGCCGTCACCGACCGGCTGCGCTCGCCCGGCGGCGACCCGTGGAAGCGGGAGCAGACCCACGCCTCGCTCGCGCAGTATTTGCTGGAGGAGGCGTACGAGGCGTACGACGCGATCGTCAGCGGCGACCTGGCGGCGCTGCGGGAGGAGATCGGCGACGTCCTGCTGCAGGTGCTCCTGCACGCCCGGCTCGCCGAGGAGCTGCCGGAGCCGGAGCGCTGGACCATCGACGACGTGGCCGCGGACTT
>DATGPS010000008.1:0-46186 GCA_035304685.1 Natronosporangium sp. | reverse complement strand
AGGTCGGAGAGGATCCGCCGGGCGGCGTTGTGGCCGGCGGCACCGATCACGCTGCCGGCCGGGTGGCAGCCGGCGGACCCGGCGTAGAGGCCGGCCACGCCGGTGGCGTACGGCATCCGGTCGGTGAACGACACGGTGTTGTCCACGTGGTGGATGTGGCCGCCGGTGATCCCGAAGTGCGCCTCGATCCCGGGCGGCGGCAGCGCCACCGCGTCGGCTACCAGGGCCGAGGTGCCTGGGGCGTACCGGTCGCAGATCGCCAGCAACCGGGCGACGTAGGAGTCCAGCTCCGCTGACCAGGTGGAGCCGGTGGGCTGGTACGGCACGGACTGGACGAACAGCGCCGCCGAGTGGTGGCCGCCGGCGTCCTGCAGCGAGCGGTCTACGGCTGTGTGCACGTACCACTCGATGGTCGGCTCGGCCGGCAGGCGGCCGGCGCGCACCTCGTCCCACATCGCCCGCAGCGCCGCCATCGGCGCGGTCTCGCCGCCCGCCCCCGGCAGCAGGTGGATGGTGGCGCCGAACGGGGTGGGCGCGCCCGACGGCAGGCAGGTGAATCGTGGCAGGTCCCGTAGGGCGAGGTTGACCTTCAGCGTGGTGCCGGTCCGGCGGACCGCGGCCATCCGGGTGACCAGGTCCGCGGGCAGGGACCCCGGCGAAGTGAGGGCGATCAGCCGGTACGGGTCGCAGGCGCCGAGCACCACCGGCGCCTCGATCTCTTGGCCGTCGGCCAGCGCCACCCCGGTGACCGCACCGCCGGCGACCCGCACCGACGTCACCTCGGCGCGGGTGAACAGCTTCGCGCCGGCGCGCCGCGCGGCCTCGGCCAGGGTGCGGGTCACCGTCCCCATGCCACCGTCCACGATCATCCAGGTGCCGTCCGAGCCGGGCAGGCGGCACATGTTGTGGACCAGGAAGTTGTGCCCGGTGCCCGGGTCGTCCGGGCCGGCGTGCACGCCGGAGAGCCCGTCGGTGACCGTGTACATCGCCACCAGTAGCTCGCTGCGGAAGCCGAAGCGGTCCAGGTACGCGGCGACCGAGCCCCGGACCAGGTCGACGAAGACCTTCCGCAGCCGGGGCCGGACGTAGCGCCGGGCGGTCTCCTCCACCGGCAGCGGCTCGGCCAGCCAGGCCGGGGCGAGGTCGTCCCGCAACGCGGCCAGCTCGGCGGTGAGCGCGTCGTCGGCGGCGAGGTCGGCGGCGCTGAAGCGGTCGGCGAGCCGGGCCCGAGTGGCGTCCCGGTCGGCTCCATACCACAGGTACGGGGCGCCGGCTGGGCCCGGGGTGGGGAGGAAGTAGTGGGGGTCCCGGCGGCGTACCGGCAGGTCGATCTCGAGCGCCGCGATCAGCTCGGGCGGCATCAGGCCGAGCAGGTAGGCGCCGGTGGAGTGGCCGAGCCCGGGTACGGCGCCGAACGGCTGCTCGGTGCGGGCGGCGCCGCCGATGCGGTCCGCCGCCTCCAGCACGACCACCTCCAGCCCGGCGCGTGCCAGCAGGACCGCCGCCACCAGTCCGTTGTGGCCGGCCCCGACCACGACCACGGTGGCCCGGGCGGGAAGCTCGGTGGCGAGGCGGGTGGTCATGACCGATCAGGCTAGGCGGTGAAGGCCGGTCCGGCTAGGGTCAGGGCCGGTCCGGGTAGGGCACGCCGAGTTCTCGCAGGTACGAAGCGAACTCGTGCTCGAACAGCGGCTCCGGGTCGGTGACGATCCACGCTACCTGGCCGAACACCTCCATCGCGACGACGCCGTAGAGCCGGGTCCATCCGGAGAGGTACGCGTGGACCACCTCCACCGGCACGTCACCGCGGTGCTTGAGCGCCTCCGGGGAGAGTGCTTCAGTCAGTGCGCTGCTTGGCTGGCGGCCGGAGGTGTCGAGGCGGTAGCGACGCCAGAGCGCGAGCAGTTCCGCGAGGAACAGCTGGCCTAACTGGATGCTCGCCTCGTGGGCGGCGGTGCCGCAGCGTTCCATCGCTTCCAGGGCCGGTATCCGTTCGCCGAACACGAGCGAGAACTCCCGCCGGTTGGCGAGTGCCCAGCGGCGGTACGCCCGCCCCATCTCCGCCAGGCGGGTCACCGGGTCGGTGACCGGGACCCGGTCGCGGGCGGCGACCACCATCTCCCGCAGTTCGGTGAGCAGGTCCGCCACCACCTGCGCGATGAGCGCGTCCAGGCTGGGGAAGTAGCGGTAGATGGCCGGGGCGGTCATGCCCAGGTCGCGGGCGATCGCCCGGAGCGAGATCGCGGCCGGACCGCCGGCGGCGAGTTGGGCGCGAGCGGCCCGCCGGATGTCGGCGACGGTGGCGTCGCGTAACCGTTCACGGCGACTCGGAGAGACCATGGTCACACTCTGGGGTGGCGGCTTGACGAGAGATCGGAGACTGGCGTTAGGTTAACGCCGTTAACTTTGCTAGTGCTGTTTACAGCATACGCCGGGGAGGCGGTCAGCGCTCATGTTCGCGTGGTGGAGTCGGCTGTTGGTCCGCCTGCGGTGGGTGGTGCTCGCCGCGGCCGCGGTGGTGTTCGGCATCGGGGCGACCTGGGGGACCGGCGTCTTCGGCGTGCTGACCGGGGGCGGGTTCACCGATCCGGAGAGCGAGTCGGCGATCGCGCTGGAACGCATCGCCGAGGAGGTGGGCACGCAGGACAGCCACCTGGCGGTGATCTACTCCAGCCCGACCGCCACCGTCGACGACCCGGCTCTGGCCGGCCCGGTCACCGACCGGGTGGCGGCGCTGCGCGCCAGCCCGCTCGTGGCCGAGGTGCAGAGCTGGTACGACACCGGCTCGCCCGCGCTGGTCTCGCAGGACCGGCACGCCACCCTGGTGACCGTGCGCCTCGCCGAAGTGGGCGACGAGGATGGCCTGCTCGCGCGCTTCCGCGAGGTGCGGCCACTGCTCACCGCCCCCGAGGTCACCACCCAGATCGGCGGGCTGGCCGCCTTCTACGACCAGGCGGTGACGCAGACCGAGCGCGACATCGTCCGCGCCGAGGCGTTCTCCTTCCCGATCCTGCTGGTCCTGCTGGTGCTGATCTTCCGGGGCGTGGTCGCCGCGGTCACCCCGCTGCTGATCGGCGGCCTGGCGATCCTGGGCGGTTTCATGACCACGCGGCTGCTCGCCGCGGTCACCGAGATGTCGATCTTCGCGGTCAACATCATCACGGTGATCGGGCTCGGCCTGGCGATCGACTACTCCCTGCTGGTGGTGAACCGGTTCCGCGAGGAGCTCGACGCCGGTCACGCTCCGGCCCGCGCGGTCGGCCGGACCCTGGCCACCGCGGGGCGCGCCGTCCTGGTCTCCGGGTTGACCACCATCTTCGCGTTGCTGAGCTTGTTGATCTTCCCGCAGGCGTACCTGCGCTCGATGGCGCTGGGCGGCATCGCCGCGATCGCGGTCGCCATGCTCGGCACCCTCACGGTCCTGCCGGCGCTGCTGGCCGTGCTCGGCCACCGGGTCAACGCCGGCCGGGTGCCGCTGCCCCGGTGGCGCCGGCGGTCGGCAGCCGCCGCCGGGCAGGGCGAACGGGAGGGCGGCTGGGCCCGGGCGGCCCGCGCCGTGATGCGGCGCCCGCTGCCGTACCTGCTCGTCACGGTCGCCGTGCTGTTGCTGCTGGCCAGCCCGGCGCCGCGGGCCGAGTTCGGCGGCTTTGACGAGCGGGAGCTACCGGCCGGCGCCGAGTCGCGGGTGGTGGCCGAGCGCATCCGCGACGACTTCCCGCTGGTGCAGCAGGACCCGGTGGTGGCGCTGGTCTCCGGCGTCACCCCGGCGCAGGCGGAGGCGTTCGCCGCCCAGCTCACGGCGCTGCCCGCGGTGACCGGGGCCGCGGTCACCGCCCAGCGCGGTGACTCCGCGGTGATCACCGTCTCCTACCCCGGGGAGTCGACCGGCGACGCGGCCGCGGACGCGGTCCGTCAGGTGCGCGACGCGGCCGCCCCGCCCGGCGCCGAGGTGCTGGTGACCGGCCGCACCGCCAGCGAGGTGGACCTCTTGGCGAGCCTGCGCGCCGGTCTGCCGTGGATGCTGACGCTGATGGCGGCGGCGGTGATGCTGGTGCTGTTCTTCGCCTTCGGCTCGGTGGTGGTGCCGATCAAGGCCGTGCTGATGAACCTGTTCTCGATCGCGGCCGCGCTCGGCGTGGTGGTGTGGGGCTTCCAGGACGGCCACCTCGCCGGGCTGCTCAACTTCACGCCGACCGGTTTCATGGACCCGACCGTGCTACTGCTGGCGGCGGCGATCCTGTTCGGCATCTCCACCGACTACGAGGTGTTCCTGCTCTCCCGGGTACGGGAGGAGTGGGACCACACCGGCGACAACACCTCCTCGGTGGCGTACGGCCTGCAACGTACCGGCCGGATCATCACCGCCGCGGCCCTGTTGCTGATCGTGGTGATCGCTGGCTTCACCACCGGCCAGATGGCGCTGGTGAAGCTGCTCGGGATCGGGGTGATCGTGGCGATCGCGCTGGACGCGACGCTGATCCGGATCGTGCTGGTGCCGGTCACCATGCGGGTGCTCGGCCACTGGAACTGGTGGGCGCCCGGGCCGCTGGGCCGGGTCTACCGCCGCTACCGCGACCTCGAGTCCGGCGACCATCCCGGATCTGGCGACCACCCCGGGTCCGGCGCGCCGGCCTCGGGACCGGCTGCCGCCCCGGAGGGCGTGGCCGGCTGAGGCCGGCCGGGCGGTTCCCCACCCCGCCGGTCGGGAGGGGAGAATGGTCCGGTGAGCGAACCGCGCGAGGTGGTGCTGCTCGGCTCCACCGGCTCCATCGGCACCCAGGCAGTGGACCTGATCCGGCGCAACCCGGACCGGTTCCGGGTGGTCGGGCTGGGCGCCGGCGGGGGGCGGGTGGAGCTGCTCGCCGCCCAGGCGCTGGCGCTCGGCGTCGATGTGGTGGCCGTCGCCAAAGCCTCGGCCGCGCAGGATCTGCAGCTCGCGTTCTACGCCGAGGCGAGCCGGCGCGGGTACGCCACCGGCGGCTTCAAGGTGCCGAAGATCCTGGCCGGCCCCTCCGCCCTGTCGGAGCTGGCCGCCTGGCCGGCCGACGTGGTGCTCAACGGCGTGGACGGCTCCCGCGGCCTGGCGCCCACCCTCGCCGCCCTGCGGGCGGGCCGGACGGTGGCCCTGGCCAACAAGGAGTCGTTGGTGGCCGGCGGACCGCTGGTGCGAGCCGCCGCCAAGCCCGGCCAGCTGGTGCCGGTCGACTCCGAGCACACCGCCTTGGCGCAGTGCCTGCGCGCCGGCACCGCCGAGGAGGTACGCCGGCTGGTGCTGACCGCCAGCGGCGGGCCGTTCCGGGGCCGCAGCCGGGCGGAGCTCGCCGGCGTCACCCCGGAGCAGGCGCTCGCCCACCCCACCTGGGAGATGGGTCCGCTGATCACCGTGAACTCCGCCACGCTGGTGAACAAGGGGCTGGAGGTGATCGAGGCGCACGAGTTGTACCGGGTGCCGTACGACCGGATCGAGGTGATGGTGCACCCGCAGTCGGTGCTGCACTCCATGGTCGAGTTCGTGGACGGCTCCACCGTCGCCCAGGCCAGCCCGCCGGACATGCGCCTGCCGATCGCGTTCGCGCTCGGGTTCCCGCACCGGGTCCCGGACGCCGCCCCGGCGGTGGATTGGCGCACCGCCCACACCTGGGAGCTGGCGCCACTGGACGAGGCCACGTTCCCGGCGGTGGCGCTGGCGCGGGCGGCGGGGGAGGCCGGCGGCTGCCGGCCGGCGATCTACAACGCCGCCAATGAGGAGTGCGTGGCCGCGTTCCTGGACCGGCGGTTGCCCTTCCTCGGCATCGTGGACACCGTGGCAGAGGTGATCTCCGGTGCGGAGGATTTCGGCGAACCAGGTACGGTCGAACAGGTCTACGCCGCCGAGGCGTGGGCTCGCGCGCGTGCACGCACCATCATCGAGCAACGGGGCGAGGGGTAATGGCGTACGCAATCGGCGTGATCCTGTTCGCGTTCGGGATCCTGGTCTCCATCGCCCTGCACGAGTACGGCCACTACGGCACCGCCCGGGCGTTCGGGATGAAGGTCACCCGGTTCTTCATCGGGTTCGGGCCCACGCTCTTCTCGTTTAAGCGCGGCGAGACCGAGTACGGGCTGAAGGGCATCCCGGCCGGCGCCTTCGTCAAGATCATCGGGATGACGCCGCAGGACGACGACGTGCCCCCGGGCGAGGAGCACCGGGCGATGTGGCGCTACCCGGTCTGGAAGCGCACCATCGTGCTCGGCGCCGGCTCGGCGGTCCACTTCGTCCTCGGGTTCGTGATCCTGTGGGGACTCTTCGCGTTCTTCCCGATCAACGAGTACGACAAGCTGGACACCGCCCCGCCCACGGTGCGCGAGGTGAGTAAATGCGTGACGCTGGAGTGGGAGATCGAACCGGCCGGCGGGCTGCGGCAGTGCCAGCCGGGGCGGGATCCGGCCAGCGCCGCGGTCGCCGCCGGGCTCCAGCCCGGCGACACCATCACCTCGCTCAACCAGCAGCCGGTCACCGAGTGGGGCCAGCTGACCTCGCTGATCCGCGACGCCGGCGGGGAGACCGTCACCCTCACCTTCGAGCGGGACGGGCGGGAACTGAGCGCGGTGGTGACCCTGCCGCTGGCCGAACGCCCGCCGGAGAACCTGGACCCGCAGACCCCCATCACCGAGGTGGAGCCGGAGGAGGTCGGGGTGCTCGGCATCACGCCGGTGATCCCGCAGACCACCATCGGCCCGGTCGGCGCGGTAGGGGAGGCGGTCAACCGGACCGGGCTAGTGCTCACCGGCACCGTGGAGGCGATGACCCACCTGCCGGAGCGGATCCCGGACCTGTGGACCGCGGTCTTCGGCGGGGAGCGCTCACCGGAGACGCCGATCAGCGTGGTCGGCGCCAGCCGGATCGGCGGCGACCTGTGGGCCCAGGGGGAGGTGCCGACCTTCCTGGCGTTGCTCGCCGCGCTCAACTTCTTTGTCGGCATCTTCAACCTGGTGCCGCTGCTGCCGCTGGACGGCGGGCATATCGCGATCGCCTGGTTCGAGAAGGCCCGCTCCTGGGTGTACGCCCGGCTGGGCCGGCCGGACCCGGGTCGGGTCGACTACTACAAGCTGATGCCGGTGACCTACGTCGTGATCCTTATCATGGCGGGATTCTTCCTGCTGACCATCGCCGCCGACATCGTCAATCCGATCCGGTTGTAGCCGCGGTGGCAGCCGGATCGCCGGGTGAGGAGGATTGATCTCGTGACCGCAGTGGCCCTGGGGATGCCGTCCGTGCCGGCCGCGCCGCTGGCCAAGCGCCGCCGCAGCCGGCAGTTGATGGTGGGCTCGGTGCCGGTCGGCGGCGACGCCCCGATCTCGGTGCAGTCGATGACCACCACGCCGACCACCGACGTGAACGCCACGCTGCAGCAGATCGCCGAACTCACCGCCGCCGGCTGCCAGATCGTGCGGGTGGCGGTGCCTTCGGCGGACGACGCGGCCGCGCTGCCCACGATCGCCCGCAAGTCCTCCATCCCGGTGATCGCCGACATCCACTTCCAGCCGAAGTACGTGTTCGCGGCGATCGACGCCGGGTGCGCGGCGGTGCGGGTCAACCCCGGCAACATCAAGAAGTTCGACGACAAGGTGGGGGAGATCGCCAAGGCGGCCGCGGAGGCGAAGGTGCCGATCCGGATCGGGGTCAACGCCGGCTCGCTCGACCCGCGACTGCTCGCCAAGTACGGGAAGGCCACGGCCGAGGCGCTGGTGGAGTCGGCGCTGTGGGAGTGCTCGCTCTTTGAGGAGCACGGCTTCCGGGACATCAAGATCTCGGTGAAGCACCACGACCCGGTGGTCATGATCGCCGCGTACCGGCAGCTCGCCGAGGAGTGCGACTACCCGCTGCACCTGGGCGTGACCGAGGCCGGCCCGGCGTTCCAGGGCACGATCAAGTCGGCGGTGGCGTTCGGGGCCCTACTGGCGGAGGGGATCGGCGACACCATCCGGGTCTCGCTGTCGGCGCCGCCGGTAGAGGAGGTCAAGGTCGGCACCGCGATCCTGGAGTCGCTCGGGCTGCGCCAGCGCGGGCTGGAGATCGTCTCCTGCCCCTCCTGCGGCCGGGCCCAGGTCGACGTCTACAAGCTCGCCGACGAGGTCACCGCCGGGCTGGAGGGGCTGCCGGTGCCGCTGCGGGTGGCGGTGATGGGCTGCGTGGTGAACGGCCCCGGCGAGGCCCGCGAGGCCGACCTCGGCGTCGCCTCCGGTAACGGCAAGGGTCAGATCTTCGTCCGCGGTGAGGTGATCAAGACCGTGCCCGAGTCGCAGATCGTGGAGACCCTGATCGAAGAGGCGCTGCGGTTGGCCGAGGAGATGGGTGCCGAGCTGCCCGAGGAGCTGCGCGAGGTCACCGGAGCCAAGCCGACCGTCACCGTGCACTGAGCTCATCGACCCCGGTGCTCAGATGCCGGGAACAACCCCGAACCCGTCCGGCTACCCATGCCACGATCGGCCGCGTGGGCAAGATCTACGATTCGATCGATGGCAGGCTGCGCGACTTCCTGCTGAACCAGCACGTCTTCTTCGTCGCCACCGCACCCTCAAGTGTGGACGGACACGTCAACGTCTCGCCGAAGGGGATCACCGGCACCTTCGCCGTCCTCGGGCCACGCCGGGTGGCGTACCTCGACTACACCGGCAGTGGTGCGGAGACCATCGCGCACCTGCGGGACAACGGCCGGATCACGCTGATGTTCTGCGCCTTCAGTGGACCGCCGACGATCGTCCGGCTACACGGCCGGGGAACGGTGGTGACGCCCGAGGACCCGCGGTTCGGCCGGCTGCGGGAGGAGTTCCAGCCGCACAACCCGCACGGCCTGCGGGCCATCATCGAGGTGGAGGTGGCGCGGATCAGCGACTCCTGCGGGTTCTCCGTGCCGCTGATGGACTACCAGGGCGACCGGGACCTGCTCGACCGGTGGGCAGCGCGGAAATCCGAGGACGACCTGGTGGCGTACCGGGCGGAGAAGAACGCCACCAGCATCGACGGCCTGCCGGCGCTGACTCCGTCATGACCACGGAGGGGCCGGGCCGCGCTCGCCGCGACCCGCCGCCGAGGCGCTCCGGGGCCGCGCGTACGCCCGGGCGGCAGGCTGGCGCAGCAGCCGCCAGGCGGTGAGCGGGCAGGCGGCGATCACCATCGTGAAGACGCCGTCCACCACTGGCAGGGTGAGATCGTCGAGGAGCCAGAGCAGGGTGAGTAGCGCGCCGGTCACCTCGTAACATACGCCGAAGAACAGCGCGGCGCCGGCGACGAACCCGGTCGCGCCGCCGCCGCGCCAGGTGTTCCGTAGCAGCAGGGCGATCACCGCGGTCCAGAGTCCCAGGCCTAGGTACGCCCCCACCGGATTCCCGTCCCCGCCGGGGTCGCCGCTGAGGTGGAGGTAGGCGAATGTGCCGACCCACCACCCGGCGATCAGCAGCACCGCGGTCCGCACCTGCCATGGCGGCCGGGGGTGGGTCACGGCGCGCTCGGGGATGTCCACCGCGGAAGTGTACGAGTGGGAAGCTGGCCGCGTTATGTCGTCGCTGATCGCGTTAGGGTGGGCGGCATGAGTGTGAGTACGGGTGTGCGGGCGCCGATCGAGCCGGGCGTGATCTCGCCGTGGCGGAAGGTGCCGCCACACATCCCCCGGCCGGAGTACGTCGGCAAGGACCAGCCCACCCCCTACACCGGCCCGCATGTGCAGACCCCGGAGACGATCGAGAAGATGCGCGCCGCTGGCCGGCTCGCCGCCCAGGCGCTGCAGGTCGCAGGCGAGCACTGCCAACCCGGGGTGACCACCGACGAGATCGACAAGGTGGTGCACGAGTTCCTCTGCGACCACGGTGCCTACCCGTCGACCCTGGGCTACAAGGGGTTCCCCAAGTCCTGCTGCACCTCGCTGAACGAGGTGATCTGCCACGGCATCCCCGACTCCACCGTGCTGCAGGACGGGGACATCATCAACGTGGACGTCACCGCGTACCTCCACGGCGTACACGGCGACACCGACGCGACCTTCCTCGTGGGTGACGTGAGCGAGGAGGCGCGGCTGCTGGTGGAGCGGACCCACGAGGCGATGATGCGGGGGATCAGGGCGATCCGGCCGGGCCGCCGCCTCAACGTCATCGGCCGGGTGATCGAGTCGTACGCGCGGCGGTTCGGCTACGGCGTGGTGCGCGACTTCACCGGGCACGGTATCGGGGAGGCGTTCCACAGCGGGCTCTACGTGCCCCACTACGACCATCCGGAGCTGGAGGTCGTGATGGAGCCGGGCATGACCTTCACGGTGGAGCCGATGATCACACTCGGCACGCACGAGCACGAGATGTGGGACGACGGCTGGACCGCGGTCACCAAGGACCGCCGCTGGACCGCGCAGTTCGAGCACACGGTCGTGGTGACCGAGGACGGTTACGAGATCCTCACCCTGCCGTGATCATGGCCCCGGCTATCCGGCCCGCCGCTGGCCGGGTGGGTCAACTCGCGCCCGGCGGTCCGGCTTAGGGCAGCCTGAGGCGGGGGCCTGGCCCGGCGGTGGCCTACGGTGAGGTCATGTCCCCGCAGCAGCGCGCCGAATCTCCGGAGGCCACCGACCTCGAGCACCATCATGCCGACGTCTCCGGCGGGTGGCTGCGGCCGGCGGTGTTCGGCGGGATGGATGGGCTGGTCACCAACATCGCCTTGATCGCCGGGGTAGGGGGTGGTGGCTTGCCGCCCCGCGACATCCTGCTCGCCGGCTCCGCCGGGTTGATCGCCGGCGCCATCTCCATGGCGTTCGGTGAGTACACCAGCGTGCGTACGCAGAACGAGCAGATCGCCCGGGAGATCGCCAAGGAGCGGGCAGAGCTGGAGCGCAACCCCGACGGCGAGGCCCGGGAGCTGGCCCAGCGCTGGATCAAACGCGGCCTGCCCGAGGATGTCGTGTGGCAGATGGCCAAGGCCCTGCGCGACCACCCCGAGGAGGCGCTGCGCCTGCACGTGCAGGAGGAGCTGGGGGTCAGCGCCACCGACGCGCCCAGCCCGTGGATCGCGGGGATCAGCTCCTTCATCTGCTTCTCGATCGGCGGAGTGGTCCCGCTGTTGCCGTACTTCTTCGGTTCACCCCCGCTGTGGCTCGCGCTGGCGGTGGGCGGGGTCGGGCTGGCGCTCGCCGGGGCGCTCGCGGCCCGGTTCACCGGCCGGCCCCGGTGGTTCGGCGCCGGCCGCCAGCTGCTGCTCGGCGGTGCTGCGGCCGGCGCCACGTACCTGATCGGGACCGCGATCGGCGTCACCGTCGCGTAGCCCGGCCGTCCCGCCAGCTGGGCCATCCCGCCCATCCGGGCCGTCCCCCTGGGCCGGCCCGCCACCCGGGCGTCCCGCCTGGTAACGGGCCGGCCGGCAGCTCAGGCCCGGCGGCGCTCGATCGGCAGGCGGGAGCGGGTCAACAACCCGGCGCCGAGCATCGCGACCACCGGCACCGCCAGCAGCGCCACCGGGATCAGCCACGGCACCGTGATCGGGATCGGTGGATCCGCCGGCCAGATCACGGTCTGCTGCTGGTTCATCCCCACCAGCACCGCCACCGCCGCACCCAGGCCGGCGAGCAGGCCCAACACCGTACCCAGGCCGGCGACGACGCCGGACTGGTGCAGGGACAGCAGCCGGCGGACCCGCGGCGGCGCCCCCACCGCCGCCAGGGTGGAGAGGTCGCCCCGCCGGTCGGCGGCGGCGAGCCCGGTGGCGATCGCGGCGGCGCCGAGCGCGGTCAGGCCGGCGGCGGCCATGAGCAGCAGCAGCATCGGAGCGCGGGTGAGGGAGACAGGCCCGGACGCCACGTAGCCGGTGGTGCCGACCTCCGCCAACGCGGCGAGGAACGCGTCCTGCTCGGCCTGGGTGGGCATCCGCTCGGTGGTGAAGAGCAGCGTCCCCAGCTGGGGCACCAGCCCGGCGGCACGGGCGGCCTCCGGCGAGACGATCACGCTGTACCGCGGGCTGCCGGTGGTCAGCAGGTGAGCGGGTACGGTCAGCGTGTCGGCGTAGCGCGGGCCGGCGTCCTCGGTCAGCTCGCCGAGTATCACCTCACCGTTGACGAGCAGGCGCGGATCGGTCGCGACCGCACCGCCCTCGCGCAGCACCGCCGCGGCGGCCGCGCGGTCGGCCGGCTCCGCGTCGGTGAGCGCGGGCAGCGCCGTCTCGTCGGCGACGACGACGTGGCGGAACGGCTGTAACGGGCCGGCCGCGCACCGGGGGTCCGCCGCCGCGTCCTCCTGCTCGGCGCGGGACAGGTCCCACGCGCGGTCCCAGTACGGGCAGACCGCTTCCGGGGGCATCAGCGCCTGCGAGAAGGCGAACGGCTCTCCGGAGTCGGCCGGCGGGTCGACCCGCCACAGCCGGTGGACCGCGGTGACCGGCAGGGTGGCCCGGACCGCCCGCTCGATCGTGGCCGGATCCGGCGCGTCGGGACCCTCCCAGTAGTCCACCACCGCGGTACCGGGTATGAACTCGACGTGCGGATCTCCGTAGCTGGCCTCGAGGCTGTTGTACACCACCCCGACCGTGACCGCGCCGGCCACCGCCGCCATCACCGCCGCGATCGCCGGCGCGGCCGAGGCCCGGTTACGGGCGGTGTCGCGCAGCGCGATCCGGGAGGGGAGGCGGAGCCGCGGCCCGACCCGGGCGACCAGCCCCACCAGCGCGGGCGTGCAGAGCGCCAGCCCCACCTGTCCGATGATCAGCCCGGTGAGCACCACCGTATCGGAGCTGCGCTGTGCGCCGCCGGCCGTGACCAGGGCGCCGAGCGTGGCCATGGCCAGGCCCAGCAGCAGCCATCGCCGGCGGGCGTTGGTGGTGCCACGCCGGCCGGCGAGCGCCGCCACCACCGGCTGCCGGGCCGCGGTGAACGCCGGGACCATCGCCGCCAGGACCGCGGTCACCACCGCGAACCCGGCGATGCCCACGAGCGCCAGCGGGAACACCCGGTAGCCGCCGGCCCGGGCACCGACCAGGTGCACCTCCAGCCAGGGCCGGGCGGCGAGCGCGGCTCCCACACCGAGGACGATGCCGCCGACCGCCGCCAAGGAGCCCAGCACCACCCCGTCGGCGAGCACAATCCGCCGCAGCTGGGCCGGGGTGCCGCCGTTGGCCGCCACCAGCGCCAGGTCACGCTGGCGGCGGCGGGCGCCGACCGCGAAGGCGGGCCCGGCCAGGAGCACCACCTCCAGCGCGACCAGGCCCGCGATGAGCACGCCAACCCCTAGTCCGGGCACGGGCACCGGGCCGCCGGCCCCGGCGTACGGGTCCAGCTGCGCCGGCGGATCCAGCACCACGGCCCGGGAGAGGACCGCGATGCCGTGCTGGTTGAGCTCGCGTACCTGTTCCCAGTCGACCGGTACGGGCGTGCTGGCCAGCCAGCGCGGCTGCCAGTGCTCGCTCGGCCGCCCGTCCGGATGGAACAGCAAGATCTGGGCGTTCAGCCCGGGCACCAGCCCGGGGTCGAAGCTCCCCGACTCTCCCGGGAACTCCACCAGGCCGACCACCCGGCGGTCGCCTTCGTCGGGGACGGTGAGGGTGTCCCCGATCGTGACCGCCAGCCGCCGCGCGGCCGCGGCGGTGACCGCCACCTCGCCGGCGTCCGCCGGTGCCCGCCCCTCGACCACCCGGGCGATCCCCTGAGTCAGCGGGTCGGCGAGGTCGAAGGCGTGCCAGTCGAGGAGACCCACGCCGGCTGCGGTCGGCACCCGTAGCGTCCCCCACCACCGGGGGAGGACCCGGCTCCCGGCCGGGAGCACCGCCTCGACCTCGGACGGACTCCGGTCGCTGACCTCGCGTCCCTGGTCCGGCCTGGCCAGTTCGTACCACTCGCCGATGAGGTCGCGCTGGACGATCGGCTGGTCGTACTCCCAGCGCAGCTCCGCGTCCGCCGCGCCGATCCGGCGTTCCAGCCGCTCCTGCGGGGTGAGGGTGAACATGTCGTAGCACACCGCGGTGCCGGCGGCGCCGAACACCGGCAAGCCGATCAGGGCGAGGACCAGCAGCGAACGCCCCTTGGACCGGCGTACCTCGCGCCGCGCCACGCGCAGCGCCGCCAGGATGCCACTCACCGGGTCGACTCCGACGTGAGCAGGTCCTCCGCCCGGGCCAGGGGGCCAGACGTGTCCACGACCTGGCCGTCCCGCAGGAAGATCACCCGGTCGGCCCAGGCGGCGTGCCGGGCCTCGTGGGTCACGAGCACGCCGGCGGCGCCGGCGTCGACCCGATCCCGCAGCAGCCGCAGCACCGCCTCCCCGGTCTGGGTGTCCAGCGCGCCGGTGGGCTCGTCGGCGAGCACCAGCCGCCGCTGCCCGACCAGGGCCCGCGCGATCGCCACCCGCTGCTGCTGGCCGCCGGAGAGCTCGTCCGGGAAGCGCCCGGCCAGCTCCGCCATCCCGACCTCTTCCAGTGCCCGCAGCGCCACCTGGCGCGCGGCCCGCACGCCGCGACCGTCCAGCTCCAGCGGCAGGGCGACGTTCTCCACCGCGGTGAGGCTGGGCAGCAGGTTAAGGTCCTGAAAGACGTAGCCGACCGTGCGCCGCCGGAGCGCCGCCAGGGCCCGCTTGCTCATGCCGGACAGCGACGCGCCCGCCACCCGCACCTCGCCGCTGGTGGGTACGTCCAACCCGCCGGCGAGGTTCAGCAGCGTGGACTTGCCAGAGCCGGAGGGACCCATCACGCCGACCAGTTCCCCCGGGTGGACCGCGATCGAGACTCCCCGTAGCGCATGCACCGCGGTCTCGCCGGCACCGTGGGTGCGGTGGACCTCGCGTAGTTCCAGGATCGGGGCGCTCATGGCGTACTCGCTGCTTCCGGTTGGGCGTCGGTGGCCGCTGCGGCATCGGGTGCCGGGGTGTCGGGTGCCGGGGCGGGGCGGTAGCGCACCAGGCTCGCCTCGCAGTGGTCCAGCCACCTCACCTCGGCCTCCGCCTGGAAGATCATGGCGTCGAGCACCAGCCGCCACGACATGTCTGACTGCTCGTCGCTGCGGGTCTTCAGCCGGGTGTACTCCTGCAGCGCGCGCATGGTCGCCGTGCGCTGGGTCTGCACCACCGCCGCCACATCCACGCCGGGCGTGGTGAGCGCCAGCGCCAGCTTGATCGCCAGCTCGTCGCGGGGGCGGTCGGCGCGGGCTACCGGAGTGCTGAACCACCGGGCGACCTCGGCCCGGCCCGCGTCGGTGATCTCGTACGGCCGCTGCCCCCCGTCTTCTTCCGGCAACGAGCGCACCAGACCGTCCCGCTCCAGGCGCGCCAGGGTGGTGTAGACCTGCCCGATGTTGAGCGGCCAGGTGGCCCCGGTCGACGCCTCGAACTCTGCCCGCAACTGGTAGCCGTAGCGTGGGCCGGACTCCAGCAAGGCCAACAGGCCGTGTCTAATCGACATAGCTACTGAGTATGCATACGGAGTATGTCTAGGTCAAGTTACCCGGGCCGCACCCGACCCCCACTCGCCCGCACCCCTCGCCCGCACCCCCCGCCCGCACCTCCAGCGCTCGCACCCAGCGCTCCCACCCAGAGCTGGCAGTTTCGCCAAAACTGCGGCCTCGGCGCACTCGGAGGCCGCAGTTTTGGCGAAAGTGAGACGGTGCGGGGGTGCCAGACGGTGCGGGGGTGTCAGACGTGCCGGAGTGGCGGACGGTGCCGGAGTCAGACGGTGCCGGGGAATGGCACGGTCGCCGGCGCCGCACCGGCCGCGGCCCGCCAGCCGGCGGCGCGAAGAGCGGCGTCGACCAGGGCGTCGAGCGCCTCCGCGCGGGTGGTGCCGTCGCTGGCCGCCAGCGCCGCCCGCCACACCGCCGCCACCCGCTCCTCCACCAGCACCGCCAACCGCAGCGCGTCGGCCGCCCCGGTCACCTCGAACGGGAGGGCGTAGCTCGCCTCCGCTGCCGGTGGATCGACACCATCAGCGGCGAAGGCGAGTATCAGCGCGTCCCGGCGCGCCCGGTGCGCGGCCTCCGCCTCCCGGGCAGCCTCGGCCAGCTCGTCGTCGAGCTTCACGCCGATCGGGCCGTACGCGAAGATGGCGGCGTACTCGGCGGCGAGCGCTTCGGTCAGCGCTGCCGTCGCCGCGGTCGAACCGGGGTCCGGGCTGCCGGTGGGTGCTTCGGTCTGCGCCGGCTCGGTGAGGGCACGGCCGGTGGCCGGGGACTCGGTGGGGGTGGGTTTGACTGGCTTGGTCAGTCCGACCACGTCAACACCTCCGCATGCGTGGCGCGGGCGGCGGTGATCGACCCAAGCAGGCCGGTGCGTTCCGCCGGGGCGGCCAGGCACGCGAGGCGGGCCTGGTGCGCAGCGGCGCGTTCCAACTCGGCCAGGGACGCCAAGACCGCGGCATCGTCGGGGTGCGCGGCCGGACTCGGCGCCGGCGGCGACCCCGCCTCGCCGGTGCCCGGGGGCGACGGCGACCGGCCGATCAACTCCTGCAGCGCCTCGGCGTGAGCCTCGTGCGCCTGCTGGATCGGCTGCAGCCGGGGCGCCAGGTCAGGGTGGGCGCTGATCGCCTCCTGGTAACGCGCGATCAGTTGGTGAGCGGAGGCCAGCAGCGGCTCCAGCGGGTCCGGGGGTAGGGCGGGTTCCTCGGGCGTGAACAGGGAACAACCTGACAGGACACCCGCCACCCCGACGCCGCCGGCAGCGGCGAGCACCGCCCGGCGCGTCAACCTCGGCCCGTACCGCACCGCCATAGTGAACACCACCCGCGCGACCCCAAACACCCGAGGAGGCAGATCCTCGCCCGCGGGGACCACCTCCTCGCAGTTTCGCCAAAACTGCGGCCTCAGGGCGCGCGGAGGCCCCAGTTTTGGCAAAACTGCGGGCTTTGGGCGGGCTCGGTTGGCGAAACTGCGGGCTTTGGGCGGGCTCGGTCGGCGCGACTGCGGCGCTGGGGCGGGGGTGGGCGGGTGTTGAGCGTGCCTGCGCAGCGCCGTGGTCAGCTCCGCGCTACGCTCAGCGCAACCACCCGTACCGGCGCCGGGGCCGGTACAGGGGAGGTGGATACGCCATGAGGAGGGGGTGGCACCGGTGACACCGCGCGGTCGCAGCGACGGCCGGGCCGCTCGCGCGCGCGGTCGCCCGCCGGAGCGTCCGTCGTCTGGCCCGCGGGGCGGCCTGACGGCGCTGCGTGAGCGTCTCACCAGTGTGATCGCACCGGTAACTCGAGCGGCGGGTTTCGACCTGGAGCGGGTCAGAGTCACCCGGGCCGGCCGCCGCCACCGGGTGCAGGTGATCGTGGACCGGGATCACGACCTAGGGCTGGACGCCATCGCCGAGGTGTCCCGCGCGGTCTCCGCCGCGCTGGACCGCGCCGACGAGGCCGGGGATGCGGTGGTGCCGGGGGAGTACGTGCTGGAGGTGAGCTCGCCGGGGGTGGACCGCCCCCTGACCGAGCCGCGGCACTGGCGACGTAACCTCGGGCGGCTGGTCGCCGTCACGGTGACCGGTGAGGGTCAGGTCACAGGACGGGTGGTCGCCGCTGGTAGTTCCGGGGTGACACTGGACGTGGAAGGAAACGTCCGGGAGCTGCCGTACGCGTCGCTAGGTCCTGGCCGGGTGCAGGTCGAACTCCGACCGGCGAGTAGTGACGAGCCTGGCGAGGACCCGGAAGGCGCCGACCTCGAGGCCGAGGTCGAAGCCGGGGGTATCGCGTCCGGTGAGGCGACCGGCAGGAGACCCGAGCGGCGAAGCGGGAAGGGGGGAGCGTGAACATCGACCTCGCGGCGCTGCGTGCGCTGGAGCGCGAGCGGGAGATCCCGTTCGAGACCATCCTGGCCGCGATCGAGACAGCGCTGCTCACCGCGTACCGCCACACCGGCTCGGCGCACCCGCACGCCCGGGTGGAGATCGACCGTGACACCGGCGCCGCCTCGGTGTACGCGCAGGAGCGGGACGAGGACGGCGAGGTGATCCGGGAGTGGGACGACACCCCGGCCGACTTCGGCCGGATCGCCGCGATGACGGCCAAGCAGGTGATCCTGCAGCGACTGCGGGAGGCCACCGACGAGGCGCACTACGGGGAGTACTCCGGTCGCGAGGGTGACCTGGTCACCGGCGTGGTGCAGGCGCACGGGGCCCGCGCCGAGAAGGGCATCGTCACCGTCGACCTGGGCAAGGTGGAGGCGGTGCTGCCCGCGTCCGAGCAGGTGCCCGGGGAGGTCTACCAGCACGGGATGCGGATCCGGTGCGTGGTGGTGCACGTGGCCAAGGGCTTCCGCGGCCCGCAGATCACGCTCTCCCGGTCGCATCCCAGCCTGGTGAAGAAGCTCTTCGCGCTGGAGGTGCCGGAGATCGCCGACGGCACGGTGGAGATCGCGGCGATCGCCCGGGAGGCCGGTCACCGTACGAAGATCGCGGTCCGGTCCACGGTCGAGGGTGTGAACGCCAAGGGCGCCTGCATCGGCCCGATGGGGCAGCGGGTCCGGGCGGTCATGAGCGAGCTGAACGGCGAGAAGATCGACATCGTCGACTGGTCGGAGGATCCGGCCGAGTTCGTCGGCAACGCGCTCTCACCGGCCAAGGCGTTGCGGGTGGATGTGGTGGACCTCGCCACCCGTACCGCCCGGGTCACCGTGCCCGACTACCAGCTTTCGCTCGCGATCGGCCGGGAGGGGCAGAACGCCCGGCTCGCCGCCCGGTTGACCGGTTGGCGCATTGATATTCGTTCGGACGCGGAGACCGGACGGGACGCACCGGCCACCGCAGGCTAAACTTGCCTGTGAGAGATCGCGCGTTCTCGGCCGCCCGCATCCAAGCTGCACCGTGGGTGCGGACGTGTGTGGGTTGCCGGAAGCGGGCGCCAGCGTCCGAGCTGCTGCGGGTAGTCGCGGCGGGGGGTGGAGCTGCCGGAGCGCAGCTCCGGCTCGTGCCGGACCCGACCCGTAGGTTGCCGGGGCGGGGGGCGCATGTGCACCCCGATCCGGCCTGCTTGGCGCTGGCACAGCGACGCCGGGCCTTTGTGAAGGCGTTGCGGCTCTCCAGCGTCCCAGACGCTGGAGCGTTGGTCGAGTTCATCGACCCCGACAGCAAGGACAGGACGACCGACATGAGTACACGATGAAGTCGCTGACATGATCAGGCTTCAGGTGGAGGATTGAGGTCGCCGCGGGCGTGCCCCGCGCGGCCTCGGATTGAGGAGTGCAGTGGCAGGCAAAGCCCGCGTACATGAGCTCGCGAAGGAGCTCGGCGTTCAGAGCAAGACCGTGCTCGCCAAGCTCAAGGAGATGGGCGAGTTCGTCAAGTCCGCGTCGAGCACCGTCGAGGCGCCCGTGGCCCGGCGGTTGCGGGAGGAGATGGCCGCCAGCGCGGCGGCGGAGCAGGCGACGGAGGCGAAGGCGCCCAAGGCGGCGAAGGCCGCTCCGGCCGTGAAGGCCACCCCGGCCAGCGTGGCCGGTAAGCCTGGCCCGGTGGCGAAGAAGGCGCCGAAGGGACCGGTGCCGGGGCCACCCCCGAGCATGGCGAAGCCGGCCAGCGCACACGACATCGAGGTGGCGGCCGCCGAGGCCCGGGCCGCCGCGCTCAAGGCTGAGCAGGAGGCGGCGGTGCAGGCCGCCCGGCAGGCCCAGCGCCGGCAGCAGCCGCCGGCCGACGGCGGGGAGACCCCGCGCCCGTCGGTGCGTAGCAGTGTCAACAACCCGTACGGCATCACCCCGGCCGGCCCCCGGCCTACGCCGGCGTCGATGCCGCCCCGGCCGTCGCCGGCGTCGATGCCGCCCCGGCCGTCGCCGGCCTCGATGCCGCCCCGGCCGTCGCCCGCGGCCATGCCGAGCCAGCGGACGACCCGGCCGACCGGCGTCCCGGGTGGGCGTGGCGCCCCGGGCCGTCCTGCGCCCGGTGGTCGCGGCGGTGGCGGCGGTCCGCGGACCGGCGGTGGTTTCCGTGGTGGTCCCGGCGGCCCGGGCGTGGGCGCGCCCGGTGGCTACCGGGGCGGTCCCCCCGGGGGTCGCGGTGGCCGCGGCCGCGGCGGCGGTGCGGCGGGCGCGTTCGGCCGTCCGGGTGGCCGGCCGGCGCGTGGGCGCAAGTCGAGGAAGCAGCGGCGGCAAGAGTTCGACAACCTCGCCGCGCCCACCATGGGCTCGGGCGCGCCGCGCGGTAACGGCCAGACGGTGCGGCTGCCCCGTGGCGCCTCCCTCTCCGACTTCGCTGACAAGATCAACGCGAACCCGGGTTCGCTGGTACAGGAGCTGTTCGGGCTCGGTGAGATGGTCACCGCGACCCAGTCCTGCACCGACGACACCCTGCTGTTGCTGGGCGAGCACCTCGGCTACGACGTGCAGATCGTCAGCCCGGAGGACGAGGACCGGGAGCTGCTGGCGCGGTTCCACATCGACCTCGACGCCCCGGTGGCGCCGGAACGGCTGGTGAGCCGGCCGCCGGTGGTCACCGTGATGGGTCACGTCGACCACGGGAAGACGCGGCTGCTGGACGCGATCCGGCGTACCAAGGTCGTCGAGGGTGAGGCCGGCGGCATCACCCAGCACATCGGCGCCTACCAGGTGGAGGTCGAGCACGAGGGCGCCCAGCGGGCGATCACCTTCATCGACACCCCCGGTCACGAGGCGTTCACCGCCATGCGGGCGCGCGGTGCCCAGGTCACCGACATCGTGATCCTGGTGGTCGCGGCCGACGACGGGGTGATGCCGCAGACCGTGGAGGCGCTCAACCACGCCAAGGCGGCCGACGTGCCGATCGTGGTCGCGGTCAACAAGATCGACAAGCCGGAGGCGAACCCGGACAAGGTCCGCCAGCAGCTGACCGAGTACGGCCTGGTCGCCGAGGAGTACGGCGGCGACACCATGTTCGTCAACGTGGCGGCCAAGCCCGGCATCGGCATCGACAAGCTGCTGGAGGCGGTGCTGCTCACCGCGGACGCCGCGCTGGAGCTGACCGCGCCGGTGGACGGCCCGGCCCAGGGCGTGGCGATCGAGGCGCACCTCGACCGCGGTCGCGGCGCGGTCGCCACGGTCCTGGTCGAGCGCGGCACGCTGCGCGCCGGTGACTCGATCGTGGCCGGTAGCGCGCACGGCCGGGTCCGGGCGATGCTGGACGAGCAGGGCCGGCAGGTGGCCGAGGCGGGACCGTCCCGTCCGGTGCAGGTGCTCGGCCTCACCGCGGTGCCCAGCGCCGGCGACACGTTCCTCGCCGCCGACGACGACCGCACCGTCCGGCAGATCGCCGAGCAGCGCCAGGCGCGGCGGCGGGCGGCCCAGATGGCCTCCTCTCGTGGCCGGGCGACCCTCGAGACGCTCATGGAGCAGATCAAGGAGGGCGAGAAGAGCTCGCTCAACCTCATCCTCAAGGGCGACGTCTCCGGTTCGGTGGAGGCGCTCGAGGACGCGTTGTTCAAGCTGGAGATCCCCGACGAGATCCAGCTGCGGGTGATCGACCGCGGCGTCGGTGCGATCACCGAGAGCAACGTAATGCTGGCGAGCGCGTCGGACGCCGTGATCATCGGCTTCAACGTGAGCACCGCGTCCGCGTCGGTGCGGCAGCTGGCCGAGCGCGAGGGCGTGGAGATCCGGTACTACACCGTCATCTACCAGGCCATCGAGGAGGTCGAGGCGGCGCTCAAGGGCATGCTCAAGCCCGAGTACGAGGAGGTCCCGCTCGGGAGCGCCGAGATCCGCGCGATCTTCCGCTCCAGCCGGTTCGGCAACATCGCTGGTTGCCTGGTCCGCTCCGGAGTCATCCGGCGCAACGCCAAGGCCCGGCTGGTGCGCGACGGCAAGGTGGTGGCGGACAACCTCACCATCGCCTCGCTGCGGCGGGGGAAGGACGACGCCACCGAGGTGCGCGAGGGCTTCGAGTGCGGCTTGACGCTCAGCAACTACAACGACATCAAGGTCGACGACGTGGTGGAGACGTTCGAGCTGCGGGAGAAGCCGCGTGAGTGACGCGTGATCCGGTACGCCCTGCTGGTCGCCCCATCGGCCAACCGGGTGTACGCCGGACAGGCGCTACGGCTCACGGCGGCGGAGCTGACCGCGTTCGCGGAGCGCGGGCTCGCCGGCCGGGTGCGCGACATCGCGGGCATCGAACTGGCCGGCGTGCCGTACCTCGGCTTCGCCGCCGATGAGCCGCTCGCCGAGGCGGACCTCGCCTATCTGTCCCGGGTGTCCACGGCGTATGCGCTGTTTGAAGTGGAGGGTGACCGGCTGCGGCCGGTCGCCCTCCCGTCGTCGCTGCGCTACGACGAGGACCTCATCACCATCCCCAAGTACCCGGGCAAGACCAACGAGCAGTTCACCCAGTTGCTGCTCAACCTGACCGTGCTCGCCTCCTCCCGGGCCGACCAGATGCTCACGCGCCGGTTAGTGGTGCTGGATCCGTTGTGTGGCCGGGGTACTACCCTCAACGTGGCCATGCGGTACGGCTACGACGCGATCGGGATCGAGGCCGACGGCGGGCACGTGGACGCGTACGGCGCGTTCCTGCGCACCTGGCTGCGGCGCAAGCGGCTCAAGCACCGGGTGGAGGCCCACCCGGTGCGGCAGGGCGGGCGGCGGGTGGCCCGGCGGCTGGCGGCCACTGTGGCGCCCAGCCGGGAGGCGCACCGCGCCGGCGACGTCCAGCAGGTGACCGTCTACCACGCGGACACCATCAGCGCCCGCGCTTTCCTGCGGGCCGGCTGCTGCGACGTCATGGTGGCGGACACGCCGTACGGGATCGCGCACGGCAGCCGTACGCCGGAGGCGGTGCGCCGCGATCCGCGCGACCTGCTCGCGGCGGCGGCTCCGGTGTGGGTGGAGCTGCTCCGCCACGGCGGCGCGCTGGGTGTGTCGTTCAACACCCATCTGCTCACCGCGACGGACCTCGCCGACCTGCTCGCCGGTGCCGGGCTGGAGGTGGTCACCTCCCCGGCGTACCAGGGCTTCTCCCACTGGGTGGATCAGGGCATCACCCGGGATGTGGTGGTCGCTCGCAAACCCTGAGCCGTGACCGGCGTCTCGCCGGTCGCGCGGCGGCGGTACGCTGCGGCCGTGTACACCGGCACCGCGATCTTCGACGTGCTGCTCCCGGGTGATTCCCGCTCCCTAAAGGCCAAGCGCTCCTATGTCCGGCCGGTCCTGGCCGCGTTGCGCCGGTACGAGGTGGCCGCCGCGGAGGTGGGCGCGCTGGACCGGTACGGGCGGGCCGAGATCGGCGTGGCGGTGGTGGCCGCGGAGGCTCGGCATGCGACCTCCGTGCTGGACACGTGCGAGCGGCTGGTCGCCTCCCGCCCGGAACTGGAACTGCTCTCGGTGCGGCGCACTCTGCGCGGCGACGACGATTGATCGGTCGCTGTCCCGCCGGGACGCGTTCGCCCGGTAGTGTCGATGGCGTGCGGCGACGGCGGGGCGTAGCTTGAATGATGGATCAACCTGGTCCCCGCCCGACCCAGCGGAGGTGACGAGATGACGGACCCGGCCCGGGTGCGCCGACACGCCGAACGCGTGCGGGAACTGGTGGCCCAAGTGGTGCGTACCCAGATCAAGGACCCCCGCCTCGGGATGATCACGATCACGGACGCTCGGATGACGCCCGATCTGCGCGAGGCGACGGTCTTCTACACCGTGCTCGGCGACGCCGGCGAGAAGGAAGCCACGGCCGCGGCCCTGGCGAGCGCCCGCGGGCTGGTGCGCAGCACGGTCGGCCGGGCACTGGGACTGCGTCACTCGCCCACTCTGACGTTCGTCCTGGACGAAGTGCCGGAGCAGGCGAAGCACATCGACGAGCTGCTGGACGCGGTCCGCGACGCGGACGCGGAGGTGCAGCGCCTGGCCGCCCGCGCGACGTACGCCGGCGATCCGCACCCGTACCGGATCGACGACGAACCTCCGGCGGCGGGTGAGTCGCGATGAGCGCGCGGACGGCGGGCGGGGAGGGGATCGGGGTCATGGAGTGGTCGGCCGCGGTGGAGCAGGTCGAGAAGCTGTCCCCGGACGCCCCGGTGCTGCTGGTGTGCCACATCAACCCTGATGGGGACGCGCTCGGCAGCATGCTGGGGGTCGCGCTAGGACTGCGCGGCATGGGGTTTCGGCACCTCCAGGCCACGTTCCCGGGCCAGATGGTGTTGCCGGAACCGTTCGCCACCCTGCCGGGGCGGGATCTCCTGGTGCCGGCGGAGGAGGCGGTGGCCGCCCCGGATCTGATGCTCTGCTTCGACGCGGCGAGCGCGTCGCGGCTGGGCGAGTTGGCGGACCGGCTGGACACGGCCGGTGCCACGGTGGTGCTGGACCACCATGCCTCCTACACCGGATTCGGCACGATCCACTTGGTAGACCCGACCGCCGCGGCTACCGCGGTGGTCGCCGAGGAGCTGCTGAACCGGCTCGGGGTGACGCTGGACGCGGCGATCGCCGAGTGCCTCTATGTGGCTCTGGTCACCGACACCGGGTCGTTCAAGTTCGACATGACCACCCCGGCGGTGCACCAGTTGGCCGCCCGGCTGCTCGCCACCGGCATCCGGCCGGGGGACATCTCCCGGCGGGTCTTCGACACCCGGCCCTTCGGGGCCGTGCGCCTGTACGGTGACGTGCTCGCCCGTACGCAGCTGGAGCCGGCCGCCGCCGGCGGTCGCGGCCTGGTGTGGACGTACGCCACATTGGAGGATCTGGCGCGCCACGAACAGCAGCCGTACGTCCTGGAGCCGTTGATCGACTCGGTCCGGTGCACCGCCGAGGCCGATGTGTCGTGTGTGGTCAAAGAGGTCGCCGCGGGTGAGTGGGCGGTTTCTATGCGTAGCAAGGGCGGCAGCGATGTCAGCGCGGTGGCGGTCGCGCTCGGCGGTGGCGGTCACCGGCTCGCGGCGGGTTTCACCGGGTACGGCGATCTGCAGGATGTGATCGACGCCATCCGCGCCAAGCTCGACGGCTGACGGAGTTCCCGCCGGACGCCCCGCTTGAGCACCTCCGGGGCTGTGGGCTGCCCGGTGGCGCCTGGTTCTCCTCCCAGGGCTCCCCGGCTGGGGCTAGAACGCCAGCCGGGGACCCCGCTTGAACAAAATTCGTCTCAGTATGCAGGAAATTCGTGCGGCATGTGGACCTTAACGATAGCTTGGACAGCGATGCGCACGGTACTCATCCTTCGCCGCCGCGGCGGGACCTGATCACAGGCCAGCCCTCGCCGCGGAGTCAGGATGCTGGCCGCCACTGCGGGGGAGCGACCGCGCGTCACCACCCGAGCAGCGCCGCCCAGGGTCAACCGGCCCGGCTCCCCGCCGCCGCAACCCGTCACCGGCGATCCCGGCGGGCACGGCGACGATCCCGACCCGTCCACAGACTCGCCTTTGAAAGCGACCCTGGAAGGACTACTCATGTCCCGCACCCCGACGCCGGTTCCGGCGGAGGACGCGCGCGAGCAGGCGCGGCGCGCGCTGCAGACCTCGATGGACACCCGGCAGTAGGAGACCGGCACTAGGTGATCTGACCGGCCCGCCCCGGGCGACCCGGGTGGGCCGCCCCGTTCGACCGACTCCGCGCTCGGCCGAAGGTCGCGGCCGGCGCAGGCCAGCGCCGACCGGACTCAGCCGGTCAGGCCCGGCTACGGCAGACGTCCGGCCGGGCCGGCGTCCATCGTCCCGCTACCCGCGCCGTACGCCGCTCACCTGCGCGTTATCTCTGCGCTACCGGCGCGATACCGGTGCGCCACCGAGGCGCGCCGGGATGATCTCAGTGCACAGCGGACGAGTGGGGATGTGACAATGGTGCCCGGCAGGCGCGTGTGAGTTCGCGGGGCGGGAGGTTCACGTGCGGCGGCGGGCCAGGGCCGGGCAGGTTGGGAGCGGGTCGCAGCGTCGGCCGGCCGCTTCGCCTGCTGCGCCGCAACGGGGCCAGTTCCGGACGGTCCTGACCCTCGCCGGCATCCTGCTGGTGGCCGCCGGCACCCAGGTCATCCCGACCACGCCGATCCACCCGATCGAGATCAGTCCGGTCGCGGCCGCGCTGCCGGGCGTACCGTTCGAGATCCGCATCCAGGAGAATCTGCGGCGGGTCGCCGAGGCCGTGGCCGACGCCGACCCGGATCTCGCCGACGTCTACCAGGAAGTGTCCCGGGCGGTCCTCACCGCCGGCCGTAAACTGCTGCACTTCGACCCGGACGCCAACCGGGGCCGGGGCTCCTGGGCGGAGCTGGTCGGCACCATTGACGAGGCGACCGAGGTGGTCGGCATCCTGGTTCCGGGCAGCTCCGCGTTCGTGGTAGACGCCAACTTCGACCGGTACTATCAGCGCGCCCGCGACCTGGTGGAGGAGGCCGACGGCCGGCTGGCGATGGTGGTCTGGGCGGCGGGCACGTTCCCCAAGGGTTGGGTCCAGGCCGGCCTGGACCGCTACCCGGCCGAGCTGGGCCGGTCGTTGGCGCTGTTCTCCCAGGAGCTGCGGATGGAGCTCGACCGGGAGTTCGGGCCGGTGCGCCGGCCCCGGGTGGTGGCGGTCGGGCACTCGTTCGGCGGCGCGGTGGTCGGTGAGGCCGAGCGGTACGGCCTGGCGGTGGACGCCGTGCTGCACGTCGCCTCCGCCGGTGTGGGGCGGGTCCGCGACCCGTACGACTTCCCCGATCCGCGGCGTCCGCGCTACTCCATGACCGCCCCGGGTGATCTGATCGGGCTGGTGCAGGGGCTACCCACCCCGCCCGGGCTCGGCCACGGCCCGGACCCGGACGACTTCCGCTGCGTGACCACCCTGCCCACCGGCCGGCTCCCGGACGACCCGGCCGCCCGCGACGAACTGGGGCGGCCGCTGGGGGAGCGGGCCGGTAGCACCATCGGTGGCGTCTCCTCCCACAGTGACGTCTTCATCCGGTACTCGGACGCCTGGTGGGGCATCTACCGGTTCCTGGTCGGGACCGTCCCGCCGCCGCCGGAGTGCCCGCCCCCGGACGACGAGGACCCGACGCGAGCCCGGTTGCTCCCGTTGGCGGTGCCGCGCGTGGTCACCGACAGCCAGTGCCGCGCCGGTGGCGGGCTGCGTCCAGGCGGGCGTCACCGCCCACCCGCGCCGCGGCCGGCGTAGCCGCCGCCCCGCTCGAACCGGCCGAAGACCGCCACCAGTACCGCCAGCACCGGCAGCGGGGCCAGCAACCACACTGGTCGCTGCCACCACCACGCCGCATCCGGGCCGGGCGGCGGTTCCACCCCCACCGCCCGCAGCCCGGCCAGTAGCACCAGCAACGCGGTCATGTGCCACAGGAACACCGTCATCACTACCGCGTTGGCGGCCACCACCGGCTTCCAGGCGGCGGGCCGGCGCAGCCAGCGGGTCACCGGCGCCCGCAGCAGCATCGCCACCCCCACCTGGGCCAGCGCCACCACCGCGATCGGGGCCGTGGTGGGAAGGATGTTGCTGCGGTCCTGACCGACGGTGGCCACCATGGACCGGGGGTACGCCGGCAGGGAGGTCAGCCACGCCAGGGTGAGCAACCCGGCGGCGAGGAGCGTGACGGCGCCCCACCGGCCGATCCGGTCCAGCGTGCCGTCGCGGTAGAAGTAGCCGAACTGGTGGATCAGCACCCACACCAGCGCGGTGTTCAACCAGCCGGCGAGATCCAACCCGGCGGCGAACCGGGCCAGATCGGCGGCTGCCACCGCGCCGGCGAGCAAGCCGAGGGTCCACCACCGGGCGCGGGTGTGGGCAGTGGCGGTCAACGGTGTCAACAGCACCACCCACAGGTACGCGGCGATGAACCATAGTGGAGTGAAGGCGATGATGCCGTACCGGAGCACGCCGGGGTAGCCGGGTACCACCAGGTTGACCGTGACCTCGAAGGCCACCCATACCGCCAGGAACACCCCCACCGGCGTCAGCAGGCGCCGTAGCCGGGCGCGGTAGTAGCCGGCGAGCCCGCGCCCGTCGCGCCGGGCCGCCGACCAGGCGGCCGCGTTCGCGTACCCCCCGACGAAGAAGAAGACCGGCATGATCTGCAGCAGCCAGGTGGCGGCCCAGCCCCCGGGGACCTGGTGGATCGGGTTCGGCATCACCCACCGGTCACCGGTCCAGGCCAGCACGGAAAGGCTCCAGTGCCACACCACGACCACGCCGATCGCGACCGCCCGCAGCAGGTCGACGTACCGGTCCCGGCGCGCCGGGGTCCGGGCCACCAGGGTGTCCAGCTCCTGGTTGACCGTGGCCAGCGCCTGCCGCACTCCCACCGGCGCGACACCTCCCGGCGTACGCGGGCATCCCCGGCGCGCGGGCGCGACCGCGGGCATGGCCGCGTGGCCGCGGGCCGGGTCGGTACCCCTAACCTATAGGGCGGCCATGGACGGCATCGTGATCGTGGACAAGCCGGCCGGGATGACCTCGCACGACGTGGTCGCCCGGGTACGGCGGCTGGCGCGTACCCGCAGGGTGGGCCACGGCGGCACGCTCGACCCGATGGCCACCGGCGTGCTGGTGGTCGGTGTCGGGCGGGCCACCCGCCTGCTCACCTATGTGATCGGCACGGACAAGGGGTACGCGGCGACGATCCGGCTCGGGCAGCGCACCGTCACCGACGACGCCGAGGGTGAGGTGGTGGCGACCCGGTCCGCGGACGCGGTCACCGACGAGGCGATCCGCGCCGGGCTGGCCGCGCTGACGGGCGAGATCGATCAGGTGCCGAGCGCGGTCAGCGCGATCAAGGTGGGTGGTCGCCGCGCGTACCACCGGGTGCGGGAGGGCGAGCAGGTCGCGCTGGCGCCGCGGCGGGTGCGGATCTCGCGGCTGGACGTACGCGCGATCCGGCGGGAGCTGCCCGGCCTGGTGGACGTGGAGGTCGACCTCGCCTGTTCGTCCGGCACCTACGTGCGGGCGGTCGCCCGGGACCTGGGCGAGACGCTGGGGGTGGGCGGGCACCTGACCGCGCTGCGCCGGACGTTCGTGGGCGGCTTCACGCTGGCGGAGGCGATCCCGCTGGCCGAGCTGGAGCAGCGGGCCCCGGACGTGGTCAGCCTCTCCCTCGCCGAGGCCGCCCGCCGCGCCTTCGCCGACCACCGCGAGGTCGACGCCGGCCAGGCCCGGGCGCTGTCCCACGGCCGGCCGCTACCGGCCGTCGGGGTAACCGGCCCCTACCCGGTGTTCGCCCCCACCGGGGAGCTGGTCGCGGTGGTGGCCGAACGGGGCGGCGCGGCCCGCCCGGAGGCGGTGTTCGCGCCCGCCGGCTGACCCGGTAAGACCGGTTGAGCAGAGCTCAGCGTCAAGCCTGTCCCTTACGGGTGATGTTGAGAGCGTGACGGTAGAGGTCCGGGACCTTGTATCGACGGACCTCCTGTTCGGTGCCCTCGTAGACCTCGACCAGACCGGCCTCCTGGGCAAGCTCCAGGCGCTCCGCCGCGTCCGGATTCTCGGATTCGACTTCCTCGGGTGCGAATGGGCTGCGACCGATCCGGCGTAGCGTGTCGGCAACCTCCGCCAGCTCTGAGAACTCCTCCAGCAGCGCGCTCGCGGCTTGGTTGCTGACCGTCTCCAGGCTGACCACGAGCAGTCTCGGTCGGATAACGCTGCGCTCATACGGAGTCTTCTGCTGCTCTTCCTGTTCCAGTTCGGTCGCGCGGTGGAACAGCTGCGCCAGCGCTCGAGGACTGTGGTCGCCGTTGCCGTCGGCCAACCGGTTCCACACCCAGTTCCGGGTGAACGCGGTCTTGCCGCCCTTCATCCGCTCGCCGACCAGCAGGTTCCAGGCGTGGTAGACCTCCTGGTCACTCCAGCGGTCGACCTCTGGCCGCACCCCGGTCTCAACCACCATGTCTTTGAATTCCATGCTGCGCAGCGCCTGCTTGAGGACCGTCTTGAAGTAGTCGGCCTGGTCCCGCCACTGCAGCAGCAGTGACCGCCCGAACAGGTGGCTCTTGTTCTCAAACCACAGGGTGCGCCAGATGTCGTCGCGCAGCAGTACCTTGAACGCCAGGTGCTTCAGCTCCGCCTCTGCCTCGGTGAGATAAGCGAACAATCCGCTGACCGCGGCAGTCCGGCGGCGCCGGCTGTCCTGGGAGTTGCCGAACCCCGTATCCAGCCCATCGAACAAGAGAAACGTGGGCTTGTCCATCGCGACGTCTACCGCCTTCAACCACTGCCGTGCGAGCAGCGCCGAGCGGGGTTCCGCCAGCATACGGGTGATGACATCGACCGTCTGCGCCTCACTTGCGTGCACAGCGTCGTGAGCGGGTAGTAAGTGGGCGAGTCCTTCCGGGACGCGTACCTCCCGGTCGGGGGGCAAGGCGAGGTGAGCGGCGAGAGCCACATAGCACTCCCAGAACAGCGGCCACGCGTCATCTGCCGGCAGGGCCCGCGCCACGCTCTCGAACCCCACACTGCTGAGCGTCCAAGGGTAGTGGCCACGCAGGGCAGCGGGGCAGGTTACCGGTGTCGCCGACGATTCGCTCGCTAGTAGCCACCGGAAGAGGGTGGTTTTTCCGGTCCCCTTCCGCCCCAGGACCAGGGGATACCGTCGCTGGAGAGCTTGGGTGAACACCGGCGTCTCGACGAAGTCGTCTAGGAGCCGATCCTGGTACTCGGCGGTTCCCGTGGAGAAGCTTAGTTCCCGGAGCACTCGGTTCTTCCGAGTTGATATGGCGGTGGTAGGTAGCCCGGCCGGCTGTGGGAGAAGCTGTTCCAGCCAGTCCGCGAGCGGACCGTAAGTGTCGTGGTTGCTCCCGGACAGCGAAAGTACGTCAGCGAAAGCGGTATCAGGAGAGTAGTCGATGAAATGTGTGAGTTCGTCCGCACGGAGCTCGCCAACCGTCCCGGCGCGTCGTTCAGATATCGGGGACAGCCAGTCGTTCACCCACTGCTTGGCGCGTTCCCGCACCGCCGCGGCGGACGGCCCGGGCGGTACCGGCGACACCAGGAACCGCGGCTCCGGGGACAGACGCTGGCCGTTTTCGACGCGGCGGCTGCGGGCCGCCAACAACGACCGGACCAGGAGCTCGGTGCCCGAGTACGCCTGCGGGTGCGGGTAGAAGCAGAACAACGCCAGATCGGCGATGTCGAACAACAGCGGAGCGCTGATGGGTGCGATCCCGGTGCGGGCATCGAGCAGGACGAAGTCGGGCTGGAGTGACGACTGCGCCGCCTCGTCCAGGAGCTGGTGCAGAGGGTTGGGGGCTTCCCGGTACCAGATCTCCGGTTCGAGGAGCTGCAGCCGCCGTACGTAGTCAAGCCCCAGCCGACCGGCAGGCAGGCAGTACAACTCCGTCTCACCGACCCTCTTCACATGATCACGGATATCGACGGGGTCTCCGCTCTCTAGGGCGAGCAGCACTCTGAGGGCGCCGGTCGATTCGTCGGGTTCGGGCAATCCGAACAGGTAGGGAAGACCCGGCGCTTCGAAGTCCATGTCGATGGCGAGTACCCGATGTCCTCGCGAGGCCAGCACCCGCGCGGTGGCGGCCAGCGCGGTGGTCCGCCCCACCCCCCCTTTGAGGCTGTAGTAGGTAGCGACGATCGGAGGCTTGAGCCCGTCATCCAAGTCGCTGGCGAACAGCGCTGTGGCCGAAGGCTCTTGTGTCAGCGCCTCGGGCCACACTGGCAGGGCTCCCTCTACCTCTGGGAACGCTGGGCCGTACCAGGCCTCTTCGTGCGGTGTGAGTAGTTGCGCCTCCTCGATCGGCAGGTCGATGCCGCGGAGTAGTACCGTTGACCGCTGTTCGTCGGTCAGTCCAGCGAGGTTCTCGTGTACCACCCTGATTCGAAGGCTGCCACCGCTGCCACGCGCTACGTGGATACGAGGGTTGGCCATCCCGCTGTGCGTCGCGTTCGCCTGGAGCTGGCTTCGCACGTCTGAGAACGTGGTGCGGTCCATGATCAGGGCTGCCCCTTTCTCCGACACCGGCGGTAGGCGTGGCGTTTGGCGACGAAGCCGGCGAGTTCCTGAGCGGCCCGGAGGAGATCTTCCGGCTGGTGAGCCGAGGGTAGTTGTGTCGAGTATCGGATATCAGTGGACCACGTGTCCACGAAGGCCCGCTTGAAACCGGAGAGATCCTTGGCCAGGAAGCCGGCTGCTTCCCACAATGCGCGGAGATCATGCCCGCGAGCGCCAGACTGAGGAAACGGCCGGTTCTGGAAGGTCAAGTATGCCTTCAACCGGCATTCGATGACATAACCGGCGAGGTAGACCGCCCCGGTAAGGTGACCGTTCGCCGCCAGACATGCCGCTTCCTGCGCGCGAGACCGCGCGGCGTGTTCGAAATCCGGGGTGGGCACGCACGGAGCGTAGTGGATGGGGCAAGACGTCGCCGGGCCGGAACGGGGCCCGGTCGTACAGTTAGCGTATGCAGCGGTGGCGGGGGTATGAGGCGGTGCCGAGCGGCTGGGGGCGTTCGGCCGTGACCATCGGGGTCTTCGACGGGGTGCACCGCGGGCACCAGGAGATCATCGGGAGCACCGTCAAGCAGGCGCGCGACCTCGGGGTGCAGTCGGTGGTCATGACCTTCGACCCGCACCCGGCCGAGGTGGTGCGCCCCGGCTCGCACCCGGCGGTGCTCACCGAGCCGGCCCGGAAGGCGGAGCTGATCGAGGCGCTCGGAGTGGACGCGCTGTGCGTGCAGCCGTTCACCCCGGAGTTCTCCCGGTTGACTCCAGAGGCGTTCGTGCACGACGTGCTGGTCGAGGCCTTGCACGCGGCGGTGATCGTGGTCGGGGAGAACTTCCGGTTCGGCCACCGGGCGGCCGGCGATGTCGGGCTGCTGGAGCGGCTGGGCCGCCGGTTCGGCTTCACGGTGGTGGTGCCGCCGCTGGTCGCCGCCGACCAGGCACGCGCGGCCGACGGCGGGGGGGAGATCGTGTTCTCCTCCACCTACATCCGGGCCTGCGTGGCCGCCGGAGACGTAGCCGCGGCCGCCGCCGCGTTGGGCCGCCCGCACCGGCTGGAAGGGGTGGTGGTACGCGGGGACGCACGCGGCCGGCGGCTCGGTTACCCCACCGCCAACCTGCTGCCCGGCCGCCACGCGGCGGTGCCGGCGGACGGCATCTACGCCGGCTGGTGCCACCTGCCCCGGCGGGGTGAGCGGTACCGCGCGGCCATCTCGATCGGCACCAACCCGACCTTCGCCGGGCGGGAGCGGCGGGTCGAGCCGTACCTGCTGGACTTCGAGGGCGATCTCTACGGTGAGCGGGTGGGTCTCGACTTCGTGGCTTACCTGCGGGAGAGCCGCAAGTTCGACACGGTCGCCGCGCTGGTGGCTCAGATCGACGAGGACGTGGCCCGCACCCGGGAACTGCTCAGCTGACCGGGGATGAGCGGGCGGGGCTGCGCCGCCGCCGGCCGCGTGGCTGCTAACGTGGTCCGGGTAACTGAGTTACCGGTTCCGTGTTCCTGCTCGACGCCGCGGGTGCGGAGCTCGATCTGTACGCAGACAAGGGAGATCATGGCGCTCGACCCAGAGACCAAGACCAGGATCATGAAGGAGTACGCGACCCACGAGGGCGACACCGGTTCGCCTGAGGTCCAGGTCGCGATCCTCACTGAACGCATCAAGGACCTCACCGAGCACCTGAAGGTGCACAAGCAAGACCACCACAGCCGCCGGGGCCTGCTGCTACTGGTCGGCCGGCGCAAGCGGCTGATGGGATACCTGCAGAAGACCGACGTCGAGCGGTACCGCAAGCTCCGCGACCGGCTCGGACTTCGACGCTGACCGACAGGGGAGCGGCCAGGGCCGCTCCCCTGTCGTCTAATCGGACGGGTGCCCGACAGCAGGAGAGGATCGGCGCACCGGTCCTCGGTAGTGGCTTCCGAGCCGCCCGCGATCGGCGGCCCGGCCCGGGAGCTTCGATCGAAGACCGGCCGCCTGACGGCTCTCCTCTGTCGCGGCGCCCCTGACAGAGGAGTAAGACCTTTCATGAGCAGTACGCTAGGCACGCACCACGCGACGGCGGTGATCGACAACGGGCCCGCCGGCACCCGCGAGGTGACCTTCGCCACCGGCCGGCTCGCGCGCCAGGCCCAGGGTTCCGTCGTCGCCTCACTCGGCGACACGGTGGTGCTCTCCGCCACCACCGTCAGCAAGCAGCCTCGGGAGCACCTCGACTTCTTCCCGCTCACCGTGGACGTGGAGGAGCGCCTGTACGCGGCCGGGCGGATTCCCGGCTCGTTCTTCCGCCGGGAGGGTCGGCCGAGTGAGGACGCGATCCTCACCTGCCGGCTGACCGACCGGCCGCTGCGCCCGTCGTTCGCCAAGGGCCTGCGCAACGAAGTGCAGATCGTGGCCACGGTGCTGTCGCTCGATCCGGCCCACCCGTACGACGTGGTCGCGATCAACGCCGCGTCGATGTCCACCAAGCTGTCCGGCCTGCCGTTCTCCGGGCCGATCGGGGCCACCCGGCTCGGGCACGTGGATGGGGTCTGGATCGCCTTCCCGACCCACGAGGAGCTGGAACGGGCCACCTTCGACATGGTGGTCGCCGGCCGGGTGCTGCCCGACGGCGAGGTGGCGATCATGATGGTGGAGGCGGAGGCGACCGAGCACACGGTGGCGCTGATCGAGGCCGGTGCGCCCAAGCCGACCGAGGAGGTCGTCGCCAGCGGGCTGGAGGCGGCCAAGCCGGCGATCCGGGAGTTGTGCCGGGCACAGGCCGAGCTGGCCTCGGTGGCGGCTAAGCCCACCGCCGAGTTCCCGATCTTCCTGGACTACACCGACGACCTCTACGACGCGGTGGCCGAGCGCGCCCGCGGGCAGGTCACCGAGGCCGTGAAGATCGCCGGCAAGGTGGAGCGCGAGGAGACCCTGGAGCGGATCCGGGCGGAGGTGCTGGAGGCCCTGGCCGAGGAGTACGAGGGCCGGGAGAAGGAGATCAGCGCCGCGTTCCGCGCACTGACCAAGTCGGAGGTCCGCTCCCGCGTCCTGCGCGACCAGGTCCGCATCGACGGCCGGGGCCCGCGGGACATCCGGCCGCTCACCGCCGAGGTAGGGGTGCTGCCGCGGGTGCACGGCTCGGCTTTGTTCGAGCGGGGCGAGACCCAGATCCTGGGCGCCACCACGCTGAACATGCTGCGGATGGAGCAGCAGATCGACACGCTGTCGCCGGTGAAGTCCAAGCGCTACATGCACAACTACAACTTCCCGCCGTACTCCACCGGGGAGACCGGGCGGGTCGGGTCGCCGAAGCGGCGTGAGATCGGCCATGGTGCCCTGGCCGAGCGGGCCCTGGTGCCGGTGCTGCCGAGCCGGGAGGAGTTCCCGTACGCCATCCGCCAGGTCTCGGAGGCGATCGGCTCCAACGGTTCCACCTCCATGGGTTCGGTGTGCGCCTCCAGCCTGGCGCTGCTCAACGCCGGCGTGCCGATCAAGGCGCCGGTCGCCGGGATCGCGATGGGGCTGATCTCCGACGAGGTGGACGGCAAGACCACGTACGTGACGCTCACCGACATCCTCGGCGCCGAGGACGCGTACGGCGACATGGACTTCAAGGTGGCGGGCACCCGGGACTTCGTGACCGCCCTGCAGCTGGACACCAAGCTGGACGGTATCCCCTCCGACGTGCTCGCCGGCGCGCTGGAGCAGGCATACCAGGCGCGACAGACCATCCTGGACGTGATGGCCGAGGCGATCTCCGAGCCGGCGCCGATGTCCGAGTACGCTCCGCGGGTCACGACCATCAAGATCCCGGTCGACAAGATCGGCATGGTGATCGGGCCGAAGGGCCAGACCATCAACGCGATCCAGGAGGAGACCGGCGCGGACATCTCGGTCGAGGACGACGGCACGATCTACGTCGGGGCCACCGACGGGCCGTCCGCGCAGGCCGCGGTGGACCAGATCAACGCGATCGCCAACCCGACCATGCCGAAGGTCGGCGACCGGTTCCTGGGCACGGTGGTCAAGACCGCCGCGTTCGGAGCCTTCGTCTCCCTGCTGCCGGGGCGGGACGGCCTGCTCCACATCTCCAAGGTCGGCGACGGCACCCGGGTAGAGCGGGTGGAGGACTACCTCAACGTCGGCGACAAGGTGGAGGTGGAGATCGCCGACATCGACAACCGCGGCAAGATCTACCTGGACAAGGTCGGGGCCGAGCCGTCGGGGGAGAAGACCGACCGGCCGGCCGGCCGGGACCGGGGCGACCGGGGACCGCGTGACCGGAATGACCGGGAGCGGGGGGACCGCGGGCCGCGCCGGGACGGCGAGGAGCCCGGATCTGGCAGCGAGGGCGGTGGGCGCCGGCGGCGGCGCCGGCGGAGCTGACCGCACCGCGGGGCGAGTCGTGGCCCACGAGACGGTGCCGGCGGGTCGGTCCGGTCCGGTGCGGACCGACACCCTGGCGAGCGATCCGCTGGGCGGCTCGGTACGGCGTACCGTGCTGCCCAGCGGGGTGCGGATCCTGACCGAGTCGGTGCGGGCGATGCGCAGCGTGTCGTTCGGGGTCTGGGTGGGGGTCGGCTCCCGGGACGAGACGCCCCGCCTCTCGGGCGTCTCCCACTTCCTGGAGCACCTGCTGTTCAAAGGCACCCGCCGGCGCTCCGCGCTGGAGATCTCCGCCGAGGTGGAGGCGGTGGGCGGTGAGACCAACGCCTTCACCACCAAGGAGTACACCTGCTACTACGCCCGGGTGCTGGACGCCCACCTCCCGCTCGCGATCGACGTGGTCTGCGACCTGGTCACCGACTCGGTGCTGGCCGCATCGGACGTGGAGACCGAGCGTGGCGTGATCCTGGAGGAGATCGCCATGCACGAGGACGAGCCCGGTGAACAGGTGCACGACCTATTCGCCCAGACCGTCTACGGTGAGCATCCGCTGGGCCGCAACATCTCCGGCACCACCCAGACCATCGGGACCATGACCCGGGCGCAGATCCGCGGCTTCTACCGGCGGCGCTACCAGGCTCCGGTGGTCGTGATCGCCGCCGCCGGCAACCTGGTGCACGACGAGGTGGTGGAGCTGGTCCGCCGGGCACTGGCGGACACCCCACTGGACGGACCGGAAGCAGACCCGGCGCCGATCCGCCCGGCCACACCCGCGGTGGCGACCCAGCCGCCGGCCCGGCGGGTGGTGGCCCGGGACACCGAGCAGGCGCACCTGGTCCTGGGCTGCCCCACCATGGGCCGCGGTGATCAGCGCCGGTTCGCGCTGGCGGTGCTCAACAACGTGCTCGGCGGCGGCATGTCCAGCCGGCTGTTCCAGCAGATCCGGGAGGAGCGTGGGCTGGCGTACTCCACCTACTCCTACACCACCCTGTTCGCCGACACCGGACTCTTCGCGGTGTACGCCGGGTGTGCCCCGGGCAAGGTGGAGGAGGTGCTGGAGGTGACCGAGACCGAGCTGGCCAAGGTGGCGCGCGGCGGGATCACCCAGGCCGAACTGGACCGCGGCAAGGGCATGCTCGCCGGCAGCGTGGTGCTGGACTTGGAGGACACCGGGAGCCGGATGAGCCGGCTGGGCAAGGGTGAGCTGCTCTACGAGCGACCGTTGACAGTGGACGAGCTGCTCGCCCGGGTCGACCGGGTGGAACTGGCACAGGTGCGGGAGGTAGCCGAAGAGCTCCTGAGCCAGCCGAGGTCGCTGGTGGCGGTGGGCCCGCTCGACGAGACCGGCACCTAGCTTCTTCGCTAGCCGGCGCCGCGCGGCCGGCCAGCGTGGCTGTCTCAGTCTGATCCTTGGCTGCGGGTCGACGGGTCTGGTGCTTGTGATCCTCGCCGGTCCGCGGAACTGTTTTGGAATCAATCCAGAAGCCGATCGCCCGCGGGTGCCTGAGTTTTTCACGTGGTAGGCCGGTGCTTGCGCGCCACCGGAGATTAGGTTAGCCTCACCTAAGCTTAGTTAGGTAAGCCTAACCATACTTCCGTGGGAGACGCTGGTGACGCCCCTTTCCGATGTCGCAATCGATGATCCCACGACCCGGTCCGTACCCTTCGCCCGGCTGCTGGCGAACCACGGGGACCGGGTCGCGATCATCACCCCGGAGGCGGCGGTCTCGTACCGGGACCTCGCCGCCCGGGTCGCCGAGCTGGCATCGGTGCTGGGCGAGCAGCGGCGGCTGGTGTTGCTCACCGGGGCGAACCGGCTGGACGCGGTCGTGGCCTATCTCGCTGCCCTCGCCGGTGGGCACCCGGTCCTGCTGGCCCCCGCCGACCGTCCCGCTAGCGTCGAGGCCTTGGTGGCGGCGTACGACCCGGATGTGGTGGTTGGCGATGCCGGCGGGCGGTGGCGGGTGCGGGAGCGCCGCGGTGAGACGATCCATCAGCTGCACCCCGACCTGGCGTTGCTGCTGCCGACCTCCGGCAGCACCGGGTCGGCCAAGCTGGTCCGGCTCTCCCAGACCAGCGTCCAGGCCAACGCCGAAGCCATCGCCACCTACCTGAGCATCCGTCCGGATGACCGGGCCGCGACCAGCCTGCCGATGCACTACTGCTACGGCCTGTCGGTCATCAACAGTCACCTACTGCGCGGGGCGTCGCTGCTGCTGACCGACCGCTCGGTGACCGACCCGGTCTTCTGGCAGCTGTTCACCGAACACGGCGCGACCAGTTTCGCGGGTGTACCGTACACATTCGACCTGCTGGACCGGGTCGGCTTCGAGGCCATGCGACTGCCGCGGCTGCGGTACGTCACACAGGCCGGTGGCCGGTTGGCGCCGGAGCGGGTCCGGCGCTACGCCGAGCTGGGCCGGCGCAGCGGCTGGGACCTGTTCGTGATGTACGGGCAGACCGAGGCCACTGCCCGGATGGCGTACCTGCCGCCGGACCTGGCACTGTCCCATCCCGACTGTATCGGCGTGCCGATCCCCGGCGGGTCATTCCGGATCCAGCCGCGGCCCGACTGGCCAGAGCCGGACACCGGTGAGCTCATCTACCGCGGCCCGAACGTCATGCTCGGGTACGCCGAGTCAGCGGCGGACCTCGGCAAAGGGCGAGTGGTGGCGGAGCTCGCGACCGGAGACATCGCCAGGCGCACCCCGGAAGGGCTCTACCAGATCGTCGGTCGCCGCAGCCGGTTCCTGAAACTGTTCGGCCTGCGGGTGGACCTGCAACAGGTCGAGGAGATGCTGGAGCGCCACGGCTGGCGAGGGTGCTGCGTGGGCGGCGACGACGAGCTGGTGGTGGCGATCGAGCAAGCGGTGACGGGCACCGTGGAGCCGGAGCCGGTCCGGCGGGTGGTGGCCGCCGGCTGCGGCCTGCCCGAGCGGGTAATCCGGGTATGCGTACTGCCGGCGCTACCCCGGTTGCCGAGCGGGAAGCCGGACTATCCCGCCATCCGCGCCCTGATCCCGCCGCTTTCCCGGGCGCCGGTTCCCGGAGCCGGTACCGAGAGCGACCCGACTCCCGACCGCGCCACTACCGCGGATCTGTGCCGGATCTATGCCGAGGTGTTGGGGCGGCCGCGGGTGAGCGAGCAGAGCAGCTTCGTCAGCCTCGGTGGTGACTCCCTGTCCTACGTGGAGCTTTCGGTGCGACTGGAGCGGGCGCTGGGCCGGTTGCCCGAACAATGGCACACCACCCCGATTGGACAGCTACGGCCGGTGGAGGCCAGACGGCGCCGGAGATGGGTCGCCGTCATGGACACCAGTGTGGCGTTGCGCGGTATCGCCATCTTTCTGATTGTCGGCACCCACGCGACGCTGTTTCCGATCTCTGGGGGCGCGCATCTGCTGCTCGGGGTGGCCGGGTTCAACTTCGCCCGCTTCCACCTGAACGTCACGGCGCACCGCCAGAGGTTGTGGCACATGGCTCGCAGCATCGCCCGGGTGGCGCTGGCGAGTGCGACCTGGATCACGGCGGTGATGTTGGCCACTGACAGCTACGCGGTGGCGAACGTCTTCCTGATGCACTACGTGTTCGGCAGCGAAGAGACCCGGCACGGGTGGCACTTCTGGTTCATCGAATCGCTGGTCTACATCCAGGTGGCGATACTGCTGCTGCTGGCGGTGCCCCTGGTGAGCCGGCTGGAGCGGCGGTTCCCGTTCGGCTTGCCGATGGCGCTGGTCGGGCTGGGGCTGGTGACCCGCTACCAGCTCGTACCCGGAGTGGAACTGGCCACACCGCTGGAGGTCTTCTGGCTCTTCGCGCTGGGCTGGGCAGCGGCGAAGGCCACTCGAACCGGGCAGCGGTTGCTGGTCAGCCTCGCCGTGGTAGCGACCCTGCCCGGGTTCTTCGAGAACCAGTACCGGGTCGCGGTGGTGATCGCCGGGCTGCTGGTGCTGCTGTGGGTGCCCCAGCTGCCGAGCCTGCGGCCGTTGCACCGGCCGGTCGGCCTGCTCGCCGGCGCCTCCCTGTTCATCTACCTCACCCACTGGCAGATTTATCCGCATCTGATGGGAACCTCCCCGCTACTGGCGGTGGTGGCTTCCCTGGTGGCGGGGGTGGCCTACGCGGCGGCGGTGAACAAGCTCACGGCGTGGCTGTCGCCGCCGGCGCGGCGGATGCTGCACGCCGGGGTGACGCAGCTTGCGCGCATGCTTTCAGTTAGGTTAGCCTCACCTCACTGGGTGAGGGTCCCTTCAAGGTCAGAAACGGAGATTTGATGACCCTGTCCGCTGTCCGGCGTACACACCCTACCTCCCTCCGTACCCTCCTTCGACGGCCCCGGCCCGGTAAGCGGGCACCTTGGACCAAGGTGGCGGCGCTGGTCGCCACCGGGGCCCTGCTGTCCGGCGTCGCCGCCTGCGGTGACGACGACGCCCCCGCCAGCCCGGAACCTGACGACGGCACCATTACCGTCTACAGCGGCCGCAACGAGAGCCTGGTCGGCCCGCTTATCGAGCAGTTCGAGCAGGAGACCGGGATCACCGTGGAGGTGCGGTACGGCAACACCGCACAGATGGCCGCGCAGCTGCAGGAGGAGGGGGAGCGCACCCCAGCCGACATCTTCTACGCCCAGGACGCCGGCGCGTTGGGCGCGGTCGCCAAGGACGGGCTCTTCGCCACCCTCCCCGCCGACGTGCTCAACCTGGTACCGGAGGCGTTTCGGGCCAGCAGCGGCGAGTGGGTCGGCGTCACCGGGCGCTCCCGGGTGCTGGTCTACCACCCGGACCGGGTGCCCGAGTCCGAGCTGCCCAGCTCGGTGTTCGAGCTGACCGAGCCGCAGTGGCGAGGCCGGGTGGGGGTGGCTCCCACGAACGCGTCGTTCCAGGCGTTCGTCACCGCGATGCGGGTCACGCACGGCGATGACGCCACCCGGGAGTGGCTGGAGGGCATGGTCGCCAACGACGCCCAGGTCCGGGAGAACAACATCGCGATCGTGGCCGACGTGGACGCCGGCCGGCTCGACGCCGGCCTGGTCAACCACTACTACCTGTACGAGCGGGCGGCCGAGGACGGGGTGAGCATTGACCAGCTGAACGCCCGCAACTACTACTTCCCGGACGGGGACATCGGGGCCATGGTCAACGTCTCCGGGATCGGGGTGATCACGCACTCGGCCGACGACCCGGACACCCGGGCGTTCGTGGACTACCTGCTCTCCGAGACGGGTCAGCGCTACTTCGCCGAGCAGACCTCGGAGTACCCCATGATCGAAGGCGTTGAGGTGCCCGGCCTGCCCCCGCTCTCCCAGCTCTCCACGCCGGAGCTGGACCTCAACGACCTCGACAGCCTGGAGGCCACGGTCACCATGATCTCTGAAGCGGGGCTGAGCTGAGCACGCTCACCGCCCCGACCACGCTGGCGTCGCCGCCGCACCGGCGGCGGCGACGCCAGCGTGCGCGCCGTCCCGGCCTGCTCGCCGCCGCGGTGGCGGCCACCGCGGTGGCGCAGATACCACTGCTCTACCTGGTGCTGCGGACCCTCGGCCAGGGCCGGGAGCGGGTGCTCTCCGTGCTGCTCAGCGAGCGGGTGGCGGAGTTGACCGCGCGCAGCCTGGCCCTCACCGCGGTGGTAACCACCGCCTGCGTGGTGCTCGGGGTCGGCTCGGCGTACCTGGTCACCCGCACCGACGTACCCGGCCGGCGAATCTTCGGGGTGCTCGCGGCCCTTCCGCTCGCGATCCCCTCCTATGTGCTCGCGTACGCGTGGGCGGCGGCGGTCCACCTGATCGACCCGTCGTACGTGTTCGAGGGTTTCTGGGCGGCGGCGCTCGTCCTCACCCTCGGCTCCTACCCGTACGTCTTCCTGCCCGTGGCCGCCGCCCTGGTCGGCGCGGACCCGGCCGCGGAGGAGGTGTCCCGCTCGCTGGGGCGCGGTGGCTGGCGGACCTTCTTCAGCGTGACCCTGCGGCAGGTGCGGCCGGCGGTGGCGGCCGGTGCCCTCCTGGTGGCGCTCTACGTGCTCAGCGACTTCGGGGCGGTCGCGATCACCCGCACCGACACCTTCACCCGCGCGCTCTTCACCTACTTCGACCTGGGGCTCTCCCGGCCGGCGCTGGTCCTCGCCACGGTCCTGGTGATGCTGACCGTGGTGGTGCTCGCCGGCGAGACCGCCACCCGGCGGCACCGGGCCCGCTACGCCCGGGTGGGCGGCGGCGCCGCCCGGCCGGCGCCGCCGCTGCGGCTGCGGCTGGCCCGGTGGCCGGTGGCGGCCGGGCTGGCGGTGGTCTCCACCCTGGCGCTGGGCGTGCCGGCCGTGTCGCTGGTGCGGTGGTTCGGTGCCGGCGTGTCCCGGCCCGGTTCGGTGGAGGCGGTCGTGACCGCGGCCGGCGCGTCGCTGTGGGTGTCGCTGCTCGGCGCCGGCGTGACCGTCCTGCTGGCGCTGCCGATCGGGCTGCTGGTCGCCCGCGCCCCCGGCCCGGCCGCCACGGTGCTGGAGCGGCTCGCCTACCTGCCGCACGCGCTGCCGGGCGTGGTGGTGGGTCTCTCCCTGGTGTTCTTCGGTGTCAACGTGGCGTACCCGCTCTACCAGAGCGTGTGGCTGCTGGCCTTGGCGTACGGCGTGCTCTTCCTGCCGCTGGGGATGGGGGCGGTGGCCGCGGCCGCGGCCCAGGCCCCGCCCGAGCTGGAGCAGGTCGCCCGCTCGTTGGGGCGGGGCCCGGCGGGGGTGTTCCGCACCATCACGCTGCCGCTCACCGCACCGGGTATCGGGGCCGGCGCGGCGCTGGCGTTCCTCACGTGTATGAAGGAGTTGCCCGCAACGCTGCTGCTACGCCCCACCGGGATGGAGACGCTCGCCACCCGGGTGTGGACCCACACCACCGTGGCCGAGTACGCGGCGGCGGCGCCGTACGCTGCCCTACTGGTGGCCCTCGCGGCGGTGCCCACCTGGTTGCTGGCCAGCCGCAGCGGGGTACTACGCAGAGGAGGTGACCGATGGCGGATCTGACCGTACGGGGGGTCCGCAAGTGGTATGGGCCGGTGCGTGCGCTGGACGGCCTCGACCTGGATGTGCCGGCCGGGGCACTCACCGCGGTCCTCGGGCCCTCCGGCTGCGGCAAGACCACCCTGCTGCGGTGCGTGGCCGGCTTCGAACGGGTAGACGCCGGTGAGATCCGCGTCCGGGACCGCCTGGTGGCTGGCCCGCGCGTGCACATCGCCCCGGAGCGGCGGCGGGTGGCGGTGGTGCCGCAGGAGGGCGCCCTGTTCCCGCACCTGTCGGTGGCCGGCAACGTGGCCTACGGCCTGAGCCGCAGCCAGCGGCGGGCCGGTCGGGTGGAAGAGGTCCTGGCCCTGGTCGGGCTCGCCGAGTACGGCGACCGGATGCCGCACGAGCTTTCGGGCGGGCAACAGCAGCGGGTCGCGGTCGCCCGGGCACTGGCGCCGCGCCCACCGCTGGTACTGCTGGATGAGCCGTTCAGCGCCCTGGACGCCAGCCTGCGTGCGGAGCTCCGGCACGACGTCCGGGAGGCGTTGCGCGCCGACGGCGCGACCGCGATCCTGGTCACCCACGACCAGGCGGAGGCGCTCTCCGTGGCCGACCAGGTGGCGGTGATGCGCGCCGGCCGGATCGTCCAGAGTGGTACGCCGGGCGAGGTCTACGGCGACCCGGCCGACGCCTGGGTGGCCGACTTCGTCGGCGAAGCGGTGCTGCTCTCCGGGGAGGTACACGGCCAGGTGGCCCGGACGGTGCTCGGTGAGCTGGGGCTGTGCGAGCCGGTGCCCGCGGGCACGGCGACCGTCCTGGTCCGCCCGGAGCAGGTGGAGGTGCTCGCCGAGCCGGACGGGTCGGTGGTGGCCACGGTGGCCCGGCGCGACTTCTTCGGGCACGACGCGCTGCTCGCGCTGCACCTGGAGGGGGGCGCGCAGGTGACCGCCCGGGTCTTCGACGTCGACGCGGACGCGATCCTGCCCGGGCGGCGGGTCGGGCTGCGGGTACGCGGAGCGGTGCGGGCCTACCCGTCAGCAGAGCGGGCCGTCAGCGTCGCCACCGGATAGGGCCGCCCGGCCGCAACCCCCTTTTTTCGTCGCAGTTTTGGCGTAGTTGTGCGCTCACCGGCGGCCGAGGCCCCAGTTTTGCCAAAACTGCGATGAGCGCGCCCCGGTGGAAGGCCGGGTGCTGGTGGCGTAGCGCTGGCGCGATGGCCCGTTACCGGATTGTTATTTGTGGACATCGTTCTGATCTCTTTCACTGAGGGTCATCCTGAGTGAGCGCCGTCCGTCCGCATTCCTCCGGTCATGCCCGACGATACTGCGACGATGCGCTCACTTTGGGTGACGTAATTGTCCGGCCGGCGGCGAGTAACCCCGACGTGCGTGACGGTGCCGACACGCTATGTTGCGTGGCCTTGCTAGCGTGTCGGCTCGTGCAGCGGCGTCGATGGCGTGCCTGGTGACCGCGGTGGCGGGAGGTGTGGTGGACGGCGGTGAGCCCCGCGACCGTGGCGGGGTCCAAGCCGACCTGCGGAGCGCGCGGGCGGTCCTGGCCGCTCGGCTGGCCACACTGGACACCCTGTTCCAGGAGGCGACCAGCCGCGTCCACCATGGTGAGTCGGCCGGCGGTGCGGTACGCGCGCAGGTGGACGGCAACGGGAGGTTGCTGGCGTTGACGGTGGATCCGGGGGCGGTGCGCGTGCCGCACCCCGAGCGGCTCGGGCCGCAGATCGTCGCCGCGATCACGGCCGCCCGTTCCGCCGCGGCACAGCAGTGGCGGCGGCGTACCCGCGAGGCGCTCGGCAGCGGGTGAGCGCGGAGAGGGGAGTTCATTTCGTGGGGGACCGGTCGATGGGGGAGCCGGCAGGGGAGGGCGCGTCGATGGACGGGCCCGCGGAATCGCTGACCGCGGCGGCGGAACGGTTCGATCGCCAGTTCGCCGAGGCCCGCGCGGCCGGCGCGGCGCTCGGGCAGCGCCGGATCGAAGCGGAGATCGAGGCGTCGCTGGGCACGGTCGCGGTGGACGCCTGGGGTGGACTGCTCGAGGTGCGGCTGAACCGGGCCGGGCTGCGCGTCACCGACCCGCGCACGGTCGGGCCGAGAGTCCTGCGGGCCATTCACTGCGCGGAGGCGCGCGCCGCCGGCGCGATCCAGGAGTACCTGGACCGGTGGGGCGAGCGGCGCCCACGCGCCGCGGCAGGCGAGGAGGAGCATGCCGGCTGAGATCGAGATCGCCGCCGAGGCGGCAGACCGGGCGTCCCGGCGCTGGGAGAACGCGGCACACCGGTGGCGGGCCGCGGGCCAGCATGCGCTGGAGGCGTCGCTGGCGGCCGCCGCGTGGGCGCCGCGCCTGCCAGACACCGCCTACCGGTTCGCCGAGGCGTACCACGAGTGTGTACGCGGGCTCCGGGGTCATCTGCTCACGGGCGCGCAAGCGTTGGAGAGCGCCGCGGGCGGGCTGCGCGCCACGGCCCGGGAGTACCTCGAGGTCGACGCGGAGTCGGCCCGGGCGCTCCAGGCCCTGGTGGAGAGGGCGGGGCCGGCCGATGCCCGGTGACGCCGGGCTGTTCCCCGCCGAAGCGGCCCGCGCCGTGCGGGAGGTGGTGGCCGCCAGCCCGCTGCTGCGCGAGCATCTGGGCCGGATCGACGCCACGATCGGCGCGATCGAAGGGATGCTCGGCGGGTATGTGGACCTCGGCCGGGCGCAGCAGGTGTGGCGGGTGGTCGCGGGTCGGCTCCGGGACGCCCGCGCCGAGGTCGGGTCGGCGGCGAGCGGAGCCGAGCCGGGGTGGCGGGGGGACGACCACCAGGCGTACCTCGACTACCGCGCCGGCGTGCTGCACCGCATGGAGCAGGCCGAGCAGACCGTGGGCCGCCTCGCCGCGGTGGTGGGGCAGACCCGGAGCCGCCTCGCCGAGCAGTACCGGGTGAGCGCCGCGGCGCTGGTACGCGCGGCCGGTGTGCTGGTGGTGCTCTCGGCCGGCACCGGCCGGGTCGAGGGCGCCGCCGTCCGGCCGGCGCTGACCGTCCTGTGTGACCTGGTGGACCAGGTCGCGCTCGC
>DATGPS010000007.1:0-31854 GCA_035304685.1 Natronosporangium sp. | reverse complement strand
GCCGGGCCCGGTCCAGCTCGCCGTCCCGGAGGTACCCCGGCCGCCAGGTCACCCAGAAGTCCTTCGGCGGCATGATCACATGACAGCCGAGCGCCCGCAGGTGGCGCTGGGTGGTCCGCGCGGCGGAGCCGGGGATCCGTGGCTTGACCCGGGTGTCGAACGTGGCCACCGGCAGCCCCGCGGGGAGCTGGGCCGACGCCAGCCATTCGCGGACCCCGATGCCCTGGGACACCAGCGGCTTCGGTGACTGCCGGGCGGCGCTCTCGCGCGTGTCCGGGCGGCTGAGGGTCATCCCGTGCGTGGGCGCGCCCACCACCAGCACGGATACGTCTTGGTCCACGGTGGCCGGCGCGGTGCCCACCTCTACCACCTCGGTCGCCAGCCGCGGAGACATCCCCTCGGCCACAGCCCGGGCCACCGCCTGGGTGTTGCCGAACATGGACTCGTACACCACGAGCGCGCGCATCACGCCCTCCTCTCGGGTCGGGTCGGTACTCGTGATGCCCGCATCCGGGCCGGTCATGCCAGGTTCCCGCTTCCACCGGGAGCGTTTCCGCTTCGACCGGGGAGCGTTTCCGCTTCAGCAGGGGAGCCCTGCTGGTGGTGGAGCACCATGAGGGGCACCCTGCTGAGGTTGACCGGCGCAAGCGGGGCGCCGTGTTGAGGCTGGGCGTTCAACCGGGGAGCCCCACGGAGACGTGAAGACATGACCGACCGGTCGTGCTATTTTGCGAGACCCGGCAGGCGGTGGTGGAACGCGCGACCGAGATCTCCAGCCGGGTGGGACTCTCCGGTTTGAGCATCGGGGCGCTGGCCACCTCCGCCGGGCTGTCCAAGAGCGGGGTCTACGCGCACTTCCTCTCCAAGGAGGAGTTGCAGCTCGCGGTGTTGCGGCACGCCCGGGAGCAGTTCGTCGACCAGGTGCTGCGGCCGGCGCTCTCCGCGCCGCGCGGGGAGCCGCGGCTGCGAGTGTTCTTCGACCGGTGGCTGGTGCGGTCCCGTGAGGCCGTGCCCGCGTGCACGCTCTACCTCTCCGCGAGAGTGGAGTTCGCCGCGCAGCCGGGGCGGGTGCGGGATCAGCTCGCCCAGGACTACCGCGACCTGCTGGATTCGATCAGCCAGATGGCCCACGCCGCGGTGGTCGAGGGCCACTTCCACGCCAAGGTCGACCCGGCCGGGTTCGCGCAGGCCTTGGACAGCATCGTGGTCGGTTTCGTCTTCGCGTACCGCCTGCTGCACGATCCCGAGCTGGAGCCGCGGGCGCGCGAGTCGTTCGAGTCCTTGCTGGCGGCGTCCCGGCCCGACGGTCCGGGGCGCGGCAGGGGCGCGGCTGACCCAGCCGAGTAGACCAACCGAGTGAACCAGCCGAACTAAATCAGCCGAATTAAACCAGCCGGACTAGACCAGCCGGAGACCAGCCACGTGAGAGGAGCGGCCCGATGACGGTCAATAAAAGCACGACCGTTCGGTCACAACCGTGGTGGCCGCAGCAGGCCCTGCTGCGCGCTACGTTCCGTACCCTGGAGCCGCTCGCGCCGGGGCTCGCCGCCCGACTCGGCACCAACCTGTGGTGTACCCCGCCCCGCCCCCGGCACCGGTCAAACGGCGCCGCCGCGCTGGCGCCCGGTAGCCGGTTCACCGTGCCGGTGCCCGGGTTCGGCTCGCCGGTGGTGGCCGAGTCCTGGGGGCAGGGGCCGGTCGCCTACCTCCTCCACGGCTGGGGCGGCTGGCGCGGGCAGCTCACCGCGCTGGTCGGACCCCTGGTAGCCGCCGGCTACCGGGTGGTGGCGCTGGACGGGCCCGGGCACGGCGAGACCGGTGCCGGCCGGATGGGGCGCCGGCGTACCACGCTGGTGGAGCTGGCGGAGGCGCTCGCCGCGGTGGCGGCGGTGGCCGGTCCGGCGCACGCGGTGGTCGCCCACTCCGGCGGCGCCGTCGCCACGGTGCTGGCGATGCGCGCCGGCCTCGCCGTCGACCGGCTGGTCTTCATCGCGCCGATGCCGCGCCCGATGTCCTACCTCGACACCTTCGCCGCCACGGTCGGCGCCGGCCCGCGTACCCAGGCGAGGCTGCGCCGGCGCCTGGAAGCGGTGGTCGACCGCCCGCTGGAAGCGTTCGACCTGCCGGGTTGGGCCGCCCGCGCCGACCACCTCCCGCCGCTGCTGGTGATCCACGACCAGGGGGATCGGCAGGTCCGCCACGCCGACGGGTACACGCTTACCACCAGTTGGCGCGGCGCCAGGCTGCAGACCACCAACGGGCTGGGGCACCGGCGGATCCTCACCGATCCGCGGGTGGCGGCCTGGACCGTGGCGTTCGTCGCTCAGGAGACCAGCCGGCTGCAGCAATCGGCGTAGGCGTGGTCGGAGCCGCACCAGCAGGGGTCGTCGCGGCGGGGCGGCAGCTCCACCGGGTCCGCCTGGTCGGCGACGTGCCGCCCGTACCCCCGGACCAGACCGAGCAGGTTGGCGTAGTACGGGTCGGCGCCCTGGTCGGTGAGCCACTCCTCGAACTCGTCGGCGTCCCCGGTGACCGCCAGCAACGACCGGCCGCGGCGGGCCCAGGCGGTGATCAGGGTCTGGCAGTAGCGCCGGTAGCCGTCCCAGTCGTCCGCCCCGGTCGGCTCCAGCACCTCCGGCCACCGCTGGTCGAGCTGCTCGTACGCGTCGCGTGACCAGACCAGCAGCAGCCCGTCCGCGTCGGCCGAGCCCTCCAGGTCCAGGTAGGGCGCGTACCGCTCCTCGTCCAGGTCGTCCAGGTCGAGTGCGTACGGTTCTTCGTCCAGGTCGCCGAGGTCGGGCTCGTAGTCGTCCTCCAGACCGTCCGGGGTGGCCTCGTCCTCCCGGCCCAGTTGCCGCAGCAGGCGGGAACGGTACGACCGGGCTTGGCGCAGGTCGTGCGCTGCCGCCCGGTCCGCGGCCAGGGCCCGCTCCGCCAGCGTCAGGGCCTGCGGAAGGTCGTCGGCCTGCTCGTAGATCTCCGCTGCCCGCAGGTACGCGTACGCGGCGTCGGCCGGATCGGCGAGCCTCCCGGAAGCCGCCTGGACGAGCTGCGCCGCCACCGCCGCCGGGTCGCCAGCGTCCTGGGCGTGGTCACTGAGCGCGTCGAGGTCGTCTCGACTGAGGAGGGGTCCCACCACAGTCAGTGAACCTAATGTGGCCGGTCCGACGCGGTCAAGAACTCGGCATCCGGGCGTGACTGCGCTACCGTCAGCTCAGCATGGGTGCGGAGGTGCGATGGCCGGTGTCGTGGCGGGGATCGGCCCGGCGGCGGCGGCGCACCGCGAGGCGGTGGCGACCGCCACGGCGGTGGCGAACGTCGCGGCCGGGTACGGCGCGGGTGGGCTGACCCCGACGGCCGAGCGTGGCATCCGGGAGCTGGCCGAGCGGCTGCGGGTCGCGGCCGCGCTGCTGGCACCCGGCTGGCTGGGCTCTCCATTGGATGCGGTGCCGCCGAGCACCCCGCTGGGCGTGGCGGACCGGCCGGAGATGATCCGGATCGGCGCCGCGTACCCGCTGGACGACGCGAGTTTCCCGGTAGTGGTGCCGCTGGGGCACGTGGCGGTGGACGGCGATGCCCGCGACCCCCGGGTCGCCGGCATGCTGCGGGCGATGCTGCTGCGACTGCTCGCTACCTGCCGCGCAGGGGCGACCCGGGTGCTGGCGGTGGACGCCAGCGGCGGGGTGTTCGACGCGTTCACGCCGCTGCGGGAGGCCGGGATCATGCCCGCCCCGGTGGCTGACCGGGCCGGTCTGTGCGCGGTGCTCAGTGAGGCCGAGCGGTGGGTGCGAGAGCGACCCGCCGGCACCTTGCTGCTGCTGATCGCCTCCTGGCCGCAGGAGACCGACCCGGTCGAGCTCGCCCGGGTCTCCGCACTCGCCTCCGAGGGGCCGGCCGCCGGCCTGCACCTGCTGCTCGCGGGCTGGCCGCCGTTGCTGCTGGGCGAGGACGCCACCGAGCCGGTGGTGCTGCCCACCGGGGAACCGATCACCCTGGGCCGGCTCGGGCCGCCGCTGCCGCACGCCACCCGGATCACCCTGCGCAACCCGTACGCCCTGGTGGGAGACCCGCCGGGCGGGAGGTTCTCGGCTAGCGTGCCGGCCGGAGCACCGGCGTCCGACGGGTTGAACGCCCGGGTCTTCCTGGACGACCCGCCGCCGGCCGACCTGATCGCCCGGGTGTGCCAGGAAGTGGCGGTCACCGCTCGTGACCAGGCCCGGTCGGGGCTGCCCGGGTGGCCGGTGGACGGTCCGTACTTCACCGAGGACGTCGCCGACGGCCTCACCGTGCTGGTGGGGCACGCCGGGTCCACGCCGGTGACCCTGCGGCTCGGCGGTGCCAGCCCACACTGGTTGGTGGTGGGGGAGTCCGGCGCCGGCCGCACCGCCCTGCTGCTGTACCTGCTGTACGGGTTGGCGCTGCGGTACCGGCCGGACCAGCTCGCCTGCCACCTCATCACCGACCGGCCGGAGGGCCCGTTCGCCGACCTGGTGCCCGGGCCGGGGGACCCGTCCTGCCTGCCGCAGCTGCGGGAGGTCGCCACTGGACCGGCTGAAGGGGCGGCGGCGCTGCGCCGGCTGGCGGCCGCGGTCGCCGAGGGCGGCGCCGGCGGTATCCGGCGGGTCATCGTGGTGGACGGCGACGTTCCGCCGCCGGACGCGACCGAGGCGCTGGCGACCCTGGCCGCATCCGGCGGCGCGGCCGGCGTACACCTGATCCTGGCCGGCCGTGACCTGCCGCCCGAGCCGGTGGCTTCGCGGTGCCGGGTGCGGATCGCGCTGCCCGGCGGCGCCGCGGCGCTGGACCGGGCCAACCACGCCGCGGACGAGTTGGCGGCCGGCACCGCGGTGGTCAACACCGCCGGCGGGCTGGGCGGGCCGGCCGGCGCTTCCCGCGCGCATGAGCAGGTGGTGCGCTTCCCCGACCCGTACGCGCAGCGGGTGGCGCTGGCCGGGCTGCGCTACCGGCTGTGGCGCGCGGCCGGGGGTGGGCCATGACGGTGGGGCTGAACGTGACCCCGGACCCGGACCCGACGCCCACCGCCACCCCGTGGCAGGAGTACCTCGCCGCGGCCCAGTCGCTGGACGCGGTGGTGCGGGAGGCCGCGTCCGAGGCCGCCGCCACCGCCCAGGCGGTACGCGACGACCTGGCGCGACTGCAGGCGGAGCTGGACCGCCAGCGGGCCGCGCTGCTAGCCGCGGCGGCCGCGGCCGGCCTGCCGGCGCCGCCGCTGCTGCCGGGCCCCGCCGAGCAGGCGGCGGCGGAGGAGCGCCTGCCGTCGGCGGATCCGGCGACGGTGGCCGAGGCGCTGCGGCACTGCGAGCGCCTGATCGCCGCCGCCGATGCCCACCTCGGCGCGGGCCTCGCCGGCACTGGTCCGGGACCGGCCGGACCGGTCACCGGACCCCTGCCGCCCGTGCCACCGCCGATGCCCGCCGGCCCGGTCACCGGAGGGTTGCCCGTCGCCTCGGCGCCTGTGCCGTCGTCCCCGTCCGGGCCTTCGGCGCCGCTTCCGCCTCCACCCGGGCGTGGCTGGTGGCCGCCCCCGGCCTGGTTCTGGGTCGCGGCGCCGCTGGGCAGCGCCACGCTGCTGCTGTGCCTGTTTAGCCTGATCCTCCTCGGCGGCTGACGCCGCCGCGGCGCGGTGGACCGGCCGCCTCGCTACGCGGACGGGTCGCCGGTGTAGGTCCACGCCCGGCGCGGCCGGGGAGTGGCGAGGGCGGTCGCGACCGCCTCCGAGATCGGCAGGGCGGCGGCCTGCTCCAGCCACAGCCACTGGCCGTTCGGGTTCACCTCCAGGAACCACCAGTCGCCAGCGGTGTCCACCGCGAAGTCGAGCGCCGCGAACCGCAGCCGCAGCTGCCCCAGCAGCCGCCGGACCCCGCGTGCCACCTCGGCCGGCACCGGTACCACCCGGTACCGGCACTCGCCCGGGTCGGTCCGCCAGTCCAGGTGCGGGGACTCGATCGCGACCGGGAACAGGCGCTGGTCCACCACGGTCAGCCGCACGTCGTAGACCTTGCCGACCCGGCGCTGGGTCAGGTGGACCGGCCGGGACCAGCCGGTGCGGTCCGCCCCGGTGACCGGGCCGGTGGCGCCCCGCGACATCGGTTTGACCACCACCTGGCCGTGGTACCGGCGCGCCAGCTCCTCACCCGCCGCCGCTTCGGTGGCGACCACGGTCTCCGGGACTCGCAGGCCCGCGCGCGCCGCCGCGGCGAGCTGGTACGGCTTGAGCGCGGCGGCGGCCATGTCGACCGGGTGGTTCAGGTGCGGCAGGCTGGCGAGCACCCCGCCGAGCGCCGCCCGCAGCTCCGCGGCGCCGAACGGGTCACCGGCCGCCGGCTCGCTCGGCCGGCGGTGCCACACGCACCTGACCTGCGTCAGGTCACAGCCGGCGAGCGTGCCGCGGAGGGCCGGCGTCCCGCCCAGATGGGCGGTGAGGTCGGCCTCCGCGGTGTCGCTGCGCCATACGCCGACCCGCGTACCGGAGAGGTGTTTCTCCACCGCGTCGGCGTGGGCGTCCTCCGGGTGGGTGAGGATCAGCACCCACGCGCGCACGTCAGTCGTCCGTCTGCCAGTTCCCCGACCCCTGGTCCGTCATGGTCGTACGGGCCGCCGCGGCGGCGGCGTCCGGCGGGTAGAGACCGGTGACGTCGCGGTCCGTGACGATCGGGTCGGTGTAGGCCTCGTCCTCGTGGTCGTACATCGATCACTCCTGTTCCGGATCGGTGCGCTGGCCTTGCCGGGCTCCGGCCCTCGCGTCAGGGTACACCGTGGTTCAGGATCGAATGATCAATGACATGGCCTCGGAGCGAGTCTTCGCGTCGGTGGCGAATACTCCGCGCACCGCCGAGGTGACCGTGCGGGAACCGGCCTTCTGGATGCCGCGCATCGCCATGCAAAGATGCTCACATTCGAGTACCACGATCACGCCGCGCGGCTGCAGCTGCTCCATCAGGAGGTCGGCGACCTGGGTGGTGAGCCGCTCCTGGACCTGCGGCCGGCGGGCGAACACTTCCACCAGCCGGGCCAGTTTGGACAGGCCGGTGATCCGGCCGTCGCTGCCGGGAATGTACCCGATGTGTGCCTTGCCTTGAAACGGCAGCAGGTGGTGCTCGCACAGGCTGATCAGGTCGATGTCCCGGACCAGCACGAGCTCCTGGTGGTTGGCGTCGAAGCCGGTGGTCAGCACCGACGCGGGGTCGACCCGCAGGCCGGCGAAGAGCTCGGCGTACGCCCGGGCCACGCGGGTCGGGGTGAGCAGGAGGCCGTCCCGGTCCGGGTCCTCACCGACGGCGATCAGGATCTCCCTGACCGCCCTCTCGATCCGGGCCAGGTCGACGTTGCGCTCTACGGGTACGCCGGTCAGCCGTCCGTTGACGAGACGGGCCGCCAGATGGTCCAGCGCCCGCTCGCCGGACTTGGCCGGCAGCCCGTTCCCCGGGACGTCGTCACCAGGCTCGGTGCTGGAAATGGTCCGGGGTGCGTGCTGTCCGTTCAGCGTGATCCCTCCCGTCGCGTCCACCCTTCCGCACGGCTCGGTGGCGCCTCCGGTTCAGCGAGAGCCCTCAACACCCTCGGACTGCTCGCGGATGCCGGAGCCGGCGGCCCCACCGACCGGCTGCCGCTCCCCGTTCGGCCCGGTCTCCTCGCCGCTCTTGAGCGCGGCCTGCCGCTGCGCTTCGCGCTCGGCCGGGGTCATCACCGGTGGTGCGGTGGAGGGCTTGCGCTTGCCGAAGCCGTTGTACGGCGAGATCGGCTTCCGCTTGACCACCCTGGCGCAGATGCGCTCCAGGTCCTTCTGGGAGAGGGTCTCCTTCTCCAGCAGCTCCAGCACCATGTTGTCCAGCACGTCCCGGTACTCGACCAAGATCTCCCACGCCTCATCGTGCGCCAGCTCGATCAGGGTGCGGACCTCCTGGTCGATCTCGGCGGCGATGGCGTCGGAGTAGTCCCGTTCGTGGCCGTAGGTGCGGCCCAGGAACGGCTCGCTCTGGTCGGTGCCGTACTTGACCGCCCCGAGCTTGGCGCTCATCCCGTACTGGGTGACCATGGCCCGGGCGAGCTGGGTCGCCTTCTGGATGTCGTCCCCGGCGCCGGTGGTGGGCTCGTGGAAGACCAGCTCCTCCGCGGCCCGCCCGCCCAGCGCGTACGCCAGGGTGTCGATCATCTCCGCCCGGGTCTGGGTGTACTTGTCCTCCGTCGGCAGCACCAGGGTGTGCCCGAGCGACCGGCCCCGCGGCAGGATCGTCAACTTGTGGACCGGGGCCAGCTCCGGCATCGCCCACGCGACCAGCGCGTGACCCGCCTCGTGGTAGGCGGTGAGCTTCTTCTCGTGGTCGCTCATGGCCCGGGTCTTGCGCTCCGGCCCGGCGACCACCCGGTCGATGGCCTCTTCCAGGTACTCGTTGGTGATCGCCCGCTTGTTGTTGCGGGCGGTCAGCAGCGCCGCCTCGTTGATGACGTTGGCCAGGTCGGCACCGGAGAAGCCGGGGGTACGCCGGGCCACCGCGTCCAGGTCGACGTCCGGGGCGAACGGCTTGCCCCGGGCATGCACCCGCAGGATCGCCTTACGCCCCTCCATGTCCGGGGCGTCCACCGGGATCTGCCGGTCGAACCGGCCCGGCCGCAGCAGCGCCGGGTCGAGGATGTCCGGCCGGTTGGTGGCCGCGATCAGGATGACCCCGCCCTTGACGTCGAAGCCGTCCATCTCCACCAGCAACTGGTTGAGCGTCTGCTCCCGCTCGTCGTGACCGCCGCCCATCCCGGCGCCGCGATGACGGCCGACCGCGTCGATCTCGTCCACGAACACGATCGCCGGGGCGTTCTGCTTCGCCTGCTCGAAGAGGTCCCGTACCCGGGAGGCGCCGACCCCGACGAACATCTCCACGAAGTCGGAGCCGCTGATCGAGTAGAACGGCACTCCGGCCTCGCCGGCCACCGCCCGGGCCAGCAGGGTCTTTCCGGTGCCGGGTGGGCCGAACAGCAGCACGCCCTTGGGGATCTTGGCGCCGAGGGCCTGGTATTTGGCCGGGTTCTGTAGGAAGTCCTTGATCTCCTGCAGCTCTTGGACGGCCTCGTCGGCGCCGGCCACGTCCGCGAACGTGGTCTTCGGCATGTCCTTGGTGATCTGCTTCGCCCGGGACTTGCCGAAGTTGAGCACCCGGGAACCGCCGCCCTGCATCTGGGACATGAACAGCAGGATCAGGATCACGATGATCGCGATCGGGATCAGCATGATCAGCAAGCTGCCCCAGACGCTGTCCTGGGTGACCTTGGTGTCGGACTCCTCGATCCGGCCGGCGGCCTCACCCTCCCGGAGCAGATCCCACAACTGGTCGCTGACCTCGGCCGGGTACTGCGTCTGGATCTTGTCGGTCTCCTGGCCGTCGACCGTCATCGGCTCGGCCAGGTCGAGCTTGAGGACCTGTTCCCGGTCCTCTACCACGGCCGAGGTGATGCCGCCGGACTCCAGCCGCGCCAGCGCCACGGAGGTGGTGACGTCGGTGTATTCATCGCCGCGCGTGAAGAACGAGCCGATGGCGATAGCCCCGATGATGACCAGAATGATCCATACCACCGGCCGGCGGAAGAAGCGGGTCCGTTCCATACTGTAGTTGAGCGCGTTGCGCCCGGCCCCTCCTGATCGACTTCCAGACCGTCTTGTGAACATACCGAGCGCGTGAGCGCCAATCGGTCATTCGACCGTACACCGTCGGGGCCATGGTCGGCTGCCGCCGGTAACCCTGAGACGCCCCTGACTCAGCAGGCTCACAGGTGCCGCACTCGGTTGCCACACCTCGAATGCTCCCGCCGGCCCGCTCGCGCGTTCAAGACGGCGGCCGGGTGTATATCTCCGGCTTGAGCACCCCTACAAATGGTACCTCCCGGTAACGTTCAGCGTAATCAAGGCCGTAGCCGACCACGAATTCGCTGGGAATGTCGAATCCGACGTACTTCAGCGGCGGGGCCGAGCGCACCGCGGCCGGTTTGCGGAACAGCGTCACCACCTCCACGCTCGCCGCGCCCTGGCTGGTCAGATACTTCACCAGCCAGGACAGGGTGAGCCCGGTGTCGACGATGTCCTCCACCACCAGCACGTGCCGGCCCACGACCTCCCGGTCGAGGTCCTTCAGCACCCGCACCACGCCGGAGGAGGTGGTGCCCTGCCCGTAGGAGGAGGCGGCCATGAACTCCAGCTCCAGCGGCACGCCCCGCTTCGCCAACTCCCGGGCGAAGTCCGCGGTGAACATGATCGCGCCCTTGAGGACGCAGACCAGTAGTAGCCGCTCCACCTCGCGGTAGTCCGCCGCCACCTGCGCCGCCAGCTCGGCGGTCTTCTCCCGGATCTGCTCCTCGGTAGCGATCACGCGTTCGATGTCCGCCTCGTACCAGCCAGCGTGCATGCCCCGCACACTATTACGCGCCACCGGAGCCGCTGCTACCAGCTAGCGGCCCCGACCCTCCGCATCCGGGCCGGTACCGACCGACACCTCCGCCGCGACCAGGCGCCCGCCGCGGCGGGCGATGGTCAGCCCGGACGGCAGGTATGCCGGGCCCTGGCCGCGCCACCGGGTGACCAGCGCGTCCACCGCCGCCACGTGCCGGTGGGAGAGGGCGGAGCCGGGTACGCCCAGCTCGCGCGCCCAGGCGTGCAACACCCGGGTCCGGATCGCCTCGGGCAACCCGGCCAGCTCTGCCACCGCCAGCGCCGGCCGATCACCGTCTCCGGTACGCGCGGCGGCGAGCGCATCGGCGGCGAGTGCGTCCAGGGCGGCGGTATCGGCCGCGAGTTGCCGGGCGGTGCGGGCCAGGTTGCCGACCACTCCCTCGCCCAGCGCCGCCACCAACGCGGGCAACGCCTGCGCGCGTACCCGGACCCGGGCATAGCTGGGGTCGGTGTTGTGCGGGTCGTCCCACGGCTCCAGGCCGAGCGCCGCGCAGGCCGCGCGGGTCTGCGCCCGGGAGATCTCCAGCAGCGGGCGCAGCCAGGCCACGCCGCCGGCGTCCCGCCGCGGCGGCATCCCGGCGAGCCCGCGCGGGCCGGCGCCGCGGGCCAGCGCCAGCAGCACGGTCTCGGCCTGGTCGTCACGGGTGTGCCCGAGCAGCACCGCGGTCGCGCCCAGCCGTTCCGCGGCGAGCGCGAGGGCCTGGTACCGGGCGGCGCGCGCGGCCGCCTCCGGCCCGCCGGGCCGGCCGTCCACGCGTACCGGTAGCACCTCCACCGGGGAGAGACCGGCCCGGGTCGCCCACTGGGCCACCCGGGCGGCGATCCGCTCCGAGCCGGGCTGCAGCCCGTGGTCGACCGTCAGCAGGCCGGCCCGCCAGCCGAGCCGGGGCGCGACGAACTGGGTCGCCGCCGCCAGCGCCAGCGAGTCCGGCCCGCCGGAGCAGGCGACCAACGCCAGGCCGGGTTCGAGGTCGGCGGCGCCCAACGCCGCCCGGACGGCGGTGCGGACAGCGGCGACCGAAGGATCGAGCGTGGCCACGCGCGGCCCTCCCGGCCCTCGGTCACGCCGGCGGGGTCGGAGGCTGCCCCTCGGCCCCGGGCCCACCGCCGGGCCCGGGTTCACCGCCGTCACCCGGGGCGCCGGCGGCGCCGCCCTCGTCCGCGCCCGCGGCCGGGGTCTCCGGTTCCGCGGCCGCAGGCCCGGAGGGTCCGGTGGCGGTCGGTTGGGCGCTAGCCGGCTCGGTGGGCGCCGCGGGAGCGCCGGGCGCGCCGGCCGAGGCGGGCCGGTAGCCGTTGCCGCGGGCCGGCCCGTGCACGCGGGCCACCCACGCGTCCGGGTCGGTGATCTCGGCCAGCTTCGGCAGGTGTTCCGGTGAGGCGTACACCTGGTTGAACCCGTCCATACCGACCCGCTCCACCACCGCGTGGACGAAGGTGCGCCCCTCGGCGTACTGCCGCAGCTTCACCTCCACGCCCAGCAGCCGCCGCAGCATCTTCTCCACCGGGTTGGCCGCCTGCCGGCGGCGGTTGAACCGGCGCCGGATGTCGGTCACGGTAGGCACCACCTCCGGCCCTACCCCGTCCATGACGAACTCGGCGTGCCCCTCCAGCAGCGTCATCACCGCGGTGAGCCGGTCCAGCACCGCCCGCTGCGCCGGGGTCTGCACCACATCCAGCACGCTGGCCCGGCTGTCCGGGTTGCGGACCGCGTCGGCGAGCGCGGACATGCCTTCCCGCAGCCGGTCGGCGAGCGGCACCCCGTCCGCCCGGGCGGCGTCCACAAACGCCTGCACCTCGCCGAGGAAATGCCCGCGCAGCCACGGCACCGCGGTGAACTGGGTGCGGTGGGTCACCTCGTGCAGGCACACCCACAACCGGAAGTCCCGCGGCACCGCCTCCAGCTTCCGCTCCGCCTCCACGATGTTCGGCGCCACCAGCAGCAGCTGCCCCGGGTCACCGGTGAAGACCTCGTACTGCCCCAGCACCTTCCCGGACAGGTACGCCAGCACGGTGCCGGCCTGGACGCCGGTGAGCCGGGCGCCGACCGACGCGGCGAGGCCGTGGTCCGGCGCGCGCTCCCCGGCGAGCTGGGTCACCAGCGGGGTCACCACCTCCCGCAGGCCCGCGATGTTGACGCTAGCCCAGTCCCCGCGGTCCACCACCCGCACCGGCGGGTGGGCCACCTTGGTCTCCAGACCGGTGTACGCCCGGACATGATCGGCCGCCTCGTCGGTGAGCCGCTTCAGGTCGGCCACGACCGCGGCTGCTTCGTCATAGGTCACCCGCGGCCCCGCGCTGCGCAGTCTGCGCGCCGTCGCCGCTGCCAGTTCCCAGTCCACGAGCTGCGCCATTTGTCCACCGTACCCGCGCGGCCCCCGCCACCTACCCGCGTGCGCCCACGGCGTGGCGATGCAATCTGTGGCGCGCCGGGTCTGGCGTCCCGGTCTTGCCCGGCCGTTTACGGGCCGGCCAGCGCGGCCGGAATCCGGTCCAGCGCCTCCCGGGCGGTGTCGTGATCCACCGACACATCGTTGGCGATCACCGCGAACGCCAGCCACCGGCCGCCGGCGGTCTCCACCACGCCGGCGAGCGCGTCCACAGCGAACAGCGAACCGGTCTTCGCGCGTACCACGCCTTCGGCGAGTGCCAGCTCCGGCGGCGGGCGGTCGTGCCGGTCGAGCAGCGTGCCGGACCAACCGGCGACCGGCAGCCCGGCGAACAGCCCGCTCAGCTCCGCCGGGCCCGGCCCGGCGGCCAGGATCAGCAGGTCGGTGAGGAGCCGGGCGCTGATCTGGTTGTCGCGGGAGAGGCCGCTGCCGTCGGCGAGCTCCGGCTGCTGCTCCGGGGTGGCGAGCCCGAGCTCGACCAGGACCTCGGCCATGGCCTTGGCCGCGCCTTCGAACGACGCCGGTTCGCCGCGCGCCAGCGCCACCTGCCGCGCCAGCGCCTCGGCGATCACGTTGTCGCTGTCGGTGAGCATGATGTCGACCAGCCGTACCATCGGCGGCGAGTAGACCTCCCCGAGCACAGCGGCGCCGTCCGGCGCCGCTCCCCGTTCCACCACCGCGTCGTCGCCCAGCCCGAGCAGGGCGGCGAAGTGCTCGCCGACGGCCAGGTCCGGCTCGTCGTACCGGGCGGAGGGGGAGGCGCCCTGGGCCGGGTCCGGGTCGATCCGGCCCCCGTCGGACATCAGCGCGGTGATCGGGCCGACGTACCCGCCGGTGGGGATGTCGCTGGTCCACGGGCCGTAGACGTCACCGGTGAACCGGCGGGAGTCCACCGTCACCCGGGTGACCGGGGTGTCGCCGAGCGCGCTCAGCACCTGGCTGGCGAGCCGGTCCAGGCGGGCGGCGCCCGGATAGAAGCTGACCTCGCCCAGCGCGAGCGTGGGGTCACCGCCGCCGACCAGCACCACCTCACCGGGCTCGCTCCCGGCCACCGCGGTGGTCGGGATCTGGTACGCCGGACCGCGCGCGGCGAGCGCCGTGACCGCGGTGACCAGCTTGATGGTGGAGGCCGGGATCATGGCGGCGTTCGCCCGGTGGTCGTACAGCTCTTCCCCGGTGGCCAGGTCGCGGACGGAGACGGCGACCGTGCCCAGGGCCGCCGCCCCGGCCACCGGGTCGGCGATCGCGGCCTGGACCTGCTCGGCGGTGAGCGGCGCGCCGCCGCTCGCCGCCGGCAGCACGGCCGGCGGCGGTGGAGGCGGTGGAACGGGCGGGTGGAGCACCGGCTCGCCCTCGACCGCCCCGGCCCGGACCAGCACCAGCGTCAGCATTACGGCGGCCAGCACGACCAACACCACACCGGCCAGGAGCACTCCGCCCGACCGGGCCGCCGCGGTCTTCCCCATCTCGCTCCCCTGTCCGCGCCCCGTCCGTAGGGGAGCCTAGAGTGTGCCGGCCACCGGCGGGCGCTGGCGTGGCTCGACACCCGCTGGCGTGGCCCGGGCGGGGATGACTGGCGTGGCCCGGGCGGGGATGAACGGGCGCTGGCGGGGGCGCGCGGGCGGGGTGGGTCAGTGCGCGGGCGCCGGGCTGGTCAGCGGCCAGGGACGGCGCCCCGGACCGTACCGGTTGATGGTGCGGGTGCCCCGGAACGCGTGGCTGAAGAGGGCGTCCACATGCCAGACCCGGCCCACGCCGCGGATCGGGAGCCAGAACCGTTCCCGGACTCCGTCCGGGGCGGTGAACGCGAGTTCGATCGCCTGCAGCCGCGCGTCCGGGACCCAGGCCGCGTCGGCCAGGTCCGGCAGCGGCGCCGCCAGGTGTAGGTGGACCCGGTGGAGCAGCCTGCCTTCCCGGGACACGATGAGGTGGCGGTTGGTGAGCAGGAGGAGGAACGTGCCGGCCATGGGCTGTCCGGGCCGCTGGCACCGCGCGACGAGCAGGGTGGTGTCCTCCGGTGCGACGCACCGCCGGAGCACCGGCATATGTCGACTGACCACCGGAATGGGAATCCGTGCCTCAGATGTGGCAGGTAGGAACGTACGGTAAAACACGTCCATACCTCCACAACGGTGACTCAGCCCGAACCGTGACGTGCGTCTCAGTAACCCCAACTGCGCCCTCGGCGCGCGTACGAGGCCGCAGTTTCGCCAAAACTGCGCGGTCCGTGCTCCCTAACGCCGCAGTTTCGCCAAAACTGCGCGCTCCGTGCTCCCTAAGGCCGCAGTTTCGCCGAAGTTGCGCCGCTGGAGTCCAGCCGGCCCGGGTTGCCGGGTCGCTACGCTCGCGTACGTGGACGGCGCGGTGGCGGAGGCGTGGCGGGTACCGGTGAAGGTGCCGGTGGCCAAGCTGGCCGTGGGCGTGATCCTGCTCGCCGCGGCCGTACTGATCGGGGCGGACACCGCGGGGCTGGCGGTCGGCTCGGCGGCGATGTTCGGGCTGACGGTGTGGGCGATCCGGGACCTGGTGGCACCGGTACGGCTGGCGGCCGACGCCGAAGGAGTGACGGTGGTCACCGGTTTCGGCCGGCGGCGCCGGCTGACCTGGCCCGAGGTGGTCCGGGTCCGGGTGGACGCGCGCCGGCGGTCCCGCATGCTCGAGGTGGACACCGGCGAGACCCTCTACGTCTTCAGCGTCTACGACGTGGGTACCGACCTGGACGCGGTCGCCGCCCGGCTGGAGTCGCTCCGCGCCGCGGCCACCTGACCCGCCGCGGTCGCCCCTGGGTCAGGCGAGGAAAGCCCCGGGGGCAGGTCAGGGAGCCGGAGCAGGCGAGGTGACGAGTGGGTCAGGTGAGGGAGATGGTACGCAGGGCGGTGAGCGCCACCAGGATCACCAGGATCGAACTGACCGCCGCGACCTGCACCGCGGTGCGGTGCTGGCGGGGCGCATAGGCGAGGCCTACCGCGATCAGCCCACCGGTGATCATCCCGCCCAGGTGGCCGGCGACCGAGATGTTCGGCACCGTGAACGTGAAGATCAGGTTGATCACCAAGATCATCGTGATCATGGAGGTGTCGCGCCGCAGCCGCCGCAGCACCACGTAGAATGCGGCGAACAGCCCGAACACGGCGCCGGAGGCGCCGGCCGTGAGCGTGTTCATGCTGCCGAACAGGGGACGCCCGAACGCCTCCACCTCGGCGCCGGCGGTGAGGTACACCGCCACGCTGCCGCCGAGCCCGGAGACCAGATAGAGCGCGAGGAACCGCAGCCGGCCCAGTAGCGGCTCCAACACCCCGCCGACCACCCACAACGCCCACATGTTCAGCAGCAGGTGGAACGCCCCGTAGTGCAGGAACATGGAGGTGATCAACCGGTAGTACTCGCCGTCGGCGACCCCGACCACCTCCAGGGTCCGCGGGTCCAGGGCCGGCCCGGTGATCATGGCACCCCAGTCGTGCAGCGGGGTGTTGCCGCCGAGCAGACCGCCCCACCCCGCGCCGCCGGCCGCCCGTACCCCGCCCACAAGGAAGGCCAGTACCGCCACGGCCACGTTGATCCCGATCAGGATCTTCACCACGTGGCCGTGCTGGCCGCTGAGCGTACCCCCGAAGGCGGTGCGGGCCGGTGGGCCGCTGCGTACCCGGGCGCACTCCGGGCAGTGCTGCCCCACCGCCGCGTCGTTGGTGCAGTCCGGGCAGATCGGACGGTCGCACCGGCTGCACCGCAGGTACGTCACGCGAGAGGGGTGCCGGTAACAGACCGGGTCGGTCGCCTGAGTCACGCCGCTACGGTAGCCGGTCCGGACGGTCAGCCATCACCCCTGTGGGCCGCCGGCCGGCGTTACTCGTGGATCTCCACCCGCTCCAGGACCACGTCGGTCTTCGGCCGGTCGTTGGGGTGGGTGGGGGTGTTGGCGATCGCGTCGACCACCCGCGCCGACGCCTCATCGGCGACCTGGCCGAAAATCGTGTGCTGGAAGTTCAGGTGCGGCGTGGGCGCCACCGTGATGAAGAACTGCGAGCCGTTGGTCTTCGGCCCTGCGTTCGCCATGGCCAGCAGGTACGGCCGGTCAAAGCTCAGCTCGGGATGAAACTCGTCGTCGAAGGTGTAACCCGGACCGCCGCGACCGGTGCCGGTCGGGTCGCCCATCTGCACCATGAACCCGGCGATCACCCGGTGGGCGATGGTGCCGTCGTAGTACGGCCCGGACCCGGGCGCTCCGGTCCGGGGGTCGATGTACTCCCGCGTCCCGGTGGCGAGCTCCACGAAGTTGCGTACCGTCTTCGGGGCGTGGTTGGGGAACAGCTCCAGCACGATCGGCCCGAGGCTGGTGTGCAGGGTGGCTCGATTCGCCACAAGGTCTCCTTGGTCGCTTCGGTGTCGTTACCCAGCCGATCCTCCCATATGCGGGGAACTGACCCGACTCATGGGGTTGAAGTGCTGGTTCCGGTGGTAGGAGAAGAACCGAGCGGGCACGATAACGAGGAGAGTACGCCGCCCCGGCAGCCGGGGGGTCAAGCAGAGAGGTGGCGTTGACAAGGTGCGCGGTTTGATGCGAAAGAAGACCATCAACCATGGGGAGCTGCTCCGCAGTGAGCTGAGCCAGACCATGGACCACGCTATGCGGGCCGCCGGGCACGCCGCGGGCGGGATCAATGAGGCGATGCGGCCACGGATGGAGGCCGTCCGGATGGCGATGGCGCCGAAGGTACGCGACGCCGCCAACCGCGGATGGACCTCCACGGTGACCGTGCTCGCGCCGATCACGGAGGCGGCGCAGGCGCGGATGATGGTCAACGGCAAGAAGGAGAAGAAGGAGCAGCGCAGGGCCAAGGGGCGCCGGCGGTGGCCGGCGATCGCGGGCCTGCTCGTCAGCGGCGTGGCCATGGGCGGGGTGGCCGCGATGCTGCTGCGGCAACGCCGCGAGCAGGAGGAGGCCGAGCTGGTCGAGCCGGGCACCGCGGCCCCGCCGAGCGGCCAGACCTCCGAGGGGGCGGCCACCAGCACCGGCCAGCTCTGAGCAGCCGCGCGCGGCGGTGGGACGCCAGTAGGGGAAGCCCGGCTGGGGCTTGAGTGGGCGCAGGGGGCGCCCGCTGGAGCGCCGCGCCGGGCACAGTCGAGCGCCGTGAGGGCTCCGTTGAGGGTCCCGCCTCAGAGGGGACGCCGGGTGGACCGACCGCTTCGGGGGGTGGGTGCGAACGGCCCACCCGGCGCCTCGGGGGGCGGGGTGTCAGGTCGCACGCGGGGGATGGCCGCCCGCCACAGCCGTATAGGTATCCCGCTGACAGTATTGTGATCCATAAGCGAACGCTTGGGAAGCCCTCTGCGGGGAATTTCTCCTGTGGTGGGCGCAGAACTGCCGGGACGGTGAGGAAAGGGCGTTCCCGGGCGTACCCGCTCGCTGGTTCAGGCGGCGGTCTGCCGGGCCTCCGCGACCGCGTCGGCGAGCCGGCGTACACCCTCGTCGATCTGGTCGTCCGTCACCGCGGAGTACGCCAGGCGCAGCGCGTGCCTCCCCCCGGAGAGCATGAAGTCGCTGCCCTTCACCACCGCCACCCGCCGGGCGGCGGCCGCCGCCGCGACCGCGTCGGCCGAGACGTCCTCGGGCAGCTCCACCCAGAGGAAGTAGCCCCCGGCCGGCTCGGTGAACCGGGCCTCGGGCAGGTGGGTGCGCAGCGCCTCGCCGAGCAGCCGTACCCGCCGGCCGAGCGCCTCCCGGACAGTCTGGATCGACCGCTCGAGACCACCGTTGACGCAGAACTGGTACACCGTGGCCTGCGCCAGCATCCCCGGCGAGATGTAGATGCTGGTCGCGCGGTCCGCGATCGTCGCGATCAGATCGGCCGGGCCGATCAGATAGCCGACCCGCACACCGGGGCAGACGGTCTTGGTGAAGCTGGAGGCGTGCACCACGGTGCCGGGGGCGCCGTCCCGGGCCAGCGAGAGCATGGACGGCAGCGGGTCACCCCGGAACCGGATCTCCGCGTACGGGTCGTCCTCGAACACCGGGAACCCGAACTCCGCTGACAACGCCAGCAGCGCCTCCCGCCTCGCCAGCGAGAGCGTCACCCCGGCCGGGTTCTGGTAGTTCGGGATCACGTGCGCCACCACCGGGCGTACCCCGTTGACCAGCAGCGACCGGAGCTCGTCGACCAGGAGGCCCTCGTCGTCCATCGCCACCTGGTGCACCTTCGCGCCGGCCCCGACCAGGTTGCGCAGGGTGCGGTCGTACGTGGGGCCCTCCACCACCACGTCGTCACCGGCGCCCACGAGCTGGTCGAAGAGGAACGCGTCGGCCTGCAGCGACCCGTTGGTGATCAGCACCTGCTCCACCGCGACCCGGTGGCGGTCGGCGATCCACTCCCGCAGCGGTGGGTAGCCGACCGAGGTGCCGTACCCGGTGGCCCCGGCGGGGTCCTCGGCGAGGGCACGAGCGGCGGCCTCAGAGAGCCCGGCCACGTCGACGATGTCGAGCGAGGGCGCTCCGCGGGCGAACGAGATGGGCGGCAGCGTCTGGTCGGCCATGCGGTCACCCTATCGAGCGCCGCGATCACGCCCCGGCGAGGCGGCTCCGTTGCGGTCAGGGTCACCCTGGGAGTCCGGACCCCGGAAGAACCGGCGGACCAGGGCGGCGGACTCGTCCGCCAGGACGCCGGCGTACACCTCTGGCCGGTGCGGCAGCCGCCGGTCGCGTACCACGTCCCACAGCGAGCCGACCGCGCCGGTCTTCGGCTCCCACGCGCCGAAGACCAGAGTGGCGATCCGCGCCAGCACCAGCGCGCCGGCGCACATCGTGCACGGCTCCAGGGTGACCACCAGCGCGCAGCCGTCCAGCCGCCAGGAGCCGGTCACCGCCGCGGCGCGCCGCAGCGCCACGATCTCCGCGTGCGCGGTCGGGTCCCCGGTCAGCTCCCGCTCGTTGCGCCCGGCCGCCAGCTCCGTCCCGTCCGGGGCGTACACCACCGCCCCGACCGGGACATCGGCGGTGGGGGCGGCCCCGGCGGCGACCGCGAGCGCCCGGCCCATCCACTCCCGTCGCTGCTCCGGTCCGGTCACAGCCCGCGCAGCTCTTCCCACTGGTCGCCGAAGCCGATCAGCTCGGCGACCTCCGCGGTGACGTCGCTGGGGAGCATGCCCTCCCGGGCGCAGAGGGACAGCAGGTGGTGCGCGGAGACCCCCAGGTCGGCGAGGAGGTCCGCGTCGCCGACCGGCTCCATCGTCGGCAGCGCGACCGGCGGGGCACCGGACTCGGCCTCGGCCAGCACCTCGTCCATCTCCAGTGCCGGGGTCTCCACGTCGCCCAGCAGCACCGCGCCGAGCCGGGACTCCTGGGCGAACGCGGCGTCCGAAGCGAACACTCGCGGTTCCTCCCCGTGGTCCAGCCGGACGATCACCAGGTACGCGTCGTCCGCCTCGACGAACAGGAGCGACACGTCGGCGCCCGGGTCCACCTCTCGTAGCTCCTCGGCGACGTCGTCGATGTCCGCGGCGTCGCCCAGATCCAGCTCGGTGGCGGCCCAGCCGCCCTTCCCCCGTACCACCGCGGCAGCAACGTAGGGCAACGGTCCCTCCTCCCAACCGCCCGGGTCACTCACCACAACGGAAACTCACCGGTCACGCTCCAGTAAAGCGCAACCAGGCCGCCGGCGAGGGTCCAGCCGGCGCCGGCGGCGGCCGCGACGCCGACCGCGCCGCCCCGGTCGCCGTACCGCGTGAGAACCAGGGCCGCCAGCCACGCCAGGCCGCCCGCGACGATCAGCCACCAGATCAGCCCGCGCAGGTCGGTGGCGAGCAGCCCGAACAACAGCAGCCAACCGATGCCCGCCACCAGGCCGACGAACACCCGGGCGGCCCGCACCGGATGTGGTTCGCGGTACGCCGGCCGTGGTGGACCACTGGGAAACAGGCCGGACGGCGTCTCGGTGCCCACCCACGCAGGGTAACGGGGCACGCCCGCGCGTTGTGTGGAAAGCTGCCAGGCGTGAACATCGCGGTGATAGGGCTGGGCCTCATCGGTGGCTCGTTCCTGCGCGCGCTGGCTCTGGCCGGGCACACGGTGTGGGGCTACGACGCCGACCCGGCGACCCGGGCGACCGCCCGGACCGGCGCCGCCCAGGCTCCGCCGCACGCCCGGTGGCGGGTGGCCGGCGGGCTGCCGGATGCGGTGGCCAAGGCGGAACTGGTGGTGGTGGCGGTCCCGCTGCCCGCCGTGGCCGACGTGATGGACGAGCTGGTGGCCTCCGGGTACTCCGGGCTGGTCACGGACGTGACCTCGGTCAAGGTCCCGGTGCGCGAGGTAGTGGCGGACCGGCTGCACCGGTCCCACTCGCGGCTGGCCGGGTTCGTGGGCGGGCATCCGATGGCCGGGCGGGAGACCTCCGGGTTCACCTCCGCGGACCCGGGCCTGTTCACCGGCTGCGCCTGGGTGCTGTGCCTGGAGCCGGACACCGCGCTGGCGGACTGGCTGCTCCTGGCCGACCTGCTCACCCGACTGGGCTGCCGGGTGGTGCCGGCCACCGCCGACGAGCACGACCGGGCGGTGGCGGTCATCTCGCACGTGCCGCACCTGCTCGCCTCCGCCCTGGTGGCGGTCGCCGCCGGTGACCCGATGGCGCTGACCCTGGCGGCTGGCTCGTTCCGGGACGGCACCCGGGTGGCGGGCAGCCCGCCGGCGCTCACCGCCGCGATGTGTGGCGGCAACGCCGCCGCGGTGGAGCCGGCGCTGGCCGCGGTGTCCGAGGCGTTGGTGGAGGCGGCCAGCGCGCTGCGGTCGCCCGACCCGATCGCCGCCCTGCGCACCTGGCTGGAGCCGAAGGCGGAGGTACGCCAAGCCTGGCCGCCGCGACCGGGGACCCGGCTGGACCTCCCGGCCAACCCGGGAGCCCTGCTGCGGCTGGGCCGCGCCGGCGGCTGGGTCACGGCGGTAGCACCCGATCGCCGGTCGGTGACCGCGATCCGCCCCCGTCCACTGGGTACCTCGTCCGACGAGGACTTCCCGTTCGACCTCTTCGACTAGGCCCGCCTCAAGCACGGTGGTGCAACCGGGCGCCCCGCTTGCTTCAGCAGGGCTGCCCTGTTGTTGCCATAGGGCGCCCCGGTTGAGCTGTTCTGCTTCAGCAGGGCTCCCCTCTTGGCGCAACCGGGCGCCCCTCTTGGTCTAGTAGGGCGCCCCGGTTGAGCCGTTTCTGTTAGCCGGGCGCCCCGCTGGGGTCGCTTTCTTCAACAGGGCGCCCCGGTAGAGCCGTTCTGCTTCAGCAGGGCTCCCCTGATAGGGCTAGAGCACGAGGAGGGGCGCCCGGCTGAAACATCGGGGCCGGGAGTACCGCTGGAGGGTCGCGGGGGTCAGTCCCGCATGACGCGTTTCTCGGTGACCACGGCGGTGACCAGGTCGTGCGGGGTCACGTCGAACGCGGGGTTCACCGCCGGCGCTCCGGGCGGGGCGGTGGGCACGCCGGCCAGGCTCGTCACCTCGGCCGCGGCCCGGTCCTCGATCGGCACGTCGGCTCCGGTCGGCGTGTCGTGGTCGAGAGTAGACTCCGGGGCCACCACGACGAACGGGATTCCGGCCCGGGCCGCGCCCAGCGCGTGCGCGTACGTGCCGATCTTGTTGACCACGTCTCCGTTGGCGCAGATCCGGTCCGCGCCGACCACGACCGCGTCCACCTCGCCCCGCGCGATCAGGAACGGCCCGGCCGCGTCCACCGCGATCCGGTACGCGACGCCGGCCTGGCCCAGTTCCCAGGCGGTGAGCCGGGCGCCCTGGAGCAGCGGCCGGGTCTCGCTGGCGATCACGCCGGCGAGCTGGCCCCGCCGGTGCAGCTCGGTCACGACCGCCAGCGCGGTCCCGCCGGTGACGCTCGCCAGGCCGCCGGTGTTGCAGTGGGTGAGCAGCCGCGGGGACGCGCCGCAGAGTGACGAGATCAGGTCGGCGCCGAGGCGCGCCATCTCCGCGGAGGCGGCGATCTCCTCATCGCGCAACCGCAGCGCCTCGGCGAGCACCGCCTCGGGGCCCTCGGGTAGCCGGTGGGCCGCCCGGCGCACCCCGGCGGCGAGGTTCACCGCGGTCGGCCGGGCTGCGGCCAGGCGCCGCACCGCCTGTTCCCGCTCGGCCGGGTCGGCGTACTCGCGTGCGGCCAGCGCCACCCCGAGCGCGCCCGCCACGCCGAGGGCCGGTGCCCCGCGTACCGCCAGGGATTGGATCGCCGCCACCAGCGCGTCCACGGTGGCCAGGCGCCGGGTGACGAGCTTCGCCGGCAGCGTGGTCTGGTCGATGATCTGGACCGCGCCGTCTACCCAGTCGATGGTCCGCACGGCTCCACGGTAGTCCGGGTCGGCACCGCCGGTAGGGTGGCGGGATGGCTGGCCGGGACCCCATCGCTGACCTGCGGCGGATCGCGTTCCTGCTGGAGCGGGCGAACGAGGCCACCTATCGGGTACGCGCGTTCCGGTCGGCTGCCTCGGCGCTGGCCGGTCTGCCCCGCGCGGAGCTGGCGGCGCGGGCCGCGGCCGGCACCCTGACCGACCTGCCCGGGGTCGGCGAGGTGACCGCCCGGTGCGTCGCCGAGTCGCTGGCGGGAGAGGAACCGGTCTATCTGCGCCGGCTCACCGCGACCGCCGGGGTGGACCTGGACGACGCCACCGAGAAGTTGCGGGCCGCCCTGCGCGGCGACTGTCACACCCATTCGGACTGGTCCGACGGCGGGTCGCCGATTGAGGAGATGGCGCTGGCCGCGGTGGAGCTGGGGCACGAGTACCTGGTGCTGACCGACCACTCGCCGCGGCTGACCGTGGCCCGCGGGCTGAGCCCGGCCAAGCTGCGCCGCCAGCTCGAGTACGTGGCCGCGCTGAACGGTGCGCTGCCGCCGGGGTTCCGGGTCCTCACCGGTATCGAGGTGGACATCCTGGCGGACGGGTCGCTCGATCAGGAGCCGGAGCTGCTGGCGCAGCTCGACGTGGTCGTCGCGTCGGTCCACAGCGGGCTGCGGGACGACCGGGCGGCGATGACCCGGCGGATGTTGCGGGCGATCGAGAACCCGCACGTGGACATCCTCGGCCATCCCACCGGGCGCAAGGTGCCGGCGGCGAGGGTCGGTCTGACCCGGGGCGGAGACCGTGGCCATCGCGCCGGGCGGACCCGACCGCCCAGCGAGTTCGACGCGGCGGCGGTCTTCGCCGCCTGCGCCGCCTATGACAAGGCGGTGGAGATCAACAGCCGGCCGGACCGGCTGGATCCGCCGAAGCGGCTGCTACGGCAGGCGCTGGAGGCGGGGTGCCGGTTCGCGATCAACAGCGACGCGCACGCGCCGGGCCAGCTCGACTGGCAGCGGTACGGGTGCGAGCGCGCCGCCCAGTGCGGGATGCCTGCGGACCGCGTGGTCAACACCTGGCCGGCCGACCGGTTGCGGGAGTGGGCGGCCAGTCACGGGTGAGCCGGGCCGGTCATGGAGCGCGCCGCCGGCCGGACCATTCCCCGCTAGGACATCGCCCGGGGGCTGAGCCGACCCGGTCATGGTGCGGGGGAGTCGGCGGGCTGCTGGGCGCGGTGCACCGTGGTCCCCTCCGGCTCCGCGTCAGCGTCCGGGGTGGTCACCGGCGAGCGGGAACGCCCGGGCAGCCGGACGCCCTGCGAGATCGCCACCCCGAAGAGCACCACCAGGGCTCCCACGGGCTGGAACCAGGTCAGCGTCTCCCCCAGCACCACCACGCCCACCAGCACCGCGAAGACCGGGATCAGGTAGGTGACCATGGATGCGGCACTCGCCCCGACCAGCCGGTTGTTGCGCAGGTGGATCACGAACGCGACGCCGGTGCCGATCGCCCCGAGCGTGGCCACGCTCGCCAGCACCTTCGGCGAGAGGCTGGTCACCGCCGGCGGCGGACCCGCTACCACCGGCGCGATCACGGCCAGCAGCGCGGTGGCCGCCAGGAGCTGGGCCGCGGTGATGGCGAGAGTGGACGCCGGGTAGCCGGCGACGAACCGCTTCTGGTAAGGGATGGCGATGCCGTAGCAGCTGGCGGCGGCGAAGCACATCAGCTGGCCGGTGAGCGTCGCCCCGCCCACCCCTTGCCAGACCCCGAGCACCACCAGTACGCCGGCGAACCCGAGCAGGATGCCGGTCACCTTCCGTGCGGACAGCCGCTCGGTGCGGAACAGCAGCGCCGCGAGCGGCAGTGCGACCAGGGGAGTGGTGGCGTTCCAGATCCCGGCGAGCAGCGACGGGATCCGCAACTCCCCGTAGCCGAAGAGCGTGAACGGCAGGGCCACCCCGACCGCGCCGAGCACCGCCAGGTGTAGCCACAGCCAGGGCTGCCGGGGGAGCCGGTCGCGTAGCACCAGCAGCAGGACCATCAGCGCCACCGCGCCGCAGGCGACCCGGCCGAGCGCCACGTAGACCGGGTGGAGCTCCCCCACCCCTACTTTGATCAGGAGAAAGCTGGACCCCCAGATGGCGCCGAGAGCGATGAAGCCGGGGAGGAACCACGCGCGCCCGTCGGATCCGCGGGTGTCGGTCACGGTAGCGGTCGTCACCCCTGCCACTTTGACGGTTGGCCATGACATTTCCGACCGGATATCCGCTTCTGCGTGACCAAGATCACGGCGAAGGCGCGAGGCTGATGGGTCCACGATCACGGCGAAGGCGCGAGGCTGTCGGGTCCACGATCACGGCGAGGGCGCAGGGCTGATGGGTCCGCGTCCAATGGTGGGTCGGGTCATGCCCAGCGCCCGAGGCGAGGCGCCACGAATCCGGATGTTCGCGCGACCGTTGTCAGTCCGGGCGGCCGCTGACGGCCAGACCGAGCCCCAGCCCGACCATGGTGAGACCCCCCGCGGCCCCGACCAGGTCCGGGCGCCGCGTGGAGCGGGCGAACCACCCCCGGATCGCGCCCGCGGTCGCCCCGTACACGGCGTCGGACGCGAGCGCGATGACCGCGAAGACGGCGCCGAGGACGATCATCTGCGCGGTGGCGTGGCCGGCTGACCGGTCGATGAACTGTGGCAGCATGGCCGCGAAGAACACCGCCGTCTTCGGGTTCGTGACCCCGACCACGAACCCCTCCGACCAGGTACGCCGGTCACTGACCGGGCTCGCCTGCCGCGACAGTGCCTCCCGGAGAGCCCGGCGGTGCCGGATGGCCCGCACGCCCAGGTACACCAGGTAGGCCGCCCCGATCAGCTTGATCGTGGTGTAGACGATCGCCGAGGTCTGGACGACCGCGCCCACGCCGACCGCCACCGCGACGGCCAGCGCGAAGCTGCCCGCGCTGTTCCCTGCCACGGTCGCGAGAGCAGCCCGGCGACCGTAGGCCAGGGCGCGGCTGACCACGAACAGGACCGATGGCCCCGGGATCACGATGATCAGGAAGGCGGCGACCGCGAACGCCGCCAGGAGTCCCGGCTCTGGCACGCGTCCAGGCTAGCCGCACGATCGAAGATCGTTTGTGGAAATTGTCCGGAGCGGTCCGGCAGCGGGCTGGAACAGCGGCCGTTCACGGGTGGTCCTCCCGTCCAGCAGCGCCTGAGCTGTCGGCGGTGCCCGGACGGTCAGCGTTGCCGACCTCCTCCCGGGCCGCCTCGCCGAGCCGGTCCCGGGCGAGCAGATCCCACTCGGGGGTACCCCAGCCGTCGACCGCGGTCGGTGGCACGCCGAGCCGCAGCGCGTCGCGCAGCAGCCGGGCCATGGAGTAGGAGGGCTCGGCGTCCAGCGCGCGGTCGACCGCGAGCCGGGCGAGCACCCCGTCGCCGGCCCGCCAGGCGGTGAAGGCGAGCAGGCTCGCCGGCGCCGCCGCCATGGACGGGTCCACCCGGCGGGTGACGTCGGCCCACAGCCGCAGATGGGGCTGGGTCGCGGTGATGCTCCGCCAGGCTGCGTCCCGTACCGGGATCGCGCAGAGCAGGACCCCGAGCCAGGCCACCTCGTCGTCGTCGAGGACCCCGCCCGCGGCGTACCGCGAGACGGCCACCCGGACCGCGTCCGTGCCCTCGATGAGCAGCGCGCTCGCCCGGCGCTCCCGGGGCAGCCCGGAGACGAACGCGCTGAACCGGGCGCCGGCCCGGGCCAGCGCGGGTGCGGGATCGCCCACCGGCGCCACCTCCCGTGCCCGGTCACCGCGGCTGGGCGCGGCCACCAGACCTTCGAACGTCAGGCGTGCGGAGATCTCCCGGGTGGTGTGGTCGACCGGCTGGCCGCCCGGCGGGCAGCACCCCGGATCCGCGCAGCGGGGGGACCACCACCGTCCAGAGTCGACCCGCAGCACGTCGCGGACGGGGACACCGCGCTCATCGGCGAGCCGGTCGACCGCGTCCACCAGCGGCGCCAGGATCTCATCCGGGCCGTAGCCGACCAGCACGATCGCGTCGATCTCCTGCCGGGAGACCAGCTCCAGCAGGGCGGCCGCCGCGGTCTCCGGCGGCGTGCCCGGGTCGGGAAGGTCGCCGCGGGCGACGAAGGTCAGCCGGTCGTCGCGGAACCCGACCACCACCACGCTGTCGGTCGGATGGAAGCCGAGCAGGTACGGAGTGGCGGCGATCAGATCGGCCGGCGACCGCAGCGCGATCGGTGGTCGCTGATCTCCAAAGGCGTGGAGCGCACTGGTCATGGGCTCCAGCCTGCCGAGACGGGACCGCGCCGGGGAAGAACGAAATCCTTCCTGTGGATGACACCCGCGCCATCCACAGGCGACCGAAGTAACGAGGATCGATACGGGCTGGTCAGGTGCGGAATCGAAGACCGTGCAGGTCTATTTCATCCCCATCTGTCCGTCCGCGACCGGTGAGGTCCAGCGTCAACCGGACCGCCTCCAGCGTGTCGTACCCGGTGGCGTGCAGCACCTTGATCGCGGCGATGTTCCGGCTCTCGGGCATCACCTGGAGCTGCCGTAGCGAGCGGTTCCGGGCCTGCTCCGCGACGTGGGCCAGCAGTGCCCGGCCGACTCCCTTGCTGCGGTGCCGCTGGGTGACCACCACCGGGTACACCTCCCCGGCGCGGCCGGCGAGGATCAGGCCGATCAGCCCGATCACCCCGTCCTCGGAGTGCTCGGCCACCCACATGCCGGACAGGTCCAGCCGGGTGAGGTACTCCTCGAAGCCCGCGCTGGGGTCCGGACCACCGAGGTCCGGGTCGTCGTAGAGTTCCCGCTGCACTTCGGTGAGCTCGGCCCACAGGGAACGGCAGACGCTGTGGTCCGTCGGGCGGTAGGCACGGATCGACACGCTCATGCTCGACAACCTACCGGTCAGGATGCTCCAACGCGGATGACCCGCGACGGAGGCGGCATCTGATCATGACGGGAGGAAGAGCATGTGATGCCGACCATGAACTCGGTTCATGATCGGCGCGGTGGCAGGTCCGCAGAGGTTAACCTTCCGGCGTGGACCTCGCCTACCTGCGCGCGCACCCCAAGCAGTTGCCCACCCTGCTGCGCCATCAGCGGATCCGGGAGACGCCGGTACCCGGCGGAAGCATCTGCGACGCGGCCCGGCTCACCCTCGACGACGGCGCCTCGCTGTTCGTCAAGACCTGGCCGGCCGGCGGCGAGCCGCCCGACGGTTTCTTCGCCGCCGAGGCGGCCGGCCTGCGATGGCTGGCGGAGCCGGGGGCGGTGGCCGTGCCCGAGGTGGTGGCCGCACTGCCGGACCTGCTGGCGCTGGAGTGGGTGCCGCCGGAGGCGCCGAGCGCCGCGGCGGCGGAGCGGTTCGGCCGCGAGCTGGCCGCGCTGCACCGCGCCGGTGCCGACTCCTTCGGCGCGCCCTGGCCCGGGTTCATCGGCCGGCTCCCGCAGGAGAACACCCCGCACGCGGGCCCGTGGTCGGAGTGGTTCGCCCAGTACCGGCTCGCTCCGCACCTGCGTACCAGCGCTGACCGCGGGGCGCTCACCGCCGCGGACGTCGCCCTGGTGGAGCGCGTGATCGCCCGGATCGGGGAGCACGCTGCGGACGAGCCGCCCGCCCGCATCCACGGTGACCTGTGGCCGGGCAACGTCCTGTGGTCAGGCGGGCGGGCCTGGCTGGTGGACCCGGCCGCGCAGGGCGGGCACCGGGAGACCGACCTGGCCACGCTGGAACTCTTCGGCGGCGCCCCACACCTGGCGCGGATCCGCTCGGCGTACCAGGAGGTGTGGCCGCTCGCGCCGGGCTGGCAGGCCCGCGTACCGCTGCACCAGCTGCACCTGATGCTGGTCCACACCGCGATCTTCGGCGCGGGCTGGCGGGACGCGGTCGTCACCACCGCCCGCGCCGCCCTGGCAAGCGGCTGACGCCGCCCGGTCAGCGGGGACCGCCGGCTCACCGCCAGCGTCAACCGCCGGCGAACGGCGGGAGGACGTCCACCACCGCCCCGTCGGCCAGTGGCTGATCCGGATCTCGCCACGCCACCCCGTTGACCAGGAGGGTGGCGGCGCCGAGGATCTTGCCCAGCCGGGGGCCGTGCCGGTCGACCAGGGCGGCCCGGAGCTTGTGCCGGTCCCACCCGGCCGCGGGGAGCTGCTCCTCGCGTACCCCGGCGGCCGCCCGGGCCCCGGCGAAGTAGCGCACCGTGACCACCGCGCTCACCCGCCGATCGCCGACATCGGCCGCGCCGGCTGCAGGAACCGCGGGTCGTTGATGCCGTGTCCGGGGAGTTTGGTCCACATGGCGGCGCGCCAGCGCGCGGCCAGCTCCTCGTCGCTGGCGCCGGCCCGCAGCGCGGTACGCAGGTCGCTCTCCTCCCGGGCGAACAGGCAGTTGCGCACCTGCCCGTCCGCGGTGAGCCGGGTGCGGTCACAGTCCCCGCAGAACGGCCGGGTGACCGTGCCGATCACGCCCACCTTCGCCGGCCGGCCCACCAGGTCGGTGTAGCCCTCCACCAGCCACGTCTCCGCCGGCGCCGAACCGCGATGGTCCGGATCGGGGGAGAGCGTGAACTCGGACTCCAGCGTGGCGAGGATCTCCGCGGCCGAGACCATCTGGGCCCGGTCCCAGCCGTGCTGCGGATCCAGCGGCATCTGCTCGATGAACCGCAGCTGGTAGCCGTGGGCGAGCGCGAACCGCAGCAGCTCCCCGGCCTCACCGTCGTTGATGCCGCGCAGCAGCACCGCGTTGAGCTTCACCGGCGTCAACCCGGCGTCGGCCGCGGCTCTCAGCCCGGCCAACACGTCCGGCAGGCGCTTGCGGTGAGCCAACTGGGCGAACCGGTCGGGATCAAGCGTGTCCAGTGAGACGTTCACCCGGTCCAGGCCGGCGGCGCGCAGCGGTACCGCGAGCCGGGCCAGCCCGATCGCGTTGGTGGTCAGCGACAGTTTCGGGCGCGGGGTGAGCGTCGCGGCGGCGGCCACGATCTCGACCAGGCCGGGTCGTAGCAGCGGCTCACCCCCGGTGAACCGGACCTCCGTCACGCCCAGCCGCTCTACCGCGACCCGGACCAGGCGGACCACCTCGTCGTCGGTGAGGACGTCCGGTTTCGGCAGCCAGGGCAGCCCTTCGGGGGGCATGCAGTACGCACAGCGCAGGTTGCACCGGTCGGTGAGGGATACCCGCAGATCGGTAGCGACCCGCCCGTGCTGGTCCGGTAGCCCCGGCAACTCTGCCGGCGGTCCGGGGATCGGGTCGGGTAGACGCCTGGCCATCTTCTGACCGTAGCTGGCGGGCGGTCTCCCCGGCTACGGTGCCAGGGTGGGTGTGCTGATCTTCTTGGGGTTCGCGGTCACGCTCATCATTCTCATCCACCTCTACCTGTGGCAGCGGCTGGTCCGCGACACGCTGCGGGACCGGCGGTGGCGCCGGGTGGGCGGGTGGGCGGTGCTGGCGGCGGTGCTGCTGCTGTTCGCCACGCTCTTCGGCGACCGGTTGCTGCCCGATCCGGCCGCGGCCGTCCTGAACTGGGTCGGCTACCTGTGGCTCGGCGTCATGTTCTACCTGCTGATGGCGCTGTTCGCGCTGGAGCTGCCGGTACTCCTGGCGCGCGGGCTGCTGTGCTGGCGGTCCCGGCGCGCGGCGCCGGCGGGCGCGGCGGCGGACACGGCGTCGGCGGGCGCGGCGGAGGTCTCTGCGCCGGCCCGGGCGGCCGAGCTCGTGGCTTCGGCGGAGGTGGCGGCCCCGGCCGATGCGACGGTTTCAGCTGGTCCGGCTGGTCCGGAGGGCTCGGAGGGTCCGGCGGGTCTGGCGGCCCCCGCGGTCCCGGCGCCGGGTGCGGGCGCCCGCCAGGAGCCGGAGCCGGGGTCCCTGACCGCGGGGCGCGGCGAGGCGGCCGGCGGAGTCAGCCGGCGGATGCTGCTGCGCCGGGCGGCGGCGATCACCGCCGGGTTGGCCGCCACCGGGATCAGCGGGTACGGTGTGTCCCGCGCGTACGGTACGCCGAAAGTGGAGCGGCTCACCGTGCCGCTGGCGAAGCTGGACCGGCGGGCGGACGGCCTGCGCGTGGCGGTCGTGGCCGACCTGCACGTCAGCCCGACCTACGGCGCCGGCGCGGTGGCCCGGGTGGTAGACCTGCTCAACGACCTCTCCCCGGATGTGGTCACTCTGGTCGGGGACATGGTCACCAGCGAGGTGGGGAGGGTCCGCGACGGGCTCGCCCCGCTGAGCCGGGTACGCGGCCGGTACGGGGTTTACGCGGTGACCGGGAACCACGAGTACTACACCGGACACGAGGAGTGGGTCGAGGCGGCCGAGGAGCTGGGCCTGCGCGTACTGCGTAACCAGCGGGTGGAGATCGCACACCGGGGCGGCGTGATCGACCTGGCCGGAGTGAACGACCGCGACGGCGACCGCTACGCCGACCCGCCGGATTACGAGGCTGCGCTCGGCGACCGCGACCCCTCCCGGCCGGTGCTGCTCATGGCCCACCAGCCGGTGCAGGTGCACCGCGCCGCCGAGTACGGGGTGGACCTGCAGGTCTCCGGCCACACCCACGGCGGGCAGGTGTACCCGTTCGACTACCTGGTCCGGCTGGAACAGCCGGTGGTCTCCGGGCTGGCGCGGGTGGACGGCACGCTGCTCTACGTCACCAACGGGGCCGGGTTCTGGGGCCCGCCGATGCG
>DATGPS010000006.1:0-11210 GCA_035304685.1 Natronosporangium sp. | reverse complement strand
ATCCCCGACGACCAGCTGCGCGGCGGGCAGGATGGCGTCCTGCCCGTCGCGCACCACCCGGGCGGTCGGGGCGGCCAACCGGTTCAACGCCGCGATCGCGCGGTCCGCGCGTACCTCCTGCGCCACCCCGATGCCGGTGTTCGCGACCACCACCAGCGCGATCACGGCGGTGTCGGTGAGGTCTCCCAGCAGCGTGGTGACCACGCCGGCCGCCAGCAGCAGCAGGATCAACGGATCCCGTAACTGGTGACCGATCCGGCCGGGCAGCCGCCGGGGACGGGCGGTCGGGACCCGGTTCGGTCCATCCTCGCGCAGCCGGGCCTCGGCCTCCTCGGTGGTGAGCCCGGTGACCGCCACGTCGGTGCCGGTCATCGGAGGCCACCAGGAGTACCGTGCCGGGCTGTCCGGTATCGGATCATCTGGACCTCCCCATTCACCCTGCCACGTCCGCCTCGACCCGTGCGGGTAACCGGCCGGGCCGATTGACCGGCCGGAGCGGCGTGCGCCCCGACTTTCCCGGAACCTCCGCGCGGGCCGGGCCGCAACTCTTAGCCTGAAGTTCCAGTGGTCTAGCAGGGGAGGGCCGGGCCATGTTTGTTCAGATCATCCAGGGCCGGGCCGGAGAGCCGGACGAGCTTCGCGAAGCGTTCGACCAGTGGTACCGCGACCTCGCACCGGATGCCCGTGGCTGGCTGGGGACGACCGCCGGGATGACGCCGGAAGGGGAGTTCATCGGGCTGGCCCGGTTCGAGTCGGCGGACGCGGCGAAGCGGAACAGCCAACGACCTGAGCAGCACCAGTGGTGGGTCGAGACCTCCAAGCTCTTCGCCGGCGACGTACAGTTCACCGACTGCACCAATGTGGTCACATTCCTGGCCGGCGGGTCGGACGAGGCCGGCTTCGTCCAGGTGCTCCAGGGTGAGGTGCGGGACACGACCCGCAGCCGGGAGCTGATCCGCGAGCTGGAGCGGCTCAAGGAGTTCCGGCCGGAGCTGATCGGCGGGATCGACGCGGTGCACCCGGACGGGCGGCACTTCACCCAGTCGTGCTACTTCACCTCCGAGCCGAGGCGCGGGAGGGTGAGCAGAAGGAGCTCCCGCCGGAGTTGGCACAGACCATGATGGAGGGCCAGGAGATCTACCGCGACATCCGCTACTTCGACCTCACCGAACCGTGGCTCTACTCGCCCGCGGAGAAGCACGCCTGACGCCGCCTCTTCCGCCACGCCGCGTCTTCCGCGACACCGCCCTTTTCAACAGGGCGCCCCTGCGGGGGTTGCTTGCTTCAGCAGGTCGCCCCGGTTGCGCGTTGTTCTTCAGCAGGGCGCCCCGGTTGCGCGCTGTTTTTCAGCAGGGCGCCCCTCTTGAGGCGTTTACCTTCAGCAGGGCGCCCCGGTGCATGCTTGAGTACCCGTAGGGGCGCCCTGCTGAGTTGGGCGCCGAGTCGGGGCTCGGCGCAGCGGCTGTCACGACCCGGCTGGAGTTCAGCCGGCGGTACCGGGGTCCGCCGGTCGCGGCGCCAGCCGCTCGGCCAGTTCGTCCTCGGAGTCGACGAACCACATCTGGCCGCGGCGGTTCGTCTCGTGGACGAAGTCGCGGAACGCGGTGCTCCGCGAGACGTGTTGCGATATGTCTCCCATGACCACGAGCCGGCACTGGTAGTTGACGAACTTCTGCGCCACCGCACCCGCGACTCCGGTCGCGAGTTGAAAGAACGCGTCCGGGCACCGCTCCACCGGGACCGCCACCGTGTCCACATCGTGGGCGTACGCCTCGCCGATGAGGTCGAGCGCCGCGGCTTCGCTGTCGAGCGGAGGACCCTGGGGCGCGGTGCGGAGCACGGGCACATCACCAAGGCGGATCACGGTCTGCACGGCGAGGGAGCGTACGCCATCCGGCGCCGACGGTCACCGCCTTTCTCTTCAGCAGGGGGCCCCTGCTAGCGCTCTAGCACCAGCGGGGGCGCCCTGCTGAAGTTGTGCGCGGCAACAGGGCGCCCCGATTGAGCATTTTTGTTCAGCAGGGCGCCCCGGTTGACCGTGCGCCCTCAACCGGGCGCCCCTGCTGAGCATGCACCCTCAACCGGGCGCCCCGGTTGAGCGCTCCTCCTCCGGAGGGCGCCCCGGTTGGGGCGTTTGCCCTCAGCAGGGCGCCCCGGTGCATGCTTGAGTACCCGCAGGGGCGCCCGGTGGAGAAGCACGGCGCGCCCGGTGGAGAAGCGAGCGGGCGAGCGCCCGGCTACCGTGGGCGGCGTGCGGATCGTGTCGCTCCTGCCGTCGACCACCGAGATCCTGTTCGCGCTCGGAGCCGGGGACCAGATCGTCGGCGTCACGTTCGAGTGCGACTACCCACCCGAGGCCCGGCAGCGGCGGATCGTCTCCACCAGCACCCTGCCGCCAGGTCTCCCACCGGCCGAAGTGGACCGGTTGGTGACGGAGCGGATGCGGGCCGGGGAAGACCTGTACCACCTCGATCGCGGTGCCCTCTCCGGGCTGGAGCCGGATCTGGTCGTCACCCAGGATCTGTGCGCGGTGTGCGCGGTGGACGTGAGCGAGGTCAGCGACGCCCTGGCTTACCTGGGATGCCGGGCGGAGGTGTTAACCATCGATCCGCACCGGCTCGCCGAGGTCCTGGAGTCGATCACGACCCTGGGGCGGGCCACCGGCACCAGCGCCCCCGCCACGGAGTTGGTCTCCGCGCTGTCCGGCCGGCTGGCGGCGGTACGCGAGCGGGTCGCCGGGCGGCCCCGGCCACGCGCGCTGGTGCTGGAGTGGACCGATCCACCGTTCGCCCCCGGTCACTGGGTACCCGAGATGGTCATCGCCGCCGGCGGCGAGTGCGTCCTCGGTGAGCCGGGCGAGCGGTCCTTCCGGACCACCTGGGAGGCGGTACGCGCGGCCGCGCCGGACGTGGTGGTCTGCGCGCCCTGCGGGTTCGACCTGCCGGCCGCGGCCCGGTTGACCGAATCGGTGCTCGCCACCGGGGCATTGCCGGCGGGCGTACCGGTGTGGGCGGTGGACGCCAACGCGTCGTTCGCGCGGCCGGGCCCGCGGCTGGTTGACGGGGTGGAGGCCCTCGCCGGGATCTTCCATCCGGCGGTGGCGGGGCCGCCGGCGCCGGCGCTCGCCCGGCGACTGGCCTGAGTCAGGCGGGCCAGGTCTGCTCGCCGAGACCGGTGGACTGCGTGGCCGGCTCCCGCAGGTCCGCGATCGCGGTCATGCGGGTGACGTCGCGCGGGGAGACCACGCCGATCACCCGGCCGTCCGGGTCCACCACCACGGCCCGGCCGTCGGTGCAGCCGGCCAACCGGGGCAGCAGCTCGATCAGCGGCTCCTCCGGGTGCGCCGTCGGCACGTCCTCCGGTGGGCAGGCGATGTCCCGCAGCCGGGAATCCGGGCGGCGGTCGGGCGGCACCTGGCGGATCCGGTTCAGCGTCACCAGGCCGGTCAGGCGGCCGTCCTCGTCGACCAGCGGGTAGGTGGAGAAGCGCTGATGCAGCACTACCTCGTCGATGAAGGAGGAGATGTTCGCCTCGGGCGGCGCGGTCACCGGCGGGCCGCTCATCACGTCCGCTACCTGGACCCCGCTCAACTGCCGGCCCAGCACCACGCTCCGCTCCTCGGCGCTCGCCGCGTTCACCAGGAACCAGCCGATCAACGCCAACCAGAGCCCACCGAACCAGGCCCACAGCAGGGCGCCGGCGAGACCGAAGGCGATCAACGCGACCCCGAACACCCGGCCGGCGCGCGTGGCCACCACCGCGGCCCGGTTCCGGTTGCCGGTGAACCACCACAGCACCGCCCGCAGCACCCGGCCGCCGTCCAACGGTGCCGCCGGCACCAGGTTGAAGACGGCCAGCAGCACGTTGATCGCGCCGAGGTAGCCGAGGGTCGCCGCGATGAGGCCCTCGCCGACCGCCGCCACCCAGATGACCGCGGCGACGCCGAAGACCCCGCCGAGCACCAGGCTGGTCGCGGGTCCGACCGCCGCCACCGCCAGGTCCACCGCGGCGGTGCGGGGCTCGCTGCGTAGCTGCGCCACGCCGCCGAACAGCCACAGCATGATCCGCTCCACCTTGATGCCGTTGGCCTGGGCGACCACGGCGTGGGCCAGCTCGTGGAGCAGGACCGAGCCGATCAGCAGCAGTGCCGCCACCGCCCCGGCGGTCGCGTACGACCAGACCGGCCGGTCAGGGTACAGGGTGGGGAAGTGCCACGCACCGAGCAGGAACCCCACCAGCGTCAGGATTACCAGTACGCCGGCGTTGGCGCCGACCGGTACTCCGAACCAGCGCCCGAGGGAAAGGGTTGCCCGCATGACTCCCACTATTGCACGGTGATCTTGAACGGGGCCAGAGTCGGAGTACCCGGGCGCGCCGGGACCAGGAGCCCGGACGTCCCGGGACCGGACGAGCGGGTAGCCGTATCCGGTGACCGCGCCGGCCGCCGGACGCGCCCGGCCACCCGGCGCCGCGCTACCGTCGATACTCGGTATATGCGCACTCTCCATGACATGGACGGGGTCGACCTGACCTACGACGACGTCTTCCTGGTGCCGAGCCGCTCGGCCGTGGCGTCGCGGAGCGTGGTCGACCTTTCGTCCAACGACGGAAGCGGCACCACCGTACCGCTCGTGGCGGCGAACATGACCGCGGTCTCGGGCCGGCGCATGGCCGAGACGATCGCCCGCCGGGGCGGCATCGCGATCATCCCGCAGGACATCCCGCTGGACGTGGTCGCGGATGTGATCGCCACGGTCAAGCAGCGCCACGTGGTGTACGACACGCCGGTGGTGCTCCGGCCGACCGCCACCGTCTCGGAGGCCCTGGCGCTGCTGCCCAAGCGGGCGCACGGCGCCGGTGTGGTGGTGGACCACGGCCGGCCGGTGGGCATCGTCACCGAGGCCGACTGCGCCGGCGTGGACCGGTTCACCCAGGTACGCGCGGTGATGTCCACGCGGTTGGTGACGCTGCCCGATGGGGTGGCGCCGCAGCAGGCGTTCGAGCGGCTCGCCGCGGGTAACCACCGGGTCGCCCCGGTGGTGAATGAGGCCGGCGCGCTGGTCGGCATCCTCACGCGTACCGGTGCGCTGCGGGCCAGCCTCTACCGCCCGGCTCTGGACGCGCACGGCCGGCTGCGGATCGGGGCGGCGTTCGGGATCTCCGGTGACGCGGTGGCGCGGGCGGAGAAGCTGCTCGCCGCCGGGGCGGACGTGCTGGTGGCCGATACCGCACACGGTCACCAGGAGCGGATGCTGGCGACGTTGCGGGCGGTGCGTGAGCTTCGACCGCAGGTGCCGGTGGTGGCCGGCAACGTGGTGACCGCCGAGGGCGTCACCGACCTGGTCGAGGCCGGGGCGGACATCGTCAAGGTAGGGGTGGGGCCGGGCGCGATGTGCACCACCCGGGTCATGACCGGGGTGGGCCGGCCGCAGTTCTCCGCGGTCCTGGAGTGCGCGGCCCGGGCGCACGAGCTCGGGGCGCACGTGTGGGCCGACGGCGGCATCCGCCGGCCCCGGGACGTGGCGCTGGCGCTCGCCGCCGGCGCCTCCAACGTGATGATCGGTTCCTGGTTCGCCGGCACCCACGAGTCCCCGGGTGACCTGCTGCACGACCCCGACGGCCGGCGGTACAAGGAGAACTTCGGCATGGCCTCGGCCCGGGCGGTGGGTCTGCGGACCGCGTCCGACTCCGCCTTTGAGCGGGCGCGTAAGGCCCTGTTCGAGGAGGGGATCTCCTCGGCCAAGATGTACCTCGATCCGCGGCGTCCCGGGGTGGAGGATCTGATCGACCTGATCGTGGCGGGCGTGCGCAGCGCCTGCACCTACGCCGGCGCCGCGAACCTGGCGGAGTTCCAGGAGCGTGCGGTGGTTGGCCGGCAGACCGCGGCCGGGTACGCCGAGGGGCAACCGTACTTCTTCAACTGGTGACCCCCTCCTTTGGCGAGGATGACTCTGGATTCAGATCACGCCGGGGCGGCGCTTCACTTCATGATCATGAAGCCATCATTGATCGATGGCCGGCGTTACGATTCCCGCCCGGCTGGACTGGCTGCGGGCACATGAGGACGGGCGGAGCTGGCTGGCGGCGTTGCCGGGGAGGCTGGCCGAGTGCGCCGCCCAGTGAGGACTGGCGGTGGGTGAGCCGTACGCCGATTCCTATGTCTCCCTGGTCTGTCCGGTGCTCCGGCCCGACGGCTCCGCGGCGGTGCTGAAGCTGCAGTTCCCGGAGGTGGACAGCGCCCTGGAGGCGGCCGCCCTGCGTACCTGGGGCGGCGCCGGTGCGGTGCGGCGGCTCGCGCACGACCAGCAGCGGTTGGCGCTGCTGATGGAGCAGTGCCGGCCCGGGACGCCACTGTCGACGCAGCCACCCGACGCCGCCCTGGCTGTCTTCATCGACGTGATGCCGCGGCTGTGGCGGCCGGCCACCGGGCCGTTCGCCGCGGCCGCGGAGCAGGCCGACCGATGGGCCAGGGACCTGCCCGGTCGCTGGCTCGCCGCGGACCGGCCGTGCGAGCGGAGGTAGACGCCGCCGTTACCGCGTTGCGAGAGCTCGGTCCCAGCCAGGGCGAGCCGATCCTGCTCAACCAGGACCTGCACGTCAACAACGTGCTGCTGGCCGAACGGGAGCCGTGGCTGGTCATCGACCCCAAGCCGCTGCTGGGTGAGCGGGAGCTGGCGGTCGCCGCGGTGGTACGCGACTACGGCCTGGGCCATGGCCGGCGGGAGGTGTGGTACCGGTTGGACCGGCTCTGTGCGGAGCTGGGCGTGGACCGGGAACGGGCACGAGGCTGGTCAATGGGGTACGCGGTGGTGTGGGCGTTCCTGGATGAGGAGGGGATGTCCCGCCATTTCGACACCGCCCGCTGGCTGCTTCTCTAGCCGTGCTCAGGGGCGCCCGGGGCCGCCCGGGGTGCGCTGGACCCCCTGGTACAGGCGCGGCTGGAGGTGGCTCATCCCCCACTCGATCTGGCGGATGGCGTCCGCACGGCCACTGAACGGTTGCCGGTAGGCGCCACTGTGGATCTCCCAGAGGCGTTCCATCTCCGGGTGACGGCTGCGCACCCCAGGGTCCGCGGGGAGCAGGACCAGCCCTGCCCGCACGGCCTTGCCGAGTGAGTCGACGGCCGCCCCGGCACACATGCCGACCATGCTGTCAGGGGTCTCCGTCTGTGCGTGGAGCGATATCGACACCGCTGCCAGTTCGTGCCAGGGCAGCGTCCACGACCTGCCCTTGGGGTCATGCCAGCGGATGCCGGCCGGCTCGATGATGAGCTGGCGAGCGCTAAGCCGCCACGCGGTCCAGAAGACCGGGATCATAACGACGATAAGCGCCACCGCCGCGACGATGAGGATTCCGGCGACAACACCGTTCATCCGGCCGTTGGCCGACTCGACGACGGCCAGGTTGAGCGCGCCGGCACCGAGCAGGATGAAGAGCGTGGCGGTGATCCGGGCGCGGCGGCTCTCGACCGAGCCGAGGTTGATGACCATTGGTTGGGGTGGCGCGGGCACGGGTCCAGTCGGCGGCGAACCCCCGTCCCCGGGTGGTGGGGGTGGACTGCTCACCCCGGCATGGTACTGGAATCACGAGCCGCCGCGGTGCTGGCGCACGGTGGCGGGGGGCACGCGGGCGCGGTCGCTAGCCGGTCCGGAGGCCCGTAGTGGACACTGCACTCCCCTTGCGACTGGAGTCCACTGTGATCACACCCGTGCCGGCATGTCTCGCGCAACGCCGCGGAGGCGGCGCCACATGGCATGCGGTTGCGCAATCTCCGGGCGAGCTACCGTGGCGGCCAGCCAGCAGGAAGTATCGTCGAAGCGTGGGGATGACGGGCCGGCGCGCCCAGGAGACGAGCTGCTCGCGGCGGCGCGGGCAGGTGACCAGGATGCCTTCGCCGCGGTGGTGGAGCGCCATCGGCGGGAGCTGCTCGTGCACTGCTACCGGATGACCGGGTCGCTGACGGACGCCGAGGACCTGGTGCAGGAGGCGTTCCTGCGGGCGTGGGCCGCCTCCGCGGCCTGCCGACCGCCGCTGACGGCCAGCTGGCCGCCGCCGGCTACGCGCGCCGGCCCGGTGACGTCGAGTACCACCCGTACGCCGGGTCCGTGCTCGATGTGCAAGACGGCCGCGTCCAGGAGATCGTCGCCTTCCATGACCCGGCCCTGTTCCCGGCTTTCGGCCTGCCGGCGACGCTGCCCGCCCGGTGATCAGTTTTCGGCCTCTCCACAAGTCTCCACACGGTAGGACAGACGCAAGTTCCCCGAACTTGCTGGGTTAGCAGCGCGCCAACCCCGCAAGTTCCGGGAATCTGATTCGGGAGGAGACCATGGCGGACCTGATCTACGCCATCATCGCGTCACTCGACGGCTACATCGCCGACGAGGACGGGAAGTTCGACTGGGCGGCGCCCTCGCAGGAGCTGCACGCCTACTTCAACGACCTCCAGCGCTCGGTCGGCACCGAGCTCTACGGCCGGCGCATGTACGAGACGATGCGAGTGTGGGGCACCCTGCCACTCGCCGACCTGCCACCGGTGGAGCGGGAGTTTGCGGAGCTGTGGCGGGCGACCGACAAGGTGGTCTACTCGTCGTCCCTGGAGGTGTCGGCCCCGCGTACCCGGGTGGAGCGGGCGTTCGACCCGGCGGCGGTCCGGGCCATGAAGGCCGCGGCCGGCCGCGACCTCTCCATCGGCGGAGCCGCGCTCGCGGCCGGGGCGATCCGCGCCGGCCTGGTCGACCGGTACGCACTCGTCCTGACGCCGACCATCGTCGGAGGCGGCACCCGCGCGCTCCCCGACGGCGTCCAGGCCGACCTCGCCCTGACGGCCGAGCGCAGCTTCCCGAACGGCGCGGTGCTGCTGGAGTACCGCCCGCGCCGGTAGGCCCGCGCGGGACCGGAGCCCGCGCGGGACCGGAGCCTTGGTACGGCACCCCGCGATTGCGGCAGGATGAGGCTGTGGAGGAACTCGAGCGGGTGGCGGACCGGTTGTACGCGCTGCCGCCGCAGCGGTTCGTGACCGAGCGGGACGCGGCCGCCGCGGCCGCCCGCGCCGCGGGTGACACCGCGACCGCGGCGGCGCTGCGGAAGCTGCGGCGCCCCACCGTGGCCGCGTGGCTGGTGAACCTGCTCGCCCTGCGCCGGCCGGAGGAGCTGGCGGACCTGACCGGGTTGGCGGACGAGCTGCGAGCGGCGCAGCAGGAGCTGGACGGCGCCCGGCTGCGGGAGCTGACGGCCCGCCGCCGCAGCGTGGTCTCGGCGCTGGTCGGGCAGGCGCAGGCCCTGGCGATGGAGGTCGCCCCGGAACACGCCGGCAAGCTGCCGCTGGCCGAGGTGGAGAGCACCCTGGGCGCGGCGCTCGTGGACCGGGACGCCGCCGACCAGGTGCGCTCCGGCCGGATGGTACGCGCGCCCGCGGCGACTGGGTTCGGCGAGCTGCCCCGGGCGCGGCTGCGGCTCGTCACCTCCCCGCCGGAGGCCGCGCCGGCCTCGGGCGGCCCAGCGGGTCAAGACCGGGATGGTGCGGTTACCCCGGCAGCGGAGGAGCGGCCGGCCAGCCGCGTGGAGATCGAGCAGGAGTGGGAGGCCGCCCGGGCCGCCCTGGACCGCGCCCGGGCCGGCCTGGAGGCCGCCACCGCGGCTGAACGGGCGGCCCAGGAGGAGCTGGAACGGGTCGAGGCCGAGCTGGCGGAGCTGACCGCCCGGCGGGCGGCGGCCGCCGCCCGCGTGGCCGCGGAGTCGGCCGCGGCCCTGGAGGCGCGGCGAGCGGTGAGCGCCGCCCGCCGGCGGGTCGGCGAGGTGGAGGCGGCGCTGGCCACGTTCGACGAGCCGCCGTCCTGAACCGCTCGCCAATCCCGCTAGCGCGGCACCGGGGTCGGCGGCCGCGCCGCCGGCTGCGACACCGGGATCACCACCACCGGGCATGTGGCCCGGCGTACGCACTCCTCGGTGACCGACCCCAGCACCGCCTGCCAGACGCGACTGTGCCCGCGGCTGCCCAGCACCAGCAGGTCGGCGTCCCGCGCCGCCGCCACCAGCACGTCAGCGGGCCGCCCCTCGCGTACCTCGCAGGCCACCGGAACCTTCCCGACCGAGGCGACCTCCCGCTCCAGGATGTCGGACGCCCGCTGCCGCGGGTCTTCCTCGCCGGCGCCCTCCAGGCCGCCGCCGGGCACGTCCCACCGCCAGGCGGTGACGGCCTGGACCGTACCGCCCCGGCTGGCGGCCTCCTGCGCGGCCCACTGCAGCGCTCGCCGGCCCCCGTCCGAGCCGTCCACCCCGACGACGATCAGGTCGTTGTTCGGCATGGTGCACCCCCCGTTTCCCTGTCCCCAGCATGGCGGAAGCGCCCGCTACGGCGCCACTTCCAGCCGGCGCTGGTCGCCGGGACCTTGGGCCCGACCTGGGACGGCGGTCGGCCCTGGCCACCGGCGCAAGGATGCAGTGTGATGGAAGTGCGGGTAACGCACCGTGGTGGTAGCGCACCGTGGTAACGGATGTGGTCAACCGAGGAGGGGTGTATGGCTCGCCGGGGTGGTACGAAGACGCAGGACGACGTGCAAGTGGTGGTGACCGGGGCGCCGAACGAGCAGATCGCGGAGCTCGCCCGGCGGAAGATCTCGGCGCTGGAGCAGTACGCCTCAGAACCGATCCTGCACGCCCGGGTGCGCCTGTCCCGCTCGCCGAACCCGGCCGTGGCCCGACCGGTGATCGCGCAGGGGAACCTGGTGGTCAACGGGCGGCTCGCCCGCGCCCAAGTGGCGGCGGCGACCCCGCACGAGGCGATCGACCTGCTGCAGGCGCGGCTGCGCCAGCGCGTGGTCAAGCTGGCGCGGCACTGGCAGGCGCGCCGCGGAAGCGTACCGGCCGGTGACGAGTGGCGGCGCGGCCAGCTGCCGGCGGAACGCCCGGAGTACTTCCCGCGCCCGCGGGAGGAGCGGCAAGTGGTGCGGCGTAAGACCTTCGCGCCCACGGAGGTGACCCCGCAGGAAGCGGTCGACGACATGGAGTTGCTCGACTACGACTTCTACCTCTTCACTGACCGCGACACCGGTCAGGACGCGGTGGTCTACCGGGCCGGGCCGACCGGCTACCGACTGGCCGAGCTGGAACCGCCGAAGCCAACGTGGCCGGAGCCGGCCGTACCGATCACGGTCAGCCCGCACCCGGCGGCCCGGTTGTCGCTGGCGGAGGCGATCGAGCGCCTGCACCTC
>DATGPS010000005.1:0-4379 GCA_035304685.1 Natronosporangium sp. | reverse complement strand
GGAGGGCCGGTGCCGGCTCGCGTACACTGGATCGGCGTACCGCCGCGGTCGCGGCGGTGCCGGCCGCCTTAGCTCAGTCGGTCAGAGCGGTGCTCTCGTAAAGCACAGGTCGTCGGTTCGACTCCGACAGGCGGCTCGCAGCTCAGCTCGGCATGGCGGCTCGAAGGGCGCCCGTCAAGCAACCGGGCCGTTCCCCTTGGAGCCGCATGGATCTCGTGGTCGCCGCTCTGGTCGTCCTCATCGGCGGCGGCATCACCTACGCCCTCTACCGGAGTATGCGGGGTCCGTCGGTCCGCCGGGCCTTCGCCAGAGTTCCGGTCACCACCGCCGCCGGCATCACCACACCCGGCCGGTACCGGCTGACCGGACAGGTGGTCCCGATCGGCGAGGTGCCTGCCAGCGAGGCGAGCGGCCGCCCGTACGTCGCCCGGGACCTGCGGATCGTTGTCAGCGCCGGCGACTCCGGCAGCACCCGCCCGGCACACCAGGCGGTCGACTTCCTCCTCGACGACGACGGCACCCGCACGCTGGTGCGGGTCGACGGCGCGCGCGTCGCGATCGACCGTGACTTCGCGGCGCCCAAGACCACCCTCGACCAGGTGCCGTGGGCTGACGCGCTCCTGCGAGCCGGCGGTTATCACAACGGGTCGCCAGCGACCTGCACCGTCCGGCTGTACGAGGGGGTGCTAGCCCCGGGCGAGCAGGCCGGCGTTCTCGGTCACACCGAGCCCGCCGACGGCCACGCCGCCGCCCTCGGTGCCACCCACGTCATGCGGGCACTCCCAGATGTGCCGTTGCTGATCCGGGCCGAGCCCGCGGCCGGTTGACTAGGCGGGGCGGTGCCGCTGCGCAGTTTTGGCGTAGTTGTGCCCTTAGCCTGAGCGGAGACCGCAGTTTCGCCAAAACTGCGACGCTGGCGTGTGATCATCTCAGTTACGGCGAAACTGGGGCCTCCGCCGGCGTGCGAGGGCACAACTTCGCCGGAAGTGCGATGAGCACGGAGGCGCCCGCCCGCGCGGTAGGCCCGTCACCGGCCTCAGGAAGGTGACGAGCGGTCGGGCGCGCCGGCTACCAGGTCCTGGAACCGGTCGATGGCGCGGACCACCGGTGCGCGCCATCGGGCTTCCCGGCGCCGGGCCCGGGCCAGCTTCCGGTCGCCGCGCCGGCGTCCCGGACGGTAGCGCCAGCGTGCCCAGGGCGACGCCGGCCGGGCCAACCGGACCGCCCCGACTATCAGCAGCAGTGGGACGAACAACCCCAGGAGTCCGGTCCAGACCTTGCCTTTCAGCATCGTCAGCCCGCCGAGGGCGAGGACCAGGAGCATGAAGGCCAGCGTCCCGGCCCGGGCCAGCGGCGGTTCCCGGGCGGACACCTCCAGGTCCTCCACTACGAAGGGCTGGAGTCCCAGCAGCAGCAGGCCGGTGACCGCTACCACCACGAAGACCGCGTCGATCGAGGCCCGCCCCTGCTCGCTCCAGTAGACGTCCTCCAGGCGCAGGATCAGGGCGAACTCGTCCAGCACCAGCGCGGTGCCGACGCCGAAGCCGGCGGCGGTCGCGGAACGCCAACCGGTCAGGTCGTCCGGCACCAGCAGCCCGGCCGCCCCAAAGAGGATCATAAATGCGACGCCGAACACCACGTGGTGGATGTGTACGCCGCCGGTCTGGATGTTGCCGGGCCACCACCGCACCTGGGCCCGGATCAGGCGTACCGACAGCCGGATGAAGCCGAACCCGACCACCACTCCGGCGAAGAAGCAGAACAACGGCAGCCGGCCGGTCGCCACGATCCGCTCGGTGAACCAGCCGCTCATGCCTGCCCCCCAGAGGCCGGTCCGTACCCCTTGTGAGGCTATATCACGGCGGTGGTGCCCCGCCCCAGCTTTCAGCAGGGGCGCCCGGTGGAAGCTTGAGCGCCAGGAGGGGCGCCCTGTGGGGGCGTGAACGCCAGCAGGGGCGCCCTGTGGGGGTCTGAGCGTCAACCGGGGCGCCCTGCTGAGGGTCCAGGCTCAAGAGGGGCGCCCTCCTGAGGTTGAGCCCTCGTGTTCACCGCTGGTGCCGGTGGATCTCCTGGACCGTCTGCACCAGCGTCATCAACTCCGCGGAGGCGTCCTGGCGGCGCCACACCAACCCGTACGTGACCCGCAGGCCGGCCAGCTCGAGCGGGATGAACCGCACGTCCGGCCGCCGCGTCGTCTCTACCAGCAGTTGGGGAACTACCAGTACGCCCTGGCCGGCGGCGACCAGGTCGAGCGCGGCCGGCAGGTCATCCAGGTCGTCCAGCCGGGCCCGGTTCGGCTCCGGTAGCCGGGCGCTCACCTGCGCCCAGATGCTGCCCGGCGGGCGGACCCGGGGCAGTAGCACCTCCTCCGCGGCCAGTTGCGCCAGACCCAGCCGGGACGCGGTGGCGAGCGGGCCACCGGCGGGTACCGCGACGTGCCGCACCGGCGATTGAAAGCGGGCGGTGCTGGCGAAACCAGGCGGGAACGGCACGCTCATCAGCGCGGCATCGACCGTGCCCTGCACCAGCTCCGCGGAGGCGGCGGCCCAACCGGCGGCGCGCAGCTCCAGTTCGCTCCCGGGGGAGCGGTGGTGTAGCCGCCGGGCGACGCGGGCGGCGAGCGTACCGACCACCGGGCAATAAGCCAACCGGATGGTTCGGCCCGCGGGTGCGGCGAGCCGGCTCGCCTGCGCCATGAACGCCGACGCGTCGGCGAGCAGCGCCTCCGCGTACGGCAGGAGAATCTTGCCCGCGTCGGTGAGCCGGACTTCGCGGCTGGTGCGCTCCAGCAGGCGCAGCCCAAGCGACCGTTCCAGCCGGGCGATGGCCTGGCTCACCGCAGGCTGGGTCATGCCCAGCGCGGTGGCGGCGCGGGAGAAGCTGAGCCGTTCGGCGACGGTCACGAAGCAACCGATCTCCCGCAGCGACGGCCCAAGATCCACACTGCAGTATAGCGAGCCGCGGGCCCGCTCAGCCGGGTGCGACCCATAAGCAACGTCTATGAAAGGGTCACCGGGGCTAGGTGGTCGGCAGCATGGGGAGGGATGTCGACTGCGAGAGGAGCCACCGTGACCGACGCCGCGCCGCCAGCCAACGGGCTTGGGCCGTCCACTGTGCTGGGATACCCCCGGATCGGGCCACGCCGGGAACTCAAGTACGCGCTGGAGTCGTACTGGGAGGGCCGGTCCGGCCGGGACGACCTGCTCGCCACCGCGGACCGGCTGCGCGCGGCCACCTGGCAGCGGCTCGGCGACCTGGGTCTGGCCGGCATCCCGTCGAACACGTTTTCCTTCTACGACCACGTCCTGGACACGGCGGTGATGCTGGACGCGGTGCCGGAGCGCTACCGTGCCGCGGGCGACGATCCGCTGGCGGTCTACTTCGCGCTGGCCCGCGGCACCGAGCAGCTGGCGCCGCTGCGGATGACGAAGTGGTTCGACACCAACTACCACTATCTGGTGCCGCAGATCGGCCCGGGGACCGCCTTCCAGCTGGTGGGCGACAAGCCGCTGCAGGAGGTACGCCAGGCGAGCGCCCTGGGCCTGACCACCCGGCCGGTACTGCTCGGCCCGGTCAGCTTCCTCCTGCTCGCCGAGCCGGAGCCGGGCAGTCCGGACGGGTTCACCCCGCTGGACCGGCTGCCGGAGGTGGTCGACGTCTACCAGGCGCTGCTCGCCGCGCTGGCCGCGGAGGGTGTGGGCTGGGTCCAGCTCGACGAGCCGGCGCTGGTCGCGGACCGCAGCCCGGCCGAGCTGGCGGCGGTGCGGTACGCGTACCACCAACTCGCGGCCGCGGCGCCGCGACCGAAGCTGTTCGTGGCGTCGTACTACGGAGACCTGGGGGAGGCGCTGCCGGTGCTCGCCGCCGCCCCGGTCGACGCGCTCGGCCTGGACCTGGTCCGGGCCCCGGCGGCGGTGGGCGCGCCCGAGCTGGCTCCGCTGCGCGACCGGACGGTGGTCGCCGGGGTCGTCTCCGGGCGGGACGTGTGGCGTACCGACCCGGACGCGGCCCTGGACCTGTTGCGCCGGCTCCGTGCCCGGGTGGACGACGTGGTGGTGGCGTCGTCCTGCTCGCTGCTGCACGTCCCGTACGACCTGGAGCAGGAGACCGACCTGCCCGCCGAGCTGCGCCAGCGGCTGGCCTTCGCCGAACAGAAGGTACGCGAGATCGTCGAGCTGGCCCGGCGCCTCGCCGGGCCGGAGGGTCCGGTGCCGAGCCCGGACTCCGGCCAGGAGGGCGCCGGCGAGCGCAAGGGTGGTGAGGACCGGCGCCGGGACGCGGACCGGGGCTTCGGGTCGGGCTCCGCCAGCCTCACCGCACCCACCGGGCGCAGCCCGTACCCGGTGCGGGCCGCCGCCCAGGCTGCGCATCTCGGCCTG
>DATGPS010000004.1:0-24935 GCA_035304685.1 Natronosporangium sp. | reverse complement strand
CCGGGAGCACGCGGTGGCGGTGGCGGTGGCCATGCGGGAGCGGGGCGCCGCCGGCAACGACCTGCTCGACCGGCTCGCCGCGGACGGGCGCCTGGGGCTGTCCCGGGCCGAGCTGGACGGGTTGCTGGCCGACCGGTCCGGGTTCGTCGGGGCCGCCGGGGAGCAGGTGTCCGCCGTGGTCTCCGAGGTGGAGCGGGTGGTCGCCGCCCATCCGGACGCGGCGGCCTACACCCCGGCACCCATCCTCTGACGGCCGCCGGCGCGCGGGGGTGGAGCGCCGACGTCCACACCCGGCCGCACGCCCCGCGCTGCCACGTGATACCCGCCACAGGGACGGCTCCGGCCCTATGATCAACGCGACGGTCCTGTGAGCCCCTTTGAGGAGCCCTCGATGCAGCCCCCTCCGTCCACGCCACCACCCGTGCCCCCACAGCAGCCGGCGTACCCGCCGCACGCGGCACCTCCGCCACCGATGGGGTACGCCGCTGCGCCGGGTCCGCCGCCGGTGGCCCCGCCCGGGTCCCACCCGGGGCGGACCGGCCGGGCCCTGCTCGGGCTGGCGCTGCTGATCCCGCCCGTGGTGGCGCTGGTCATCGGGCAGGTCTGGCCCACCGCGGCGACGGTCTGGCAGAGCTTCCGCGAGCCAGCGCAGCTGCCCGGTGCGCCGCCGGACGATGTGACGTGGGTGGGTCTGGACAACTACCGCCAGCTCTTCCTGGAGGGGCGGCTGTTCGAGCAACCAAAGGGCTTCTGGTTCGCCTTGTCACTCGCGGTCGGGCCGCTCCTGGTGCTCACCGTGGTCGCGCCGCTGCTCGCATGGGCCGCGCACCGCGCCGGGCGACCGATGCGCCTGGCGGCCCGGTTGGCGCTGACTCTCCCCATGGTCTGCTTCGCCCCGGCCGCCCTCAGTGTCGCCTGGGCAGCCGGCAGCGGTTCCCGGTTCCCGCTCGCCGACGCGCCGGCGCAGTTCGCCGATCCGGACGTGGCTCCCTGGAGCCTGCGGCTGATTGTGTGGATCTCCGTGCTCGGGCTCGTCTGCGGCCTCGGACTCGCGCTCTACCTGGCCGTCCTGCGTGGTCGCCGCCCAGGCCGGTCGGCGTGGCCGGCCGGGCTTGCCGTCGGCGGGGTCGCCGTGCTCGCCACGGTCGCGGTCAGTCTGCAGAGCGTCGTCTATCCGTTGGCGGTCCAGTGGGGCGCGACCGACCGGGAAGCGGCCGACCGGCTCATGACCCCGGTGTCGGACCTCTGGTGGGACGGCCTCCACCCGCTTCGGACCGGCGTCGGGAGTGCTTCGGCCACGCTCACGCTGATCCCGCTCATGGTGCTCGGCCTCGCGGCTGCCCTGCTGATCATCCCGACCGGCCTGCGCATCGAGGTCGAGCCACGAGGCGCCGCCCCGGGTGAAGAGAAGGTACGCGGGTCCGCCGCGGTCCTGACCGGACTCGGGCTGCTGGTGGTGCTGGTACTGGCCCTGTACGGGCTGTGGCCCTGGCTGGCCCGGCTCGGCCAGTTCGGAGAGGACACTCCGGTCGGTTCGCTCCTAGCCAACACCTGGCTACCGAGCCTGGTCTCCACCCTCATCGGTACTGGACTGGCACTGCTCGGCGGGTTCGCGATCGGGGCGCTGCGCCCGCTGGGCCGGTTCAGCGAAGTACTCCTGCTCCCGTTCGCGCCCTGGCTGTTCGTCGGGGTGGGACCGCTGATCGTCGCCCACTACGGCGGGGAGGACTATCTGCATCCGGCCGGACCGGATACCTTCGCCCAGCTCATCCCTCCGATCTGGCTCGTGGTGCCGGCGATGTTCCTGTTCACGGTGCTGTTCCGCGGCCTCGCCAACCAGGATCGGGCGGAGGGCACCGGAGACCGGGTGGCGGGCACCGGCCCGGCGCCAGGCCGGATGCTGGTCCGGGCGCTGCCGATGGTGGCCCTGGTCGGCACCGCCACCTGGCTGGTGCAGTCCCAGAGCCCGCTGACGTCGATCGCCGGGGCGCTGCGTTTCACCGCGCCCGAGTGGCTGCTCAAGGGGAGTCGCGGACCGGAGACCGATCTGGACACGCTCCCGTTCGGGTTGGTCCTCCCGATCCCGCTGATCCTGGTCTTCGCCGTGGCGCTCGGCGCGCTGCAGCTGCGCTACCTGGACCGCCTGGCGATCCGCGTCGGCCGCGCCGATCGCCCGGCCCCGGCGCCCCCGCCGGCACCCGCCCCCATGGCTGCCGGGGCCGTCGCGCCGCCCTTCCCGCCATCCGGCCCGGCACCGTACCCGCCCGCGGGTTCGCCGCCACCGCAACCACCCCCACCACCGCAACCACCGCCGCCGCCACCGCTGGCCGGCGGTCCGCCACCACACCGGCCATGACTCACCACCCCGGCTATCCACCGCCACCCGGCGCTCCGGCCGGCCAGCCGGCACCGCCAGGCAGCCATGCCGTATCGCCGGGCAGCCATGCGGTGCCGCCGGGCGCCCACCCGGCGGGTACGGCCACCAACTCGGCCCGGATCGTGATCGGTCTGCTGCTCGTGGTGCCGGCCGCGATCGCGCTGCTCCTCGGCTACGCCATCCCTACCGGGCGGACCTTCATCACGAGCTTCCAGGACCGTCCCCCGCTGGCCGGGACCGAGAGCCGGTTCGTCGGTGTGGAGAACTACCGGCAGGTCGCCGGCGAATTTCCGGGCTCGGTGGGCCTGGCGGTGCTCACCATCGCGGTACCCCTGCTGGGACTGCTCGTGGTGGCCCCGCTGCTGGCCTGGCTCGCCCACCGCGCCGGCACCGCCGGGCGCCGGATCGCCCGGCTGGCTCTCACCTTCCCGGTGGTCCTCTTCGCACCGGCGGGAGCCGCTCTCGGCTGGTACTTCGACCGGTTCGACCCCGACTCGGCGCTCATCAGCCTGCTGGCGGCGGTGTGGCTATCGACCTTCGGGCTGGTATGCGGGATCGGCGTCACGCTCTTCCTGGCCGCGCTGCGCCGGCCGGACCCGGCCGCCCCCGGGGTGCGGGCCACCCGGTGGCCGGCGGTGCTGACCCTGGCCGGGCTGGCCACGATCGCCGTGCTCGCGGTCGGCCTGCAGGGGTTCACCTACGCCTACCTCCCGGGCGACCCGGAGAGTGTGATGATCCGGCTGTTCCGGAACGGCTTTCAACTGCTGGCATCCGGCCGGGCCGCCGCCGACGCCTCCTTGCTGCTGATCGTGCTGATGCTGCTCGGCATCGCCGCCTGGCTGCTGGTGGTCCTCACCGGGCTGCGGATCGAGCTGGAGCCGGCCCGGTCCGGCCACGCGCCGACCCGGCCGGGGCGCGTCGGGGCGCTGGTCGCCACCTGCCTCGGGGCGCTGGCGGTGCTCGCGATCACCGGGTACGGGCTCTGGCCGGTGCTCTCCCGGCTCGGCAGCACCGGTCCGCAGGGGACTCCGCGAGCCGGCGAGGCGCTGGTCAACACCTGGGTACCCACCCTGGTCTCCACCCTGATCGGGGTCGGCCTGGCCGCGGTCGCCGCATTCGGCATCGGCTGGCTGCGGCCGCTGGGCCGGTGGAGCGAACTGCTGCTGCTGCCGTTCGCGCCGTGGCTGTTCGTCGCCGTGGGCCCGCTGGTGCTCGCCAAGTTCGAGGGGTACGCCGTGGAGATGACGCGCCTCTTGGGCCCGTCTGCGGTCACGCTGGTGCCGCCGGTCTGGCTGGTGATCCCGGCGCTGTTCATCCTCACCGTGCTGTTCCGCGGACTGGCGTACCAGCGACCGGTCGGGGCGGGCGGATCTGGCCGCGCGGTGGTACGGGCGTTGCCGATGGTGGCGCTGCTCGCGGGCGCCACCTGGCTGGTACAGGCGGAGTCGCTGCTCTGGCCCTTGGTCGCCGGCCACGAGCGGGTGACCGCCGTGACCCTGGCGTACCAGGCGGCGGCCCAGTACGGCGCTGCCGCGGTCGGCTTCGCGCTGCTGCTGCCGATCCCGGTCATCCTGGTCTTCGCCGTGGCGCTCGGCGCGCTGCAGTTGCGCTACCTGGACCGCCTGGCGATCCGGGTCGGCCGCGCCGGTGAGTCGCCCCGCGCCTGAGCCGGGCGCCCCGCCGGGGCACTCTGCTTGATCCGGCACACTTGGAGCCGATGATCATTGACTGGCTCACCTCTGCCGGGTTGGCGTTCGTGGCGATCGCGCCGGTGGAGTTGCCGGATAAGACCTTCGTCGCCACCCTCGTGCTCACCACCCGGTACCGGCCCTTGCCGGTGTGGTTGGGGGTGGCGAGCGCGTTCGCGGTGCACTGCGCCGTCGCCGTACTCGCCGGCAGCCTGGTCGCGCTGCTACCCGCCACTCCGGTCCGGCTGCTCGCCGCCGCCCTGTTCGCCACCGGCGCCGTGATCATGTTCCGGGGAGCCCGGCGGGCCAGCACGGAAGCCGACGAGTCGGAGTACGCCGAACAGATCTCCGGGGGCCGGACCGGCTTCGCCGCGTTCGGCGCCAGCTTCCTGCTGCTGGCCACCGCGGAGTGGGGCGACCTGTCACAGCTGTTCACGATGGGGCTGGTGGCGAGTGGCGAGCCCGCGGCGGCGGTCTTCGCCGGGGCCTGGCTGGCGCTGGCCACCGTATCCGGGGCCGCGGTCCTGCTCGGCCGCTGGATCCAGCGGCGGGTCCGGTTGTCGGTGGTGCGGTACGTCGCCGCCGCGGTCTGCGCCGCCCTCGCCGTACTCACCGCTGTCTCCGCCTTCGCCTGACCCCGGGGCATGCACGCTGATCAGCTGATACCGCCGGAAAGTGCGTGCCTCAAAGCGGACCGGTGGGTTCCGGGGCGGTATGCTGGCCAAGGCTGATCCCGTGGCATCCCAGGAGTTGATCTGTGGCGCGCGTCGTCGTCGACGTCATGCTCAAACCCGAGATCCTCGACCCCCAGGGGCAGGCGGTCGCGAACGCGCTGCCTCGACTCGGGGTGGATGCGGTCTCGTCCGTGCGCGTCGGGCGGCGCATCGAACTTGAGTTCGATGGCCCGCCGGACCTGACCAAGGTGAACGAGCTCGCCGACCGCTTGCTCGCCAACCCGGTGATCGAGGACTACACGGTCACCGTGGACGGGCAACCGGTCCCCTCGACGCCGGCGGCCCCCGCGGCTCCGGCGGAGGAGGAGTCCGCGTGAAGGTCGGCGTGGTGACGTTCCCCGGCTCGCTCGACGACGGCGACGCCGCCCGGGCGGTCCGGCTCGCCGGCGCGGAGCCGGTGCGGCTCTGGCACGCCGAGCCCGACCTGCGCGGCGTGGACGCGGTCGTGCTCCCCGGCGGCTTCTCCTACGGCGACTACCTGCGGTGCGGCGCCATCGCCCGGTTCGCCCCGGTGATGGAGCCGCTCGCCGACGCCGCCGAAGCCGGCCTGCCGGTGCTCGGCATCTGCAACGGCTTCCAGGTCCTGTGCGAGGCGCACCTGCTGCCCGGGGCCCTCACCCGCAACGCACACCTGCACTTCCGCAACCGGGACGTGCGGCTGCGGATCGAGTCCAACCACACCGCCTGGACCACCGGCTACGACGTCGACCAGGAGATCGTCGTCCCGCTCAAGAGCGGGGAGGGTCGGTACGTCGCCGACCAGGCCACCCTGGACGAGCTCGAGGCGACCGGCCGGGTAGTGGCGCGGTACGCCGGCCCCAACCCGAACGGTTCGATGCGCGACATCGCCGCGATCAGCAACGCCGCCGGCAACGTCGTCGGGATCATGCCGCACCCCGAGCACGCGGTGGAGGCCCTCACCGGCGCCTCCACCGACGGCCTCAGCTTCTTCACGTCGGTCCTCAAGCACCTCGCCGGAGCGGCCGCATGACCACGATCGGGATCGGGCTCGACACGGTCGAACGCGCCCAGAGTACGCCCGAAGAGCTCCAACCCTACGAAGAGCTCGGACTACGCGCTGAAGAGTACGAACGGATCCGCGAGATCCTGGGCCGCCGGCCCACCGAGTCCGAGCTCGCGATGTACTCGATCATGTGGAGCGAGCACTGCTCGTACAAGTCGAGCAAGGTCCACCTGCGCCAGTTCTCCGAGAAGGCGCCCCCGTCCGACGCGCTGCTCGCCGGCATCGGTGAGAACGCGGGCGTGGTGAAGGTCGCCGACGACCTCGCGGTGACTTTCAAGATCGAGTCCCACAACCACCCCTCGTACGTCGAGCCTTACCAGGGTGCCGCCACCGGGGTCGGCGGGATCGTGCGCGACATCCTGGCGATGGGCGCCCGGCCGGTCGCGGTGCTCGACCCGCTGCGGTTCGGCGCCGCGCACGACCCGGACACCGCCCGCGTGCTGCCGGGCGTGGTCTCCGGCATCGGCGGCTACGGCAACCGGCTGGGCCTGCCCACGATCGGCGGCGAGATCGTCTTCGACCCCTCCTACCAGGGCAACCCGCTGGTCAACGCGCTCTGCGTGGGAGTCATGCCGGTCCGCCGGCTGCAGCGCAAGGCCGCCTCCGGCCCGGGCAACATCGTGGTGCTGCTGGGCGCCAAGACCGGCCGGGACGGTATCGGCGGGGTGTCGGTGCTGGCCAGCTCCGCGTTCAGCCGGGAGAGCGAGCAGCGGCGGCCGGCGGTGCAGGTCGGCGACCCGTTCCTGGAGAAGCTGCTGATCGAGACCTGCCTGGAGCTGTACGAAGCCGACCTGGTGGTCGGCGTGCAGGACCTGGGCGGTGCCGGGCTGACCTGCGCCCTGTCGGAGACCGCGGCGGACGCCGGCACCGGCATGGACGTACGCCTGGAGAAGGTGCCGCTGCGCGAGCCGTCCATGGCCCCGCACGAGGTGCTGGCGAGCGAGTCGCAGGAGCGGATGCTGCTGATCGTCGCCCCGGAGCACCTGGACGCGGTGAAGCAGACCGCCGACCGGTGGGGCGTCACCGCCACCTCGATCGGCGTGGTCACCGACACCGGCCGGCTGAAGATCACCTGGTACGGGGAGACCGTGGTGGACCTGCCGCCGGCGAGCCTCGCCGACGACGGCCCGGTGTACGCCCGGCCGATGCGCGAACCCGGCGACCGGGTACTGCTGCACGCTGACCGGGCCGAGACCCTGCCGCGGCCGGTCGACGGCGACGCGCTGCGGGAGACCGTGCTGCGGATGGTCGCCTCCCCGAACCTCTGCGACAAGAGCTGGGTGACCGAGCAGTACGACCGCTACGTGCTCGGCAACACGGTCGCCGCGCAGCCGGAGAACGCCGGCATCATCCGGGTGGACGAGGAGACCGGGCTGTCGGTCGCGGTGTCGGTGGACGGCAACGGCCGCTACACGCGCCTCGACCCGTACACCGGCGCCCAGTTGGCGCTCGCCGAGGCGTACCGGAACGTGGCGGTGGCCGGCGCCACGCCGCTGGCGGTGACCAACTGCCTCAACTTCGGCTCCCCGGAGGACCCGGCGGTGATGTGGCAGTTCGCCGAGGCGGTACGCGGCCTCGCCGACGGCTGCGCCACCCTAGGCATCCCGGTGACCGGCGGCAACGTCAGCTTCTACAACTCCACCGGCGCCGCCGCGATCAACCCCACCCCGATCGTGGGCGTGCTCGGCGTGCTCGAGCACGCGGAGCAGCGCATCCCGATGGGCTTCGCCGAGGCCGGGGACATCATCTTCCTCCTGGGCGAGACCCGCGAAGAGCTCTCCGGCTCGGAGTGGGCCTGGGTGACCCACGGCCACCTGGGAGGGTTGCCGCCGAAGGTGGACCTGCTCGCGGAGCGCCGGTTGAGCGACGTGATCCGCGCCGCGAACCAGCTGGGGCTACTGCGGACCGCGCACGACCTCTCCGACGGTGGTCTGGCGCAGGCGCTGGCCGAGGCCTGCCTGCGCAACGGCTACGGCGCCACGGTGCAGCTACCGTCGGGGTCCGCCTTCGTCCACCTGTTCAGCGAGTCGGCCGGTCGGGCGGTAGTGAGCGTCCCGCTGGGCCTGGAGAAGGCCTTCACCAACCTCTGCGAAGAGCACGAGGTGCCGTGGCAAGGGCTGGGCGTGGTGGGCAACGCCGGCGCGCCGCTGGAGGTGGCCGGAGAGTTCACCATCCCGCTGGCCGAGCTGCGGCAGGCGTGGGAGGCGACGATGCCCGCGCTCTTCGCCACCCCGCTGGCCCAGCCACTCGACGACGACACGGAGCCGCCCGCCGCCGCCTGAGCGCGGCCGCGTGACCGCCCGCCCGCGAGCAGAGGCAGGGCGCCCCGGCTAAGCCTCAAGCGGGCAACAGGGCTCCGCTGCCACCTCAGCGGCGCTGCGTCCGGTGCGCCGGCAGCGGGCAGGGCTGCGGCACCGGTCAGTCGTCCAGCCGCCAGTCGAGGCGCCGCGACCCGCCGTCGGGCCGGGGTCGGGACGCGTCACCGTACTCGCCCTCCGGGTTCCGGGGGGCCGGGTACTGCGGCGGGCCGCCGTAGCCGCCCGACGACGGCGGGGCGGAGGAGGAGTAGCCCGGGGAGTCGGCGTACCGCTGCCCCTCGTACCCCTGGCGCTCGTATCCCCGGTCGTAACCCTGGTCGCCGTACCCCTGGCCCTCGTAACCCTGGCCGCCGTACGCCTCCTGGCCGCCGTAGCCCTGGCCGCCGTAGCCCTGGCCGCCGTACCCCTGGCGGTCGTAGCCCTCGCCGGAGTGCCCCTGGCCGCCGTAACCGCTGGCCTGGTAGCCCTGGTCCTGGTAACCCTGATCCGGATAGCCCGAGCCCTGGTAGCCCTGATCCCGGTAGCCGGAACCCTGATAACCCTGCTCCTGGTGGTGGCGCTCGCCGTAGCCGGAGCCTTCGCCGCCGTAGCCGGCACCGCCGTAGCCGCTCCCGCCACCGCGCTGGTAGCCGGCGTCCCCGCCGTAGCCGCTGGTGGGCTCCGGCGCCGCCGGGCTGCCGCCGTACGGCCCTTCGCCATAACCGCCACCGGAAGCGTGTGACGTGTACGGATCGGGCCCGTAGGAGTCGCTGCGGTACGACCGCTCCGGCTGGTAACTCGGGCGCTCGTGCCGCCCGGTGGGCTGGTCATAGGCGCTGTAAGGCCGCTCGTCGCCGTACCCGCCGCCGCCGTAGCCACCGCTGTGATACCCACCCTCGCCGTGGTAGGTGGCGTCGCCGTAGCCGGCCGCAGGCGAAGCCGGCCGCAGCCCCGGCTGCCCGCCGGGACCACCCGGGCCACCCGGCCCGCCCGGTCCACCGGGGCCGGCCGGAGTCCGGGGCATCTGCGCGGTCGCGTGCCGGCCGTCTCCGGGCGGGCCCGCCGGCGCCCCGGGCGAACCCAACCCGCCGGGCGTGGGCGGGCGTGGGCCGGGCGGGTCCGTGGCGCGCGGCAGCATCGCGGTCTCGTCCCCGGAACCGGTGCGCTGGAGCACGGCCGTGGCGTCGGCGAGCGCCGGACGTGGCCCCACCGCCGGCAGGGCGGTACCGCCGGGCCCGATGACCTGGGTCTGCGCCGCGTCGCCACCGCCGGCGACCTGGGTCGGGGTGGGCCGGTAGACGCCCCGGCTGCCGGGGGTGGGCGTAGGCCCGCGCGGGTCCGGCTCGTCGTCGCCGAGCACCCCGCCGTCGTCCTCACCCTCCTCCCGCGCCCGGCGGCGCTGGCGGATCACCATGAACACGATCGCACCGATCCCCAGGGCCACCAGCAGCAACCCCAGCACGATCATGACGGTGGTGAAGGTGCTCCGGCCGCTCGACGGCGCCGCCGCCGGCGCCGCGGAGGCGGTCGCGGTGGGGGTGGGGGTCGGGCTGGCGCTGGCGCTAGGAGTCGCCGTCGCGGTGGGGGTAGCGGTGTTGATCAGGACCAGGTGGACGCCGGTGACCACCTGGTCGGCCGATGCGTCGAGGGTCGAGTCCCCGCCGCTGTTGTACCCGTCCTTGGAGGCGCGCAGGCCGATCCGCCCCGGCGCGATCTGCTGGTCGGCGAACCGGAACTGGCCCTGCGCGTTGGTGGTGGTCTCCAGCGAGGTCCCCTGGCCGTCCACCAGGTACACCCGGGCACCCTCGATCGGCTCACCGGTGGCCTGGTCGGTGACGATGCCGGAGACTTCCTTCACCGACGGGGCCCGCTCCGGCCCGCGTACCCGGACGCTCACCGAGGTCTGCGGCGGCGCGGACTGGAAGTTGCCGCTCAACGACACGCTCAGCTGGCCGTTCGCGGTCTGGCCGGCCTGCAGCGTGCTGTTGCCGTGCACCCCGATCGAGACCGCGCCGATCGACCGTACCCCCGGGGAGAACTCGTTGAGCCGGCACTCCATCACGGTCCGGTTGCCGCTGATGTCGCATCCCCCGGGAGCGTTGGCGATGTGCACACCCAGGTTGGCCAGGTCCGGCGGCACGGTCATCGTGAGACCGGCGTTGGTGACCGTACCCTCATCGGGTTGGTGACCCTGGTTGTCCACCTGTAGCTGGACGTTCGCCGGGGCGCCGCCCACCTGCAGCTCCACGTTGCCGGGACTGGCGCTGACGCGCACCTGGTGGTGGGCATGGGCCGGACCGGCCACGCCCACCATCACGGCCACCATGCCCGCGACCGTCGCGGTCGCAACACCGGCACGGAGCACCCGGGCTCCTCGCTGTGTTGTCACGTCCACATCCTCCGACGGCCGACGCAGGCGGGCGCGGCCACCCCGGGTGGAGCGGCCGGCGCGGTATAGACCCGCCGCAAACTATGCCTTGCCGGAGCCCGGTTGCGCGACCCCCAGACGGTTGGACTCCGCGCCGGACGTGGCGTATCGTCCCGACGTGTCCGGAGAGCACCAAAACTCCCTCACGGTGTCAGCGGTTATTGCCGACCTGGACGGTGGGCGCCAACCCGACAGACGGACCCTCGCCGAGGCGGTACGCGCGCTGCTACGCGCACTCACCGTAGCCGCGCCGGGACGTGCAGTGGAGGTAAGGGTCCCGCCGTACGGTGCGGTCCAATGTGGTGATGGCCCACGCCACACCCGCGGCACACCGCCGAACGTGGTCGAGACCGACCCGGTCACCTGGGTGATGCTCGCCACTGGCCGGCTGTCCTGGGCGGAGGCGCTCGCCACCGGCCGGGTCTCCGCCAGCGGTCCACGCACCGACCTCTCGCCCCACCTGCCGCTCACCGCCGCCCACTGACCCTCGACCGGGCCGCGCTGCGCTCTTGCTCAGCAGGCGTTTGTTGCCCAGCAGGCGTTTGTTGCCCAGCAGGTTGTTGCCCAGCAGGGCGCCCCTGCTCATGCTCTAGCCCCATCAGGGGCGCCCTGCTGAGCAACTCCAACCCAACCGGGGCGCCCTGCTGAACGGCTCGACCCCAATAGGGGCGCCCTGCTGATGCTCTAGCCCCAATAGGGGCGCCCTGCTGAACGGCTCCACCCCAATAGGGGCGCCCTGCTCATGCTCTAGCCCCAATAGGGGCGCCCTGCTGAAAAACCGGCGGACCCCACCGGACGCCGGGTGCCGAGCGTCACTTGAGCGGGGAGCGGGCGAGCTCGTCCAGGGTCACCGGGGTGGCGATCGGCCGGCGGGCGAACGGAAGCAGATCCGCGCTCGTCAGCGCCCGCCCGCACAAGTGCGCGGTCAGTGTCGCCGTGGCGTACCCGCAGATCCGGCCCTGGCACCAACCCATGCCCGCCCCGCACAGCCCCGCCACCGTCCGCGGCTCGGTGGCGCCCAGGTCGGTCACGGCGGCCTGGATCTGGCCGGCCGACACCTCCTCGCACCGGCATACCACCGTGCGCGGCTCCAGCCAGGACATCCACTCTGCGGGCGGTGCGTGGGCCGCGTGCGCCAGGTGTGCCAGCCGGCGGTAGCTGGCCCGGCGGTTGAGCATCCGGGTCAGCTCCAGCTCGGTGAAGGGGTTGGGACGCCCGCTCGCCCCGCTGACCACCGCGCCCACCAGCCGGCCCTCGATCAGCGCCAGCTCGGTGCCGCCCACCCCGGTCACCTCGCCCGCCGCGTACACCCCGGGTACCGAGGTACGCCCGGCGATGTCCACATCGAGCACCAGGTTGCCGTCCACGTCCAGCCGGGTAGCGCAGCCCAGCGCCAGCGGCAGCTCCAGTCGGGGCGTGAACCCGTATCCGACCGCCAGCGCGTCGCAGGCCACCACCCGCCGCGAGCCGGGCACCGGCCGGCCCCGCCGGTCCAGCTTCGCTACCTCCACACTGGTCACCGCGGCGGTACCGCGGGCGGCGACCACCGCGTGCCGGGTCCGGTACGGCACCCGATGGCGGGCCAGCCACGCCACGTACCCGGCCGCTTCCGCGAGCTTGCCGGCGACCACGGCGCCCGGGCGGCGGGCGTACCGGCGCGGGTCACCCGCCTCGTAGACCCCGGCCACCTCCACCCCGGCCGCCAGGAGGTTCGCCGCCACCGAGAGCAGGTACGGACCGGCGCCGGCGATCACGACGCGGCCGCCGGGCGCCACCCCGGCCAGGTGGAGCGCCTGCGCGGCCGCCGGGGTGAGTACGCCGGGCAGGTCCCAGCCGGGGAACGGCAGCACCCGGTCGTAGGTGCCGGTGGCGATGATCAACCGCGGCGCCACCACCGGCTCGCGGCCGGTGACGAGCAGCCGGTAGCCGGCGTCGACGCGCTCCACGAACCAGACCGCCGCGTCCACTGCGTACGCCACCTTGCGGGCCAGCAGCTCGGCGCGCAGCGCGGCGAGCCCGACCCAGGGTCGGTGGTGCGCGCCCGGCTCGCCCCGGTGCCGCCAGAACTGGCCGCCGAACTGCGGCGCGGCCTCCAGCAGCACCACCTGGCAGCCGGCCCGGGCGGCGGTCACGGCGGCCGCCAGGCCGGCCGGGCCGGCACCCACCACCGCTACGTCGTACCTCACGACCCGGTGCTCCCGGTGCGGTCCCCGCCGGTGCCGATCTGGGTGGTCACCGCCTGGTTGGGCCGGGCCGGCACCAGGCAGGCCCGCTGGTTGGGTACGCCGTCGATGGTGACCAGGCAGTCGAAGCAGGCGCCGACGCCGCAGAACAGGCCGCGCGGGGCGCCGCTGACCCGGGTGGTCCGCCAGGACCGCACCCCGGCCGCCCACAGCGCCGCGGCCACGCTCTGCCCGGGCGCCGCCGTTACCGGCCGCCCGTCAAAGTGGATCGCGAACCCCCGGGTCGTCATCCCGCAATTTTGGCGCAACTGCGGTGTCGTGGCGCGCGGAGACCGCAGTTTTGGCGAAAATGCGGCGCCCGCCCAGCAGCGGGTGGCGCGCGCCGGCGCACGAGTGGCGCACGCGGGCGGCGGGATCAGGCGAATCGGGCGGGCGCAAACGGGGTCGGGTCCAGCTCCGGATCGGCGCCGCCGATCAGCGCGGCGATCAGCGCACCGGTGGCCGGCGCCAGGACCACCCCGGCGCCCTCGTGGCCGCAGGCATGCCACAGGCCACTCACGCGCGGGTCCGGCCCGATCACCGGGAGATGGTCCGGGACGAACGGGCGGTACCCGTGGTACGCGCGCACCACCCGGACCCGGGCCAGGAACGGGAACAGCGCCACCGCCTGCGCGGCGAGCCGGCGCAGCACCGCCGAGGAGTACGCCGGGTCGAAGCCGACCCGTTCCCGGCTGGACCCGATCAGCACCGTCCCCGCCCGGGTCGGCGCCACCACCGCGGCGGTGGTCGGGCCGGCCTGGTCGCTCGCCACCTGGTCGGGGTACTCCGCCGCGTACACCAGGCGCCGGATCGGCGGTGCCTCCCGGGCGTTCCACAATGGCTCGGTGGCGAGCACGAACCCGCGCCGGGGCGAGATCGGCAGGCGGGTGCCGACGGTCGCGGCCAGCTCGCCCCCGGCCACGCCGGCCGCGTTCACCACCGCGTCCGCGCTCACCAGCGTGCTGCCCCACCCCGACCGCCCGCGCCCGCCCGCGGCACCGGGGCGGGGGCCGGCGTCCACCCGGACCCCGATCACCTTCTTCGACCCGTCGGTCTCCACCGCGCGTACCCGCTGGCCACAGCGGACCTCCACCCCGGCCAGCAGGTGAGCGGTGGCCCGGACCGGCTGGACCTGCGCGTCCTCGGGGTAGAACGCGCCACCGGCGAGCGTCTCCGCCAGCCGTGGTTCGTACCCGGCCAGCTCGCCGGCGGGTACCTCGACCACCTCCAGCCCGGCGGCCCGGTGCGCGGCCACCCGGGCGGCCAGCCGCGCGTACCCGGCGGGGGAGGCGGCTACCGCCAGCGCGCCCCGGGCGACCAGCCCGATCGCCTCCCCGCCCGGCGCCGCGCTGATCTCTTCCCACAGCTCGCGCGACCACCGCGCCAGCTCCAGCCCGGGGCCGGGCGGGCGGCCGGAGACCCGCAGGCTGCCCTCATTAGCGGAGCTGGCACCGCCGGCGATCGGCCCGGCGTCCAGCACGGTCACCTCGGCGCCGGCCCGGCGCAGGAAGTACGCGCAGGCGGCGCCGACGATGCCGGCACCGACCACGACCACCCGCGGCCCGCTACTCACACCTGCACGCTAGCGACGCCGGACCCGCCGGGCCATCCGACACGGGGCTCAGATCCGGGCCAGGGCCGCCCGCAGCGGGTCCAACCCGAGCCCGCCCAGGTCCAGGGCGGCGCGGTGGAACGCGGACAGGTCAAACGCCGCGCCCTTGCGGGCCCGGGCCTCCTCCCGCGCCTGCAACCAGATCCGCTCCCCCAGCTTGTACGACGGGGCCTGGCCCGGCCAGCCGAGGTAACGGTTCAGCTCGAACCGGAGGTTGTCGTCCGGCACCCGGCAGTGGGCCCGCAGGAACTCCCAGCCCAGCTGCGGGTTCCAGCGCTCCCCCGGGTGGAAACCGAACGGGTTGTCGGCCGGGATCGGAAGTTCCAGGTGGATGCCGATGTCCACGATCACCCGTGCGGCCCGGAACGCCTGCCCGTCCAGCATGCCGAGCTTGTCGCCGGGGTCCTGCAGGTAGCCCAGTTCATCCATCAGCCGCTCGGCGTAGAGCGCCCACCCCTCACAGTGGCCGGAGACCGTACCCAGCAGCCGCTGCCAGCGGTTCAGCCGGTCCTTCCGGTAGCAGGACTGGCCGATCTGCAGGTGGTGGCCGGGCACGCCCTCGTGGTAGACGGTGGTCACCTCCCGCCAGGTGGAGAAGTCCTGGATTCCCCGGGGCACCGCCCACCACATCCGCCCCGGACGCTGGAAGTCCTCACTGGGCGAGGTGTAGTAGATGATGCCGTCGCTGGTCGGCGCGATCAGGCACTCGATCCGCCGGACCGGCTCCGGGATGTCGAAGTGGCGGCCGTGCAGCTCGGCGATGGTCCGGTCGGCGAGCTCCTGCATCCAGTCCCGGAACGCCTCCTTGCCCTTGACGGTGCGGGACGGATCGGCGTCGAGTGCGGCGACTGCGTCGTCCACACTGGCGCCGGCGCCGGCGATCTGCGCGGCCACCTGCCGCATCTCAGTCTCCAGGCGGTGCAGTTCGGCGAAGCCCCAGGCGTACGCCTCGGCGAGGTCCACGGTGGCGCCGAGGAAGTACCGGGAGGCGAGCTGGTAGCGCTCAGGCCCGACCGCGTCCTTCTCCCGCCCCAGCGGCGCCAGGTCGCGCCGCAGGAACTCGGCGAACTCCACGGTCGCCTCCCGGGCCGCCGCGGCCCCGGCGGTCAGCCGCTCCACCAGCGACGCCGGCAGGGACTGCGCGGCGGTCGCCCGCCGGACCAGCGCCGGCCAGTAGTCGTCGCCGGCCGGGTCGGCCCAGGCGTCACACTGCTTCGCCACCTGCGCGATCTGGTGCCGGGAGGAGACGTGCCCGCGCCGGGCGGCCTCCGACAGGGTGCGCTGGTAGTCCCGCAGGGCGTGCGGTACCGCGGCCAGCCGCGCGGCGAGATTGGCGGCGGCTTCCTCCCCCTCGAGCGGCATCAGGTCGAACGCCATCCGGGTCTCGTGCAGCCCGCTGGTCACCACGTTCAGCTCGCTGGTGGTCTCGCCCGCGTCGTAGCGGGCCAGCTCCAGCTCCAGCCGCTCGGCCATCGCCTCCTGCGCGACCCGCTCCGGCTCGCTGGCCGGCTCGATCGCCACCAGGGCGGCGAGGGTACGCCGGACGTGGTCAGCCAGGGCCGCGAAACCGTCCGGGCTGAGGTCGGGCAGCAGGTGGTCGTACCCGGGGATGCCCAGAAAGGTCGCGGTGAGCGGGTGCAGCGCCGCCAGCTCGTCGACGTAGCGGTCGGCCAGTTCCCGGATCGGTGCCATGCGGAGAAGGTACCCCACCCTCCTCGCGCTGATCATTGACTTGGGTTCGGGTAGCGGCGACGAACCCCTGCGCCCGCGCACTCTGGTCGCGTACACCCGGTCGGGCCGCGCCGGCGCCGTGGCCGGCATAGCATTCCGGCATGGGGTACGCGGCGGTGGTGCTGGCCGGGGGCGCCGGCAGCCGCCTGGGTGGGGCGGCCAAGCCGGTGCTGCCGGTCGGCGGCCGGCCGATGCTGCACCGGGTACTGGCGGCGGTAGCCGACGCGTCCGCCCGGATAGTGGTCGGCCCACCCGCGCTGCCGCTGCCCGAGGGGGTGCGGCGCACCCTGGAAGAGCCCCCGGGCAGCGGGCCGGTCGCGGCCACCGCCGCCGGGTTGGCGCTGGTCGGGCCAGACCCGATGGTCGCCCTGCTCGCCGCGGACCTACCGTTGCTGACCCCGCTGGCGATCCGCCGGCTGCGCACGGCGGCGGGGCGGGCCGGAGTGGACGGGGCGCTCTTCGTTGACGAGTCCGGGCACCCGCAATGGTTGTGCGGAGTCTGGCGGACCGGCGCGCTGCGCGCCGCACTCGCCCACCTGGTCGACTCGTCCGGTTCGGCGGCGCGACCACCGTACGCCGGAGTGGCGCTGCGGCGGCTGCTGGGTAACCTGCGCGCGGTGCACGTGCGTGACGAGTCCGGCGGCAAGGTCGGCGACGCGGCCAGTGAGGGGGCAGCGACCAAACGCTTGACCGGTGACCGGGTCGCGACCGGTACCGGCCTCACCCCGGCCCCCTGGTGGGACTGCGACACGAGAGCCGATCTACAACGGGCGGAGGAGCTACTGCATGGCGACGCTGGATGAGTGGGCTAGAGCCGCGGGTGAGGCGCTGGGGTTGGACGCCGGCGGCGCGGACGCGCCCCCGGTGAAAGAAGTGCTCGACCTGGCCCGCGACGCCGCGCACCAGGTGACGCGCCCCGCCGCCCCGCTCACCACGTACCTGCTGGGACTTGCGGTCGGCCGCGGCGCCGACCCGCGGGAGGCGGCGGCGACCCTGTCCGCGTTGGCGCACCAGTGGCCGACGAAGGCCGAGCCCTCCGCCGAGGCAGAAGCCTCATAGCGGGCGCCCTCTATCCCCAGCCGGGGCGCCCTGCTAGCCCAACCGGGGCGCCCTGCTGAAATCCGCGCACCAACCGGGGACCCCCGCCGCGAGCAGTAACCCCAACAGGGGCGCCCTACTAGGGCTAGAGCACCAACCGGGGCGCCCTGCTCAAGACACGCGCTTCAACCGGGGCGCCCTGCTCAAGACACGCGCACCACCGGGGCGCCCTCCTGAAAACCACCCACCAGCAGGGGCGCCCTGCTGACCCAACCGGGGCGCCCGGTTGAAGCTCAGGCGCGCACTGAAAGTTTCGTAACCGTGGCCCCTGACGCGGCCTCCACCAGGGGTTAGTGTGGTGGCCCGGGGAGGAGAGGGGGGACCCATGTTGCTGGACAATCCCGACACCGCGGACCTTCGGGCCAAGGTCACACAGGCGTGGGAGGAGTTCACCCGGGCGCTCGGCGAGGCCATACCGGCGCTGCCGGTGGGTACCCGACTGGAGCTGACGCTGGACCCGACCGCCTCGGGCACCGGCGACGCCAGCTACTCGGTCACCCTGACCGTGGCCGAAGACGGCGACCTGCTGGCGCGGGCGGTGGGCAACGCCTCGCTGCCGGAGGAGTACCGGATGAACCGGGCCGCCATCGCGGACATGGTCGCGCTCGGCTGGTCCCCGCCCGGCGTGGAGCCCGGGTCGGGTGAGCAGTTCGGCCTTACCGCGCCCCGCGAGGACGCGGAGCGACTGGCCGCGATGATCACCCGTACCCTGCGAGACATCTACGGCGCGCCGCACCCGGCGTTTCTGGTGTACCACGCCGGCCGCCCGGTCCCGACCGGGCCCGCGCTGGCGGGTATGGAGAACGGGTCGGACCGGAACGGGTCCGCGCATGGCCTGGCCTCCGGCACCCCAGCGAGTGACCAGCCGGCGAACCAGCCGGCCAGTGACGGGCTGGACGGGAACGAGCTGGGCTGGGAGGAGCCGGTGCCGATGCCGGCGTTGGGCTCGGCTCGGCCGCTCTCCGTACCGGAGGCCGGCCGGCGGGTGAGCCTCGCCGGCGGGTCGTCGCCGGACGGCGGCGACCCGGCCGGCGCGGCGTCCACCGTCGCCGGGGAGCCGGCCGAGGTCACCGATGCGGTCACCCTGCGCGAACAAGTCCGTACCGTGATCGCGGCGATGCAGCGCACCACTCCGGACCAGTTGGTCGCGGACGCAGACGGAGACATCGGTATCCGCGCCGGCACCGCGATGGTGTTCGTCAAGGTGCGCGACAACCCGCCGCTGGTGGACGTGTTCTCGCCCGTGCTGACCGATGTCACGCCGAGCGAGCGACTGTACGGCAAGCTCTCTGAACTCACCAACCGGATGCCGGTGGGGCGCCTGTACTACGTGAACGAGACGGTCTGGGCCTCGGTGCCGGTGTTCGGGCGCAGCTTCCAGCCCAGTCACCTGGTGCTGGCGGTACAGGTGATGATCGGGCTCGCGGATGAGCTGGACGACCGGCTGCAGGGCGAGTTCGGCGGTCGGCGGTTCTTCGCCGAGGACGACATCCCGTCCCACCATCGGGAGTCCGCCAGCACCGGCATGTACCTGTGAGCGCGGTCAGTAGGGGAGCCAGGCGAGCTCCTGCAGGGTGGCGAGCTGGTGCGCGGCCAGGCCGGCCTCGGAGACCGTCCACAGCACGTCGCCGATCACCAGCGACCGGCTGATCTCGTTCGGGTACCACCGGTCCGGATCGACCGGGTGGGCGATGGTGCCGACCTCGGTCAGGGTGACGTCGGCCCGGCCGCCGTCCGCCGCCAGCCGCAGCAGCAAGGCACCCGCGTCTCCCTCGAAGCTGACCAGCGGCAACACCACCAGGCCCTCCGGTGCCCACCACAGGAAGGCGTGCGGGTCGAACTCCGCCTGGCTGTGCCCGTACTCGACGTGGTGCTGGGCCACCCGGCGGGGATCATCCAGGTCGGACACGTCGAACACCGACACCTGGGTGCCGAGCAACCGGCCCTGTTCGTCCGCTTCCTGGCCCACGCCGATCAGCCGGCCGTCGTCCAGCGGGTGCAGGTACGCCGAGTAGCCGGTGATCTTCAACTCCCCGCGGACCGCCGGCGCGGTGGGGTCGCTGAGGTCCACGGTGTAGAGCGGGTCGGTCTGGCGGAACGTCACCACGTACCCGATCGGACCGGCGAACCGGACCGCGTAGATCCGTTCTCCCTTCCCGAGCCCGCCCACGGAGCCGACCTCCACCAGGGACCCGTCGCGTTCGGCCAGCACGTACACCGTGGACTCGGTGGTGCCTGATTCTGAGAGCCGGTCGTCGCCGCGGGTGGTGGCGACCCGCAGGTGCCCGTCCCACTCGCTCATCGCGTACTGGTTGATCAGCCAGCCGTCCACCGCGCCGGAGCCCACGTACCGCGGCGTGCCCGGCCCCGAGGTGTCGAACTTGTGGATCTCGGTGCGGTCGTCCACCTCCGGCAGCCTCGGCCCCCCGCCGCCGTCGTCCACCGGGTCGTCCGGGTCGAGCCAGCGCTGCCAGTCGAGCTGCCAGCGCAGGTCGTGCGCGAGGTAGAGGCTGGGGCCGTTGCTGTAGACGGTCTCCCCGTCGGTGACCACGGTCACCGGGTCGCCGTCGCCGAGCGCCGGTGCGTCGAGGTCGAACGTCAGCACGGTCACCAGCGAGGTGCCGGTGTAGTACGCCGGCCGGCTGAGCGCGGTGCAGTCCACCTGGCCGGTGCTGGTCTGGCCGCCGGTGGTCACCTGGTAGCGCGGCAGCCAGGCGGAGATGTCCGCGTCGTCCACCGCCGCCTGGTTGGCTTCGAGGCGTTCCGCGGGGTCCAGGTCGGGCGGCAGGTCGGGCAGGTCCAGCCGCGGGGTGGAGCGCACCACTACCCGGGCGGTCGGGCCTACCGCGCGCGCGTCCACCAGCTGGCCGTCCATCAGGTACTCGCTGAGCACTTTGGGGGCGCCGGAGAGGTCGACCAGCAGCATCGTCGGCCCATAGATCGGGTCCTCGGCCGGCGGGTCGTCCGGCTCCGGTGCCGGCGGCCCGTCCGGCAGATCCGGTGCCACCTCCGGCAGGGCTGGTGCCACCTCGGACCCGTCCCGTGGCGCGCCCGGCGGCTCGGGCAGCGGGGCCGGCTCGGGCACGCCCGGGCCGGGCACGACCGGCGGCAGGGTGCCGTACCCTTCGCGCAGCAGCACCAGCGCCTGGTCGCCGTAGAGCAGCAGGTCGGCGACTTGCACCAGGGCGATCTCAGCGTCCCCCGCGCCCGGGTTCAGCGGGAGCCGGCCGGTCTCGACCCGGCTGGCGGCGTCGACCACCCGCAGGACACCCCGGTTGACGGTGACGATCCGGCGCCCGTCGGTCTTGATGACGTCCGGCTCGTCCACGCCGGCCTCGTGCACGTTGGTGCCGCTGTACGCCGGCGCCGCCGGGTCTCCCGCCGGCTCGCGTACCGGGGCCTCGGGGGCCGCTTGCAGGGCCTGCTCCGGTGCCGCCCGCTCCGCCACCGCCGGTTCCGGCACCGCTCCGGCGCCGTCGCCGACGATCACGTCGGGCATCACCACGACCGCGCCACCGCCGAGGCCCCACGGGCCGATGTGCTGGCGGGTGGCCGCGCGCAGGTGCTCCGCCGCCTGCGCGCAGGAGTCGTAGGAGACCAGCCGGAACTCCCCAGCCGGCACGAGCGGGTCCTGATAGGGCCCGGTGCCGCCCTCGCCCCCCGGCGAGGTGCAGCCGGCCGCGGCGACCACCGTGGCGGCGAGCAGCCCGCCGACCCAGCGTGGCCGGCCGGAGCCGCTCCGGGCGCCGGCCGGCGACCTCCGGCGGCTGGCGGAAGGAGCAGGTACGGCGGACGACCCAGCGGCGGTACGCGTCATGCCGGTTTGGACGGTACCGGCGACAGATCGGTTCCCGGCCTCTCCAGCAGGCGTGACAGCACGATGGTGCTGCGGGTGGAGGTGATGAACGGCTCGGCACGCAGCCGCTCCAGCGCCTGCTCCAGGTGTCCGATGTCGGCGGCCCGCAGGTGCACCAGCGCGTCCGCCTCTCCCGAGACCGTGTACGCCGCGATCACCTCGGGATGCTGCCGGGTCGCGGCCTCGATCTGCGCCGGGGTGGTCCGGCCGGCGCAGAACAGCTCCACGAACGCCTCGGTGGTCCAGCCGACCGCCGCCGGGTCGACCACCGCGGTGAACCCCCGGATCACCCCGGCCGCGCGCAGCCGGTCCACCCGGCGCTTCACCGCCGGTGCGGAGAGCGACACCGCCGCGCCGATCTCCGCGTACGAGGAGCGGGCATCGGCGACCAGCGACGCAATGATCTGCCGATCAAGCGCATCCAATTGCAATGTTCTGCTCCTCAAGGGCAATCTTTACGACTGTCATCGCCGGTACAGCCTACCTACGCTGAGTCTCATGGTCACCGGTTCCGCGCGTACCTACCTCACCTGTCCACCCGAGTACTTCCAGGTCGCGTACGCGATCAACCCGTGGATGGACCCGGCCGTGCCGGTCGACACCGAGCTGGCCGGCAAGCAGTGGCGGCGGCTGGTCGACACGCTGGCCGGGCTGGGCCACACCGTGCACTACCTGGACCCCGTGCCCGGCCTACCGGACCAGGTGTTCGCCGCCAACGGCGGGTTCAGTCTCGCCGGCACCGTCTACGGCGCGCGGTTCCGCTACCCGCAGCGGGCGGCGGAGGCGGCCATCCACCGCCGGTGGTACGAAGCGGCGGGCTGGCGGTACGTGACCCCGACCGCGGTCAACGAGGGCGAGGGCGACCTGGCCTGGGTGGGCGGCCACCTGCTCGCCGGGTACGGCTTCCGCACCGATCCGGCCGCGCACGCGGAGCTGCGCCGGGTGTTCGGCGTACCGGTGGTGCCACTGCGCCTGGTGGACCCCCGCTTCTACCACCTGGACACCGCCCTCGGCGTACTCGGACCGGCCCACGTGGCGTACTTCCCGGACGCCTTCGACGCCGCCTCCCGGCGCGTGCTGCGACGACTCTTCCCGGACGCGCTGATCGCCGATGCGGCCGACGCCGCCGCGTTCGGCCTGAACCTGGTCAGCGACGGGCGGCACGTGGTGCTCAACGCGGAGGCCACCGGCATGGCGGCGAAGCTCGCCGCCGCCGGCTACCAGCCGGTGCTGGTGGAGTTCTCGGAGCTGCACAAGGGCGGGGGCAGCGTCAAGTGCTGCGTCGCCGAACTGCGCGGTGGGCCGCGCGGTTAGCCGAACGTGCCCAGCTCGCTGACGACCACGTTGGCGAGCACCGGACCGTCATCGGCGACCTCGCGCAGGTACCACTTCTGGGTGGGGGTGTGGTGCTGGTTGAACTGCCACGGCCCGCGCGGGCTGTCGATCAACCCGATTTCGTCCAGCGCCCGGTTGATCTGCAGGCTCCCCGGGGTGCCGCCGGTGAGGCGGATCGCCCGGTCCAGCGCGGCCCCGGCGTCGTGCCCGGCCACCGCGTAGGTCGTCGGCACCCGGGCGAACTCCCCGCGGTACGCCACGGCGAACGACCGGTTCGAGGCGCCGGTCAGCTCCGGCGCGTAGTTCGCCGAGGTGCGGATGCCCACCGCGTTCGACCCCAGCTCGTCCAACACCGACCCTTCGGTCAGGTCGGCCGGGCCGAAGAGCCGCCTCGCCGCGAACCCGGCGTCCAGGTACTGCCGGATGAACGCGACCGCCGCCGCGCCCGCGTACGGGGCGACGACCGCCGCCGGCTCCAACTCCGCCACGCGGTCCAGCGCGCCGGCGAAGAAGGCGGAGTCGGGTTGGCTCTCCGCAGCGGTGAGGATCGGCTCGGCGAGCTGGTCGTCGGCCCCGATGTCGGACAACGCTGCCCGTAGCCCGGCCACCATCTCGGCGCCGGAGGCGTCCCGCGGGGCCACGATCGCCACCGGACCGTTCACCTCAGACGCCAGGTAGCCGCCGAGTGCCAGGCCCGGCTCGTCGTTGCGGTACGAGGTGCGCCAGACGTAGGTCAGGTCCGGTAGCTCCACTGGGGAGGCGTTCGCGCCCACCAGCGGGATGTGCATCTCCTCCACCGCCGGGCCCACGGCCAGCATCGCGGTCGCGGTGACCACCCCGATGATCGCGTCCACCCGCTGCTCTACCAGGCTTTCCAGGCCGGCCAGCGCGTCCTCTTCGGTCTCGCCCTCGTCCGCGTAGTGCAGCACGTACGGGTGGCCACCGAGCCGGTTGCCGTTGGCGGTGAGGAACCGCCGGAACCCGTTGGCGATCTCCTGCCCGATCTCCTCGTACCCCCCGGAGGTGGGCAGCAGCAGACCGATCCGGACGTGGTTGTCGTAGAGCGGTTCCGGCTCCGGACCGGACTGGACCGGGCCGCACGCGGCGGTGCCGGCGCCGGTCACGAACCCGGCACTCGCCGCCCCCAAGAGCCGGAGTACGCCTCTGCGGTCGATACCGGACAAGAGGTCACCTTCTTCCCCTCTGGCCCGTGACAGGTGCCGGGGCCACGCAACCTCCGCTGTTCTACCCCGCTGGGTCGGCGGCGTCAATTGGACGCAAACCCGGTGGGCGGTCAGCCCTCGGGACAGGAGAGGTCAACACCCGGGGCCGGGGGTCTGCCGGCTTCGCTCGCCGCGACTATCGTGGAAGTCATGACCGACGCCGAGCGACCCGAGCAGCGATCCGAACCGCGCTCCGAGCAGCCCTCGCAGGAGCGGGGGAAGCCGGCCACTGGCGAGCGGGAAGGCAAGACCGTGGTCGTGGTCGGAGCCGACGGGCGGCCGATCGGCACCATGGAGGTGCCGTCCGGCAAGGAGCGCGAGGGCTCCGAGGAGCGGGAAGATCCGGCCAAGCTGGTGGAGCAGCCGGCGAAGGTGATGCGCATCGGCAGCATGATCAAGCAACTCCTGGATGAGGTACGCGCAGCGCCGCTGGACGAGGCCGGCCGGCAACGGCTGAAGGAGATCCACCGGCGTTCGATCGTGGAACTGGAGGACGGCCTCGCCCCGGAGCTCACCGACGAGCTGGAGCGGCTCTCGCTGCCCTTCACCGAGGAGGCAGTGCCGAGCGAGGCTGAGCTGCGCATCGCCCAGGCTCAGCTGGTGGGCTGGCTGGAAGGGCTGTTCCACGGCATCCAGGCGGCGCTGGTGGCGCAGCAGATGGCGGCCCGGCTCCAGTTGGACCAGATCCGCAGCGGCCGGCAGCCGGCCCTGCCTTCGGCGCCGGGTGGCATGCCGGTGATGCCGGGTGTGCCAAGCCGGCAGACCCAGGAGCAGGACCGCCCCGTCCCGGGCCAGTACCTCTAGCGCTGCCTCCAGCCTCACCGGGAGCTGCGTCGATCGGGCCCGCAGGTTCACGATCGACGCAGTTTCGCGTACCTGAGTTCCTGAGCCGGCGCCGGGCAGGGGGCCGGACGCTACCCGCGGCCGCCAGGCCCGGACCGTTCGGGGGAGCACCTTTCGTGGGGCCGATGCCCTACCGTGCGTAATTGTGGGGCTGTTGTTACGGGCGGTAGAGGTCAAGGGGCGGCATCGGTGGCGGTGGTCGCTGGAAGAAGTCGAGTCCGGCGCGCCGCTCGCCGACCATCAGGTGGCGTTGAACCCGGCGGCGCGGGGGGGTGCGGGCGTTCGAGGACCTGCCGCGGTATCTGCGGTGGCGGGCTGACCCGGATCGCCGGGTCGAGAGCGAGGCGCACCTGCTGACCCAGGTGGGGGCCTGGTTGGGCGCCCGCGTGCTGGGCGAGCGGGTGGGGGCGCGGATCGTGGAACGGGCGCCGGTGACGGTGCGGGTGCGGGTGCCGCCGGAGGCGGAG
>DATGPS010000003.1:0-36429 GCA_035304685.1 Natronosporangium sp. | reverse complement strand
GTCCACCTCGGTGTCGATCAGTTCCAGCTCAGCCCAGGTCAGCGGCGTGCTCGGGTTCCAGCCCTGCCGGGTGATGTAGACGTCGAACCTGCCCGGGTGCTCCGCCCAGTTGTTGTGCCGGAACTGGTAGGTCGCGCCCGCCGTGAGGTGGGTCAGCGGCCAGTCGTTCCGGGCTTCGTTCAGGGGCGAGAAGTCGTACGGACCGGCGTCGCCGCCGTCGCAGATCCGCCCGTCCGGGATGGTGCCGACCGTGCCGCCGTTGGCGGACGGGTGGAGGTTCCCGAACCAGTTATAGAACGGCGTCGAACCCGACTTGTTCAGCCAGTTCTGGCAGGCCGGGTTGGTCGGGAGGATCTGCCCGGTGCTGTCGAGGCCGTCGACCCAACAGAGGTACTGGCGGCTGCCGGGGAAGACGGTGGCACCGTGCGCGGCCGCCGGGTTGGGGTGCACCAGCAGCCCGCCGGTGACCACGAGCGCGGCAGCGGCGAGCGTGACCGCCACTCTTCGGATGGATTTCACCAGATGTTCCTTTCCGTCGCGACCGCCCGCGGACTCGCGACGTGGGGAACGCTGAATCGGCGGGGGCCGCCGACCCCACGCCACCGAAGACCGTCGCGGCGGTGCCCAGGGGTAAATGCGGAAATCCACGAAACCGGACCAAACCGCCCGGCGTGGACGGCAGATCAAAACACCCTCGCGCGCTGGCTCCTCGCGGTCACGCCTGAGAATACCGGAGATCGTCGATGATTGGAATAGCCCCCTGCCATGGAGATCCACAACCCGCCGGAGCCGAGCCGACCACCGCCCGTAGCTGCAACGGCGCGTCGACCACAGTAATGTTGCCGGGCATGAGCCTCTCTCATCGACTCAAGGCCCGGTTCCGGCGCTTCCTGGAGCGCCCCGGCACCACGGTCGACCTGGCGCCGCTGCTGGCGCTGCTACCGGCGGTGGAGGCCCGCGGCGAGGAGCTGACCAGCCTCGACGACGCCGAGTTGACCGAGGTGGCGATGGCGGCGGAGGACCCGACCGACATCTGCGCGATCGGCCGGGAGGCTGCCCACCGGGCCCTCGGTGAACGCGCCTACGACGAGCAACTGCTGGGGGTCATGGCGCTGCTCGCCGGCCACGTCGCCGAGATGGCCACCGGCGAGGGGAAGACCCTCACCGCCGCCATCGCCGCGTACGGCCACGTCCGCCGCGGCAACGGGCCGGTGCACGTGCTGACCGTCAACGACTACCTGGCCCGGCGGGACGCGGAGTGGATGGAGCCGGTCTACCGCCTACTGGGCATGTCCGTAGGCTGGGTCACCGAGAGCTGCACCCGGGAGGAGCGCCGGGAGGCGTACGCCAAGGACGTGACCTACGTCTCGGTGAGTGAGGCCGGCTTCGACTACCTGCGCGACCAGCTGGTCACCGACGTCGCCGACCGGGTGCGGCCGAAGCTCTCCACCGCGATCGTGGACGAGGCCGATTCGATCCTGATCGATGAGGCGCGGGTACCGCTGGTGCTCGCCGGCTCGGTCACCTCCGAGCTGGACCCGCTGCACGCGGCCACCGCGCTGGTCCGCTCGCTCACGCCGGACGTGGACTACGAGGTGGCCGAGGACGGCCGCAGCGTGGCGCTCACCACGGCCGGCACCGCCAAGGTGGAGCAGGCCCTGGGCGGCATCGACCTGTACGCCGACGAGAACGCCACCCACCTCTTCGCGGTGAACGTGGCGCTGCACGCGCACGCGCTGGTGCAGCGAGACGTCGACTACATCGTCCGGGACGGCAAAGTGGAGCTGGTCGACGAGTTCCGGGGCCGGGTAGCGCAGCGGCGCCGGTGGCCGGACGGGCTACAGGCGGCGGTGGAGGCCAAGGAAGGGCTCGACGCCACCGCCGAGGGCGAGGTGCTGGGCACCATCACGGTCCAGTCGTACCTCAGCCTGTACCCGCACGTCTGCGGCATGACCGCCACCGCCGTACTCGTCGGCGACCAGCTACGGGAGTTCTTCAAGCTGGAGGTGGCGGTGATCCCCCGCCACAAGCCGCTGATCCGCGAGGACGAGCCAGACCGGATCTACGCCTCCCGGGAAGAGCGGGACGAGGCGATGGTCGCCGAGATCAAGGCCAGCCACGCCGAGGGGCGGCCGGTGCTGGTCGGTACCCAGGACGTGAAGGAGTCGGAGGCGCTCGCCGCCGCGCTGCGCGCGGTGGACGTCCCGTGCGTGGTGTTGAACGCCAAGAACGACGCCGAGGAGGCCGCGATCATCGCCGAGGCCGGGACGTACGGCCGGGTCACGGTCTCCACCCAGATGGCCGGCCGGGGCGTCGACATCCGGCTCGGCGGCAGCGACCAGTCCGACTATGACCGGGTGGCCGAGCTGGGCGGGCTGTACGTGATCGGGGCGGGCCGCCACGACAGCCGCCGGGTCGACGACCAGCTCCGGGGCCGGGCCGGCCGGCAGGGCGACCCGGGCAAGTCGGTATTCTTCGTCAGCCTGGAGGACGACCTGATCGTGCGGCACGCCGCCGACATGCTCCCGCCCTCCCCCAAGATGCGGGCGGACGGGCTGATCGAGGACCCGGACGTGAACTGGGCGGTGGAGCACGCCCAGCGGGTCGCTGAGGGCGTCAACTTCGAGATCCACCGCAATACGTGGCGCTACCACGTCCTGATCGAGCAGCAGCGCCAGGAGCTGGCGGCCTGGCGGGAGGAGCTGCTCACCACGGACGCGCCACTGGCGCTGGTGGCGCCCGCGCCGGAGGAGGACGGCGAATCGCCTTCCGCCGAGGCGGAGCCGGAGGCCGCAGAGGCCGGGGCCGAGGGTGCCGGGGCCGAGGGTGCCGGGGCCGCGAAGACCGACGCCGAGCCGGCCGACGCCGAGGCGTCGGGGGCTGACGCGAAGGAGGCCGACGCGAAGGAAGCGGAGGCGGGCGAGGCGGCGGAGGCGGGCGAGGCCGAGGACGCCGGGGTGGACGAGGACGCCGGGGTGGACGAGGAGCTGCTGCTGAAGGCGGCCCGCTCGATCTCGCTGTACCACCTCGACCGGGCCTGGGCCGAGCACCTCGCCATGCTCGCCGAGGTCCGGGAGGGCGTACACCTGCGGGCCCTGGGCCGGCTCGATCCGCTGGACGAGTTCCACCGCGCCGCGGTCCCGGCGTTCAACCAGCTCCGGGCGGAGATCACCCGCCGGGCACGGGAGAGCTTCACGGAGGCGGACATCACGGCGGACTGGGAGCCGGCGGACGTGGGCCTGTTGCGGCCCAGCGCCACCTGGACCTACCTGGTGCACGACAACCCGTTCGGGTCGGAGCTGGAGCGGCTGGTCAGCTCGGTCTCGCGCCGGCTCGGCTCCCGCCGGCGCTGACCGACCGCGGGGACCGAGTTGACCGGCCGCGGGGACCGATCAGGGCATCGAGCCCGGCACATCGAGCCCGGCGTGCGGCGCACCGAGCCCGGCGTGCGGCACATCGAGCCCGGCGTGCGGCGCACCGGACCCGGCGTGGCTCATTCGATCGGTGGCCGGCGCTCCCGCTTGCGGAGGGCCCGCCGGCGTTTCGCGGCCAGCCGGCGCTCGACCGCCCGCCGCGACGGGCGGGTCGGCCGGCGGGGCGGGGGCGGCGGGGCGATCGCCTCGGCCAGCAGCCGGGCCAGCCGGTCGGCGGCGGCGCGCCGGTTACGCAGCTGCGAGCGGTGCTCCGAGGCGGTCACGGTGACCACGCCGTCGGTCAGTTGCGACGCCAGGCGGTTGAGTGCCCGGTGCTTCAAGTGCTCCGGCAGCGCGGTGGTCGCCGCCAGGTCGAAGCTCAACTCCACCCGGGTGTCGGCGGTATTCACGTACTGACCGCCCGGCCCGCCGGACCGGCTGAACCGCCACTTCAGCTCCTCGGCCGGCACCATCACCTCCGGCGTCACCCGGAGCCCCTCCGTCACACCGCGAGCCTAACCACCCCCGCCCCACCACGCCGATCCGCGCTCATCGCACCCTGTGGGTGCGCCCGCCCCGGCAACCCCACAGGGGCGCCCTGCTAGAGCAACAGGGGCGCCCTCCTAACCCAACCGGGGCGCCCTCCTAGTGCAACAGGGGCGCCCTCCTAGCGCAACAGGGGCGCCCTCCTAGCGCAGGGTTCCCGGCAGGGGCGCCCGGTTGGGCGCTTGAGGGTGAACAGGGGCGCCCTGCTGTTACTAGAGCCCCAGCAGGGGCGCCCTGCTAAGGCGCGAGCCCACACAGGGGAGCCCGGTTGCGTAAAGAGCGCCAACCGGGGCGCCCCGTTGCAGCAACCGGGGCGCCCGGTTGAGAACCATGCCCCAGCCGGGGCGCCCTGCTGTCGCAACCGGGGCGCCCTCCTAGTGCAACAGGGGCGCCCTCCTAGCGCAAGGTTCCCGGCAGGGGCGCCCGGTTGGGCGCTTGAGGGTGAACAGGGGCGCCCTGCTGTTACTAGAGGCCTAGCAGGGGCGCCCTCTTGGAGGGAGGGCGACGTTGGCGGCGTCCGTGATTAGCGGGGGCGGGGGATCGGGGGAGCCGCGCCGTTGCCGGCGTCCTCGCCCGGCTCCGGGTTGGCCGCCAGCCACGCTTGCACCGCCGCCGGGTCCTCCGGGTCCACGCCGTCGGCGAGCAGCCGGGCGACCGCGGCCGCCGCCGGGCTGCCGTGCTCCCCGCGCTGGTGGCGCCCGGCGAGCTCCGCCGCCATGGTGCTGATCGCCTCGTGGGTGGCCGCCACCGCGACCGCGGGCAGCTGCCGGCGCTCTCCGCACCAGTCCACCCAGGCGTGCAGCACCGCCGGCACGGTGGTCACGTCGTCGGCGTCCAGCACCGCCCGCCGGTGCACCCAGTCCAGCAGGAACAGTCCCACCACCGCCGGGCTCCAGCGCAGCGGGTCGGCGTCCGGCGCCTCCCGCGCGAAGTCCAGGATCAGCCGGACCGCGTACCGCACCGCATCCTCCGCCGCCGGGGTGGCCCGGTCCAGGTCAGCGGCGTACGCGGACGCCAGGAACTCCGACCCCAGCGCCGCCGGGTCCACCGAGGGCGGGGCCGGCGGGTGACCGGTGGCCGGCAGGGTGGCGAGCCGCGCGCCCGCCAGCGCCCGGTCGGTGGCGAGCGACCCTTGGTCGGGCAGGGTGGTGAGACGGTCGGTGACCGCCAGGTGGTAGTCGACCTGGGCGCGTAGCGTGGCCGAGTCGACCTCGGAGAACCACACCAGCTCATCCGCCTCGGCCGCGCGCCGGACCTGGTCCAGCACCCGGGGACCGGGCTCGCTGACGAACAGGTTCTTCACGATGCCGATGTTGTGGTCGACCAGCGCCACCACCGCGTGCTCACCCCCGCCCACCTCGGCGTCCTCGTACCGGAACATCGCCAGGTAGCTGGTCTGGTCGCCGTAGACGTCACCGGAGGCCCAGGTGCCGACCGGTACGACCCGGCCGAGCTGCGCCGACCACGCGGGCGGGTCCGCTCCCGGGCGGACCGATCCGGCGCCGGGCGCGTCCGGCATCAGCGCCGCGAACACGCTGCGGATGGCCCGGGCCGCGCCGGTACGGCGCCGCGCGGTATGGGTCAGGAACCGCCCGACGAACTCGCGGACCGCCCGGGCCCGATCGCCCTCCGCGGCCGCGACCGCGTACACCCCGCCCAGCAGCGCCCCGCCGAGCATCTCGGCTTCCAGCGCGGTCCCCACCGCGGTCACGTCCCGGGCGGCGTGGAGCACCGCGTCGTACGGCGTCTGCGGAGTCGGCATCCCCCGACCCTAGTCGCCTACCGCCCGGCAACCGTGTGCAGTGTGCCTCCCTACCGGCCCGGCAACCGTGCGGCGCGCAGTTTCGCCAAAACTGCGCCCTCCCGGAGCGCGTTGGGCGCGGTTTTGGCGAAACTGCGTGGTGGGGGGCAGCCGCCTCCCTACAGCCCGGCGGCGGTGTGCAGTGCCTCGCGCGCCTCGGCGTAGGCGGCCAGCACTTCCCGGACCGGCGCCACCGCGTACTCGCGCCCCACCTCGGCCACCGCGTCGCGCAGCTCCTTGCGCGCCCGCACCCGCGCCTGCCGGCCGGCCCACCGCACCAGCGGCCGGGTCAGCACCGCGCCGACGGCCCCGGCGACCGTGCCGGCACCGAACAGCAGCACCGCCGCCCACCCGGGCCGGACGATCGGCGCGAACAGCCCCAGCAGCGGGCCCAGTACCAGCCAGCCCAGCCCGGTCACCGCGGCCACGGTAGCCAGCCACTGGTACCCGCCGATCAGCCGCCACCAGCGGGGGGTCGCGTCTAAGTCGGGCTCCGACCGGTCCGCCAGGACGGCCGCGAGCGCCGCTGGCAGCTCCGCTAGCCGGGATCGGCTGGCCCGCCAGATCGCCTCCGGCCACGGCGGCGGCAGCCCCTCGGCGGCCCGGGTGGCGACCGACCGCACGGCGAGTCGCACCGCGACGCGTACCGCCAGGCCGCTCGCCACCTCCTGCGGGTCGACCGCGCCGGGGTCACGGTCCGGCTGGCTCGGCTCCGGCCGGCGGCGGCGCAACCACCACCGCACCACAGGGGAGCCGAGTACCGCCTGGGCCCGCTGCTGGTGGGCGCGTTCCGCCCGCTCGGCGAGGGCGGGTACGCCGGCGGCGTCGGCCAACCCGTCGGCGAGTTCGCCGAACGCGGCCCGGTCCGCGGTCTGCGGGTCGGCCGGTGGCCCGACCAGGTCCGCCAGGTCGTCCACCACCCGGTCCACGTCGGCGGCGAGCCGTTGCCAGGCCGCCCGCCGGCTGCCGACCAGCTCCGCCAGGTGGGCCCGAAGCTGCTCCACCCCGGCCGGCAGGTCCACCGCGGAGGTGGCGATAGCGGTCATCTTCACGCCATCGGCCGCGAGCAACCGGCGCAGGTCGGCGAGGAGCTGGGTCACGTCGCCGGCGCTGAGCAGGTCGGCCTGGTTCAGCGCGAGCAGGGTGACGTCCTGGTGGCGAGTGAACCGCCGCAGGTACTGCTCGTGGATCAGACGGTCGGCGTACTTCTGCGGGTCCACCACCCACACCACGACGTCGACCAGGTCGAGCAGGCGCTCCACCTCGTTGGTGTGCTCGCGCTCCACCGAGTCGAAGTCGGGCAGGTCCAGCAGCACCAGGCCGCTCAGGTCCGGTTGGTCGTCCCCGCCGAGGGGTCGCTCCCAGCGGTACCGGGACTGCCGGTCCACGTCCAGCCAGTCCAGTAGCGGGGCCGCCTCGCTCAGCGGTCCCCAGACGCAGGCGTGCGCCGTGCTGGTGGTGGGCCGCCGTACGCCGACCGGGGAGATTATCCGGCCGGCGAGCGCGTTGAACAGGCTGGACTTGCCGCTGCCGGTGGGGCCGGCGAGCGCAACCACGGTGAGTTCCGGTGCCACCGACAGCCGCTGCCGGGCGTGGTCGGCCACCGCCCGGGTGGCGCGGAGCCGGTCCGGGGGCAGGTACGGCGAGACCGCCCGGCGGAACCGGCCGAGCGCGTCGATCCGGTTGCCGAGCGCGCCCGCGTCCAACCAGGCGGTGGCGAACCCGGGCGGGGCCGAGAACGGCAGCGGCGGCGCGGCCCGGGCCGGCACCGTCAGCCCGCTGGCGGCGCCGCCCACCGGTGGAGCAGAGACCGGCTGGCCGGAGACGAGCGAGCTGGAGGCCGGTGGCCGCTCCGGCTCGGCCGCGCCGGGCGCCGCCGGCTCCGGGGCGCGCGGACGCGGAAGCGGCGAGGTGGCGCCAGGCACGGGGTCGCCGGACGCGTCGCGCCACTCCACGATGGGCACCCGGCGGTCGCTGAGCTCGGTCATCGTCCCGCCCGATCTAGTTCCGGCTGGCTCGAGGGCTCCGGGGCCCCGGAGGCCGCGGGGCCGCCGGGTCCGGCGATCGCCGGCTCCGACGGTGGGGCCACCGCCGCCGGGACGCGGGCGAGCGCGGCCGCGACCCGCGACTGCTCCAGCCAGACCGCGGCCTCCCGCAGCCGTTGCGCCGGCCCGCCGTCGGGCGGCACCCCGGCGAGCCCGTCCAGCCAGCGCGCCGCCTCCGCGTCCAGCAACTCCCCGACCCGGTTGGCCAGTTCTGCGGGCGACCCGCCGGACCAGGCCCGGGCCAGGCGTTCGACCTTGTCAGCGAGCCCGGCCGGCGGCCCGACCGGGTTGGGCGCCAGCATCGCCTCACCGGCCGGGTGGGACAGCCAGGCGGTGCGCGTCTGCTCAGCCGCGTCCGCCGCGGCGGCGCATACCAGAGTCACCAGCTGGGCCTCCCATGCCTGCCGCTGGTCGGTGCCGGTGGCCGGCGGGCCGGCGATCCGCTCCAGCCAGGACTTTCCGCTGCCCGCGCCCCCACCGGCGCCTCGCCGGTGGGTGGCGGGCGAGTGCGGGGTGGCGCGCGCCGGCTCCGGTGTGGGCGGCCGGATCGTCCGCTCCACCGTGGCCCGCGCCTCACCGTACGCCATGCCGACCCGTTCGGCGAGCGCCTCCGCCGCGCGGATCTGCTCATCAGCGGCGGCCGCCAGCGCCTCGGCCCGTGCCGGTAGGGCCGCCAGCGCACCGTCCAGCGTGCAGCGGACCACCGAGGCCCGGGCCCGCGGGTCGCGGGAGAGCTCGTCGAGCCAGTGCCGCAGCGAACTGACCGCCTCCTCGGGGAGCAGGCCCTGCCCGTCTACGCGGGACTCGGGCACCACGAACAGCGGCGCGGTGGCGAGGCCGTGCGCGGTGAGCAGCTCGGTGAAGTGGGAGAGCACCTCCACCGGCGCGGACGACCCGGCTGTGTGCGGCACCCGGCTGAGCACCACCGCCACCACCGCCCCGCGCTGCCGGGCGGAGTGCAGCAGCTTCCACGGCACCGCGTCGGCGTACCGGCTGGCGGTGGTGACGAACAGCCACAGGTCGGCCGCGGCGAGCAGTTGTCCGGCCACGCTCCGGTTGGCGTCCTCGACCGAGTCGAAGTCGGGTACGTCCATGAACGCGAGCCCGGGACGCAGCGCCGGTGCCGAGATCATCGGGGGCTTTCCGGCGGTACGGATGAGGTGGCCCAGCGGCCCGCCGCTGCGGAACCAGGGCGAGTCGGTCGGGTGGCAGACCAGGACCGGTACCCGGGTGGTGGGGCGGAGCACCCCGGCCTGACTCACCGGCGCCTGCACCAGGCTGTTGACCAGCGTCGACTTGCCCGCGCCGGTGGAGCCGCCGACCACGACCAGCAACGGGGCGTCCAGCCGGCCCAGGCGCGGCAGCAGGTAGTCGTCGATCTGGGCGAGTAGGGCCGCCCGGTCGGCCCGGGCCGGGGCGGCCGACGGGAGGGGCAGCGGGTAGGACACCTCGCCGGCGGCGGTACGCAGGGCGCTCAGCGCCTCAGAGAGATCGTGAAATGCATCACCCCTGGTCGCCACGGCCATAAGCCTGCCGGATCTGCGTGACCCTCCACAAGTCCGGCTGTGCGCCTGACCTTACGCTGGGCGCGGGACCCGGCCTCGGCGGGAAAACTTGACCTCCATCGGCTCAACCTTGACTTGACGATCAGACCTCGCGTGGCAAGATTGAGTCCGGTCCACTCAACTTAGGCGGCTGATATGGCCGCGACAACCCGGAGGAACTCGACATGGCTCGTGCGGTCGGAATCGACCTCGGTACGACGAACTCCTGCGTCAGCGTGCTCGAAGGTGGCGAGGCCACGGTCATCGCCAACGCGGAGGGTTCGCGCACCACGCCCTCGATCGTCGCCTTCGCCAAGAACAACGAGATTCTGGTGGGCGAGGTCGCCAAGCGCCAAGCGGTCACCAACCCCGACCGGACGGTCCGTTCGGTCAAGCGGGAGATGGGGACCAACTGGAGCATCGACATCGACGGGAAGAAGTACACCCCGCAGGAGATCTCCGCCCGGGTGCTCATGAAGCTCAAGCGCGACGCCGAGGCGTACCTGGGCGAGCAGATCACCGACGCGGTGGTCACCGTCCCGGCGTACTTCAGCGACGCCCAGCGGCAGGCCACCAAGGAGGCCGGGGAGATCGCGGGGCTGAACGTGCTGCGGATCGTCAACGAGCCCACGGCCGCGGCGCTCGCCTACGGCCTGGACAAGGGCGAGAAGGAGCAGACGGTCCTCGTCTTCGACCTGGGTGGCGGCACCTTCGACGTCTCGCTGCTGGACATCGGCGAGGGCGTGATCGAGGTGAAGGCCACCAGCGGTGACAACCACCTCGGCGGCGACGACTGGGACCAGCGGATCGTTGACCACCTGGTCAAGACCTTCCGCGGCCAGCACGGCATCGACCTGTCGCAGGACAAGATGGCGATGCAGCGGCTCAAGGAAGCGGCCGAGAAGGCCAAGATCGAACTGTCCGCCGCCACCACCACCTCGATCAACCTGCCGTACATCACGGCCAGCGAGTCCGGGCCGTTGCACCTGGACATGGAGCTGACCCGGGCGGAGTTCCAGCGGATGACCCAGGATCTGCTGGAGCGCTGCCGCGGGCCGTTCGAGCAGGCGGTCAAGGACGCCGGTGTCCGGATCTCCGACATCGCCCACGTGATCCTGGTGGGCGGCTCCACCCGGATGCCGGCCGTGACCGACCTGGTCAAGCAGCTCACCGGCGGCAAGGAGCCGCACAAGGGCGTCAACCCCGACGAGGTGGTCGCGGTCGGCGCCGCGCTGCAGGCCGGTGTGCTCAAGGGCGAGGTGAAGGACGTCCTGCTGCTCGACGTGACCCCGCTGAGCCTGGGCATCGAGACCAAGGGCGGCATCTTCACCAAGCTGATCGAGCGCAACACCACCATCCCGACCAAGCGCTCGGAGATCTTCACCACCGCGGAGGACAACCAGCCCTCCGTGCTGATCCAGGTCTTCCAGGGTGAGCGGGAGATCGCGCAGTACAACAAGAAGCTCGGCACGTTCGAGCTGACCGGCATCCCGCCAGCGCCGCGGGCGGTGCCGCAGATCGAGGTCACGTTCGACATCGACGCCAACGGCATCGTGCACGTCAGCGCCAAGGACCTGGGCACCGGCAAGGAGCAGTCGATGACGATCACCGGCGGCTCGGCCCTGCCCAAGGAGGAGATCGAGCGGATGATGCGCGATGCCCAGGAGCACGCCGAGGAGGACAAGCGCCGCCGGGAGGAGGCGGAGACCCGCAACCTGGCGGAGCAGGCGCTGTGGCAGACCGAGAAGTTCCTCGCCGAGAGCGGCGACAAGCTGCCGGAGGACTCCCGGACGAGCGTCAACGAGGCGCTGGGCAACCTGCGTGCGGCGCTGGGCGGCTCCGACACCGCGGCGATCAAGTCCGCGCACGACAGCCTGAACTCGGCTATGCAGGAGGCCAGCACCAAGCTGTACGCGCAGGCCGGGAGCGCCGGCGCGGGCACCGCAGGCGGCCCGGAGGGGGCTGCGACCGGTGGCGGAGCCCAGGGGGGCGCGAGCACCGGTCCGGAGGATGTCGTAGACGCCGAGATCGTGGATGAGGACGACAAGAAGTGACTGAACCCGCAGCGGCTCAGCCAGAGCCGGACCGGCCCGTGATCCGGGACAAGCGAAGAGTCAAGGCGACCGGCGGGGGCCCGCAGCAGGCCCCAGGCACCGGTCAGCCGGCGTCCGCGCAACCGGAAGGCCCCACCCCCGCCAGCGGTGGCGAGGGTGGGGCCCCGGGCGCGGCCCCGGAGCAGCCTGACACCGCACCGCCGCCCGCGGCCGAGACCGGCCGACCCGGCGGTACGGAAGCTCCGGCGGCTGGCGACGCCCAGCCCACCGCCGCCGCGCCCGCCGGCGGTGAGCCGGCGGCCCCGGCCGCCGAGACCGAACCGGCGGGCCTCGGCGCCGAGCTGGAGGCGCTGCGCGCGGCGCTGGACGAGCGCACCCGCGACCTGCAACGGGTCACCGCGGAGTACGCCAACTACCGCAAGCGGGTGGAGCGGGACCGGGCCCGCGTCGGGGAGCAGGCCACCGCCAACGTGCTGAGCGCGCTACTGCCGGTGCTGGACGACCTCGACCGGGCCCGGGAACACGGGGAGCTGGTGGATGGGTTCGCCGCCGTCGCCGAGCAGCTCATCAGCGCGCTGACCAAGTTCGGGTTGACCGCGTTCGGCGAGAAGGGCGACCCGTTCGACCCGAACCGCCACGAGGCGGTGGCGCACCTCACCTCCGACGAGGTCAACGGCCCTACCTGCATCGATATCCTACGTCGTGGGTACCTGCTGGGCGACCGGCTGCTGCGGCCGGCGATGGTCGCGGTCGCCGATCCGCCCAGCGACGAGAGCTGAGAGCCGGTGGTTACCAGGCGCCATCGTGAGGAGGAGGTGAGTCGATGAGCTCTAAGGACTGGTTGGAGAAGGACTTCTACCAGGTCCTTGGGGTGCCTAAGACCGCCTCCACCAACGACATCCGCAAGGCGTACCGCAAGCTCGCACGCGAGCTGCACCCCGACCGTAACCCCGGCGACGCCCAGGCCGAGACCCGGTTCAAGGAGGTCTCCGAGGCGTACCAGGTCCTCTCCGACGAGAAGAAGCGCAGGGAGTACGACGAGATGCGCTCACTCTTCGGGTCGGGGGCCTACCGGCGGGGGGCGCAGCAGACGCCCTTCGACGTCTCGGACCTGTTCGGCGGGGCCGGCGACCGCCGGTTCGGCGCCACCAGCTTCTCCGACCTGTTCAGCTCGATCTTCAGCGGTGGGCGTTCCCAGCGCACCGAGCCGACCCGGGGCCGCGATGTGGAGGCCGAGGTCACCATCGACTTCGCGGACGCGGTGCACGGCGCCACCCTGCCGCTGACGCTGCGCGCACCCGGCGTGTGCGACACCTGCCAGGGCAGCGGCGCCAAACCCGGCACCACCCCGCGCACCTGCCCGATCTGCGGCGGGACCGGGCTGGTCACCCGCAACCAGGGGGCGTTCAGCTTCTCCGAGCCGTGCCGGGACTGCCAGGGAGTCGGCACGATCGTGGAGGAGAAGTGCCCGGAGTGCCGGGGCACCGGCGGGGTGACCAAGACCCGCCGGCTGAACGTCCGCATCCCGCCCGGAGTCAAGGACGGCCAGCGGATCCGGCTGGTCGGCCGGGGCGAGCCGGGGGTGCGCGGTGGCCCGCCGGGCAACCTGTACGTGCTGGTGAAGGTACGCCCGGACGACCTGTTCGGACGCAGCGGCGACGACCTGACCCTCACCGTGCCGATCACCTTCCCGGAGGCGGTGCTCGGGGTGGACCTGCGGGTGCCCACCCTGGACGGTCCGGTCACGCTACGGGTTCCGCCGGGCACCCCGTCCGGCCGGGTGCTGCGCGCCCGCGGTAAGGGCGTACGCCGGCGCGACGGTGCCGCCGGGGACCTGCTGGTCACGGTGGAGGTGGTGGTCCCGTCCGAGCTGTCCAAGGACGCTCGCGCGGCGCTGGAATCGTTCGCCGAGGCGACTGGCCCGGCGCCACGGCGCTACCTGGAGGAACGGGCCAGTTCCGGAAAGGGGGCACGCCGTGGCCGATGACGCCAAGATCCTTCTCATCTCGGTAGCCGCCCGCATGGCCGGGATGCACCCGCAGACCCTGCGGCAGTACGACCGGCTGGGCCTGGTCTGCCCGGAGCGCACGCCGGGCGGTGGCCGCCGCTACAGCGTGCGCGACGTCGCGATGCTGCGCGAGATCCAGCGGCTCAGCCAGGACGAGGGCATCAACCTCGCCGGCGTCAAGCGGATCATCGACCTGGAGGCGACGATCGCCGAGTTGCGGCAGCGGATCGCCGAACTGGAGGAAGAGGTGGTACGCGCGTACCAGCGGGTGGAGGAGCTGGAGTCGATCTCCGCGTTCCCCCGGCGTGACCTGCTGCCGACCTCCCGTACCTCCACCGAGGTGGTGATCTGGCAGCGGGACTGACCCGGGCCGCTCACCCGGCTCCCCGCCGCTCACCCGGCGGCGAGCCGGGTGAGCGCCCGGCGGGCCAGTAACGCCAGCGCGGCCGCGCTGACCGCGGCGCCGGCCAGCGCGATCAAGCCCGACTCCCGCCACAGCGCCTGCATGATCCACCAGGTGGGCGAGGGCGCGAACAACCACCCGGCCGGCTCCGGCAGCCACCAGGCGGCGGCCGGCGCGTAGCAGGGCAAGCCGAGCAGCTTCAGCGCGGTCACGCCCGCCACCTTGTTCCGGGCGATCGCCAGCGCGCCGAGCAGCACCAGCGGCGCGACCAGCCCGGCCAGCGGCAGCACGGCCCAGGCGGCGGCGCCGGCCAGCCCGCTCGCCGGCAGCGCCACCGCCAGCCCGCCCCAGGCCGCGGCGGTCACCTGCGCCGCCCGGTAGCCGAGGTAGCGGGGCAGGGTCAGCGGCGAGGTCCGCACCGCCACCAGCATCCGGGAGTCGACGTCGTCGAGGACCAGCAGCGCGCCGACCATGCCGAAGCTCACCGGCACGTGCAGCAGCACCGCCACCGCCAGCAGGAGCGGCCGGTACGCGGCGAGGTCGAACCCGTGGGTAGCGGCGAGCCAGTTCCGGGCGCTCGGGTACCCGAACCGCAGCACCAGCCCGAGCAGCGCGGGGCTGGCGGCGATCATCAGCAGCAGCGGGTCGCGCCGCAGGGTGACCAGATCGGTCCGCAGCAACGCGCGCACCGGTCCGCCGCTGACCCGGGGCCGGGGCCTTGGCAGGGGGACCCGGCCAAGGCGCGCCACCCACCGCGGGGCCGGCCGCCGCGGGCGCGCCAACCGGCCCCGGGCGAGCACGAAGACGCCCACCACCGCTAGCAGGGGCGCCAGCGGCCACGCCGCCGGGGCCTCCACGAGCGGGTCGCCGTAGCCGGAGCGCAGCAGGTCCACCGCCCCGGTGAGCGGGATCGCGTACAGCCCCGGATGGGTCAACCCGGCCAGGTGGGCGGCGGCGGGCAGCATCAGCGGGAGCAGGATCAGCGGCAGGGCGATCAGGAACGCGATCACCGAGCCGCGGCGGGCGGCCACCGCTACCCCGGCCAGCGCCGTAATCGCGGCGACCAGCCCCACGCCGAGCAGCGCCAGCGCCAGACCGGCGGGGCTCACCGGCCGCCCGGCCAGCGCCACCGGCACCGCCGCCGCGACCGTGACCCCGAGCAGCACCCCCACCCTGGCGGCGACCCGGCCCCCGGGTCCGGCCGGGGTGGCCGCGAGCGCGGCCTGCATCCCCTGCTCCCGCTCGAGGACCACCATGGTCCCGACCAGGGTGGCGCCGGCCACGGCGGTATCCAGCAGCAGCACCCACGGGGCCACGATCCGCGCGGCCGCCGCCGGCAGCAGCGCCAGCACCCCGGTCCAGGCCGCCGCCAGCGCGGCCAGCGCGGCCACGATCCCGTACCGCCACTGCAGCACCGCCTCCAGCCGCAGCAGCGCCGGCGGGGTCACCGCCGGCCGCCGGTGACCGCGATGAACACGTCCCGCAGGCTGGCCTCGCGGGTGTGGATGGTCTCCACCGCGGCGGTTCGCAGCAGGGTGAGCAGCCGCTCGTCGGTCGGGTGGGTCAGCGGGAACTCGGCGACACGTACCACTCCGTCGCCGCGGTACTCGACCCGGACCCGAGGTTGGCCGTACGCCAGGCGCAGTGCCCGGGGCGTGTCGAGGGCCCGGACCCGGCCCTCGAACAGGAACGCCACCCGGTCGCAGACCTCCTCCACGGTCACCATGTCATGGCTGGTGAGCAGCACGGTGCAGCCGTCGGCGGCGCGCTCCCGCACCAGCTGGTGGATCTGCCGGGCGTGGCCGGGGTCGAGCCCGGCGGTGGGCTCGTCCAGGAACAGCACCCGGGGCCGGTGCAGCAGGGCTCGGGCCAGGTTCAACCGCATCTTCATGCCTTTGGAGAGGGTGGCGGCCCGCTGGTCGGCCGCGCCGGCGAGGCCGACCAGCGCCAGCGCCTCATCCGGGTCCAGGGTGCGGCCCCGGTAGAGGCCGGCGAAGGCGGCGAGGTTCTCCCGGGCGGTGAGCTTCGGGTAGTACGCGGGCAGCTCGAAGGCCACCCCGATCCGGCGGTACAGCTCGGCGCCCCAGGCGGGGACCGGCTGCCCCAGCACCTCCGCCCGGCCCTGATAGCCGGTGAGTTGGCCGGTGAGCACCCGCTGGGCGGTGGACTTTCCCGCGCCGTTGGGGCCGAGCAGCCCGAACACCTCACCGGCGCGGACCTCGAACGAGACGTCGTCGAGCGCGAGCCGCGAGGCGCCCGGGTACTGCACGCGCAGCCCTTCAACCTTGATCACCGGCGGCTCGGCCATGCCCAGATCTAATCACAGTCACTGCAAGATTGCACTCACTGTAAGATTGCGTTTGATGCGATAGCATCCGGGCCATGACCGGGGGCGGAGTGCGACAGCCGGGGCCGCGGGAGTCGGGGCCCCGGGAGCCTGGGCTGCGAGAGCCTGGGCCCCGAGAGCCTGGGCCCCGAGAGCCTGGGCTGCGGGAGCGGAAGAAGCAGCGGACCCGCCGCGCGCTCATCGAGGCCGCGGTCGCGCTCTTCGCCCGCAAGGGATACGAAGAGACCACGATCGCCGAGATCGCCGAGTCGGTGGAGGTGTCACCGCGTACCTTCTTCAGCCACTTCGCCAAGAAGGAGGACGTGCTCTTCGCCCACACCGACGAGCGGGTGCGGCTCGCGCTGGAGGCGATCGCCGGGCGGCACCCGGACGAGCCCGCGGCGAGTACGCTGCTGCGGGCGTTCCAGCAGGTCGCCACGTCGGAGGCGTTCACCGCCGACCTGGGTGGGCGCCTCGCGGGCGTACGCCTGGATCTGCTCTCGCGCTCCCCCGCGCTGCAGGCGGCGGCTCTGCGGCGGCTGCTCGCGGCCCAGCACCAGATCGCCGAAGCGCTGCACCGGGCCTACCCCGAGCTGGACCGGGTCGCGGCCGCGGCGATGGTCGGCGCGCTGGTCGGCGCGGTGGTCGGCACCGTGGGGGTGAGCGTGCGGCGAGGGGACGACCCGGCGGGGGTACGGTCCGCGTACCGGCGCGGCGTCCAGATCGCGGTCCACGGCATCGGCTCGGTCGACAGGGTCAGCTCTGTCGACGGCGCCGGTGGGGTCCGGGAGGGTGCCGGCGGGTCAGACGCCGGCCATGAACCGCCCGGGCCGGCTCCGGCCGATTGAGGGTTTCGACCGTGGAGGGACGGCCCTCCGGTCACCGGCTACCACCCGGGGTGGGACGGCCTTGCTACCGCGCGGCGCAGGTCAGGCGAGGCGGCGGGGGTTGCGGACCAGGCCGCCCTCACACCAGTCGTGGTAGTCGAACAGCTCTGGACGGGCCAGGAGCACCCGGGTGTTGTGCGCCCAGGTGCCGAGCACTTCGTCGCCTTCAGCCTCCGCCTGCTCCACCAGCTTGCGCAGCCGGCGGCGTGGGTGGGCCCGGAAGTTGGTGCGGATCGCGTCCGCGGCGTAGATGTACAGGCAGTGCAGCATGAACCGGCGCGCCGGGCAGGTCCGGTCAAGGGCCAGCTCGAACAGCGTGTTGATCAACTGGTCACCGGCGACCAGGAGATCCCAGTCAGGCGGCAGGGTCTCCAACGGAACCGACTCCGGCCGGTACGCCCACGCGCGCAGCTCACCCGGGGTGGGGTCAACCGGGTTCGCGAAGCCGCGGAACGTCGTGTCTTGCACGCTCACAGTCACTCCGGTGTGGTGGCCCTGATGCGAAGGGTGTCGCAGCGAACACGTTATCGGTCCCGGGGCGAAGATCGGAAGGGTCCGTGTCGGATCTGTTACGCCGGGCACCCTTTTCCGGCGAACCGGACGCCCTCGACCCCCCGGTTCGCCCCCAGCCGGGCGCCCCGGTTGGCGCGCCTTCCTTAGCAGGGCGCCCCGGTTGGCGAGTTCTCTCTCAACCGGGCGCCCCTACTCTCGCTCTAGCACCAGCAGGGCGCCCCTACCAGCCACCGCCACCCAACCGGGCGCCCCGCTTACCTCAGCAGGGCTCCCCTGTTGCCCTAGCAGGGCTCCCCTGTTGCTCCAGCAGGGCGCCCCTGTTGAAGCGCGGGGCTTAGCAGGGCGCCCCTGTTGAAGCGTGGGCCTTAACAGGGCGCCCCTGTGGAGAGCGCTAACCCCGGTGGGGCGCCCCTGCTGGGGCTCTAGTAACCACAGGGGCGCCCGGCCGAAACCAGAGGGCGCACCCCGGCCGAAACCAGAGGGCGCACCCCGGCCGAAGCCAGAGGGCGCACCCCGGCGGAGAACCAGGGCGCACCCCGGTGGTCGGGCTAGGTTGAGTCAGGTACGCTCAACTTCGTGAACGTTGACCGCCTCACCACCAAGAGTCGAGAAGTCATCCGGGGGGCCGTGGCGACCGCTACTCAGGCCGGGCACGCCACGGTCGAGCCGTGGCACCTGCTGCTGTCGCTACTCGACACCGGCGGGTCCACCGCGGGCGCCCTGCTGCGGGCGGTCGGAGCCAACCCGGCCGACATCCGGCGAGCCGCGGCCCGCGCGATCGAGCAGCTGCCCAGCGCCCGCGGCGCTTCCGTGGCCGAGCCCAGTCTGGCGCGGGAGCTGGTCAACGCGATCACGGCTGCGGAGCAGATCGCCCGGCCGCTCGGCGACGAGTACGTCTCCACCGAGCACCTGCTCGCCGGCCTGGCCCAGGTCGGCGGCTCGGTCTCCAACACGCTGCGCGGCGCCGGCGCCACCACCGAGGCCCTGGTGGCCGCGTTTCCGCAGGTGCGTGGCGGAGATCGGCGGGTCACCAGCGCCGACCCGGAGGAGACCTACCAGGCGCTGGAGAAGTACGGTGTGGACCTCACCCGGTTGGCCCGCGACGGCAAGGTCGACCCGGTGATCGGCCGGGATGCGGAGATCCGCCGCGTGATCCAGGTGCTGAGCCGGCGTACCAAGAACAACCCGGTCCTGATCGGTGAGCCGGGCGTGGGCAAGACCGCGATCGTGGAAGGGCTCGCCCAGCGGGTGGTCGCCGGCGACGTGCCGGAGTCGCTGCGGAACAAGCGGCTGGTCAGCCTGGACCTGGGCGCGATGGTGGCCGGCGCCCAGTACCGCGGCCAGTTCGAGGAGCGGCTCAAGTCGGTGCTGGAGGAGATCAAGGCCAGCGACGGGCAGATCATCACCTTCCTCGACGAGCTGCACACAGTGGTGGGTGCCGGCCGGGGCGAAGGCTCGATGGACGCCGGGAACATGCTCAAGCCGATGCTCGCCCGGGGTGAGCTGCGGATGGTCGGGGCCACCACGCTGGACGAGTACCGCGAGCACATCGAGAAGGACCCGGCGCTGGAGCGGCGGTTCCAGCCGGTGGTGGTGGGCGAGCCGAGCGTGGAGGACACGATCGGCATCCTGCGCGGGCTCAAGGAGCGGTACGAGGTCCACCACGGGGTGCGGATCACCGACGCCGCGCTGGTGGCCGCGGCCACCCTCTCCAACCGGTACATCTCCGACCGGTTCCTGCCCGACAAGGCGATCGACCTGGTGGACGAGGCCGCCTCCCGGCTCCGGATGGAGATCGACTCCCGGCCGGTGGAGGTGGACGAGATCGAGCGCGCGGTCCGCCGGTTGGAGATCGAGGAGATGGCGCTGGCCAAGGAGGAGGACCCCGCCTCCCAACAGCGGCTGGAACGCTTGCGCAAGGAGCTGGCCGACCGCCGCGAGCAGCTGACCGCGCTGTCGGAGCGGTGGCGGAACGAGAAGGAGCACATCGCCAAGATCTCGGCGACCAAGGAGCAGCTGGAGGCGCTGCGGGGCGAGGCCGACCGGGCCGAGCGGGATCTGGACCTCACCCGCGCCTCTGAGCTGCGGTACGGGCGCATCCCGGCGCTGGAGCGGGAGCTCGCCGCCGCCGAGGCGGAGCTGCAGCAGCTGCAGAAGGACGGCGCGATGCTCAACGAGGAGGTCGGTGAGGACGACATCGCCGCGGTGGTGTCGAGCTGGACCGGCATCCCCGCCGGCCGGATGATGGAGGGTGAGTCCGCCAAGCTGCTGCGGATGGAGTCGTCGCTGTCCGCCCGGGTGGTCGGGCAGACGGAGGCGGTCAAGGCGGTCGCCGATAGTGTCCGTCGCGCCCGGGCCGGGATCGCCGACCCGGACCGGCCGACCGGCTCGTTCCTGTTCCTCGGCCCGACCGGCGTGGGCAAGACCGAGTTGGCCAAGGCGCTCGCCGAGTTTCTCTTCGACGACGAGCGGGCGATGGTACGCATCGACATGAGCGAGTACGGAGAGAAGCACTCGGTGGCGCGGCTGGTCGGCGCGCCGCCGGGGTACGTCGGCTACGAGGAGGGCGGGCAGCTCACCGAGGCGGTGCGCCGCCGGCCGTACTCCGTGATCCTGCTCGACGAGGTGGAGAAGGCGCACCCGGACGTGTTCGATCTGTTGCTGGCCGTGCTCGACGACGGCCGGTTGACCGACGGTCAGGGGCGCACAGTGGACTTCCGCAACGCGATCCTGGTCCTCACCTCCAACCTGGGCTCGGCGGCGCTGGCCGATCCGACCCTGTCGGAGGAGGAGCGCCGGGAGGCGGTGCTGGCGGTGGTGCGCGGCCACTTCAAGCCCGAGTTCCTGAACCGCCTCGATGACATCGTCGTCTTCCACTCGCTCACCCCGGACGACCTGTCGGCCATCGTGGACATCCAGCTTGAGCGGCTGCGCCAGCGGTTGGCGGACCGACGGCTGGAGCTGGTCGTGACCGAGCCGGCGCGGGCATGGCTGGCCAGCCACGGCTACGACCCGATCTACGGTGCCCGGCCGCTGCGCCGGCTGGTCCAGTCCGCGATCGGTGACCAGCTCGCGATGGCGTTGCTCGCCGGAGAGGTCCACGAGGGAGACCGGGTCCGCGTCGATCTGGCCGAGTCAAAGGACGAGCTGACGATCACGACAGAGTGAGGCTGCACGAACTTGCGGTGATCCGGTAGCGTAACGGCGGACGAGTGACCGGGGGCACCCGCCGGTCAAAATCTGCGACCGGCAACCGAGCGGTCGCCGAGGCAGGAGGGGCAGATGTCGTACGCCGACCCGACCCAACCATCCGCGCCGGGTTCTCCGCCGTCGCGGCCGATGGTGGTCACCGCCTCGAGCTGGCTGTTGTGGCTCACCGCGGTGCTGTTCATCCTCCCCGCGCTCGTGTCGCTCGCGTACATCGGGACCTACTCGGACGTCTACCAGCAGGCGTACGCGGGCACGGATGCCGAGGGCACGGAGGCCGTCTCGGTCGGTATCGCCGCCGCGAGCTCGGTGTTCTTCATCCTGTTCGGCGTCGGCTTCGCGCTGCTGGGCTACTTCAACAGCCGGGGTCGTAACGGCTCCCGGATCACCACCTGGGTGCTCGGCGGGCTGGCGCTCTGCTGCTCCGGGGTGGGTCTGGTGCTCAGCGGCCTCGCCAGCGGCATGGAGGGGATGCAGGCCGAGGGCGCCCCGGACCCGGCCGAGGTCGAGCGGATGCTCTCCGATGCGCTGCCGGGCTGGTTCGGGCCGCTCAACCTGGTCGCCTCCATCGTGGGGACCTTGGCGCTGCTCGCGGTGCTGGTGCTGCTGGCGCTGCCACCGGCGAACGAGTTCTTCCGCAAGCGGCCGGAGGACGAGGATTTCGAGCCGCCGCCGCCCGCGTACCCGCCGGCCAGCCAGTGACCGGCCGGCCCGCAGCTCACTGAGGAGGATCCATGGCACCCGGGTACGGTCCGCCGGCGGACCCGCAGCGGGACCGCCCCGCGACCGTCACCCTCGCCAGCCTGCTGCTGGTCCTGGTGACCGGGGCGTCGCTGGCGTACCTCGGCGGCCGCATCGGGATCACGGGCATCGTCCTGGACGCGCTGGATCGGGAATACGCCGGCACGCCCGTGGGCGACTACACCGGCGTCGTCGTGGCGACCCTGTACCTCGACGCGGCGGTCTATGTCCTGTTCGGCCTGGTCCTAGGGGTGTTTGGGCCGCTGCTCCTGGCGCCCCGTAACGGAGTGCGGATCGCCACCTGGGTGGTGGGGGCGCTGGGCTCGTGCTGCGGGGTCTTCTCCCTGCTGGGTGCGGCGTTCGGCTTCCTCACCGGGACGTTCACCGAGCCGCCGGACGCCACCGCTCAGGAGTTCGAGCTCATCTGGGAGGAGAGCCTCCCGGTGTGGTATCAGCCGGTCAACATCGGAGCCCCGCTGGTCGGGGTGCTGGCGTTGCTCGGGGCGATGGTGCTGCTGGCGCTGCCGGCCTCGAACGAGTTCTACCGCAAGCCCGCGCGGGCGGCCGCTCCGCCGTACCCGCCGCCCTACCAGCCTGGCTACCCGCCGCCGGGCCCGCCGGGTATACCGGCGCAGGGCGCACCACCGCCGGGACCGCCACCGGGCATGCCACCACCGCCGCCGGGCATACCACCGCAGGGCCCGCCGCCGGGGATGCCACCGCCCGGCGTACCGCCGCAGGCACCCCCGCCGGGGGCGCCGCCGCACCCGGGCATGCCACCGCAGCAGCCGCCGCCGGGTACGCCGCCCCAGGGAGCGCCGGGCGCGCCACCGGGGAGCTGAACGGGGCTGGTTCCATCGCGGCGAGTGGAGTCGTCCCGCTATCGTCAAAGACGATGTCGCTTCGGCTCGCACGTGCCGCCGAAGTCTGGTCAGCGATCTTGATCTCTCGCCACGACGGAGGCGGTGATGTACGGGCCGGGCACGGTGCTCGCCGACCGCTACCGCCTGGATGAGCGCGTGGGCGGCGGTGGTATGGGCGAGGTGTGGCGAGGCACCGACCAGGTGCTGGAACGCACCGTCGCGGTCAAGATGATGCGCCACGAGCTGGTGGAGGAGCCCGGGTTCGCGGAACGCTTTCTCAGCGAGGCCCGCACCATGGCCGCCATCCGGCACCCCGGGGTGGTGGCGATCCACGACTACCGCGGGGACGACGCGAACGCGTTCCTGGTAATGGAGTACGTGGAGGGTGAGGCGCTCTCCCGGCGGCTGCACCGGTCCGGAAGCATCGACCCGACACGCACCATGCGGATGATCGCGCAGGCCGCGGACGCGCTCCACGCCGCCCACCTCAACGGCGTGGTGCATCGCGACATCAAACCCGGCAACCTGCTCGTGACCCCGACGGACACGGTGGTCCTCACCGACTTCGGCATCGCCCGCTCGGCCGCCTCCACCCCGCTCACCGCCACCGGCGCGGTGGTGGGCACCCCCTCCTACCTCGCGCCCGAACAGGTGCTGGGCAAGCCGGCCACCGCCCGCTCCGACGTGTACGCCCTCGGCGTGGTGGCGTACGAGTGCCTCACCGGACGGCGGCCGTTCGACGGCGACAACCCGTTCGAGATCGCCATGAAACGGCTCCGGGAACCACCACCGCCCCTGCCCGGCCACATCCCGGCGGAGGTGGTGGCGGTGGTCGAACGCGCCCTCGCGGCCGACCCGGAGCAGCGCTGGCAGACCGCGGCCGACCTGGCCGCGGCGGCGCGTCGGGCGGCGGGCGGTCCAGGCGCGGCCGGCGCGGCCGCGGCGACCACGGTTGACCCGATCCATACCGACCCGACCCGCGTTGACCAGGCACGGCCCGACGGCGCGGCCAAGGCCGCGTCACCGGCGCCCGGCACGCTCCCGGCCGCTGACTACCACCCGGGCCGGGTGCCGGTAGGCGAGTCACGGCCCGCGACGCCGCCCACCCGGGTCGAGCCGCCCGCACCGGCACCGCCGTCCCCACCCCCCGCCGCACCGCCGCCGGCCTACCCGACCCCACCGCCGCCGTGGCAGCCACCGCCCCGGCCGGTGGTCGTCTCGGTCGCCACCGTCGCGCTGCTGATCTCAGCCGGCGCGCTGTCGCTCTACTTCGGCGGGGCGCTGCGGTCGGTCGACACGTTCACGCGGGTCTACGAGTCCTATCTGGATGCCAATGACGTCTCGGAAGCGACTGAGGCCGCAGAGGCGGTGGGGCTGCTCGCGACGCTGGTCTCCGGCGTCGGGCTGGCGACCTCGCTGCTGATGCTGGTGCTCTCCTGGCCGGTCTTCCTGGGCCGCCGCGCCGCCCGGGGGTGGGTGATGACCTTCGGGGTCTTCCTGCTCTGCTGCTGCGGCGCCCCGATCGCGGTGGACGCCTTCGGTCACGGCCTCAGCTCGCTCGGCGCCGTCCCGGCCGACCGGGAGGCGCTCGACCAGACGGTGACCGAGCTGATGCCGTCCTGGTACGCGGTGGCGAGCGGACCGGTCCCGGTGATCGGGATGGCGGCCCTGCTGCTGTCGCTGTTCCTGCTGACCCTGCCGTCGGCGGTGCGCTACTTTCACCGCCCCCGGGTCGTCCCGTACTACCAGCAGTACTACCCCTATCCGCCGTACCGCTACGGCTATCCTCCTCGTCAATGACCCGTACCCCTGCCACGGGGCGACCGACCGCGCTCATCACCGGCGCCACCGCCGGCATCGGGGCGGCCTTCGCCCGCCGCCTCGCCGCTGGCGCGTACGACCTGGTGCTGGTGGCGCGGGACGAGGCGCGCCTGAGTGAGCACGCCGCGCAGCTACGGCGCGCGCACGGGGCCACGGTGGAGGTGATCGCCGCCGACCTGGCCACGCCCGAGGGTGTGGAGGCGGTGGCGCACCGGCTGAGTACGCCGGACGGGGTGCACCTGCTGGTGAACAACGCCGGGATCACGCTTAACCGCGGGTTCCTCGACTCCGACGCGGATGACCAGGAACGGCTGCTCCGCCTCAACGTCCACGCGGTGATGAGGTTGACGCACGCCGCACTGCCGGCGATGCTCCGCCGGCGCAGCGGCGGCGTGATCAACGTCTCCTCCGTGGCCGGTTTCGCCCCGGTCTCGCCCGGCTCCACGTACTCCGCCACCAAGGCCTGGGTGACGAACTTCAGCGTGTCGATCGCGGGCGCGGTCGCCGGGCACGGGGTACGGGTGCTCGCCCTCTGCCCGGGGTTGGTGCGGACCGAGTTCCACCAGCGGGCCGGGATGGACGTCTCCCGGACCCCCGCCTGGTGGTGGCTGGACGCCGACCGGGTGGCCGCGCGGGCCCTGCGGGACCTGACCCGCGGCCGGGTGGTGAGCGTGGTGGACTGGCGGTACCGGATCGTCGCCGCCGGCCTGCGGCACCTGCCCTTGGGTCTGGTGCGGGCCGTCGCCGGTGGAGTGCGTGTCCGCTCCGGCCGCGTTGAGCAGGGACAGTAGCCTGTCAGCGTGGGTGATCGTGATGAGCTACGCCGATTTATCAAAGATCTCGCGGTGGTGCACGGGCGGGTGGTGCTCAGCTCCGGGCGTACCGCGGACTGGTACCTGGACCTGCGACGGATCACGCTGCACCACGCGGCCGCCCCGTTGGTGGGCCGGGTGATGCGGGAGCTGACCGCGGACTGGCGATACGACGCGGTAGGAGGGCTGACGCTCGGCGCCGACCCGGTGGCGACCGCCATGCTGCACACCGCCGCCGCCCGCGGCGAGGCGCTGGACGCGTTCGTGGTCCGCAAGTCGGACAAGGTCCACGGTCTGGGTCGCCGCGTGGAGGGGCCGGACGTGACCGGCCGGCGGGTGCTGGTTGTGGAAGACACGAGCACCACGGGTGGTAGCGTGCTGTCGGCGGTGGAGGCATTGCGGTCAGCCGGCGCCGACGTGGTGGGCGTGGCGGCCGTGGTGGATCGTGGCGCATCGGAGGCCATGACATCGGCTGGTTTGGCGTACCGGTCCGCCTACACGGCGGCTGACCTTGGCCTTTAGGTCCTGAGAAATTGTTAATTTGGCCTAATGAACATGTAGGCAAATCGATGGTGGTGCTGGAAGGATAGATACGTGGGTACTGCGCTGGCCGAATCTAGTCCTATCGTCTCACCGCTAGCTGGTGAGCCAATCGAACGCAACGACGCCGAGAAGCTGGCCCGGGTGCTCAAGGCACTCGCCGACCCGGCCCGGCTGCGGCTACTGAGTCTGATCCAGTCCTCCCCCGAGGGTGAGGCGTGCGTGTGTGACCTGACCGAGCCGGTGGGCCTGTCCCAGCCGACCGTCAGCCACCACCTGCGCATCCTCACCGAGGCGGGGCTGCTGGAGCGGGAGAAGCGCGGGGTCTGGGCGTACTACCGGCTCCTCCCGCGGGAGATCGGCACGGTTGCCGAGCTCCTTACGCCGCCCCGGCGGCGCCGTAAGGCACGCTGACCGGCTCGTTGGGTCCACACGCGGGTGATCCGCGCGACCAGCTCGCGCGCCTCGGTAGCGAGGTCGTACGCGCGGGTCTGGTCGTGGGATCAGGTGGCAATCTCTCCGCGCGGGAGCCGGGCGCGGAGGTGTGCTGGGTAACCGCGTCAGGCGCGTGGCTTGACCGGTTAAGCAGGACCGACTTCGTCCGGGTGAACATCGGCAGCGGGGCGGGGGACACCTCGCCCCCGCCGTCGTCCGAAGTGGCTCTGCACCTGCACACCTACCGCGCCCGGCCAGACATCAACGCGGTGGTACATCTGCATCCGCAGACCGTGCTGCTGCTCGATGCGCTGGGCGAGCCGGTCCGGCTGATGACCACCGACCACGCGTACTACGTGCGGGAGGTGGTCCGGGTCGGCTTCCACCCGCCGGGCTCGGAGGCGCTCGCCGCCGCGACCGCCCGCGCGGTCGCGGACGGAGCGAACTGCGCCATCCTCGCTCACCACGGGTGCGTGGTGCTGGGCGACACCGTGGAGCTGGCTCACAAGCGGGCGCGCAACCTGGAGGAGGCGGCCCAGCTCACCTACCGGGCGTTGCTGCTCGGTCGGGAGCTGCCGGAGTGTCCACCAGTTGCGGTCGCCTACCCTGGATCCGCCGTTCGATGACGTAGACCGTGAGCACCAGCGCCGCGCCGATCAGGCACAGCGCCACGCTGAGCCCTACCTGGCTGTCGGGTGCGAGCAGCTGCCGCTCGTCGCCCTGCCACGGCCACAGGGCCCGCAGCGCACCCGCGATCATGCCGGTCATCACCACCAGCGTGATCCGGTGGTGATGCTCCAGCAACCACTGCAACCCGCGCACGATCAGCGACAGGCCGAGCGCCGCGCCGAGCACGAACACGCCGATGTAGGCGAGGTCCACGTCCCGGATCGCCTGCGTGGTGGGCACGTAGAGGCCGAACACCAGCAGCAGGAACGACCCGGAGATCCCGGGTAGCACCAGCGCGCACACCGCGAACGCGGCGGCGACGAAGACCACCGGCAGGGTCGGCTCCAGCTCCGTCGCCGGGATGCCGAGGATCAGGAACATCGCCACCGCCCCGAGCGCGGCGACCGCCACCTCCCACAGCCGCCACCGCGAGCCGATCATGCCGATCGGCACCACCAGCGCGGCCGCGACCATGCCCAGGAACAACGACCGCGTCGGCACCGGGTGGTGCTCCACCGCCGGGCCGAGGATCAGCAGCGCCACGATCAGCGCCGGCGCCATGCCGATCAGGAGCGGGAAGAGCACGTCCCACCGGACCTGGCGGAACTCCTCCCGGGCCCGGGCCCGGTCGCGGAACACCGCCCGGCCGGCGCTGACCAGGTGCCCGGCCGAGGCGATGATCGTCTCGTAGACACCGGTGACCAGCGCCACGGTGCCACCACTGACGCCCGGGATCGCCTCGGCGGTACCGATCAGACCGCCACGCACGACGTTGCCGAGGTGGGTACGGGAACGGGACATGGCGCACACCCTATCCGTAGCCGGGCCGGTGCCGTTGCCCGGCACGGACTTTCGGGCACGGACTTCGCGGACGGCGGCGATCGCCAGCCCCGCGGGTGGGCCCGCGGGCGTACCGTGGGGCGGGGAGGGATGTGCCATGGACCCCGCGCCGGCGGCGGCCGGACCGGCCGACACGTTGAGCCTGGCCGACCCGTTCACCGTGCCCACGGCGTACTGGCACACCCTGCCGGACGGCCGGATCCAGTGTGACGTCTGCCCCCGCGCCTGCAAGCTGCGGGAGGGCCAGCGCGGTCTGTGCTTTGTCCGCGGCCGCGTGGACGACCAGATCGTGCTCGCCTCCTACGGCCGCTCGAGCGGATTCTGCGTGGACCCGATCGAGAAGAAGCCGCTCCACCACTTCCTGCCGGGCTCGCCGGTGCTGTCGTTCGGGACCGCCGGCTGCAACCTGGCGTGCCGGTTCTGCCAGAACTGGGACATCTCCAAGTCGCGCGAGATCGACACGCTCTCCTCCGCCGCCTCTCCGGAAGCGCTCGCCGCCGCGGCGGAACGGCTGGGCTGCCGGTCGGTGGCGTTCACCTACAACGACCCGGTGATCTTCATGGAGTACGCGATGGACGTCGCGGACGCCTGCCGGGAGCGCGGCATCCGGGCGGTGGCGGTGTCGGCCGGGTATATGAACCCGGCCCCGCGGGCGGAGTTCTACCGCCACATGGACGCGGCCAACATCGACCTGAAGGCGTTCAGCGAGCGGTTCTACGAGAAGATCACGTTCGCGAAGCTGCCGGCGGTGCTGGAGACCCTGGAGTACCTGCGGGACAGTGACGTCTGGTTCGAGATCACCACGCTGCTGATCCCGGGCCACAACGACTCCGACGCCGAGATCGCGGCCGAGTGCGCGTGGCTGGCCGAGCACCTCGGCCCGGACGTGCCCCTGCACTTCTCCGCGTTCCACCCCGACTTCAAGATGCGCGACGTGCCGCCCACCCCGCCGGCGACGCTGCGCCGGGCCCGGCGGATCGCCCACGACCACGGGCTGCGCTACGTCTACACCGGCAACGTGCACGACCGGGACGGGCAGACCACCACCTGTCCCGGCTGCGGCGCGGCCGTGGTGGTCCGGGACTGGTACGAGATGGTGCGCTACGACCTGACCGGGGATGGCGCCTGTACCCACTGTGGTGCCCGCGTGCCCGGGGTGTACGACGGCCCGGCCGGCACCTGGGGTTCCCGGCGCCTCCCGGTCCGCCTCGCCACCCCGACCGCCCTCGCCTGACCGGCACCGGGGCACTGCGCCGGCCGGGTCGGTGTGGTAGGACCGGGTCGTGAGGCGGGTGCGCACTCCGGCGGTGGCGGGGCGGTTCTACCCGGGTACCCGCGCGGTCCTGACCCAGACCGTGGACCGCCTGCTCGACCAGGCCGGTTCCACGACCGGCGGCGAGCCGCTCGCGCCCGCGTACATCGTGCCCCACGCCGGCTACCGGTTCTCCGGCCCCACCGCCGCCCAGGTCTTCGCCCGGCTGCGCCGGCACGCCGCCCAGGTCGAACGGGTGGTGCTGATCGGGCCCGCCCACTTCGTGCCGCTGACCGGCTGCGCCGCCTCGGGCGCGGACGCCTGGGCGACCCCGCTGGGTGATCTGCCGGTGGCGGCGCGGCTCGACGGCCTGCCGGTGGACGACGCGCCCCACGCCCCGGAGCACTCCCTGGAGGTGCAGCTGCCGTTCCTACGGCGGGCGCTCGGCCGGCCGGTGCCGATCGTGCCGATCGCGGTCGGCCGGATGGAGCCCGACCGGGTGGCGGAGCACCTCGCGAGCGTACTCGCCGCCGGGCCGGGGACGGTAGTGCTGTGCAGCACCGATCTGTCCCACTACCTCGACCTGGCGGCCGCCGCGGAGCGGGACGCCCGCACCGCCGAGGCGATCCTCGCTCTCGCGCCCGATCGGATCGGGGCACGCGACGCCTGCGGGTCGTACGCGTTGCGCGGGCTGCTCGCCTGGGCCCGATCCGCCGCGCTACGCCCGGAGATGCTGGCGCTCACCACATCCGCGGCGGCCACCGGGGACGCCTCCCGGGTGGTGGGATACGGGGCCTTCGCCCTACACCGGCCCGGTCAGCGGTCGTAGTCGTCGTCGATGTCGATGACGATCGACTGCTCAAACGCGTCCCACTCCCCCACCTCGAGACTTCGCCGCAGCGGTGCGACCGGCTGGGCGCCGTCGTTGGGGCCTACCGTGGTGGCCTGCTCGGCGGCGTCGACGCTCGGCGCCTCGATGTCCCGCTCGTCCGGGTGGAGGTGGTCGTCGAGTGCCAGTTCGTCCTCAGGTCCCGTCATCACCGCTCCTCCCTACCGTCCGGCCGTCCGCTCCCTACCGTACGCACACCACCCGGGAAACGGCCGCCAACCCGTTGGTGAATACTTCCCAGTGAGGGTCGAATACGTCCGCACACGTACCGCAACACACGTCAAGGAGCAGCCATGCCCATCGCCACGCCCGAGGTCTACGCCGAGATGCTCGACCGTGCCAAGGCCGGCGGGTACGCGTACCCGGCGATCAACGTGACCTCCTCGCAGACGCTCAACGCGGCGCTGCGCGGCTTCGCCGACGCGAACAGCGACGGCATCATCCAGATCTCCACCGGCGGGGCGGAGTACCTGTCCGGCCCCACGGTGAAGGACATGGTCACCGGTGCGGTGGCGTTCGCGGCGTACGCCACCGAGGTGGCCAAAAAGTACCCGGTCAACGTGGCCCTGCACACCGACCACTGCCCGAAGAACAAGCTCGACGGCTTCGTAAGGCCGCTGCTGGCGATCTCCAAGGAGCGGGTCGGTCGCGGGGAGGCTCCGCTCTTCCAGTCCCACATGTGGGACGGCTCCGCCGTGCCGCTCGAGGAGAACCTGCGGATCGCGGAGGAGCTGCTGGCCGAGGCCGCGGCCGCCAAGATCATCCTGGAGATCGAGGTGGGCGTGGTCGGCGGCGAGGAGGACGGCATCGTCGGCGCCATCGACGAGAAGCTCTACACCACGGTGGAGGACGGGATGGCCACCGCGGCCGCGCTGGGGCTGGGGGAGAAGGGCCGTTACATGGCGGCTCTGACCTTCGGCAACGTGCACGGGGTCTACAAGCCCGGCAACGTCAAGCTGCGCCCGGAGATCCTGAAGGAGATCCAGGACGCGGTCGGCGCCAAGTACGGCAAGCAGAAGCCGTTCGACCTGGTCTTCCACGGCGGGTCCGGGTCGCTGCTGTCGGAGATCCACGCCGCGCTGGACTACGGCGTGGTGAAGATGAACATCGACACCGACACGCAGTACGCGTTCACCCGCCCGGTCGCCGCCCACATGTTCACCAACTACGACGGCGTGCTGAAGGTGGACGGCGAGGTGGGCAACAAGAAGGTCTACGACCCCCGCTCCTGGGGCAAGGCGGCCGAGGAAGGCATGGCCAAGCGGGTGGTTCAGGCCTGCGAGGACCTGCGCTCCACCGGTACCACGCTGGCGGGCTGAGTCACCGGCGCCCGACTCTCGCGCGATCATGAGCCAAGGCTCATGATCGCGCGAGCTTCTCCGCCCAGATTCATGATCGCGCCGCGCCGGCCGCACCGGCGGGGCGGTGGACCCGAACGGAACGGGCAGGGCCAGGGGTGAGACTGGCCGAACGGGTGGTGCGCCGCTACCGGGCGCCGGCGTCGCGGTGATCTAGGCTCGGTGCTGGCCCCGGCCGGCGGTGGTCCGGGCGGGTCCGGTTCACGTTTCCCCGGAGGGCACGCCGTGTTCGGCATCGAAGGGTACGAACCGCAGTGGCACCACAGCGGCCGTGCCCTCGCGGCTGCTCACCGCGCCCGGTTCCGCAAGCTGATCGGCCAGCCCCTGCACGACGCCTGGCTGATGTGGGACCTGGACGAGGACCGCTGGTTCGCCGACGGCCCCGTCATCCTGGGCTTCCCCGAGTGCAACGTCGAGATCACCCACCGCAAGTTCGACGAGTGCGCGATCACCTGGGACCAGGTGGACATGACGATCCCGCTGCACTGGTCCGGGCTCCGGCTGGACTGGCGCGCCAACGCCCACCCGATCCTGGCCGGCGTGGTAGGCCGCAAGCTGGGAGCGGTCAACATCATCGAACGGCTGATGGCGGCCCGCTGGCGCCCCACGGTGCTGTACGCGGTGGAGCTGGTCTTCGAAGACGGGGAGCCGGCCGGGCGCGAGCCCGCCGGGCAACCCGAAGCCTGGGAGATGGCGCACATCGGACCCCTCGCACCCCCCGGGCCGGCCGGACTCACCGGCGCGGGCGATCCGAGCGGCGCCGCGCTCGCGGCCGTACCCACCGGCCGGCGGCTGACGATCTTCAACGCCCTGGACGAGAACGGGCTCACCGACGCCGCCGAGGTGGACCTCCCGGTCGGGCAGTGGCAGCGAGTACCGGTAGCATGACCATGCGCGACGAAGGGACCCGGCAGCGGTGCTGTCGGGTCCCTCTAACCGGGTCCTGGGGAGGCTCCGGACTTCTCTTTCTACTCTCGTAGCGGAGCGTGCACACCCGCCGTACGCGTGAGATCTGCATCACCCGTTCGGCCACGGCCACCGCCGGGAACGCGACACGGTTCAATAGGGGGATGCAGAACCCTCGCGACAACCTCCTGGAACCGCCGGCCACGCTGCTGCCCGCGGACGACGCCGCGTACGCCGCGCTGGACCGCGCCCTCGACGACGCGGCGGACCCGGCGGCGCTCCCGGCCGTCGCGGCGGCCCACCCCGCGAACAGTGCCGTGTGGGCCGCGCTCGCCGCGCGCGCCCTCACCGCCGGGGACGCGGTAGCCGCGTACGCCTATGCCCGTACCGGCTACCACCGTGGCCTGGACCAGTTGCGCCGGCACGGCTGGCGCGGCTCCGGCCAGGTGCCGTGGTCGCACGTGCCCAACCGCGGGTTTCTGCGCAGCCTCCACCAGTTGGCCCTCGCCGCGGACGCGATCGGCGAGGCGGACGAGGCGGCCCGGTGCGCCCAGTTCCTACGCGACTGCGACCCGGCCGCCGGCGACGCGCTCGCCAACGCCTGACCGGTGTGACGCTCCCACCCGGGCGCGTTACGACGCGCGCTCCGGTCCGGTGTAGACCGCCCAGGCGCCCGGCTCCACCCACCAGGTGCGCGCTCGGGTCAGGGTGCCCGCCACCCCGTCGTCGAGGCAGGCCACGTCCTCCGCCGGCCGCACGGTGACCGCCCGGCCGCGCGCCCGGCGCACCTCCACGCGTACCCGCCGGCGCCACCGCTGCCGGACCGGCAACGCCACCGCGGCCGTGACCCTCCCGTCGGCCGGGTCCGGGTCAGCCACGAGCGGCAGCCCGTCCGGCCGGACATACCCGCCGCCGTTCGCCACCACCGCCGCCAGCAGCGGCTCGTCCCCGTCGCTGAGCAGCGCGTCGTCCACCTCCACCCGGGCCCGCCACAGCACCACCCGGCCGTCGGCGTCACTGCTGCCCAACAGGGCGCCGTCGAGGGTCACCCCGCCGGCGCCGTCGTGGCGGAACAGGTCCAGCCGCCGCACCCGGTCCCCGAGCACCGCCTCGGCCACCGCCGCCGGCTCCCGCGGCAGGCCCAGCCGGCCGGCGAGATCGGCACCGACCGGGTCCAGCGAGAGGATCGCCAGCGGCGGCAGGTCCGGCAGGGTACGCCCCTCCGGCAGGTCCTCCGGCCGGCGGGACGGCGGCGGCGCCCACCGGCGCACCATCCGCCGGACCACCGCCCGCACCTGCGCGTCGGAGGCGGCGGCGACGACCAGCCGGGCGCCGTCGGCGACCCGCGCCAGCACCGCGTCCACCTCCTGGTCGCTGGTGGCGGTGACCGGCTCGGCCCGGGCCCCGGCCGCGGCGAGCGCGTCGGCGCAGGCCCGCACCGGGGTCCGCACCTGGTCGGCCTCCGCCTCCGAGGCCAGAGAGAGCAGCGCTACCTCGTACACGTGTATCCCCTCGCTATGGCCGACTCCGCCGCTTGTTACTCTGGCACCCCGGGGCTGAGCGGCTTCCGCCCGCGGCCGTGGAGGCGATGAGGGAATGCCAGCGATCGTGCTCATCGGCGCCCAGTGGGGCGACGAGGGCAAGGGCAAGGTTACCGACCTGCTCGGAGCCGAGGTCGACTACGTCGTCCGGTTCTCCGGCGGCAACAACGCCGGCCACACCGTGGTCACCCCGGATGGCCAGCGGTACGCGCTGCACCTGATGCCGAGCGGGGCGCTCTCGCCGAACGCGGTCACGGTCCTCGGCAACGGCGTGGTGATCGACCCGAAGGTGCTCATCGCCGAGATGGACGGGCTGACCGAGCGGGGTGTGGACGTCTCCGGCCTGCTCATCTCCGGCGACGCGCACCTGATCATGCCGCACCACCGGGCCCTGGACCGGGTGGTGGAGCGCTACCTGGGGCCGGCCCGGATCGGCACCACCGGCCGGGGCATCGGCCCGGCGTACGGAGACAAGGTCGCGCGGACCGGCATCCGGGTGCAGGACCTGCTGGACCCGGGCATCCTGCGGCAGAAGCTGGAGCTGGTGCTGCGCGAGAAGAACCAGGTCCTCACCAAGGTCTACAACCGCAAGGCGCTGGACGTGGACGCGGTGGTGGCCGAGTACCTCACCTACGCGGCCCGGCTGCGCCCGCACATCGCCGACACCCGGGCGGTGCTGTGGGAGGCGCTGGCGCGCGGGGCCACGGTGCTGATGGAGGGTGCCCAGGCCACCATGCTGGACCTGGACCACGGCACCTACCCGTTCGTCACCTCCTCCAACCCGACCGCGGCCGGGGCCTGCGTGGGCACCGGCATCCCGCCGACCGCGATCTCCCAGGTGATCGGGGTGGCGAAGGCGTACACCACCCGGGTCGGGTCCGGCCCGTTCCCGACCGAGCTCTTCGACGACGCCGGCGCGCACCTGCGCACGGTGGGCCGGGAGGTCGGGACCACCACCGGCCGGGAGCGGCGCTGCGGGTGGTTCGACGCGGTGGTCGGCCGGTACGCGGTGCAGGTCAACGGGGTCACCGACCTGGTCGTGACCAAGCTGGACGTCCTCTCCGGCCTGGAGAAGGTGCCGGTCTGCGTGGCGTACGAGATCGACGGCGAGCGGGTGGAGTCGATGCCGACCACCCAGACCGCGTTCCACCACGCGAAGCCGATCTACGAGGAGCTGGACGGCTGGGACGAGGACATCTCCAAGGCCCGCACCGACGCCGACCTGCCGCCCAACGCCCGCCGCTACATCGAGCGGTTGGAGGAGCTGTGCGGCGCCCGGATCAGCGTGGTCGGGGTCGGCCCCGGCCGGGAGGAGAACGTCACCCGCCACCCGCTCCTGCCCACCGCCACCGCGTGAACATCGGCGCATGACCTGCCCGGAGCGGTCCGGGGTGGTGCGTGCGCGACGGGGCCGGGGCGTAGAGGAGTAGGCTGCGAGATCGTGCGAGTACTGCTGTGGGGCTCGGGTGGACGCGAGCACGCACTGGCGCTGCGGCTGGCGGCCGACCCGGCCGTGACCGACCTGGTCGCCGCCCCCGGTAACCCGGGCATCGGGGCGGTGGCGCGGCTGTACCCGGAGGTGTCCCCCACCGACCCGACCGCCGTGGCCTCGCTGGCGGTGGAGGTCGGCGCCGACCTGGTCGTGATCGGCCCGGAAGCACCGCTGGTGGCCGGCGCGGTAGACGCGGTCCGCGCCAAAGGCATCCACTGCTTCGGGCCGTCCGCGGCGGCCGCCCGGCTGGAGGGCTCGAAGTCGTTCGCCAAGGACGTGATGGCGGCCGCGGGCGTACCCACCGCCCGGTGCCGGCCGTGCCACGACCCCGCCGCGGTGGCGTCCGCGTTGGACGAGTTCGGGCCGCCGTATGTGGTGAAGGCCGACGGGCTCGCCGCCGGCAAGGGCGTGGCGGTCACCCCGGACCGGGACGCTGCCCTAACGCACGCGGCGGCGTACGACACCGTGGTGGTGGAGGAGTACCTCGCCGGGCCGGAGGTGTCACTCTTCGTCCTCTGTGACGGCACGACCGCGGTGCCGCTGCTGCCGGCCCAGGACTTCAAGCGGATCGGCGACGGCGACACCGGGCCGAACACCGGCGGCATGGGGGCGTACGCCCCGCTGCCGTGGGCCCCGCCGGACCTGACCGACCAGGTCATGGCGTCGATCGTGCGCCCCACCCTGGCGGAGCTGGCCCGGCGCGGCTGCCCGTACACCGGTGTGCTCTACGTCGGGCTGGCGATCACCGCCAACGGGCCGGCGGTGATCGAGTTCAACTGCCGGTTCGGCGACCCGGAGACCCAGGCGGTGCTGGCGCTGCTGGAGACGCCACTGGCCGGGCTGCTACGCGCGGCCGCCACCGGCACCCTCGCCGAGCACCCACCGCTGACCTGGCGCCCGGGCGCGGCGGTCACGGTCGTGGTGGCCGCGGCCGGCTACCCGGGTACGCCCCGCACCGGCGACGTGATCACCGGGGCGGACCAGCCCGGGGTGCTGCACGCGGGTACCGCCCGGCGCGGGGACGACCTGGTCTCGGCCGGCGGGCGGGTCCTCGCCTGCACCGCCACCGGGTCCGACCTCGCCGCCGCGCGGGCGGCGGCGTACGCGCTGGTCGATGGGGTGTCGCTCGCCGGCTCGCAGCACCGCACGGACATCGCCCGGGCGGCCGTGCGGGGGGAGGTACGCATCCCCGGCTGAGCGGGTCGCGGCTGGTGGAGTCGCCGGCTGGGTCCGGCGGGTGCGGCCTTCGGCCGGGTCAGGCCCAGCCGAGCTCGTGGAGCCGGTCGTCGTCGATGCCGAAATGGTGCGCGATCTCGTGCACCACGGTGATCGCCACCTCCTCGACCACCTCCTCCTCTGAGGAGCAGAGTCGCAGGATCGGATTGCGGTAGATGGTGATCCGGTCCGGCAGTACGCCGCCGTAGTGCCAGCCGCGCTCGGTCAGCGCGTGACCCTCGTACAGTCCCAGCAGCTCCCCGTCGGGGCTCTCGTCCTCGACCAGGATGACCACGTTGTCCATCATC
>DATGPS010000002.1:0-52622 GCA_035304685.1 Natronosporangium sp. | reverse complement strand
CGCGGTCTGGGAAACCCGGTAGCGGAGGGGGCCTGTGACAACGACGGCGACGAAGCCGGCGGCGGTGACCGCGAAACCGCGCGCCGCGATCGGTGAGAAGACCCTGCGCCCGGATCGGTGGTGGCTGACCCCGGCGCTGGTGGTGGCCGGGCTGACCGCCTGGCTGGCCTACGGCGTCATCCGGGTGTTCATGCAGCGGTGGTACTGGGTGGAGGAGTACCACTACCTGACCCCGTTCTACTCCCCTTGTACGTCCACCGGATGCGAACCGGGTGCCTCGCACTTCGGCCAGTTCACCCCGGACCACCCGCTGATCCCGTACGCCGCGCTCAGCCTGCCGTTCCTACTGCTGTTCCGGCTCACCTGCTACTACTACCGCCGGGCGTACTACCGCAGCTTCTGGCTCTCCCCGCCGGCCTGCGCGGTGCCGGACGCGCACAAGCGTTACACCGGTGAGACCCGGTTCCCGCTGATCTTCCAGAACCTGCACCGGTACATGTTCTACATCGCGCTGGTGATCACCCTGGTCAACACGTACGACGCGATCCTGGCCTTCAACGGGGAGAACGGCTTCGGCATCGGCGTGGGCAACTTCGTGCTGCTCGGCAACGTGCTCATGCTCTGGGCGTACACCATCTCCTGCCACTCCTGCCGGCACGTCTTCGGCGGGCGGCTGAAGCACTTCTCCCGCCACCCGCTGCGCTACCGGTGGTGGACGTTCGTGTCGAAGCTGAACACCCGGCACATGGAGTGGGCCTGGATCACTCTGGGGACGCTGGCGCTGACCGACGCGTACATCATGGCGGTCTCCGCCGGCTGGATCACCGACCTACGCATCATTAACTGAGCCGGACGATTGAGAGCGATGCCCATGACTGAGAGAGTCACCCGGCACTCCTACGACGTGGTGGTGATCGGGGCCGGCGGCGCCGGGCTGCGGGCCGCGATCGAGTCCCGGCTCGCGGGCGCCCGCACCGCCGTGATCTCCAAGTCGCTGTTCGGTAAGGCGCACACGGTCATGGCCGAGGGCGGCGCCGCCGCGGCGATGGGGAACGTCAACCCGAACGACAACTGGCAGGTCCACTTCCGCGACACCATGCGCGGCGGGAAGTTCCTCAACAACGTACGCATGGCGGAGATTCACGCCAAGGAAGCGCCGGACCGGGTCTGGGAGCTGGAGACCTACGGGGCACTCTTTGACCGGACCCCGGACGGGAAGATCTCCCAGCGCAACTTCGGTGGTCACGAGTACCCCCGGCTGGCGCACGTGGGTGACCGTACCGGCCTGGAGCTCATCCGTACCCTGCAGCAGAAGATCGTCTCGCTGCAGCAGGAGGACTACGCCGCCACCGGCGACTACGAGTCCCGGTTGCGGGTCTTCGACGAGACCACCATTACCGACCTGCTGCTGGACGGCTCCGCGGTGGCCGGCGCGTTCGGCTACGACCGGGAGACCGGCGAACTGCTGCTGTTCGAAGCGCCGGCGGTGGTGCTCGCCACCGGCGGCGTGGGCCGCTCCTACAAGGTGACCTCCAACTCGTGGGAGTACACCGGTGACGGCCACGCGCTGGCCATGCGCGCCGGCGGTCGGCTGATCAACATGGAGTTTCTGCAGTTCCACCCCACCGGCATGGTGTGGCCGCCATCCGTGCGCGGCATCCTGGTCACCGAGTCGGTGCGCGGCGACGGCGGCATCCTCACCAACTCCGAGGGCCGGCGGTTCATGTTCGACTACGTCCCGGAGGTGTTCCGCAGCTACTACGCGGAGACCCCGGAGGAGGCCGACCGCTGGTACGACGACCCGGAGAACAACCGCCGCCCGCCGGAGCTGCTGCCCCGCGACGAGGTGGCCCGGGCCATCAACGCCGAGGTCAAGGCCGGTCGCGGCACCCCGGCCGGCGGCGTCTACCTGGACGTCTCCAGCCGGCTCAGCCCTGAAGTGATCATCCGCAAGCTGCCGTCCATGTACCACCAGTTCAAAGAGCTGGCCGACGTGGACATCACCAAGCAGCCGATGGAGGTCGGCCCGACCTGCCACTACATCATGGGCGGGATCGAAGTGGACGCCGACAGCACCGCGGTGGCCGGCGGCGTGACCGGGCTGTTCGCCGCCGGTGAGGTCACCGGCGGGATGCACGGCTCCAACCGGCTCGGCGGCAACTCCCTCTCCGACCTGCTCGTGTTCGGCAAGCGCGCCGGGGAGTACGCCGCCGCGCACGCCGCCTCGATACCCGCCCGGCGGCGGCCCAAGGTCTCCGAAGCCGACCTCGCCGCGGCGCGGGAGACCGTGCTGGCGCCGCTGGTGCGGGACTCCGGCGAGAACCCGTACACGCTGCAGCAGGATCTGCAAGCGGTGATGGGCAACCTGGTCGGCATCATCCGCCGCCGCAGCGAACTGGAGGAGTCGCTGGAGCGGCTGGCCGAGTTGAAGGAACGGTTGGCCAAGGTGGGGGCCGCCGGTGGTCGGCAGTACAACCCCGGCTGGCACCTGGCGCTGGACCTACGCAACATGCTGCTGGTCTCGGAGTGCACGGCCAAGGCCGCGCTGACCCGGGAAGAGTCGCGCGGCGGCCACACCCGGGAGGACTTCCCCGAGATGGACCCGGCGTGGCGGCGGGTCAACCTGGTCTGCTCGCTCGCTGGCGAGGACGAGGTACGCCTGGAGCGGCAGGAGATCCCGCCGATGCGCCCGGATCTCGCTGCCCTGTTCGACCGCGACGAGCTGGCCAAGTACTTCACCCCGGAGGAGCTGGCCGACATCCCCGAGGAGCCCGACCATGCAGAGTAGGAAGTTCCGGATCTGGCGCGGCGACGCCGACGGCGGCGCGCTGCAGGACTACCAGATCGAGACGGCCGAAGGCGAGGTGGTCCTGGATGTGATCCACCGCCTGCAGGCCACCCAGGCCCCGGATCTGGCCTGCCGGTGGAACTGCAAGGCCGGCAAGTGCGGCTCCTGCTCGATGGAGATCAACGGCAAGCCCCGGCTGGCCTGCATGACCCGGATGTCGACATTCGAGGCGGACGAGGTCGTGACCGTGACCCCGTTGCGTACCTTCCCGGTGATCCGGGACCTGGTCACCGACGTCTCGTACAACTATGTGAAGGCGCGCGAGACCCCGGCGTTCGCGCCGCCGCCGGGCGTGGCCCCGGGCGAGTACCGGATGCAGCAGGTCGACGTGGCCCGCTCGCAGGAGTTCCGCAAGTGCATCGAGTGCTTCCTGTGCCAGACCGTGTGCCACGTGATCCGCGACCATGAGGAGAACAAGCGGGCGTTCGCCGGGCCGCGGATGTTCATCCGCGCCGCCGAGCTGGACATGCACCCGCTGGACGCGCGCACCGACCGGGCCGAGCACGCCAGCCACGCCCAGGGCATCGGGTACTGCAACATCACCAAGTGCTGCACCGAGGTCTGCCCGGAGGGCATTAAGATTACCGACAACGCGATCATCCCGATGAAGGAGCGCGTCGTCGACCGGCGGTATGATCCGCTGATCTGGCTGGGCCGCACAATCTTCCGGAGGGACCAGGTGGAGCAGCAAGCGCAGCCCGAGACCGCGAGCTACACCGCTCCACCGCGCCCGGGCGGGGTGAACTGGGCCCAGACGATCCCCGCTCCCCAGGGTCCGCCGCTGGACGCGGAAGGGAAGTTGCCGCTCACCGAGACCCGGCTGTACCGCGCCGGCGCCGCCTCACCGTTCGGGGACGACGTCACCTTCCCGCTGCCGACCGACCGGCTGGTCTACCACCACCCGGATCCGGACGCTGACGCCGCCCCAGAAGAGCGCTGATCGTCGGGCGCCTTCTCTCTTTCAGCAGGGCTCCCCTGCTCGTGCTCTAGTACCAGTAGGGCGCCCCTGCTGGCAATAGACGCTCCAACCCGGCGCCCCTACCGACGACTCGAACCACCGCAGGGCTCCCCTGCTGACACAGCAGCCTCAGCAGGGCGCCCCTGTTGGAACAAGCGGGCGCCCCTGTGGCACGCCATCAGCTCAGCAGGGCGCCCCTGCTAGCGCTCAAGCACCAGCAGGGCTCCCCTGCTGAAAAGAAAGCGAGGCACACCACTTCAGCGATACGAGTGCTCGCCGGGTGGCCGTCCGCACCACGGCGCCTTAACATGATCGAACCACCCCGATGATGAACACCCCGACCAACGATCGACAGTCCAGGCTTTTCGGCGGCTACCTGGCCTTTTAGTGGAGGCCAATCCCCCCGACTTGGTGGCAAGTTCTGTCCGGTCAGCCGCGTCTGACGCCCCGAAGATGCCCGGAAGCCGGAAATGTGGAGGTGGACATCGGGGGGCGGTAACGGCAGACTGAGAGCACCGATGGTGACAACTTGGCGACGAATTGGCCACAAGCCGGCAACGACGCTGCGGGAGGGGTAACATGCGCGCGCTCTGGAGCACCCCGCACGGAAGTGACTATCTCAGCGACGCGCTGACCCAGCTCGCCGGCTGGACCAGGGACGAGCGCGAGATCACCCGCATCCTTCCGCTCGACGATTCGCAGCACGCGGCGCTGACCGAGCGGATCAAGGTGGTGGCCGACGCGCTGCAGCTGCGGCCGGAGATCCGCCGCTTCGAAGGCCGGACCGAGATCCGCCTGGGTACGCGGGACGGCAACGGTCTCACCCCCGGCGCGGTCACCATGGCGGCCCGGATCGAGGACGCCTACCGCACGATCACCGGCGCCGCCTGACCGGCGACCCCGTCTGACCGGCGACCCCGCCTGACCAGCCCCGGCCCGCAGCGGGTAGACGTTGCCGGCTAGACGGCCCCCCGCTACACGTTGAAGCGGAACTCGACCACGTCACCGTCGGCCATGACGTAGTCCTTGCCCTCCATGCGTACCTTGCCCGCGGCACGGGCGGCGGCGAGCGACCCGGCGGCTACCAGGTCGTCGAAGGAGACGACCTCGGCCTTGATGAACCCGCGCTGGAAGTCGGAGTGGATCACACCGGCCGCCTCCGGGGCGGTGGCGCCGACCGGGATGGTCCACGCCCGCGCCTCCTTCGGGCCGGCGGTGAGGAACGTCTGCAGCCCCAGCGTGCGGAAGCCCACCCGGATCAGGTGGTGCAGCCCCGGCTCGGACTGGCCGGTGGAGGCGAGCAGCTCCTGCGCCTCGTCGGGCGGCAGCTCGGTCAGCTCGGACTCCAGCTTGGCGTCCATGAACACCGCCTCCACCGGCGCCACCAGCGCCCGCAGCTCGTCCAGGCGCGCCTCGTCCGCCAGCACCTCCTCGTCCACGTTGAACACGTACAGGAACGGTTTGGTGGTGAGCAGGTGCAGCTCCCGCAGGGCGGAGACGTCGATCCCGGCCGACGCCGCCCCGGCGTACAGGGTGGTGCCCTGGTTGAGCAGCTCCGCGGCTCGCGCCGCGGCCTCGGCCACCGGGGCCCGGTCCTTGTGAGCCTTGGCTTCCTTCTCCAGGCGGGGCAGCGCCTTCTCCAGCGTCTGGAGGTCGGCGAGGATCAGCTCGGTGTTGATGGTCTCGATGTCGTCGGCCGGGTTGACCTTGCCCTCCACGTGGACCACGTTCGGGTCGGAGAACGCGCGCACCACCTGGCAGATCGCGCTCGCGTCGCGGATGTTGGCGAGGAAGGCGTTGCCCCGGCCCTGCCCCTTGGAGGCCCCCCGGACCAGGCCGGCGATGTCGACGAAGGTCACCGTCGCCGGGACGACTTTCTCGGACCCGAACATCTCCGCTAGTACGCCCAGCCGCTCGTCCGGTAGCCCGACCACGCCGACGTTCGGCTCGATGGTGGCGAACGGGTAGTTGGCCTCCAGCGCCCCCGCCTTGGTGAGCGCGTTGAACAACGTGCTCTTGCCGACGTTGGGCAGCCCGACGATCCCGATGGTGAGTGACATGAAACCCCTGACCGATGACGTATGCGGGGACGTGCGCAGAAGAGTCTACGAGCCGCTCCCGGACGGCCCCGCCCCCAGCTCCCAGAGTAGGACGGTGCCCGGCACCGGAATGTTCCCGCCTCGTGGTCGGGACAGTCGGCCGCGACAGCCGGCCGCGACGCCGGCGACCGGCCAGTTCCGCAACTCACACCGGCGCGGCACCGCGAGGTCCGATTTCCGCGAGCATGCCGGCGCGCGAGCGGGCAGGATCAAGACGTGGAGTTGGACTTCGAGTGGTGTTACCGGGCGGTCGACAGCCGGGACGGGCGGTTCGACGGGTGGTTCTACACCGCCGTGACCTCTACCGGCATCTACTGCCGGCCGTCCTGTCCGGCCCGGACGCCACACCGGCACAACATCCGATTCTACCGCTCGGCCGCGGCCGCGCACAGCGCCGGGTTCCGGGCCTGCCGGCGGTGCCGCCCGGACGCGGTACCCGGCTCCCCGGAGTGGGACACCCGCGCCGACGCGGTGGGGCGGGCGATGCGACTGATCGCGGACGGCGTGGTCGACCGCGAGGGCGTACCCGGGCTGGCCCGCCGGCTCGGCTACACCGAGCGCCACTTGCACCGGATGCTGACCGCGGAGGTGGGGGCCGGGCCGCTCGCGCTGGCCCGGGCCCAGCGGGCGCAGACCGCCCGGATCCTGCTCGAGACCACCGATCTCGGGCTGGCCGAGGTCGCGTTCGCTGCCGGGTTCGGCAGCGTGCGGCAGTTCAACGACACGATCCAGCAGGTGTACGGCGTGACACCGTCCGCCCTGCGGGCAGCAGTACCCGGTCGCCGGGCGGGAGCACTTTCGCCCGGAGCAGCGGGCCGGACCGGTGCCTCCGCTCCGCAGGTGGAAGACCAGGCCGCGTCGACGGACCACGCGGCCGGGGTGAACGCCGCGGCGGCCGCCGGCACGATCACGCTCCGCCTGGCGTACCGCCCGCCGCTGGCGATGGAGGCCCTGTTCGCCTTCCTCGCCGCCCGGGCGGTGCCCGGGGTCGAGGTGGCGGACGGCACCGCGTACCACCGGCTGCTGCGCCTGCCCCATGGGCTGGCGGCGGTCAGCCTCCATCCGGCCACCGGGCACATCACCGCCCGGCTCCGCCTGACCGACCTGCGTGACCTGGCCCCGGCGGTGGCCCGCTGCCGCCGGATGCTGGATCTGGACGCGGACCCGGTCGCGATCGACGCGACGCTCGCCACCGACCCGGCGCTGGCACCGGATGTCGCCAAGGAGCCGGGGGTACGGGTGCCGCGCGCGGTCGACGGGTTCGAGATCGCGGTGCGGGGCATCGTGGGCCAGCAGATCTCGGTCGCCGGGGCCCGTACCGTGCTCGCCCGCCTCGCCCAGGCCGCGGCCGGCGACCCCGCCAGGGTGGCGGCGGAGCCCGGTCCGCACCACCGGCTTGTCCCCTTCCCCGGCCCGGCCGAGCTGCTGGCCCTGCCGGACGCGGCGTTCCCGATGCCGGCGCGGCGCCGGCAGGCGCTGCGGGCCCTGGCCCGGGCGGTCACCGACGGCGAGGTCGCGCTCGACCCGGGCGCGGACCGCGCGCGTACCGCCGCCCGGTTGCGCCGGCTGCCGGGGATCGGGGACTGGACCGCGGACTACATCGCGCTGCGCGCCCTGGGTGATCCGGACGCGTTCCTGCCCACCGACCTGGGGGCCCGGCGCGGCGCGGCCGCGCTCGGGCTGCCCGCCGACCCCGCCCCGCTCGCCGCCCGTGCCGCGGGCTGGGCACCATGGCGCTCCTACGCACTGATCCGTCTCTGGAGGTACGCGTGAACACCACCACCATCGCCACCCCGGTCGGGCCGCTGACCATCGTGGCCACCGACGCCGGCGCGGTCCGCACCGCCGGGTTCACCGACGATCCGGCCACGCTGGTCAACGGCGGGGTGGAGGTCCGGCCGCGGGCCGACCTGGGCGCGATCAGCCGCGCGGTGCACGCGTACCTCGCCGGGGAGTTGACCGCGCTGGACGAGGTCCCGGTGGAGCAGCCGGCCGGCGGCAGCTTCCTGCCCGAGGCGTGGCGGGCCCTGCGCCGGACCCGGCCCGGCGAGCGGCTCACGTACACCGAGCTGGCCGCGCGGGCGGGCCGGCCGGCGGCGGTCCGCGCGGCGGCGAACGCCTGCGCCCGCAACGCGGCCGCGCTGTTCGTCCCGTGCCACCGGATCGTGCGCACCGACGGCGGGCTGGGCGGCTACCGCTGGGGTACGCCGGTCAAGCGCTGGCTGCTCGACCACGAGGCGGGCGGCGAGGCGAGCGCGACGGGTGAGCGGGGCTAGAAGCCGCCGAAGTCTCCGAATCCGCCGAAGTCAGCACCGAAGTCGCCGCCGCCGAAATCCCCGCCGACGTCGCCGCCGGCGTCGCCGCCGAAGTCCCCATCCGCACCGGCGTCGCCGGCGGCGGCGTCACCCGCGCCGGGGTAGCCGTAGACCGGCGGGAACAGCGCGTTGAAGATCATGAGGCCACCGAGCGCGCCGGCGGCGCCGGCCAGCGCCGGCTTCCACAACGGCTGCGAATACCACCCGGCGGGCACCGGGCGGCCCTGCACCCGGCCACCGGGGTAGTAGTACGGGGTGTCGTCGTCGGGTCGCGGCCCCGCCTTGAACGTCTCCCCGTTCACCTCCACCTCCCGGCGCTCGGTGAGCTGCCCGGCGCCCTGGGCCGCGGCCAGCGGCGGCAGGTCGGGGCCCGGGTCCAGGCCGAGGGCGATCCGCGCCGCCCGGGCGTACATCAGGCCCTCCAGCGCGGTCTCACGCGCCAGCCGGTACTGGTAGACGGTGCGGGCCTGCTCCAGCTGGGAGCCGGCGGCGTTGTAGCGCTCGCTGGCGTCGGCGAGCGCCTGCCGCACCGCGGGCGCGTCTCCGCTGAGGTTGAGCACCTGCCCACCCAGCCGTTCGTACCACCGTCGGGCCTCGGCCGCGGCGTCGGCCAACTCCCGCTCCCGGCGGGCGGCGCTCTCCTTCTGCCACCACCAGAACGCTCCACCGACGATCAGCACCAGGAACCCGAACAGCAGCAACTCCATGGCATCAACGGTACCCGCCGGGTGTGTGCGGCCAGTCACACGGGCCGGCCGGACCGGGCGTGGCGGCGATGCCGTCAGGCGCCGCGGGCGGCCGCCCGGAGGTCCTTGCGGAGCTGCTGCGGCAGCGAGAAGGTCAGCGTCTCCTCTGCGGTGGCGACCTCGGTCACGTCGGTGAAACCGCGCTCGGCCAGATAGCGGAGCACGAGCTGCACCAGCTCCTCCGGGACGCTGGCGCCGGAGGTCACCCCCACCGTGGTGACTCCCGCCAACCACTGCGGGTCGATCTCCTCCGGGTAGTCGACCAGATAGGAGGCCCGGGCACCGGCGTCGAGGGCGACCTCCACCAGCCGCATCGAGTTCGACGAGTTACGCGAGCCCACCACGATCAGCAGGTCGCACTCGGGCGCGATCTGCTTCACGGCCTCCTGCCGGTTCTGCGTGGCGTAGCAGATGTCGTCGCTGGGCGGCGATTCGAGCAGCGGCAGGCGGGCCCGCAGCCGCGCCACGGTCTCCATGGTCTCGTCCACCGAGAGCGTGGTCTGCGACAGCCAGACCACCTTCTCCGGGTCGCGCACCTGGACGTGGTCGGCCTCGTCCGGGTTCTGCACCAGCTGGATGTGGTCGGGCGCCTCGCCGGCGGTGCCGACGACCTCCTCGTGCCCCTCGTGACCGATCAGCAGGATGTCGTAGCCCTCTTTGGCGAACCGCTTCGCCTCGTTGTGGACCTTGGTAACCAGCGGGCAGGTGGCGTCGATCGCGCGCAGGTTGCGCTCGCGGGCCTGCTCGTACACCTCGGGCGCGACCCCGTGCGCGGAGAAGATCACGATGGCGCCCTCGGGCACCTCCTCGGCCTCCTCCACGAAGATCGCGCCGCGCTTCTCCAGGGTCGCGACCACGTGCTTGTTGTGCACGATCTGCTTGCGGACGTAGATCGGCGGACCGTAGAGGTTCAGCGCCTCCTCCACCGTCTGCACCGCCCGGTCCACCCCAGCGCAGTAGCCCCGCGGCTTCGCCAGCAGCACCCGCTTGCGCCCGGTCTGGATATCGTCGCCCGCCCGCATCTCATCACCCACCCGCCCCATGGTACGGGTCGCACGGCGCGGGGCCACCCGCCGGTACGATCACCGCGTGACCGCTCCGGACCGGTGTCGCCCCGTCACCCGGCCGGCCCGGGTGCCCGGGCAGGGCCGGGCATGAGTCCGGCCGCCCAGCCGCCCGCCTCACCGGTCCCCCGCAGTACGCCCGAGCAGCCCTGGCCGGTACGCGTGGTCAGCCAGCGGATCGGTGAGTGGATCGGACGGCTCGGCTGGGTCTGGGTGGACGGCCAGGTGGCGCAGATCTCCCGCCGCCCCGGCAACACCACGGTCTTCCTCACGCTGCGTGACCCCTCGGCGGACCTGAGCCTGACCGTCACCACCCACCGGGACGTCATCGACGCCGGGGTGCCGCAGCTGGCCGAGGGGGCCCGGGTGGTGGTCCACGCCAGGCCGATGTTCTACCCGGCCCGCGGCACCCTCTCGCTGCGGGCGGACGAGATCCGCCAGGTCGGGCTGGGCGAACTGCTCGCCCAGCTGGAGCGGGTACGCCGGCTGCTGCGCGCCGAAGGCCTGTTCGATCCGGCGCGCAAGCGGCGACCCCCGCTGCTGCCCGGCAAGGTGGGGTTGATCACCGGCCGGGCCAGCGCCGCCGAACGGGATGTGGTGACGGTGGCCCGCCGGCGATGGCCGGCGGTGGCGCTGCGGGTGGTGAACGTGGCCGTGCAGGGTCCAAGCGCCGTGCCGCAGCTCATCGAGGCGCTGCGGATGCTGGACGCGGACCCGACCGTGGACGTGATCATCCTGGCCCGGGGCGGTGGCAGCGTGGAGGACCTGCTGCCCTTCTCCGACGAGGCCCTGTGCCGGGCGGTCGCCGCCGCCCGCACGCCGGTGGTGACCGCGATCGGCCACGAGACCGACACGCCGCTGGTGGACCTGGTGGCCGACGTACGCGCGGCCACTCCCACGGACGCGGCCAAGCGGGTGGTGCCCGACCTGGCCGAGGAGATCCGGCTGGTGCAGGTGGCGCGCGCCCGGCTGCGCCGGGCGGTGACCGGGTTGCTCGACCGGGAACAGCACCGCCTGGACGCCTTGCGCGGCCGCCCGGTGCTCGCCCGGCCACACGCGCTGCTGGACGGCCGCGCCGCCGAGATCACCGCGCTGCGAGACCGCGCCGCCCGCTCGCTACGCCACCGGCTGGAGGTCGCCGACGGCGACCTGCGCCACACCGTGGCCAGGCTCCGGGCGCTCTCACCCGCGGCCACCTTGGCCCGGGGGTACGCGATCGCCCTGCGCCCGGACGGCACGGTGCTCCGGGCGGCCGACCAGGTCGACCTCGGTGACCCGGTACACCTGCGACTCGCCGAAGGGGAGGTGTGGGCGACGATCAGCCCGCCGCCCACCCCGGACTGAGGCGGGCCCACCGCGCTCGCCGGCTCCCCTGGCCGGCCGACCCGGTCGGCCCCGCCGCTCCCCCAGCCAGCTGCCCGCAGTTTCGCCAAAACTGGGGCCTCCGCGCGCCCCGAGGCCGCAGTTTTGGCGAAAGTGCGAGGAGCTGGGCCCCCAGGTGCGAGGAGCTGGGCCCCGGGTGTGAGGAGCTGGGCCCCCGGGGTGCGAGGAGCTGGCCGGCTCGGATTGGTCGCCGATGGCCGTGTACTTTGGGGTGATTCGCGGAGTGTGCAGTAGGCCACGCGGTTACGTCCGGTACCGCCGCACCGTTGAGCCGATTGTGGAGTTCGCGCGGACTCCGGCACGGCCGACCACGGGCGGTGCACCGCGGGCGCGGCACAGCCGCCGCGCCACTGGGCGCAGCCACCGACCTCTGAGGAAGGCAGTATGGGCGCGAACAGACTCGTCCCCGGCCCGGTGAGACGCATCGTCCGGTTGGGGGTCGGCTCCTACGGGCGGCTCACCGCCGACCACCGCGTACTGCCCTCGTTCCTCCTCTGCGGAGGCCACCGGTGCGGGACCACCATGCTCGCCCGGGCGCTCTCGGCCCACCCGGCGGTACTCACGGCGGTGCCCCGCCGCCCGGTGCACTACTTCGACACCGGCTACGATCGCGGCCCGCGCTGGTACCGGGCCCACTTCCCGACCCAGCGCGCGGCCGACCGGATCGCCTGGCGCCTCGGCGTACCCCCGGTCACGTTCGAGTCCAATCCGGACTACCTCTACCATCCGCACGCGGTCGCCCGGATCGCCCGGGACCTGCCGGAAGTGCGGGTGATCGTGCTGGTCCGGGACCCCGTCGACCGGGCGTACTCCCACCACGCCCAGCAGGTGGCCCGCGGGTTCGAGCCCGAGCGTGACCTCCGGCGGGCCCTGGCGCTGGAACCGATGCGGCTACGCGGGGAGTACGAACGCATGGTCGCCGACCCGGGTTACCGCAGCCTCGCCCACCAGCACTACGGGTACCGGGCCCGGGGCGACTACGCCCGCTACCTGGCGCGGATGGCCACCTACCTGCCCCGCGAGCGCATCCTGGTGCTGGAGACCGGCGACCTGCTCGGGCACCCGGAGTCGGTCTACGACCGGGTCCTGGAGTTCCTCGGCCTGCCGCACCTGGGCTACCCGCCGCTGGACCCGCCGCGTCCCGACCCGCCGTCGGCCCGGGTGGATGCGCGGGTACGCCAGGAGATGGCCGCCTACTACGCCGCGCGCGACGCGGAACTGGAACCGTGGCTCGGCCACCCGCCCTCCTGGCGCGCGGTCGCCGCGGATGCCCCCGCCTGAGCTCGCTTCAGCCGGGCGCCCCTCTTCAGCCGGGCGCGCCCCTCTTCAGCCGGGCGCCCCTGATCTCGCTCGAGCCCCAGCAGGGGTCCCCGGTTGGGGCTGAGCGCTTCAGCAGGGCTCCCCGGTTGAGCTGAGCGCTTCAGCAGGGCTCCCCTGCTGGGGTTAGCGCTTCAGCAGGGCTCCCCGGTTGGGTGGTTTTCGGTTAGCAGGGCGCCCCTCATCCCCCTCAAACCCCAGCCGGGCTCCCCTGCTGACGGGAAGCACCGACCGGACGCCCCGGCGGACCGGCCAGGCGGCTCAACCCATGTGCGGGTAGCGGTAGTCGGTCGGCGGTACGAAGTTCTCCTTGATGACCCGGGGCGAGATCCACCGGACCAGGTTGTGCCATGATCCGGCCTTGTCGTTGGTACCGCTGGCCCGGGCGCCACCGAACGGCTGCTGCCCCACGATGGAGCCGGTCGGCTTGTCGTTGATGTAGAAGTTGCCCGCGGCGTACCGCAGGGCCTCCGTCGCCCAGGCCACCACGCGCCGGTCCGTAGCGAAGATCGCGCCGGTCAACGCGTACGGCGCCACCCGCTCCGCCTGGCGGACCACATCGGCGAACCGGTCGTCGTCGAAGACGTGCACCCCCAGGATCGGCCCGAAGTACTCGGTGGTGAAGAGCTTGTGCTCGGGATCGGAACACTCGACCACGGTCGGGCGCACGAACCAGCCCTCGGAGTCGTCGCAGGTCCCCCCGGCGATCACCGTGCACTCGGGCGCGCCGGCGATCATGTCCAGCGCCGCCACCTGGCGGGCGTACGCCCGCGCGTCGATCACCGCGCCGCCGAAGTTGGAGAAGTCAGCCACGTCCCCGTAGGTCAGCGCCTCGGCGGTGGCCACCAGCCGGTCGCGCAACCCGCCATGCCACAACGAGCGCGGCAGGTACGCCCGGGAGGCGGCCGAGCACTTCTGGCCCTGGTACTCGAACGCGCCCCGGATCAGCGCCGTGACCAGCGCATCCACGTCGGCGCTGGGGTGCGCGATGATGAAGTCCTTGCCGCCGGTCTCCCCCACGATCCGCGGGTAGTTGCGGTAGCGAGAGATGTGCTCACCGATCACGCGCCACAGAGTCTGGAACGTGGCGACCGAACCGGTGAAGTGGAGCCCCGCCAGGTCCGGATGGGTGAGCGCGACCTGGGAGACGGCCAGCCCGTCCCCGGGCAGCATGTTGATCACCCCCGGCGGCAGCCCGGCCGCCTCCAGCACGCGCATGGTGAAGTGGGCGGCGAGCTGCTGGGTGGGCGACGGCTTCCACAGCACCGTGTTGCCCATCAGCGCCGGGGCGGTCGGCAGGTTGCCCGCGATCGCGGTGAAGTTGAACGGCGTGATCGCGTAGACGAAGCCCTCCAGCGGCCGGTGGTCCAACCGGTTCCAGACGCCTGGCGTCGACAGTGGCTGTTCGGCGAGGAGCTTGCGGCCGAAGGCCACGTTGAACCGGAGGAAGTCGATCAGCTCGCAGGCGGCGTCGATCTCCGCCTGGATCACGGATTTGGACTGTCCCAGCATGGTGGCGGCGTTGAGGGTGTCCCGCCACGGGCCGGAGATCAGGTCTGCCGCGCGCAGGAACACCGCCGCGCGGTCTTCGTAGGTCATCTCCCGCCACGTCGGAGCCGCCTCGGCCGCGGCGCGCACCGCCGCCTCCGCGTCGGTGGTGGTGGCGTTCCGCATCACCCCGAGCACGTGCCGGTGCCGGTGGGGCGCCACCACCTCGATCGGTTCCCCGCCGCCCATCCGCTGCTCCCCGCCGATGGTGGCGGTCAGCTCGTACTTCTCGGCGGCGAGCTCGGCCAGGCGTCGCTGCAGGCTGGCCCGCTCCGGGCTGCCGGGGGCGTAGTCGCGTACGGGTTCATTGCGCGGGTCCGGCACATCGAACAGCGCGTCCATGGCTGCCTCCTCGACCACGCTGGCGAGCTGGGGCCGATGGGGCCCGAGCCACGCCGGGCTTAACCATCGTTCATATCCTCCCACGTTCTGGACGCGCTACCCAGCCCGCCGGCCGGACGATCTCGAGACCGGCCGGCCCCGTAGCCTGGAGACGCGGCCCGTGATCGAGAGTGAGACCAGAATGACGCAGCACTCCGGCCCTACGTCCGAGCGGACCTCGACCGCGCCCGGCCGGGTCTCCGCGCCCGGCGCCGGTACCCTCGCGGTGCTCGCCCTCGCCTGGCTGGCCGCCGCGCTCTCCTCGGCCCGGCAGAGCATCGGCCTCGCCCCGCAGGTCGACCCGCTGGTGCTCACCCGGGCGGCGCTGGCGCTGCCGGCGGTAATCGCCGCGGCCCTGCTCGCCGGCGCCGCCACCGGCTTGGCCGCCTTCCGCCTGGCGGCTCGGCGCCGCCCGACCGTGGCACGCACCCGGGGATCGCTCGCTTTGACCACCGTGGCCGGTGCGGTCGTGGGCGGGGTCGCGGCGGCGACACCGGTCCTGGCGTACGCGGATCTGCCGTACCTGGCGGCGGTGTGTGGCGCGACCGGCGCCGCGGGTGTACTCGGCGGCGCGCTCGCCGGCTTGCTGCCCCGCCCGGTCATGGGCGCCGCCGTCACCGGCGCCTTGGCGGTCTTCCTGGTTGGGTTCGCGGTCGGGCTCTTCGACGGCGACCTGCTGGACCTGTTCAGCGGAGGTCAGACCCCGGAGTCGCTGGCCACGGCGAACGCGTGGGTACGCCTCACCACCTCGCTGCTGGCGGGGGTGGCGGCCGGGGTGGCCGGGTACGCCTATCTACGCCGGGCGAGCGTCGGGCAGTGGCCCACCTACCTGCTGGCCGGGATCGCCCCCGGGGCACTGTTGCTGCTCGCCGAGTTGCTCACCTGGGTCGGCGGCGCCGGACTGTTCCAGCTGATCGGCGACGGCAGCCCGCACGACGCCGCGGTGCTCACGTTCCTCAACGCGGCCCGGATCAACCGCGCCCTGATCGTGCTCTTCGCCGGTGGGATGATCGCGATCATCCTGTTCGGCCGCACCCTCAAGCCCCGCGAGGCGGCCGGAGCCGAGCCGGAGGGCGAATCCGCTCGGGACGCCCCGGAGCACTGACGCCGGGCGCCCGGCGGTGCGCCCCGCGCTCCACCGGCTCCCCTGGGCAGCGGCGGGCTCAGGCCAGGTGGGCGATCTCCGAGACGTCGTACCACTCCAGCGCGTGCTCCTCAGCGCCGGCCACGGTCAGCTCCGCGTCCGGATCTCCCTCGGCGGCGGCCGGCAGGGCGGCTACCGCCGCGGCCACATCCGCCTCGGCCGAGGCGCCGTCCACGTGGATGGCCGCGACCGCGCTCAGCGGCACCGGACCCCGCGGCCGCACCAGCGCGGGATCATCGGAACCCGCGGCCTTGGGACCCACCGTGCCGGCGGCCGGATCGGCCGGGACATCGGCGGAGATCACCACCCGCCGCCGGGGCGCCTGCGGGTCGGCCCGCAGCCGCCACAGCGCGGCTTCGGCCGCGCGCGTGAACGCCGCGTACTCCAGCTCCTCCTGGTCGCCCTCGGCATAGCTCTCCCGTAGCGCGGGGGTCACCGCGTACGCCTCCGGGGCCGGCACCGACCCCTGCTCGCGCAGCGTGGCCACGGTGGCGAGAGTCGCCGGAAGGTACACGCGTGCCATGCCCTCCAGTAGACCACAAGCAACCGGTGGCAAACTGAAGGAATGGAACCCCGCTTCCTGCTGCTGTCCGACGTCGCCGCGGTGCTGAACGTGTCGGATTCGCAGGTCTACCACATGGTCCGTTCCGGCGAACTGCCGGCGATCAAGATCGGCGGCCGTGGTCAGTGGCGGGTGGAGCGCAGCAAGCTCGAGGAGTACATCCAGACCAAGTACGCCGAGACGGCAGCCTGGATCCGCGAGAACCCGCTGGTGGACTGAGCGACCACACCCCTAGCAGGGCGCCCCGCTTACCCCAACAGGGCTCCCCGGTTGAACGCAGAACCTCAGCAGGGCGCCCCGGTAGGCGCCTTCTTCCTCAGCAGGGCGCCCCTGCTATGGCTAGAGCCCTAGCAGGGGCGCCCTGCTGAGACTCGGTTCCCGCACACGCCCCCTCTTAAGGTGCACTGCCCCGGAACAACTCCGCTTGGGGGACTGAATGGCGCCTGAAATGACTGATTGTCGCGGATATGACCGGCTAGTGGATCACCACACAGCCCCCCAAGCCGAGATCTTGACGCTTCACGGCACCAGCGTCCCGGTGGGGTGCGAGCGGGGGCGGCCAACTCCAACACCAGTTCGATTGACAGCCACCGCTTTACTGAGCGTTACCGGAGCCATCCGGAGGTAAACCGAAGCAAACACAATCAACCTTTCAGTGCCAAGGAGAATGATGCCGCCGCCACCAGCCCGGTCAGCCGTGGTACGCCTGCGACCCGCGCCCGCGTACGACCCGCCGTACGACGACGAGCAGCACCCGGGGTTCTGGACAGACGCCCTATCGGGCACCATCCCCCGGCCTCCCGCGCCCACCCCCCGACCGACCGGGCGCGCAGCCGCGACCGGTGGGCCGGCGCCGGGCGCGCGGCCACCGGCTTCGCCGGCCGGGCGATCGGGCGCCTCGCCGCCGGCGCGGTTGGCGGCGGCCCGGTTCGTCAACTCCTGCCTGGAGATCTTCAACGGCTTGCGGCCGCTCAGCCACGCGCGGCAACTCGCCCATCCACTGCACGCACAGCAGGTCCTGACCGCGTTCACGTACGCCACCCGGCGCCTGCGACACGCCGCCCGCCATCTGGAGGGGCGGGCGGCGCTGGTGAAGGTGCGCCGGTTGCGGGTCTGCGAGCCGCGCCCCGGCACGGTCGAGATCGCCGCCGCGATCGGGTTCAACGAACCGCCCACGCCGACCGCGCGGGTACCACCGAGCGTCGCGAGGCGGCGTCCGCAGCAGCGAACCTGGGCGGCGGCGTTCCGGTTGGAGCGACGCCACGACCGGTGGCAGTGCACCGCCGCCGGGCTGCTCTAGCAAGACCCACCCGGCCCGGTCGCGGCCGGCGGCCCGGGTCGGTCGCGGTCGCGGGAGGGACGTCGGCCACGGGTGCCGCCCCGCCAGTTGCGGGCAGCAGCCCGGTCAGTCGCAGCCAGCGGCCCGCACGGCCGCGGCTAAGGCCGAGGGCAAGGACCTGGCCGCGCTCGCCGAGCGGCTCCGCCCCGCCTTCGCCCGGCCAGTCGTCACCGTCCAACAGGCAGACGCTAACTGGCGGGGGCGCCGTGGCAGTGCTTGTACTTCTTGCCGGACCCGCAGGGACAGGGTGCGTTCCGCGCCGGGGTCGACCCGACCACCTGACCCGGTGCCTGTTGCCGGCTCCCGCCCGCGGGCCGCGGCCGGGGACCGGGGCGACCGCGGCCGGCCGCACCCCGCCCGGGCGCACCCCGGCCCGGGGCGCCGCGACCGGCTCCGGCCGGCCGCACCCCGTGCCCGATCGCCGGACCCGACCCGATCTGCGGGACGCGACCGAGGCCGAGCGCTGGCGCGGCGGTGCGATCCTGCTCCCGCTCCACCCGGACCGCGCCGGTGCCGGCGGCGCCGTCGATGACGGGGGCGGAGTACTGCAGCGCGGTCGGCTGCGGCGCAGCCGCCAGCCCGCGCGCCCGGATCTCCACCGGCGCCTGCCCGACCGCGAGCGGCGCTTCCGGCCGGGGCGCGCCCTCAGCCGACGGGGCCTGCCGGACCTGCACCTCCACGTTGAACAGGAAGCCGACCGCCTCCTCCTTGATGCCGTCCAGCATGGTCTGGAACATGGCGTAGCCCTCGCGCTGGTACTCCACCACCGGGTTGCGCTGGGCGTACGCGCGCAGCCCCACACCCTCCTTGAGGTAGTCCATCTCGTAGAGGTGCTCGCGCCACTTGCGGTCGATCACGTTGAGCAGGATCTGCCGCTCCGCCTCCCGCATCGCCTCCGAGCCCAGCTCCTCCTCGCGCCGGGCGTACGCGGCGCGGGCGTCCTCGACCAGGGCCTTGGTCAGCAGGTCGGCGTCGAGCCCGGTGCGGTCCCCACCGGCGCGTTCGATCACGTCCTCCACGGTGATGCCCACCGGGTAGAGCTGCTTGAGGCTGGTCCACAGCTGGTCGAGGTCCCAGTCCTCGGCGTACCCCACCGAGGTGGCGCCGGTGACGTACGCCCCGATCACGTCCTCGATCATGTGCTGGACCTGGTCGCGCAGATCCTCACCGTTGAGCACCCGCCGGCGCTCCGCGTAGATCACCTGGCGCTGCTGGTGCTGCACCTCGTCGTACTTCAGGACGTTCTTGCGGATCTCGGCGTTCTGCGCCTCGATCTGGGTCTGCGCGCTCTTGATCTGGCGGGAGACCATCTTGGACTCGATCGGCACGTCGTCGGGGATGTTGAGCCGTTCCATCACCGACTGCACGGCCCCGGCCCGCAGCCGCCGCATCAGGTCGTCCTGCAGCGACAGGTAGAAGCGCGACTCGCCCGGGTCTCCCTGCCGGCCGGACCGGCCGCGCAACTGGTTGTCGATGCGCCGGGCGTCGTGCCGCTCGGTGCCGAGCACGTAGAGGCCGCCGGCGGCCACCACCTCGGCCGCCTCAGCGTCGCAGGCCTCCTTCCACTTGGCCGTGGCCTCCTTCAGGGCCTGCTGGTACTCCTCCGGGTGCTCCTGCGGATCCCACCCCTGTTGGCGCAGCTCGGCCGCGGCGAGGTACTCCGGGTTGCCGCCGAGCATGATGTCGGTACCGCGGCCGGCCATATTGGTCGCGACCGTGACCGCGCCTTTACGCCCGGCCTGGGCGACGATCTCGGCCTCCCGGGCGTGGAACTTCGCGTTCAACACGTTGTGCGGGATGCCGCGCCGCTTCAACAGGGTGGAGAGCAGCTCGGACTTCTCCACCGAGGTGGTGCCGACCAGCACCGGCTGACCCTTGGCGTGCCGCTCGGCGATGTCCTCCACCACCGCGTTGAACTTCGCCTTCTCGGTCTTGTAGATGACGTCCGGCTTGTCCTGGCGGATCATCGGCAGGTGGGTCGGGATCGACACCACGCCCAGGTTGTAGACCTTGTTGAACTCGGACGCCTCGGTCTGGGCGGTACCGGTCATGCCGGCGAGCTTCTCGTAGAGCCGGAAGTAGTTCTGCAGGGTGATGGTGGCGAGGGTCTGGTTCTCCTGCTTGATCGGGACGCCTTCCTTCGCCTCGATCGCCTGGTGCATCCCCTCGCTGAACCGCCGGCCGTGCAGCACCCGGCCGGTGAACTCGTCGACGATCAGCACCTCGCCGTTCTCCGAGACGATGTACTCCTTGTCCCGGTGGTACAGCTCCTTGGCCTTGATCGCGTTGTTCAGGTAGCCCACCAGCGGCGTGTTCACCGACTCGTACAGGTTGTCGATGCCGAGCCGGTCCTCCACCTTGGCCACCCCGCGCTCGGTGACCGCGACCGTCCGCTTCGCCTCGTCCACCTCGTAGTCGCCCCGGCCGTCGGTGCCGCGCTCCATCCTGGCCACCAGCGCGGCGAACTCCTTGTACCACCGCTGGGAGTGCTCGGCCGGGCCGGAGATGATCAGCGGGGTGCGGGCCTCGTCGATCAGGATCGAGTCGACCTCGTCGATGATGGCGTACTTGTGCCCGCGCTGCACCAACTGGCTGGCGGACAAGGCCATGTTGTCGCGCAGGTAGTCGAAGCCGAACTCGTTGTTGGTGCCGTAGGTGATGTCGCAGTCGTACGCCGCCTTGTGCTCGGCCGGGCTCTGGCCGGGCAGCACCACGCCCACGGTCAGGCCGAGGAACCGGTGGACCCGACCCATCCAGTCCGCGTCCCGCTTGGCGAGATAGTCGTTGGTGGTGACGACGTGCACGCCCTCGCCGGTGAGGGCGTTCAGGTACGCCGGAAGCACACAGGTGAGGGTCTTGCCCTCACCGGTCTTCATCTCGGCGATGTTGCCGTAGTGCAGCGCCGCCCCACCCATCACCTGCACGTCGTACGGGCGCTGACCGAGCACCCGGCGGGCCGCCTCCCGCGCGGTGGCGAAGGCCTCGGGGAGCAGGTCGTCCAGGGACCATCCGTCCGCTAACCGCTTGCGGTACTCATCGGTGAGGGCTCGCAGCTCCCCGTCGGAGAGGCTGGTGTAGTCCTCCTCGATCGAGGTGACGGCATCCGCCAACTTCTTCAGGCGGCGGACCTGCCGGCCCTCGCCGGCGTTGAGGATCTTTTCGAGAATGGGCACGCTGCATCGCTCCTCGACAGGCTGCGTCCCCATGGTAGGCGGAGACCGGCGCCGTCCGCACCTGCCCGCGGCCGGGTCGGCTCGGCGAGCAGGTGCGGCGAGTCAGGTCGTGGGTTGCGGCTCGGCGAGACTGATCACCCCGTAGTCGTACGCCTTGCGCCGGTAGACCACGCTCGGCGCGCCGGAGTCTTTGTCCCGGAACAGGTAGAAGTCGTGCCCGACCAGCTCCATGTGGAACAGCGCGTCCTCCACCGTCATCGGGTCACCGGGGTGTTCCTTCTCGCGTACGATCCGCCACGGCAGGTGCGTGTTCGCCGCCTCCGCCGCGGCGTGGGCCGCCTCCGCGGCCGCGGCGACCGCCGGCCACTGGGCCTGCTCCGAGTCCGGCTCTGCCTCACCGGCCGGCGAGGTGACCTCGGGCGCGGCCAGCTCCTCCACCGCCGCCGACAGGGGTGCCCGCTGGCGGCGGTCGGTCTTGCGGCGGTCGGCGGCCCGGCGTAGCCGGGTGGTTAGCTTGTTGATCGCGTCGTCCAGCGCGGAGTGGAAGTCCCGCGCGGCCGCTTCGGCCCGCACCACCGGACCCCGCGTAATGCAGGTGATCTCCACCCGTTGGCAGCTGTCCTGCTGGCGCGGATTGCGCTCGTGCAACAGCTCGACATCCACCGACACGATCTTCCGGTCGAACCGGACGGCCTTGCCGAGCTTGTCGATGACGTGTTGCCGGTAGTGGTCGGGCACGTCGATGTTACGGCCCTTGACGACGATCTCCACGTCTGACCTCCCCCCATGGCTCCGGCGCCGCGGCCCGACGCCGCCAGGCCGCGGGCAGGGTTATGGCTAGAAAGTTGACGCTATCGCCTCTGACCGTCCACGTCACCCCCGGTTTTCATTGGGTTTACCTGCCATTTCAGTACCCCGCCGCGCCGGGGCGGCGACGGCGGGTGGCGGCGAGCACCGCGGCACCGGAGACCGGGATGCCGGCGGCGGTGAGCCGGGCGGTGGCGGCCGCGAGCGTGGCGCCGGTGGTGACCACGTCGTCGAGCAGGATCACCGAGGCTGGCCGGGCGGCCAGCCGGCGCCGCAGCGACGCCGCCCGCCGCGGTCGGGGCCGCAGCGAGGTACGCGCGCTGGCGGCCCGCGCGGCGCGGTCGAGCCCGGCCGAGTCGGGCCGGGCACCGGCGCGCAGCGGCCGGGCCAGGTGCACCGGGATGCCCGCCTCGCGCAGCCGGGCCGCGGCCGGGCGGGCCAGCCGCCACAGATGGTCGCCGTGCCGGGCCCGGGCCGCGGCCGGCGTGTCCGGGATCGGCACCAGCACCACCGCGGCGCCAGCCGCCGCCCCGGACACAGGCACCGCCGGCAGCAGGCTCGCCACCACCGAGGCCAGCAGCCGGCCCAGCGGCCGGGCCAGCGGGTGCCGGCCCCGCTCCTTGTACGCCAGGATCAGCCCTCGCAGCGCCCCGTCGTAGTCCCCGAGCGCCGCGCAGGGCGGCAGGCCCACCGGTGAGGGCTGGGGGCGGGTGGGGTGGGGCCGCAGCGCCGCCAGATCGGCGACGCAGTCGCGGCAGACTCCGCGCGGCGCCGCGTCCGCGCCGCAGCCGGCACACTGCCGGGGCAGGATCAGGTCGGCGAGGCCGGCGGCCACCGAGGAGAGCGGGCCGAAGGTCATTCCACGAAGAACGGCGCGCTCGGCTCGGACGGCTCCACCTCCGGGTCGGGGGTCTCGTAGCCGCGTAGCAGCTCCGCGGTGATCCGTACCGGGCTCTGCGGGTGCACGTACCGCCAGCTCAGGTCGTCGGCCTGGAACATGATCGTGCCCCGGTCCGCCGGGTCGGTCGGGTCGCCCGGGTGGGCCACGAAGCTGCCGATCCGGTCGGGATTACCCAGCCCACCGCCGGGCAGCTCCCGCTCCAGCGCGCCGTCCACGGTCAGCTCGAACAGCCGGCTCTGCCCCTGCGCGGTACCGACCACGGCCAACCACTCCTCCCGCAGGAAGGCCACCCCGTCCAGGTTGCTGGCGGTGGTCGCGAGCGGGCGCGGCGGTGAGCTCAGCATCACCGTGCCGCCGGCCCGCGCCATCGACGCCAGGTAGAGCCGGCCGCCGGCGACCAGTGCGATCCGGCGCCCGTCCGGCGCCACCGCCACCGCGGTCAGCGGCTCGGGCAGGTCCACGTCAACCCGCTCCACCTTCTTCTCACCGCTGACGAACTGCCACAGCTCACCGTCGGCCACCACCAGCCCGCTGCCGGGTGGGTTGTTCAGCCACACCGGTTGCCCGATAGCGCCCGCCACCAGGTCGGTGGGGGTCTGCCGGCCGGGTTGGGTGAGGGTCAACCGGTCCCGCCCATCCGGCGCCGGCTGGACCAGGGCGGCGTGGCGGCGGTCGCGGGAGATCGCCGCCCGCCGGACGTTCTCCACCCCGCCGGCGAGCGCCGGCACCGGCACCGCCTCCGCCGGTACGTGTTGGCGGATCTCCCCGTCCAGCACCGCGAAGCTCGCCGGTGGCCGGTCCGGCACCGGATTGGCCTCCCGGTAGCTGTCGCGCAGGTGCCGCGGCTCGCCGTTCACCACCACGATCAGATCCACCCCGCCGTCCAGGTCCGGGCGCAGGCTCCACCACAGCTGGGCGTCGAGCTTGGGTAAGTCCACGGTCTCGGGCGGAACGGTCAGGCGGACCTCCAGGGACTCCTGCCCGGGGACCACGTTGCCGACGCGCTCCACTCCCTCCACCGAGGCGACGGTCTCGGCGAGCCACGGCGCCGGGCCGGCGATCAGCCAGTCCACCGCGGCCTGCGGCCGCTGGGTCTCGGGCACCGCATGCGGCAACCACCGCAGGTCCGGCACGAGCGCGCCCTCGTGGGTGTCCCAGAAGTAGATCGGCCGCGGGTCGAAGTGCAGCTCCAGTGCCCGGTCGTCGAGCAGGATCATGGGCGGCACGTCCACCAGCCAGTAGCGCAGACCCCCGGCGGGCGGGCGGTCCGCGGGCGGCACCGGCTCGGAAGCCACGCGCAGCACCACCGACCTGGGCTCCCCCTGGAAAGTCCGCGGCTCGATCATGCCGTTGGAGGTGAGTACGCCCACCCGGCGTACCTCCAGCTCGAACCGGACCGTCTCGCCCCGGGTGACCACCGGGTCATCCCCGATCCGCGCCACATACACCCGGGTGTCCGGGTCCCAGTCGGCGCGGACGTCCGGGTGGATGAACGGGCGCAGCGCGTCCATCGGGTTCTCCGGATCGGCGGCGGCGGCGCGCAGGAAGAAGTCGACCAGTTCCTGTTCGTCAGCGGCCTCCTCCGGGCCCGGGGGCGGGTCCGGCTCGCCGCCGGCCCCGGTCCCGCCGAACTCCGCCGGCGGGCCCTCCACCTGCACGTCGGTGTGGGCCGGCACGCCGCAGCCGCCGACCAGCACGCCGGCTACGGTGGCGGCCAGGATCGCGGCGAGGGTACGCCGGGCGCGTCCGCTCATCGCCGCCCACCCGGCTTCGCCCCGGTCAGGTCCGCCCCGGCTTCCGGGGGTCCGTCGGCCGGGAGCGCCGGCCCGGCACCCGACGGGGCACCCGCGGTCTCGTCCGGCCCGGCGCCGGCCGGCGTGGCCTGCGCCGATGCCGCCTGCGCGTCGGCGGGGACCAGCGGCAGCGGCGAGCCGGTGAGCTGGTCACCCGCCCGCACCGGCAGGGTGAGCCGGAACTGGCACCCCTGCCCGGGCATCCCCCAGGCCTCCAGCCAGCCGCCGTGCAGCTGCGCGTCCTCCACGCTGATCGAGAGCCCCAGGCCGGTCCCGCCGGTCTGCCGGGCGCGCGACTGGTCCGCCCGCCAGAACCGGTTGAACACCAGCTTCTCCTCCCCGGGCTGCAACCCCACCCCGTGATCGCGTACGGTCACCGCCACCGCCGCCTCATCGGCCGCGAGCGTGATCTCCACCGGCTTACCGCTGCCGTGCTCGACCGCGTTGCCGAGCAGGTTGCGCAGGATCCGGTCCACCCGGCGGGTGTCCACCTCGGCGATCACCGGCGCCTCCGGCAGGTTCATCCGCATCGTGACCCCGGCCCGGGCACAGACCGCGGCCAGCCGCTCCACCGCCTGGCGGACCACCGGCACCAGGTCGGTCGGCTCGCTCTCCAGCGCGGCGAACCCGGCGTCAAACCGGCTGATCTCCAGCAGGTCGGTGAGCAGGGTCTCGAACCGGTCCAGCTCCCGCTGGAGCAGTTCGGCGCTGCGCGCCACCTCGGGCGGGTAGGACTCCCGCTCGGCGAAGAGCACATCCGCGGCCATCCGCACCGTGGTCAGCGGGGTACGCAGCTCGTGAGAGACGTCCGAGGTGAAGCGGCGCTGCAACCGCGACATCTCCTCCAGCCGGCCGATCTGCTGCTGCAGGTTGGTCGCCATCTGGTTGAACGAGGAGGCCAGCAACGCCAGGTCATCCTCGCCGTCAACGGTCATCCGCTGGTCGAGCAGGCCGGCCGAGAGTCGCTGGGCGGTCCGCGCGGCGAGCCGGACCGGGCGCACCACCAGCCGGGTGATCAGCCCGGTGACCACGGCCAGCAGCAGCACCAGCGCGACGCCGGTGGCCAGCACCGTGCGGCGGATGTCGTTGGCCTGGTTGATCTCGTTGGTCAGCGGGGTGAGGTAGTACAGCTCGAACGGCGGGCCGCCCCAGCTCGCCGGCACCGGAGCCCCGTAGGCGAGGTAGGTGACCGGACCCACGGCCGGGTCCAGGGTGGCGGTGACGATCTGCCAAGCCACGTTGCCGCCGGCAACCTCGGCGGCGAGCTCCTCCGAGATGACCCCGGTGACCGGCAGGTCCTTGGTGGTCACCGGCCCGGCGACTCCGCCCGGCGCCACGAGCGCCACCAACCGGGCGCCTTCCGAGCGGTCCGTCACGATCTCGGACATGCTGCTGGCCAGGTTGCGTTCGTCCCGCTGCACGTGGATGCTGAGCTGGTCCCTGGCGTACTCGGCGCCGGCGGTGACCTGCGCCCGGGCCGAGTCCTGTGCGCGGTCCAGGGCGTTCTGGGTGGTCTGGTCCACCACCAGGAACCCGAACACGCCGACCAGCAGGCTGGACACCAGCAGGGTGATCGTGATCATCCGGAGCTGGAGGGACCGCCGCCAGGCCCGGCGGACCGGCTCGGCGAGCGCGGTCACCCGCGCCGCGAGCGGCCGCCACCGGCCGAGCGGATCCCGCAGGGGCCGCTCCGGCGCGTCGACCTGCGGACTGACCACGGTTCACCCCCCGCCAACCGGTTATCCGGTGCCGGCCTTGTACCCCACGCCGCGGACGGTCAGGATGATCTCCGGCCGCTCCGGGTCCGGTTCGATCTTGGCCCGCAGCCGCTGGACGTGGACGTTGACCAGTCGGGTGTCGGCGGAGTGGCGGTAGCCCCACACCTGCTCCAGCAACACCTCCCGGGTGAAGACCTGGCGTGGCTTGCGCGCCAGCGCGATCAGCAGGTCGAACTCCAGCGGGGTGAGCTTGACCTCCTCCCCGTTGCGGGTGACGGTATGCGCCGGCACGTCGATGGTGATCTGGTTGTGCGGCGGTCCGATCACCAACTGCTCCGGCGGCGCCTCCCCGCCGCGACGCAGCCGGGCGCGGATCCGCGCGACCAGCTCCTTGGGCTTGAACGGCTTCACCACGTAGTCGTCGGCCCCGGACTCCAGACCGAGCACCACGTCCACGGTGTCCGTCTTGGCGGTCAGCATGACGATCGGCACGCCCGACTCGGCCCGGATCGCCCGGCACACGTCGATCCCGCTCATCCCTGGAAGCATCAGGTCCAGCAGGATGATGTCTGGCCGATGGTCATGGAACGCGGTGAGCGCCTGCTCCCCATCGGCGACGAAGATCGGCTGGAAGCCTTCATTTCGCAGGACGATGCCGAGCATCTCGGCCAGCGCAGGGTCGTCGTCGACCACCAGAACCCGGGCTCTCACGCGCTCTAATATCCCACGTGAGCGGCTCAGACAGGAAACCGGCGGGGGCGAGCGCCGGGCGGTGGTGCGGCTGGGCAGCCGCACCACCGCCCGGCGCGCCCGCGCCGGTTTCGCGGAGTGCTTCGCGCTCCGTACCGGTAGGCGAGGATCAGTAGCGGTAGTGGTCGGCCTTGTAGGGGCCCTCCACCGGCACCCCGAGGTAGTCGGCCTGCTCCTTGGTCAGCTCGGTCAGCTTCACGCCCAGCGCCCCCAGGTGCAGCCGCGCCACCTTCTCGTCCAGGTGCTTAGGCAGGGTGTGCACCCCCAGCGGGTACGCGTCGGGGTTGCCGAAGAGTTCGATCTGGGCCAGCACCTGGTTGGTGAACGAGTTCGACATCACGAAGCTCGGGTGGCCGGTGGCGTTGCCGAGGTTCAGCAGCCGGCCTTCGGAGAGCACGATGATCGAGTGGCCGTCCGGGAAGACCCACTCGTCGACCTGCGGCTTGATGTTCACCTTGCGGATGCCGTCGATCTTGGCGAGCCCGGCCATGTCGATCTCGTTGTCGAAGTGGCCGATGTTGCCCACGATCGCCTGGTGCTTCATCGCGGCCATGTGCTCGGCGGTGATCACGTCCTTGCACCCGGTGGCGGTGATGAAGATGTCGGCGGTGCTCACGACGTCTTCCAGGGTGGTGACCTGGTAGCCGTCCATCGCCGCCTGCAGCGCGCAGATCGGGTCCACCTCCGTGACCACCACCCGCGCCCCCTGGCCGCGCAGCGACTCCGCGCAGCCCTTGCCCACGTCGCCGTAGCCGCAGACCACCGCCACCTTGCCGCCGATCAGCACGTCGGTGGCGCGGTTGATCCCGTCCACCAGCGAGTGGCGGCAGCCGTACTTGTTGTCGAACTTGGACTTGGTCACCGAGTCGTTGACGTTGATCGCCGGGAACCGCAGGGTGCCGTTCCGGCTCATCTCGTAGAGCCGGTGCACCCCGGTGGTGGTCTCCTCGGTGACGCCCCGGATGCCGTCGGCGATCCGGGTCCACCGCTGCGCGTCCTCGGCCAGCGACCGGTGCAGCAGCTCCAGCACGACCGCGTACTCCTCGGAGTCGGCGCTCTCCACCGGCGGCACCGCCCCGGCCTGCTCGAACTCCGCGCCCTTGTGGACCAAGAGGGTGGCGTCCCCGCCGTCATCCAGGATCATGTTGGGCCCGCCACCGTCCGGCCAGCGCAGCGCCTGCTCGGTGCACCACCAGTATTCGGTGAGGGTCTCGCCCTTCCAGGCGAACACCGGCACCCCGGCCGGCTTCTCCGGCGTCCCCTCCGGACCCACCACGACCGCGGCCGCAGCATGGTCCTGAGTGGAGAAGATGTTGCAGGACGCCCAGCGTACCTGCGCGCCCAGCGCCACCAGGGTCTCGATCAGCACCGCGGTCTGGATGGTCATGTGCAGCGACCCGGTGATCCGCGCTCCCCGCAGCGGCTGCCGTTCAGCGAACTCGGCCCTGGTAGCCATCAGGCCGGGCATCTCGTGCTCGGCGAGCTGGATCTCCTTGCGACCAAAGGCGGCCAGGGACAGGTCGGCGACCTTGAAGTCGGGCGCGTTCCGGGACGAGGCGCTACTCATATGGTGAATCTCCAATCGGGTCGCAGATCGCGTGGCGTCACTGCCGCGTCGGGTCCTTCCCCACCATAACCAAGGGGGTGGTCACGCTCCGGCGACGTGTCCGGCCGCCTGCCCGCCCGCGTGGTCCGCCTACCTACCTGCGCCACCTGCGCTAACAACAACCCCCGGATGGGGAAATTACTCTTAGTAACGAGTAATGTACGGGGCGGGTGGCCTCCCGGCCATCCGCCCCGTACTCCCCCCGGTTTGGTACCCCCGCGCGTAGCTCGGACATCGAGTAACGCTGCGTAGTTGTCACGCTACACGGCGCGTAGCCAAAGTCAAGGCTTTTCGTGAAAAAGTATGGGATGTGTCGTCCGGGGCTGGATCGGCGCGGCGCGCTAGGCCGGCACTGAGGCCACGTACGCCTCGCCGGTACCCGCGAACCTCAGCTGTCCGGCGCCGCCCTCCGCGATCGCCGCCTGACCAGACCGCAGCGTGACCCCGGCCACACCGTCGTCAGCATAGATCTCGCCGCCGAGGCAGAGCACGGTACGCGGCCCGGTCACCTCCAGCTCCACCGGATCGGAGCCCTCAGGCCGCACCCGGTGCAGCGCGAACTCGGCCACCGGCACCGGCCAGCTCACCACCCCCCGCCCCGTGGCCACCGGGGTCATCACCGGGTCGGCCAGCGGCTCGAACCGGAGTACCCGAAGCAGCTCCGGCACGTCCACGTACTTGGGGGTCAACCCGCCGCGCAGCACGTTGTCACTCGCCGCCATCAGCTCGACCCCGGTCCCACGCAGGTAGGCGTGCAGGTTCCCGGCCGGCATGAAGATCGCCTCGCCGGGGGCGAGCGTGAGATGGTTGAGCAGTAGCGCCAGCACCACGCCCACGTCCTTCGGATACTTCGTGGCCAGCTCACCCACGAGCGCGTAGGCCACGCCCGCCCGCGAGGCCGCCGCTACCACCTCGGCCACCAGCGCCGCCGGTTCCGGCACGCCCAGCAGCCACCGGACCGCGCCGGCCAGGTCGCCCGCGGTGAGCGCGGAGACCGCCGGGGCGAGCGCGGGCACCCCCAGCCCGGCGAGTAGCTCGGCCGAGGCGGCCGGCTCCCGGAACCCGCAGAGCGCCCGGAACTCGCTCACCGCCACCAGCAGCTCGGGTTTGTGGTACGGGTCCACGTAGCGGCGGTGCGGGGCGTCTGGAGGGACCCCGGCCGCCTCCTCCGCGGCGTACCCGGCGGCGGCCTGCGCCGAGTCCGGGTGGGCCTGCAGGGACAGCGGGGCGTCCGCCGCGAGCAGCTTCAGCAGGTACGGCAGGCGGGCGCCGAACTGGGAGTGTACGCGTTCGCCCAGGACCCGCCCGGGCTCGGCGGCGATCGCCTCGTTCAACGGGACTCCGGACGCGTCCAGCACGGACGGGTCGGACGGGTGGGCCCCGATCCACAACTCCGCCTCGGGGCCCGGGCTCGGCACCGGCCGCCCCTGCAACTCAGCGATCACCGTCCGAGAGCCCCACGCGTACCCCCGCACCGGATTGCGCAACCGCTCCATCTTCTCCTCCGTGACGACTCACCGTCGGGGACGACTCACCGCCCGGGACCGGTCACCGGCCGCGACGGTTCACCCTCCGCGACGGGTCACGGCTGCGGCGCTGCAGACGCTCCTCGAGGGGTCCCCCGGACATGCTCAACTATGCGGAGCGGCCGCTGGTAGGCGGGTCTGGCGGGTCCAGCGGGTCTGGCGGGTCCGGCGGGTCTGGCGGGTCCGGCGGCGGGGACACAGATCAGGGGGTCAGCGCGGATTTCAGCTCGCTGACGGCGGGCACCACCCGCGGGTCGATACCGTGCGCGAGCGCCAGGTACACCGAGGCGAAGTCCGGCACGGCCACCAGCGACGCCAGCCGCTCCAGGGCGGAGCCGCCTTCGGCGGTCAGCACCGTCACCCGTACGCCGCGGCGGCGGGCCAGTGCCGCCACCGCGTCGGCGCGCCGCTCCTCCACCGCCGGCGGCTCCCCTGCCTGCTCGTCCTCGCCGGTCAGCCCGCCGTCGCGCAGCAACACCAGGTGCAGCCGGGTCGGCCCCTCACCGGCGGTCTCAGGATCGGCGAAGATGTCCCGCTCCTGTTCGGCGATGCCGCCGAAGACGCCGTCCAGCAGGCCTACCCGGCCCCGGCCGACCTCGCCCAGGCTGCCGGCGACCACCGGGTACCGGGCGTTGGTGGAGAGCATGTCGGCGAACCGGCCGGCGGCCACCGTGGCCAGGGGTGAGGAGCCCCAGATCACCGGGATGCACCCGGCCAGGTCCAGCGCCAGCGACTTGGCCGGGTTCACGAACGACTCGGCCGACTCCCGGCACGCCTCCGCGTCGCTGTCCAGCCGGCTGGCGGTCTCGACCAGATCCGCCTCGGTGACCTTGACCATGTTCAGGGCCCGCCCGGCGAGTAGCACCGGCACCGTGAGTGCCCACAGGCTCGCCCGGGCCGGCGCCCGACGCGGCACCGGCACGAACGGCGCCCGGGCCCGCTCCGCCACCGACGACAGCGGGGAGTCTGGCGCGCCCACCGCCACCAATCGGGCCCCGCGCCGCGCCGCGGCCTCGGCCGCGGCCAGCGCCTCTGGGCTGTGCCCGCTGGCGGAGACCGCGATCACCACGTCGGCGGCACCGACCCAACCCGGCACCCCCGGGCTGCGGTGAGCCAGCACCGGCACCGGACACCGCGGACCGGCCACCGTGGCGAGCACGTCGGCGGTACGCGCGGCCGTGCCCACCCCGGCCACCACCACCGACCGGGGCCGGCCTTCCTCCCCGAGATCGGCCAGGTTGGTCTCGGCGACCAACTGCATCGACTCCCGGATCTGCGGCCCGGCCGAGGCGATCGCGCGCAGCATGCCACCGGGATCCCCGGCCGCGATCGCCTCTGGATCGTCCAGCCTGGCCTCGTCGGCGTGCCGGAGACCGCGTAGTTCTTCCCGCTCGCCCGCGGGCCCGCCCGACTCGCTCACCCTTGGTCCGGGACGGTCGCTTCGTCCAGCAGCAGCACGGGAATGCCGTCGCGGACCGGAAACACCCGCCCACACTCGGTGCAGGTCAATGTCTCGGCCGGCGGGTCGTAGTCCAACCGGGCGTGGTGAGTGTCCGGACAGGCCAGGATCTCGAGTAGTTCCGCATCCAAGCTGGCCACGAACTCCTCCTGTCCCGATTTTGGCGGCAGACGGTTAAGCTGCACCCGATCCTCTCATACCGCCTCCGTTGGAAAGGCACGTAACCATGGGGCAGCCGCCACCCCCACAGCAGCCATCCTGGCACCAACCACAGCCAGGTTGGGGGCAACAACCCGGCTGGGGGCAGCAACCAGGATGGGGCCAACAGCCCGGCTGGGGACAACAACCGCCGCCAGGAGCGACTCCGGGCGGTGGGCATCCGCCGCAGTACTCCCAGGGCCAATACGCCTACCCCGGTGGACAGCCCGGCTGGCCCGGCCAGCCCGGGTACCCGCGGCCCCCCGCCAAGAAGAGCGGGGGCAAGGGGGTCGGCATCGTGCTCGCGGTCGTGATCGTCCTGGTGGTCCTGTGCGGCGGGGCTGGACTCTTGGCGTACTTCTCCGGCGTGTTCGGCGGCAGCGACCCGACCGAGGTGGTGGAGGACTACTTCGCCGCGGCCCAGCGGGGAGACTGCGCGAAGATGATCGAGCTGGTCACGGAGGAGAGCTGGCGCCAGGGCGGTGCCACCAGCCGCGCCCAGGCCATCTCCGAGTGCGAGCAGGGGATGGCGGAGCTGGGAATGAGCGGCGTGCCGGTCCAGCTCCTCGGGACCCGGTTGGTCTCCGAGGGGAGTGACACCGCGGTGGTGGCCGCCACGATCAACCCCACCGGGGGCCTCATCGACGATTCTCTGATGGGCCCGATGGATGTGGACATCGCGCTGCGCAAGGAAGGGCGCGACTGGCTGATCGACACCACCGCCATGGGCCCGGGCTTGGAGCCGCCGACGGCACCGTCCCTGCCCGGCTTGGACGACCCGCTCGCGCCGCCGGACATCGAAATCCCCGACATCGAGATCCCGGATCTCAACTGAGACGTTAGCGCCCCGTGACGTTAGGCGCCCTGCGACGTTTAGGCGCCCGCGACGTTAGGCGTCCGCGCGGCGGCCGGCTCGACGGTCGCCGCGCGGAACCGGGCAAGTGGCCTGGGGCCGGCAGCGGTCTGGGCCCGGCAAGTGGTCTGGGCCCGCTGGTCTCGGCCCGCTGGTCTGGGCGGGCAAGCCGGCTCGGGCGAGTGATCCGGGCCAGCGAGTGATCTGGCCGGCGAGTGAACCGGGCGGCGGGGAGGACGGTACCGGTACTACGACTCTGCCCGAGACACTGGACCTCTGCCCGACGTATCAAGCCTCTGCCCGACAAACTAGGCAACGCTGCTCCGGCCGCTACTGGACTGCTCGAGTGACTGTGCACCGCCAAACTCGCAGGTACTGCGCGCGGTCAGCAGCCTTCCCGCAGCCCCAGCCTCCACCCGAGCCAACGCCCGGAGCTCGCGCCTCAACAGGGGACCCCTCCTAGGGCTCAAGCCACAGCAGGGGACCCCTCCTAGGGCTCAAGCCACAGCAGGGGAGCCCTCCTAGCGCTCAAGCCGCAACAGAGGAGCCCTCCTGACGCATGGGCTTCAACAGGGGGGCCCTGCAGAGGCTCAAACCGCAACAGGGCGCCCGGCTGGAGAGCTCAAGCCGCAGCAGGGGAGCCCTCCTGGGGCTCAAGGCTCAGCAGGGGAGCCCTGCTGAGCGCGTCGGCGAGCAGCCCGGCTGAGCGCGTCGGCGCGGCCAGCAGGGTTGCACGATGCTTCGTGCAGCGCGGTTGCGCTCGTGCAGATCGGTAGTCACCGGCACCACCTGTCGCTAGTCGCCGGCGCCACCCGCCCGCGGCTGGTCGCCGGCCCGTGACGCGTGAGCACCACCCGGCCGGTGGCCCGTGAGCAAAGCCCCGGCAGGTGGCACGAGCACGTGAGCACTGCCCGAACAGGACGCCAACGAACCGGATTAACCAGACGACTCGGACGATCCAGATGAGCCGGATGAGCCAGCCGGGGCGGAGATCAGGCCCAGCACCTCGTCCCGCAGGGCAGCCATCCGCTCCCGGGTGGGAGCCTCCACGTTGAGTCGTAGCAGCGGCTCGGTATTGGAGGGCCGTAGGTTGAACCAGGCGCCGTCGTCGAACCGCACCGTCAACCCGTCGGTGTGGTCCAGGTCGGCGCCGGCGTACGCATCCTCCACCCGCTTGCTCGCCGCCCGCTGGTCGGCTACCCGAGAGTTGATCTCCCCCGAGGCGACATACCGCTCGAACCGGGCGGACAGCTCCGACAGCGGCGCCGTCTGCTCGCCCAGCGCGGCGAGCACGTGCATGGCCGCGAGCATGCCGGTGTCGGCATACCAGAAGTCCTTGAAGTAGTAGTGCGCCGAGTGTTCCCCGCCGAAGACCGCGCCGGTGGCGGCCATCTGCTCCTTGATGAACGAGTGCCCCACCCGCGACCGTACCGGGGTACCGCCGTGCTCGGCCACGATCTCGGGCACCGCCGCGGAGGTGATGAGGTTGTGGATGATCGTGGCGCCGGGGTGCCTGGCCAGCTCGCGTACGGCCACCAGCGCGGTGATCGCGGACGGGGAGACCGGCTCCCCCCGCTCGTCCACCACGAAGCACCGGTCCGCGTCGCCGTCGAAGGCGAGCCCCAGGTCCGCGCCGTGGTCGCGGACCGCGGCCTGCAGGTCGCGCAGGTTCTCCGGCACCAGCGGGTTTGCCTCGTGGTTGGGGAAGGAGCCGTCCAGCTCGAAGTAGAGCGGCACGATCCGCAACGGCAACGGGTCCAGCACCGCGTCGCCCAGCACGGCTGGGACGGTGTGCCCGGCCATCCCGTTGCCGGCGTCCACTACCACCGTCAACGGCCGGATCCCCCGCAGATCCACCAGCAACCGCAGGTGGGCGGCGTAGTCGGCGAGTACGTCCCGGTGCACCACGCCGCCGCGGTCGCCGTCCGGGGTGGAGATGCGCAGGCTGCCGTCGAGCAGCGAGCGGGCCAGGTCACGCATGCGGGCCAGCCCGCTGTCCTGGCCGATCGGCCGGGCCCCGGCGCGGCAGAGCTTCACCCCGTTGTACTCGGCCGGGTTGTGGCTGGCGGTGAACATCGCCCCGGGCAGGTCCAGGCTGCCGGAGGCGAAGTACAGCAGGTCCGTGGAACCGAGACCGACGTCGATCACCCCGGCGCCGCCCGCCTGGACGCCCTCGGCGAACGCGGCCGCCAACCCGGGCGAGGACTCCCGCATGTCCCGGGCGACCACCACCGTGCCGGCGGCGTCTCTACCTTCGCGGAGCATCAACACGAACGCGGTGCCCAACGCCCGGGCCACGTCGTCGTGCAGCTCATCGGGGACCACGCCCCGGATGTCGTACGCCTTGATGATGCGGTCCAGCGAGTCGACGTGATCGGTCACGCCCGAAGCCTACCGATCCGCCGAGCCCGACTCGACGAGGTACGGGATTCCAGTCGACCGCGGGTCGCCCACCGGCCCGAGGGCGCGGTCAGGCGAGGAGGATGTCCTCGCCCTCGACCGCGATCGGGGCCGCGGGCAGGGGGTCCTGCTGGTCGGGGGTGAGCCCGTCAGCCGCGCGAACCACCGAGCCATCCACGATCGAGAACTCGCTGTTGTGGCACGGGCAGATGATCTTGCCGTCGCTGATGCTCTCCACCTTGCAGCCCAGATGCGTACAGGTGGCACGGAACCCTTTGAACTCACCCTCCGTGGGCTGCGTGACCACCAGGTCCTGGTCGGGCAGGATCAGGCCGCCACCCACCGCCACATCCGCGGTACTCGCCACCGGCGCACCGGCCGCATCCGCCCGCTCGCCGTCGCCGGCGGGCGCGGCGCCACCATCATCGCGACGGTCCCGGCCGCCCACCGGCGTCTCGGACGCCTGGCAACCGGCGAGTACCCCCGCCGCTCCGGCCCCGACCACTGACACCCCGGCGACTCCCGCGACTCCGGTCAACACCGCCCGGCGCGGGGCACGCATCGGCTCCTTCTGCATCCTCGTCTCCTCTGAACACCGAAGTCCGGTTGTACCCGCCGAAGGCGGTGGCGCGCCACCCGGGGTCAGCGGGACCGGACCACCCGCAGGTGGTGGCGCCGGCCGCTGGCCCCGCCGCGCCGGGCCGAGCCGGGACGCGGCCGTACCCCGGTGGTGACGGCCGGCTCGCGTACCGCGTCCGCGAGGGCGAGCAGATCGTCCACCGGTGGCGGCGGCCGCAGGTCGACGTCGTGCCGGACCAGCTCCCAGCCACGCGGGGCGGTCAAGCCTCGGGCGTGCGCTTCACACAGGTCGTAGGCGTGGGGTTCGACCGAGCCCGCGAGCGGGCCGACCACCGCGGTGGAGGTGGCGTAGACGTACGTCAAAGTGGCAACGGCCGGTTGCCGGCAGTTGTTACGCGTGCAGCACCGTGATGACCTCACGGCGGCACGGTACCGGATCGCGTGACCCGATCTGGTGAGGCACACGGGTGGGCGCGTCCACGGGCTGGTTCGCGCCCGGCCAGAAGACGTCTACGCTGAGGTGGTGACGGTGACCCACCATGAGCAGCCCGGTGGCCGCCCGGTGCCCGGGCGGCGCGCCGCCGGGCGCCGGGCGCGCCGCACCGGCCGGGACCGGAGGGGCCGCGGCCTGCGCGGTCGCCTGATCCCGGCGACCGCGCCGGCCGCGCGCACCCGGGCCGAGTTCTTCGACGACCTGGTACTGGACGCGGTGGAGGGCCTGGAGCGCACGTACGCCAAGGAACTCGCCGGGGTCGAGTTCGCGGTCGAGGACGTCCCGGACGAGCTGGCCGGCTACGAGTCGGACGTGCTGGAGGACCGGCGAGTGCCACTGGCCCGCCTGCTACCGGGCCGGCCCGGCCGGCACGGTGTCCCGCCCCGGATCGTCCTCTACCGCCGCCCGCTGGAGCTTCGCGCCGACCACCACCGGGACCGGCTCGCGGACCTGGTCCACGACGTGATCGTGGAGCAGGTCGCGAACCTCCTCGGCGTCGACCCGGACGACCTCATCGGCTCCTGAGCCAGGCGGGCCGCGCGCCGGTCAGGCGGCCACCCGCCGCTTGAGCCGGCGCCGCTCCCGCTCGGAGAGACCGCCCCAGATGCCGAACCGTTCATCGTGGCAGAGCGCGTACTCCAGGCACTCTGCCCGCACCTCGCACCGGTTGCAGATCCGCTTCGCCTCCCGGGTGGACCCCCCCTTCTCCGGGAAGAACGCCTCCGGGTCAGTCTGCGCGCACAATGCCCGCTCCTGCCACTCCGGCGCGTTGCCCAGCAGGTCCAGTCCGGCCCCGACTACGCGGCCATCCATACGTGTGTGCCTCCTTCTGACGCACCGGCCGACTCGCCAGCGCAACCCCCCCACGCGGAAGGCGTTACCTTCGTCCCCTCGAGGGCGGTTCGCACACCCCCAGCGAACGACCCCACTGAAATTACACGCGTGTCATGCGTGCGTCGTCAAGCGGAACCTGATAAATAGGCCCACCCGGATGAGGAGTCCCGGCCGACTCCCCGTGTGACGCCCGCACCTGCCCTATCGGTCAGGGTCGGTCGGGGTAACGCTCCTGGGCGTTTTATCCGGCGGGTTACCGGTATCCGGCGGCACGGTCGGCGCACCACCACCTACCGCGCGGCGGCCGCCACCGCGCCGTAGGTGGTGGTGCGCTGCCGGGCCGGCCGTCCGGCGGCGGCCGCCAGCCGCTCCAGCTCGGCCACGGTCCGGGCCGAGCCGTGGTCGGCGCCGGCCATCCGCGAGATGGTCTCCTCCATCAAGGTGCCGCCGAGGTCGTCGCACCCGCTGCGGAGCATCTCCACGGTGCCGGCGTCCCCCAGCTTGACCCAGGAGCACTGGATGTGGTCGATGCGCCCGTGCAACAGCAACCTCGCCATCGCGTGCACCGCCCGGTTCTCCCGCCAGGTGGGCCCGGGCCGGGCGATCCCGGCGAGGTAGATCGGGGCGTTGGTGTGCACGAACGGCAGGGCCACGAACTCGGTAAACCCGCCGGTGCGGTCCTGCACCTCCGCCAGTACCCGGAAGTGGCCCAGCCAGTGGCGCGGGTGGTCCACGTGGCCGTACATCATGGTGGAGCTGGAGCGCAACCCCAGCTCATGGGCGGTGGTCACCACCTCCACCCAGGTGGCGGTCGGCAGCTTGCCCTTGGTGAGTACCCAACGCACCTCGTCGTCGAGGATCTCCGCCGCGGTGCCGGGGATGGTGTCCAGGCCCGCGTCGCGCAGCTCCTGCAGCCACTCCCGGATCGGCATGCCCGCGCGGGCCGCCCCGGTGGCGATCTCCATAGGCGAGAACGCGTGGACGTGGATGCCGGGTACCTCCGCCTTGATCGCGCGCACGATCTCGGCGTACCCGCTGACCGGGAGCTTGGGGTCGATGCCGCCCTGGAGGCAGACCTCGGTCGCGCCGGCACGCCAGGCCTCGGCCGCGCGCTGCGCCACCTCCGCCACGGAGAGCCGGTACGCGTCCGCGTCCCGCTCCCGCTGTGCGAACGCGCAGAACCGGCACCCGACGTAGCAGACGTTGGTGAAGTTGATGTTGCGATTGACCACGTACGTCACGTCGTCGCCCACGGCCGCGGCCCGGACCTCGTCGGCGAGCGCGCACAGCTCGTCCAGGGCCGGGCCGTCGGCCTGGAACAGCGCCAGGGCGGCGGCTTCGTGCCGCGGAAGCAGCAACGCCGCCGGGTCGTCCGCGGCTAGCCGCAACGCCGCCCGCACCTCCCCATCGATCGTGACCCGAGGTCGATCGGCGCGAGACCCGGTGCCCGACGTCGTGATCTTTTCGGTGTCGGCGGCCAGGACCGACCAGTCGCCGTAGACGCTGTGGAAGTCACCGCGCCGGTCCCCGGTGCGGCCGGTGGTGTCGATGGTCGCGTGCAGGTCGACCCGGCCGCCGGTCGGCATCGCGTCCGGCTCCTGCCAGGGCCGGCCGACCGGCCGGGCGGACTCGTCGGCGAGTCCGGTGGCCGGGTCCGCTAGCGCGGCCACATGCCCGGCGAGCCGGGGGTCCAGCCACTGCTCGGCGGCCCGCACGTACGGCGGGTAGATCGTGAGCCGCTCCCGCAGCGTGAACCCGGCGGCGGCGGAGCGCTGGGCCAACTCTTCGATCAGCGGCCACGGGCGCTCCGGGTTCACGTGGTCGGGGGTCACCGGCGAGACGCCGCCCCAGTCGTCGATACCGGCCCGCAGCAGCAGGTCGTACTCGTCGCCGATCAGGTTCGGCGGGGCCTGCAGCCGGGCCCGGGGACCGAGCACCAACCGGGCCACCGCCACCGTGGCCGCGAGCTCCGCGAGGTCGGCGTCGGGCATCCGCCGCATCGCGGTGTCCGGCTTGGCGCGGAAGTTCTGCACGATCACTTCCTGGATGTGACCGTACGTCTGGGCGACCTTGCGGATGGCGAACAACGACTCGGCCCGCTCGGCGCGGGTCTCCCCGATCCCGACCAGGATGCCGGTGGTGAACGGTACCCCGACCCGACCGGCATCTTCGAGCACCCGCAGCCGCACCGCCGGCTCCTTGTCGGGCGAGCCGTAATGGCAGTTGCCCGGTTCGGCGAAGAGCCGGTGCGAGGTGGTCTCCAGCATCATGCCCATGCTGGGCGCCACCGGCCGTAGCCGCTGCAGCTCCTCCCAGGACAGTACGCCGGGATTGAGGTGCGGCAGCAGCCCGGTCTCCTCCAGCACCGCCACCGCGCACGCCCGCAGGTAGTCCAGTGTGGACCGGAAACCCCGCTGGTCCAGCCAGGTACGCGCCTGCGGCCAGCGCAGTTCCGGCCGGTCGCCGAGGGTGAACAGCGCCTCCTTACACCCGGCCGCGGCGCCCGCCCGCGCGATCGCGAGCACTTCGTCACGCTCCAGGTAGGGCGCCGCGACCCGGCCGGGCACGGTCGCGAACGTGCAGTAGTGGCACCGGTCCCGGCACAGCCGGGTCAGCGGGATGAAGACCTTCCGGGAGTAGGTCACCACCCCCGGCCGGTCCGCCGCCCGCAGCCCGGCGTCGCGCACCTGGCCGGCGACCGCCAGCAGGTCCACCAGGGCCTCGCCCCGCGCCGCCAGCAGCACCGCCGCCTCGTCCTGGTCCAGCGTGCGGCCATCTGTCGCACGGCGTAGGGCGCGTCGCAGTGCCGACGCGCTCACCGGCCCGTCCACCACCGACGACCCTCGTAGCTCCCTGCGTGCCTCAGTCATCCTCGCAGCGTATGCGGTGACCTCGGGCAGCGTCCCCGGCCCCCGCCGCGATCACGCCGCGACTACCGCCCGGGCGTCCGGGCCGCGCACCCCGCAAGGCGGCGGCGGGCCGGCGAGCCGGCTCAGATCCGCTGGGTGCGCTCGTCTCCAGGGTCCTCCTGCCGACCGGCCTGAGGTGGGGACGAGGGCGCCATGCCGGGCGGCACCACCTGCGTGTGCTGGGCGGCCGCCGGGTCCGGACTGGCCGGTGGCGCGCTCGCCGGCGAGCTGGCGGACGCCGCGGCCGGGTCCGGCCTGGGGGGATTCTCCGGATCGTAGCGGGAGGTCGGCTCCTGGCCGTAGACCTGCCCGGCCTCCGCCGGCGGGGTGGCCTGGCCGGCCGAGCCCGCGGGCGAGCCGGTGGCGGCCACCGGTGATCCGGGCGGGGCGGCCGGCGAACCCGGGGACGCCGCCTGCCCGTACTGCTGGCCGTACCCGGACTGGCCGTACTGCTGCTGCCCGTACGCCTGGTACTGCTGCCCGTACGGCTGCTGGCCGCCGGCCTGCCCGTACTGGCCCGGCTGCTGTTGGCCCGGCTGCTGCGCGTACTGCTGCCCGTACTGCGCGGCGTACTGCTGCTGCGCCGCCTGCTGCTGGGCGGCGTACTGCTGGTGGGCGGCCTGCTGCTGCGCGGCCTGGTGGGCGGCCTGCTGCTGCGCCGCCTGCTGCTGGGCCGCTGGCTGCTGCGCCGCCTGCTGACCAGGCTGCTGCCCGTACTGCTGCTGGTACCCCTGCTGCCCGTACGGCGCCTGGTAGCCGTAGGCGCCCCAGGACTGCGCCGCCGGCTTCGCCGTCTGGAACATCCCCTGCCAGACCTTGAGGATGACCAGGAGCCCGAGCACCGCGAGCGCGAGCATGGCCAGGTGCGGCAGCGTGATCTGGACCGCGTCCAGGAAGGTCAGCTCGTTCATCACGCCGATGAAGGCGAGCGCCAGCTCGAAGATGAAGCCGAACAGGGCCACGAACGCCAGCATGATCATGGAGATCAGCGTCACCAGCTTGGCGGGTGCCGGCGGATCGGCGGAGATGGTCACCACCAGGACCGCGAGCACCGGTGCGCCGATCGTGAGCAGGGTGAGGAATCCGGGGGGCGCCATCCCGAGGTAGAGGAGGTACGAGTTCGCGCTGAAGAACCGGCCCCGGTCGGTCGGCACCAGGTTCAGCAGCGCCAGCAGGAGCGCGAACGCCGTCACACCCAGCAGCATGAAGGCGGCCAGCGCCCGCACCGGCGCGACGGCTTCGCGGAAGGTCTTCGGGCTTGGGGTCGTCATGCCTCGCACCCTAACGCCCACCCGCTATCCGCGCTGCCCCGGGCATCTACGAGGATAGGTGGTGCGGTCCACGGAGTACCCGACCCGTTTACGCTGCGGGCAGAGGAGGGCGGGCGCCATGCGGGTGGCAGTGCTGGCCGGCGGGGTCGGCGGTGCGCGATTCCTGCGCGGGGTGCGGGAGCACGTCACCGGGCAGGGCGGCGAGGTCACCGCGATCGTCAACACCGGCGACGACATCACCCTGCACGGCCTGCGGATCTGTCCCGACCTGGACAGTGTGATGTACGGGCTGGGCGGCGGCGCCGACCGGGAACGCGGCTGGGGGCGGGCGGAGGAGACGTGGACGGTCAAAGCGGAGCTGCAGGCGTACGGCGTGGGGCCCGACTGGTTCGGGTTGGGCGACCGTGACCTCGCCACCCACCTGGCCCGCGCGGGCCTGCTGCAGGCCGGGCTACCGCTCTCGGCGGTGACCGACCGCCTCTGCCGCCGCTGGCGCCCCGGCGTCCGGATCCTGCCGGCCACCGACGATCCGGTGGAGACCCACGTGGTGGTCACGAAGGACGATCCCGGCGTAACCGAAGAGACCGGCACCGACCAGAGCGACGGCGCAGCCAGAGCCCGCCAGATCCACTTCCAGGAGTGGTGGGTGCGGTACCGGGCCGCGCTGCCGGCGCGGGGCTTCGTCTACCAGGGAGCCGATTCGGCGAAGCCGGCCCCGGGTGTGACCGAAGCCCTCACCAGCGCCGACGCGGTGCTGCTGGCGCCGAGCAACCCGGTGGTCTCGATCGCGCCGATCCTCGCCATACCCGGCATCCGGGAGGCGCTGCGCGCCGCGGCCGGGCCGGTGGTCGGGGTCTCGCCCATCATCGGCGGGGCACCGGTACGCGGGATGGCCAACGCCTGCCTGACCGCGATCGGGGTGCCGTGCACCGCGGCGGGGGTGGGGAGCTTCTACGGGGCCCGGCGTACCGGCGGGCTGCTGGACCGTTGGCTGGTGGATGCCGCGGCCGACGCCGGGGCCGAGGTGGCCGGGGTGGCGGTCCGCCCGGTGCCGCTGTGGATGACCGACGACCAGGCCACCGCCGCGATGGTGGCGGCCGCGCTGGAGGCGTGATGGCGCAGACGCCGAGGTTGGAGATCCTGCCGGTCCGGGGGATCGGCGAGGTCGAGCCGGGTGCGGACCTGGCCGCGCTGATCGCCGGCGCGGCACCGTGGCTGCGCGACGGCGACGTGCTCGTCGTGACCAGCAAGATCGTGTCCAAGGCGGAGGGCCGGCTGGTGGCGTTGCCGCCACCGGGCCCCGATCGGGACCGGGCCCGCGCCGAACTGCTCGCCGCCGAGACCGCCCGCACGGTCGCGAGCCGCGGCCAGACCCGGATCGTCGAGACCCACCACGGATTCGTTCTCGCCGCCGCCGGCATTGACGCGTCCAATGTCGATAGTTCGCAGGTGGCGCTGCTGCCGAAGGACCCGGACGCCTCGGCCCGCGCCCTGCGCGAGGCGCTGGCCGACCGGTACGGGCGGCGGGTCGCGGTGATCATCTCGGACACCATGGGCCGGCCGTGGCGCAACGGGTTGGTGGACGTGGCGCTCGGCGCGGCCGGCATCCACCCGCTCCGCGACCACCGGGGGGAGGTCGACCCGTACGGCAACCCGCTGTACCTCACCCAGATGGCGCTCGTGGACGAGCTCGCCGCCGCCGCCGAACTGGTCAAGGGCAAGCGGGACCAGGTGCCGGTGGCGGTGGTGCGCGGCGTACCGGGCATACCGGCCCCGGTTGCCCCGGGCGTGGTCGCCACGCTGGTCCGCGACGCCGCCTCGGACATGTTCCGGCTCGGCACGGCCGAGGCCCGGGCGGCCGGTCTGCGCGCGGCGGCCACCCTGCCGGACGCCCCCGGCCCGGCCGGCGCCGCCGACCTCGCCGCGGTCCGGCGCGCGCTGGATACCGTGGCCCCGGTCGCGGCCGCCCGGTTCACCGTGGCGGCCGGGGACCCGGTGGAGATCTCCTGCGCGGCCACCGACCCCGCCGACCCGCACGCCCTGGTGCGCCTCGGTGCGGACGTCCACCGGCTGCGCGCGGCCCTCGCCGCTGAAGGGCTCGGCTCGAGCCCGCGGCCGGGTGAGCCGGGCACCGTCGTGCTCGCGGTCCACCCCGCGGCCGGGTGAGGCGCCACCCGCACCTTCGCCCGCCCGCTCCCGCCACCCGCCCGGGTTGATCAGCCGATACGGGTCAGAGCACGTCCGCGTCGCCGCGGGTCTTCATGTCGTCCACCAGCTGCTTCACGTCCTGTGCCCGGTCTCGGGCACAGACCAGCAGCGCGTCGGGGGTGTCCACCACCACCACGTCCTTCAGCCCCAGCAGCGATATCAGCCGGCCACCGGCGGAGACCGCCACCACGCCGTGGCTGTCGGCGAGGCGTACCAGCGGCTCGGCCTCCTCGTCCCCCGGCGCGAGCACCACGTTGCCGGATTCGTCCGCCGGCAGCAGGTCGCCGAGGTTGTGGAAGTCGCCGATGTCGGTCCAGCCGAAGTCGCCCGGAACCGTCGCCACCCGGCCCTGCTCCGCGGCCCCCTCCATCACCGCGTAGTCCACCGCGATCTTCTCCAGCCCGGGCCAGACCTCGGCCAGCACCGCCGCGCGGTCCGGCGTGTCCCAGGCCTCGGCGATCCGGATGAGCCCCGCGTGCAGGGCGGGTCGCTGCCGGGCGAGCTCCGACAGGAACACCTCCACCCGCCACAGGAACATGCTGGCGTTCCACAGGTACTCGCCGGAGGCGACGAACTCCTCCGCCAGCTGGCGGGTCGGCTTCTCCTTGAACCGGCGTACCCGGCGGACCGGCCCGCCGTCGACCGGCTCCCCGCACTGGACGTAGCCGTACCCGGTCTCCGGGTGGGTCGGCTTCATGCCGATCGTCATCAGCCAGCCCTGTTCCGCGCCGGCGACCGCCGCCCGCACCGCCCGGGTGAACCGGTCCAGGTCCCGTACCAGGTGGTCGGCGGCGAAGGAGCCCATGATCGCGCCGGGATCGCGGCGGGCGATCACGGCCGCGGCCAACCCGATCGCCGCGCACGAGTCCCGGGGCGAAGGCTCGGCGAGGATGTTCTCCGGCGGCAGCCCGGGAAGCTGCGCGGCTACCGCCGCCCGGTGCCGTTCGCCGGTCACGATCATCGTCCGTTCCGGCGGCACCAGCGGCGCCAGCCGCGCCACCGTGGTCTGGAGCAGCGAGGCGGTGGAGCCGGTCAGCGGCAGGAGGAACTTCGGGTGATCCGTACGCGACAGCGGCCACAGCCTGGTGCCGCTGCCGCCGGCGGGAATGACTGCGTGCAGCACTGCCCCATCATCGCTCACCCGCAGATCATCCGGCGGCAGCCCGCGCCCAGGCGGCCAGATGGACCTCTGCGCTGGACTCCCAGGTGAACTCCTTGGCGCGGTCCAGGCCGGCCTTGGCCAGGGTCATCCGGCGCGGCTCGTCGTCCAGCAGGGCGGCGAGGTCGACGGCGATCTGCTCCGCGGTCTCGCCGGTATACGCGACCGCGTCGCCGCCCACCTCCGGCAGCGACAACCGCGGCGTGGTGAGCACCGGGGTGCCGCAGGCCATCGCCTCCAGGACTGGCAACCCGAAACCCTCACCGTACGAGGGGTACGCGGCGATCAGGGCACCGCCGAGGAAGCCGGGCAGGTCTGCGTACCGCAGGTAGCCCGGGCGCTGCACGCGCAGGTGGCTGGGCACCTCCGCCACCGCGGAGTCGATCTCGTCGTCGTGCCCCTGGCCACCGGCGATCACCAGCGCCGGCGGGTCGGGGCGGTCTTTCGTCGCCAGCACCCAACCCCGGATCAGGTTCGGGACGTTCTTGCGGGGCTCCTTGGCGCCCAGGAAGGCGATGTACTCCTGCCGGCCCAGCCCCAGCCTCGCCCGGACCCGGGCCTTCTCCTCCTCGCTGGGCGGGTGGAACGCCGAGTGGTCGACCCCGTGGTACGCCACGTCGATGCGGGTCGGGTCGGCGTCGAGTAGCCGGATCAGCTCGTCCCGGGTGGCCTTGCTAGGCACGATCAGGCGGGCCGCCCGGCGCAGCGAGGTCTTGATCGCGCTGCGGAAGAAGGTGCGCCGGGACTTGTCGTAGTGCTCCGGCTCGGTGAAGAACGTGGCGTCGTGTACGGTCACCGTGACCGGACAGGGTGACCGCAGCGGGCAGGTGTAGTACGGCGAGTGCAGCACCTGGGCCCCGAGCTGCTGGGCGAGCAGCGGCAGGCCGGTCTGCTCCCAGGCCAGTCTCGCCGGCCGGTGCGCCACCGCGGCCGGGGCGGCGACCACCTCCACCCCCGGCAGCAGTCGCGAGTAGCGCTCCACGTCCGTACGCAGAGCGGCGACCACCAACCGGCTGGACGCATTGTCAGCAGATGTCTGACCTTCTGGGGCCACGCGGGCGGCCAGCGCATCGAGCAGGCCGTCGACGTATCGCCCGACGCCACCGCGATCAGCCGGAACACTGGTGGCGTCGACTAGCACACGGGGCAGACGACCGGCGGTCACAGGGTGACTCCTTGTTGAGCATCAGCGGGGACGGTGCGGCCGCTTCAAGCCTACGTCGAGGAGGCACTTCCTTGTGGTCCGCGACGCGATGCGTACCAAACCGTACCGCTTCCCGCTCACGAACACCACGGACGAGCGGACACGGTGTCCGTCCCCGCCCGGGCGACCGCGGTGACGGCGAATGTGGTGGGTGGGCGCGGCGCGCCCACCCACCACGCGTCGTCAGGACGACGTGCAGGCGACGCCGTTGACCGCGAAGTTGGTCAGCGAGACGTTACCGGTGTGGCTCGCCTGGTGACCGGGCATCACCGACTGGCCGGTGCCGACCGTGGCGTTCCACCCCTCGTTCACGACCGTGAACGTGTTGCCGGACTGGCTCCACACGCCGTTCCACCCGTTCACGTGCTGGGTCCCGGGGGCGGCGTTGTAGGTCAGGGTCCAGCCGTTCCACGCCGCACCGTTGTTGGTGACGGTCAGGTGAGCCACGTAGCCGTTGTTCCACGAGTCCAGCTGGACCGCCACGTGGCAGCCACCGGCGGGCGGCGGCGTGGTCGTCGGCGGCTGGGTCGTGGGCGGCTGCGTGGTCGGCGGCTGCGTGGTCGGTGGCTGGGTCGTCGGTGGCTGGGTCGTCGGTGGCTGGGTCGTCGGTGGCTGGGTCGTCGGCCGGGGGCCGGCGTTGCTCGCCAACTCGAACGCGATGTCCGGGACGAACTGCCCGGCGGCGGCGGCACAGCCGTCCGCCTCACCCGGCAGCTTCACCCACAGGTACGCGTGTGCCCGCGCCACGCCGGTGTTGAGCGTGGGCTCCTGCCCGAGCGCCCGGCCGCGCGGGTCACACCACTCCGACCCGAGCGGACCGTTGCCGTTGCGGCTGGTGTCCACCACGAAGCCGAGGTTGGGGTCGCCGATGGCGTTCAGCACCGCGGTGGCGAACGCGACCTCGTCGCTGGTGAAGTTGTAGTTGGACACGTTCACCGAGATGCCGTCCGCGCTCGTCCTCACCTGGGCGCCGAGCAACCGGTTGGCCGCGTCCCCGGCGTTGAGCCACCGCGAGTGGCCGATGTCCATGTAGACCCGCGCCTGGGACGACGCCGCCTTCAGCCGCTGCCCGGCGTACGCCATGGAGGCCTGCGTCTCGGCCTGCTCGGCCTGGCTCATGCAGTTGGTCATGAGCGGCAGCACGTCCGGCTCCAGCACGATGTACGCCGGCCGGTTGCCGAGCCCGGCCGCGAACTGGTCGATCCAGGACCGGTACGCGGCGTGGTTGGGGGCACCGCCACCGCTCGGCCCACCGCAGTCACGGTTGGGCGCGTTGTAGACCACCAGGATCGGGATCTTGCCCGCCGCCGCGGCGGCGCCCACCACGGCGTCCACCTGGCTGGCGATGGTGGACGGGTTGTGCTGGGTGAACCAGGTGCCGGCCGGGACCTTGGCGATCCGGTCGTCGATCAGGTCAGCACGGGGGTCGTTCGGGTTGGCGGCGACCCACCGGGCGGCCTGGGTGTCCGGGTTGACCCAGAACGCGGAGTCCTGGGCGTGCGCGGTGGCCTGCATCAGGCCGGCACCCAGGACCGCGGCCGCTGCCGCGGCAGTAGCCGCGAAGAGCGCGGATTTCCTGCGCATGTCAGGGTGACTCCTTCCAAAGGATTCGAGACACGAAGCATCGCCCTTTTCCTTCCACCCGACATGGCCTGGAAGCGCTCCCATGCCTACCCTACGGGGTGATCGTACGAAAGTGAACCCGGGTGCCGGACTCGCCGGTCTCAGCCGAGCTGCTGCAGGGTGGCGCCGTCCGTCACCACGAACAGCTCCAGCCGGTTCTCGCCCGGGACGAACAGCGACGTATCCTCGATCAACGCGCCGAACCGGCGGTCGGCCCCCTCCGCGACCACCGGGACCACCGCGCCGATCGTCCCGTTGACCGCGATCGCCAGCGGGGTACCGCCGGGCACCGACGACGCGAGGGTGCCGTGCACCAGCGCCGGCACCACGCCGCTGTCCAGATCGACCTCCTGGAACGCGTCGGCGTTGTCCACCTCCACCCAGCCCGCCCGCGGCCCGCGGGGGTGCGCCTCGACCGGGGTGCCCACCAGCTCAGGTAGCGGCGGTTCCAGCACGGGCGGGATCGCCATCGGATCGGCCATGATCCGCTGGTAGTACACCGGCCCGTCCAGCACCCGCACGTCGTCCAGCTCGCTGACGAAGGGCTTGTCGGTGCTGGTGCGCTCCTGCCGTAGCCAGGAGATGCCGTCCACCTCCCACGGCACCTCCACCCCGGCGTAGTCGGCCACGGTGGGCAACAGGTCGACGTGCTGCCAGTTGCGCTCGTCCACCACGCCCTCGGTCTGGCCCGGCTCCTTGATGAAGAGCGGCACCCAGGCGACCTCTTCCGCGCCCAAGTTGTCCCGGCCGAGTTCCCGCTGTCCCGCTACCCAGGAGCCGTCCGGCGGGCCCGGGGTCAGCGCCACCCCGTGGTCGGCGGTGAGGATGATCAGCGCGTCGTCGTAGCGGCCGGTCCGCTCCAGCAACCCCAGGGTCTCGCCGATCAGCGCGTCGGCGTACTGCAGTTGCGCCAGGTGGCGCTGCAGCGCCAGCCTTCCCCACCACGGCCCGTCCACCGGCACGCCGCGCAGGTTCTGGTACCGCATCCCGTCCGGCAGGTAGGTCCAGGGGGTGTGTGGCAGCAGCAGGTGCAGGAAGTGCAGCGCCGGCTTGGCGGCGGCCCCCTCCTCCGCGCCGGGGACCCCCTCCCCCGGCTCAGCCTCCTGCGCCAGCCGGCTCATGAACTCGTGGAACCGCACCGGCTGGCTGGCCGCCAGCGCCTGCCGGAACCGGAATTCGGGCCGGTCGTTGCGGGCCGCTTCGGCCTGCCCGAGCCGCTCGGCCACGGTCGGCTCGGCGAAGTCGTCGTACGGGTCGCGGGCCGGATCGACCGGCGACACCAGCTCCGCCAGCAACTGGGCGCTCTCGCTCAACGCCACCGGCAGGCCGCCCTGGGCCGCCTCCGCCCGGGTGCCGCAGTACCAGGGCGGGCAGAGCTGCGCGATGCTCTCACTGGCGTAGATCTGGTAGTAGGGCCCCAGCAGCGTGAACAGGTTGTCCGGGTACAGCGCGTAGTGCGGGGCGACGTGCTCGGCCGGCATCCGGCCGGTGAGCATCGCCGGTAGCGCGTACGGCGTCCAGCCCGCGACGGTGCTGGCATTGCGCCACCAGGTGGAGTCACCGGCGAGCCGGGCGATGTGGGGGAACCGCTCGGCGTCCACCTCCCCGTCGGCGTCGAGCAGCGACAGCAGGGCCAGCTCGTCCAGGATGATCATGACGATCGGCGGGTGCGGACCCACCTCCCGGGCCTCGACGCCGGCGCCCGGGCGCTCGCCCGGGAGGATCATCGCCGACGCGGGAGACGCGAACGTGAAGAGCAGCGTGAAGACCAGCGGCCCGACCGCCGCGAACCGCACCAGGTGGCGCCCGGCCGCGTAGCGGGCGAACCCGACCGTGAGCACGCCGCCGATCAGCAGCGCCAGGACGGCGAGCAGCACCCCCCGAACGGGCGTGAGCTGTTTACCCAACTCCACCGCGAACATCGCCACCAGCAGGCCCACCGTGGCCAGGTGGGTCGCCCACCGGGTGCGGGGCCCGATCAGCCGGGTCAGCGCCCCCAGCCCCCACAACCCCACCGGCGGCACCGTGCAGAAGACCAGCACCAGCAGCGCCACCTCGGCCGGGGTGACCCCATGGAAGATGAAGAAGTCGGGGCTGCCGCCGATGATGTTCAGCAGTGGCTGCACCACCACGAACCCGCAGAGGGCGAAGATCTCCACGAAGGCCCACCGTTCGGAGAGCCGGGCCGGGGCGGACCGGCGCTCCGGCCCGGTGGGCTCCTCGGACCCGGCGGGGGCCGCCTGCGACACGGCACTGCCGGAGCCCCCCGCGTGCGCCGCCGCAGCCGCACCCGGGCGCGGCTCCGACTCGTCAGCCACGCGGCGCCCCCACGTACAGGGTGCGGGTCTGGGAGGGCAGCTCCTCCCGGCGGACGATCGTGAACCGCTCCGCCAGCAGCTTCTCGAACACCTCACGCCGGTAGTCGCCGAACATGCCGGGTGGCTTGTTGGCGAGCAGCCGCCGGGCCATCGGGTCCTCCGGCTCCACGAACTCCACCACCAGCCACCGGCCCAGCTCGGCCAGGTTGTCGATCACCTCGGGCAGCGGCACGTTGCGGCCGATCGCGAGGTGGTGGACGAGGGCCAGCGCGAGCACCACGTCAGCGTCGGCCCGGCGGGCGAACGAGGCGCGCTCCACTCCGCGCCAGCCGTTGCCGGGCGAGGGGTTCGCCAGATCCATCACCAGCGGCAGCACCCGGCGGTCGGGCCCGTCCGGCGCCTCGCGCAGGGAGCGGTACAGCGCGTCGGTGACCGCGTGGTCACCCTCCACCGCCACCACCTGCCGCGCCTGCCGGGCGGCCAGTCGCGAAAACGCGCCGTCGTTGGCGCCCAGATCCAGCACCAGGCCCAGCTCGCCACCCCCGGCGGCGGCCTGGCCCAGCGCCGCTTCGACAAAAGCCAACTTGGCCTCGCGGTCACGCTCGGAGTAGCTGCAGGTCTGCCGGTACTCCGCCCAGTGGGTCTTCGGCGGCCGCCAATCCAGCTTGCGGACCAGCTTGCGCAGCCCGCGCACGGTGGCGATCACCAGCTCGGTGGAGTAACCGGCCGCCTTCATCTGCTCCTTGACCTCGCCCACGCTGGTCGAGGCGTACCGGCGCTGCATGGCGTCGTGCAGGTGCAGGTGGCGCAGCACCCCCGCTCGCCACCGGTGGCGGCCGCGGAACAGCGGGCGGATCTGGCCGGACTCGATCCCGTCCACCTGCGCGCGCAGCCAGGGCTGGAAGGGGACGTCCAGGTGGGCGGTGAGCAGCAGCGGGTAGAGCATGGTCTGGCAGAACTGCCGGTAGCCCGCCCACGGCTCACCCTCGCGCTGCCGGGTGAAGGAGCCGATGTCGATGAAGGTGGGCGCGGCGCCGCGCCACTGCAGGTTATAGGCGGAACCGTCCTTGGTGGTGAAACCCTCCGGCAGCGCCGCCAGTAGCAGGTCCAGGTGCAGCAGGGCGGCGTCACGCAGCATCGCGAACGTCCACTCGTACGGGTACGAGATGAACGGAATCCGCTCGTGCCGCAGCGTCAGCTCACCCGCTGCATCCGGGTCCGGATCGACCGGTTCGGTGCGACAGATCCGTCCGTCCGCGACCAGATCAGCGAAGAACGTGGCGCCCGCCAGGGCGCGCCAGTCCTCGACCGCCGCGCCGCGCAGCACCCGCAGGACCTGGCCGTGGGCGTCGTAGCCCACCTGATTGTCTGGATCGCGGAAGGAGGCCGGCTCCGGCACCAGCTCGGCCAGCTTCCCCACCTCCACCTCGGGCGTACCCGGGGCGTCACCACCCGTCTGCGCCACTGACATGACCGGCGCGGGCCTCAGTTCTCCTGGTCGGAGGCGGCTGGAGTCTCTGCCGGCCGGCGACGCACCTTGTCCCAGATCCGGCGCCACCACACCTTGACCGTGACCATGGCGCCCGCGAACCCGGCCACGACCGCCGCGGCCAACGCGCTCCCGGTGCCTGGATCCAGATAGGCAAGGTACATCTGTGGTCAACCCTTCCCTCATCGACGCGGGCCAGCGGTAGACGCCCAGCCAGCCTATTTGTCCGGCCCGCCCCGAGGAGGGGCGCCGGACGACATCATACGCAAGCCTTGCGCCCCCCAACGTTAACCACCGATACCCGCTACGGCGACCCGGTCCCGGTCACGGTCAGGTTGCGATGGTCAAACCACCAGGTCGCCGCGCGGCCGGCGAGCCCGCGCCAACGCCGCGTAGGCGGCCAGGGACTCCGGGTTGGCCAGAGCGCCCGCGGCCGCGGCGCGCTCCGGCGGCGTACCGGTGAGGATGCGCTTCACCGGTACCTCCAGCTTCTTGCCGCTGAGCGTCCGCGGGACCGCCGGCACCGCCACGATCTGGTCCGGCACGTGCCGCGGGGACAGCGCGGTCCGCAACGCGGTGCTGATCCTCGTACGCAGCGCGTCGTCCAGCTCCTGCCCGGGGGCGAGCACCACGAACAGCAGCAGCTCATCGGTGCCGTCCTCGGTCAGGTGCACCGCCAGCGAGTCGACCACCTGGGGCAGCGCCTCCACCACCGCGTACAGCTCCGCCGTGCCCAGCCGCACCCCGGCGCGGTTCAGGGTGGCGTCCGAGCGGCCGGTGATCACACACGAGCCGCGCTCGGTGATCATGAGCCAGTCGCCGTGGTGCCACACCCCCGGGTAGGTGTCGAAGTACGCCTCGCGGTACCGCTGGCCGGAGTCGTCGCCCCAGAACCCGACCGGCATGGAGGGCATCGGCTCGGTGATCACCAGCTCACCGAGTTCGCCCGTGACCGGCCGGCCGGCCGGGTCGTACGCCTCCACCTTCGCGCCCAGGCAGCGGCAGGTGATCTCCCCCCGCCACACCGGCAGCAGCGGCACCCCGCCGAGGAAGCCGGTGCACAGGTCGGTGCCGCCCGAGAGCGACATCAGCGGGACCGGGGGGGTTACCTGCTCGGCCACCCAGTCGAAGCCCTCCCCCGGCAGCGGCGCGCCGGTGGAGCCGATCCCCCGCAGGCGCAGGCCGGGCGCGAGGTCACGCAGGGTCAGGCCGGCTTTGCGGCAGGCCATGAGATACGGGGCAGAGGCGCCGAAGTAGGTCACACCGGACTCTTCGGCCAGCCGCCACAGGGCGCCGAGGTCGGGGTAGGCCGGGTCCCCGTCGAACAACACCACCGTCGCGCCCACCGCCGGCCCGGAGACCAGGTAGTTCCACATCATCCAGCCGGTGGTGGTGTACCAGAAGAACCGGTCGGCCGGCCCCAGGTCGTGGTGCAGGGCCAGCATCTTCAGGTGCTCCAGCAGGATCCCGCCGTGGCCGTGCACGATCGGCTTGGGCAGCCCGGTAGTGCCCGAGGAGTAGAGCACGTACAGCGGGTGGTCGAACGGCACCGGCGTGAACCGCAGCGGCTCGCCGGTGGGGGCGGCCAGGTCCCGCCAGGTCAGGTCCGCGCCCTGGGCGTCCGGGTCCAGATAGGGCAGCAGTACG
>DATGPS010000001.1:0-52113 GCA_035304685.1 Natronosporangium sp. | reverse complement strand
TACGCCGACGTGTTCGCCGGCGACGAGCGCTGGCGGTCGTTGCCCACCCCGTCTGGGGACACGTTCACCTGGAATGAGGACTCCACCTACGTCCGCAAGCCGCCGTACTTCGACGGCATGACCCGTACCCCGCAGCCGGTGTCCGACGTAACCGGCGCGCGGGTGCTCGCGCTGCTGGGCGATTCGGTGACCACCGACCACATCTCGCCCGCGGGCGCGATCAAGCCGGATTCTCCGGCCGGGCAGTACCTGCTCGAACGCGGGGTGAAACGGCACCAGTTCAACTCCTACGGCAGCCGGCGGGGCAACCACGAGGTGATGATCCGCGGCACCTTCGCCAACATCCGGCTGCGCAACCGGCTCGTGCCCGGGGTGGAGGGCGGCTTCACGGTCAACCACCTCACCGGTGAGCAGACCACCATCTACGACGCGGCGATGGCGTACGCGGAGGCGGGCGTGCCGCTGGTGGTGCTGGCCGGCAAGGAGTACGGCTCCGGGTCGTCGCGGGACTGGGCGGCCAAGGGCACCGCGCTGCTGGGGGTGAAGGCGGTCATCGCCGAGTCGTTCGAGCGCATCCACCGCTCCAACCTGATCGGCATGGGGGTACTGCCGCTGGAGTTCCCGGAAGGAGAGAATGCCGAGTCGCTGGGGTTGACCGGCACCGAGACGTTCTCCATCACCGGGATCACCGAGTTCAACGACGGTGCCACCCCGGCGACCGTACGCGTGTCCACCGACACCGGGGTCTCCTTCGTCGCCCGGGTGCGGATCGACACCCCGGCCGAGGCGGCGTACTACCGCCACGGTGGCATCCTCCCGTACGTCCTGCGTAGCCTGCTCTGACCGGGCCTGCGGTAGCGGCGGTACGCGGTCGCGGCGGTGCGGCCTCGTACCGCCGCGACGCGTTCGTGCTCCGGCGCGCCCTACGCGCCGGCCGGGGTTGACTTCGAGTGCGCTCACAGTGGAAAGCTGCCCGGCACCACTGGTTCGATCGATAGGAGCGCATGGCGATGGAGCGCAGGACACTGGGCACGGTCGGAGAGGTCAGCGTACTCACGCTCGGCGGCGGCGGTGTGGGTCAGGTCTGGGGAGCGACCACTCGCGAGGAGGCCACGGCGACCGTCCGGGAGGCGGTCGACGCCGGGATCGACCTGCTGGACGTCGCTCCCGGCTACGGCGACGGTGAAGCGGAGCGGGTGGTGGGTGAGGCGTTCGCCGGCTCGCTACCCGATGGTGTCCGGGTCGCCACCAAGTGCGGCCTCGGCAACCCCGATCCGGCGGACATCCCCGCCCTGCTGGAGAAGTCGCTCGATGCCAGCCTAGAGCGGATGCGGCTGTCCTTCGTCGACATCTTCTTCCTGCACAATCCGATCCGGGAGCAGGTCGCGCCGGGGGGATGGGGCACCGCCTACGACCGGTTCGCCGAGGTGGTGCGACCGGCGTTCGAGGACCTCGTCCGGCGCGGGCGGATCGGCGCCTGGGGCATCACCGCGGTGGAGGACCCGGGCGTCATCATCCAGGTACTCGGGGAAGAACCGCGCCCGGCGGTGGCCCAGTGCGTGACCAACCTGCTGGACTCACCGGGCGACCTGGTGGCGGACCTGGACGAACCGCGCTCGCGGGACATCCTCGCGGCCGCCGGGCAGCACGGTGTTGGGGTCATGGGGATCCGGGCGGTCCAGGCCGGGGCATTGACCGACGGGGTGGACCGGGACCTGCCGCCCGAGCATCCGACCATGGTCGACTTCCGGCGGGCCGCGCCGCTGCGGCAGCTGGCCTGGGAGCTGGGTGAGTCGACGGCCTCGCTGGCACACCGGTACGCGCTCTCGATGCCCGGTGTGGACACCGTGGTACTCGGGGTGAAGAACCGTGCCGAGCTGCGCGAGTGTCTCGCGGCGGCCGCCGCCGGCGCGCTCCCGCCCGACGTCATGGCGAAGATCGAGTCGGCGGTCCGGACCGTCCGGTAGAACGGCGACCGGGCGGCACCGGGGGTACGGGACGGTACCGTCCCGGTACCAGGCGGTGCCGGGACGGTACCGGGTGGCGACGTGCGGCGACGTTTCAGCCGGGCGCCCCTGCTCACGCTCTAGCACCAGCAGGGCGCCCCGGTTACGTTCCCGCCACCCAACCGGGCGCCCCTCCTACGCCAGCAGGGCTCCCCTGCTCACGCTCTTACCGCAACCGGGCGCCCCGCTTGCGCCAACCGGGGAGCCCTCCTGCACCAACCGGGCGCCCCGATTGCACCAACCGGGCGCCCCTGCTGGGGCGGCGGGCGCCTGTTCGCGACACACCGGGCCCGCGTCCGGTCGGGTTGCCTGCGCGGGACATACTCCGGTGGTCGTCAACCCCTCCGGAAAGGACCGTGTATGACCGGGCCCTATCAGCAGTACCCGCCGCCCCAGCAACCCCCGGCGCCTCAACCCGGAGACGGCGGGTCGGCGATCGCGGTGACCACCAAGTTCTTCCCGCTGGCGTGGTTCTTCTACTTCATCAAGCCGAAGATCTTCGTCAACGGCCAGCTGGTGGCGGGCGCCTGGGGACGCAACGTGATCCCGGTACCGCCCGGGCAGCACCAGCTCAGCATCCACGTGCCGTACTTCCTGCCCTCAGAAGTGGGACCGGCAGGGATGGCGGTGGCGGTCGCCCCCGGCCAGATCGTGGAGCTGGAGTACCGGGCCCCGGTGTGGGCCTTCTCCCCCGGCTCGCTGGGCATCCCGCCGCAGCAGTACAACGGCATGGCCGCGATGATCGCCGTGTTCGCGGCGGTCCTGGCGTTGGTGTGCGTCTGCTGCGGTCTGAACGTGCTCGTCAGGCTCTGAGCGGCCGCGCCCGAGGTCGGGGTTGGGTCGCGTAATGCAATCCGTACGTACGGATTGCATTACGCGACCCGACCTGACACGATCGACGCGTGCCCAAGGTCAGCCCGGATCGCCTGGAGGCGCGCCGCCGCCAGATCCTCGCCGGCGCGCGGGCGTGTTTCGCCCGTTACGGGTACGAGGGCGCCACCGTACGCCGGCTGGAAGAAGAGACCGGCCTGTCCCGGGGGGCCATCTTCCACCACTTCCGGGACAAGGACTCCCTCTTCCTGGCGGTCGCCGAGGACGACGCGGCCGCCATGGTGGAGACGGTGGCGCGCAACGGCCTGGTCCAGGTCATGTGGGACCTGCTCGCCCGGGCTGACGCCCCGCAGACGGCTGGCTGGCTCGGCACCCAATTGGAGGTGTCCCGGCGGATCCGCACCGATCCCCAGTTCGCGCAGCGGTGGGCCGCCCGGTCCGAGGCGGTCGCCCGCGCGACCCGGGAACGGCTGGAGCGCCAGCGCGCCGCCGGAGTACTGCGCGACGACGTACCGGTCGAGGTGCTCGCCCAGTTCCTGGAGCTGGCCTACGACGGCCTGGTCCGGCACCTGGCGATGGGCGGCCCGACCGAGCAGCTCGGCCCCGTGCTGGACCTGGTCGAGAGCACCGTCCGCCGCCGCTGACCGCAACGCAGTTTCGCCAATACTGCGCCCTCCGGGAGTGCGCTAGGGCGCAGTTTTGGCGAAACTGCGGGCAAGGGGCAGGGGGCAGGCGCCCGAGGTTGCGCCCTACCCCTGCTGCGCCTCCAGCATCTTCCCGTAAATGTCTATCTTGTAGTCGAGCGCCTCCAGGTCAGCCTGCAACTCGGCGATCCGGTCCAGCACCCGGTCCCGGTGCGCCTGGAACAGCCGCAACCGTTCGGCCAAGGTGTGGTCACCCTCGCGCGCCAGCTCGGCGTAGCGACGCATGTCCCGTACGGGCATCCCGGTACGGCGCAACTTGGTCAGCAGGTCCAGCCAACCGAGATCCTCCTCGGTGTATCGACGCCGTCCCGCACTGTCCCGCCCCACCGGACTGACCAGCCCCTCCTGCTCGTACCAGCGAAGGGTGTGGGTGGACAGACCTACCCGCTCGGCCGCCTCACTCACGCTGAGTGTCGGTTGTCGCGCCGCGATCTGTGTCATGGTCATCAGCCTTTCTCTTCGAGTGGGCTCGAAGTCAAGTGTGTACCGGAACGCGGATGGCAGGATGACGGGTTATGGACCTTGGGCTCAACGATCGGGTGTATGTGCTGACCGGGGCTTCCCGGGGGCTGGGCTTCGCCACCGCGCGAGCACTGGTGGCCGACGGCGCACGGGTGGTGCTCTCCTCCCGCGACGCCGACGGCGTGGCCCGGGCCGCGGCCGCGCTGGGCGAGAGTGGACAGGCGGTAGGGGTCCCGGCCGACCTGGCCGATCCGCAGACCCCGCGGCGGCTGGTGGCGACGGCCACCCGCACGTTCGGCCGGCTCGACGGCGCGCTGGTCTCGGTCGGCGGGCCACCGGCGGGTTCGGTCGCCGAGGCCAGCGACGAGCAGTGGCGGGCCGCGTTCGAGACGGTCTTCCTGGGTGCGGTGCGGATGGCCCGGACGGTGGCGCAGCAGCTGACCGCGGGGGGCGCGATCGCGCTGGTGCTCTCCACTTCGGTCCGTTCCCCGCTGCCCGGGCTGGGCCTATCCAACGGGCTACGGCCAGGGCTGGCCGGCGCAGCCAAGGACCTGGCCGACGAGTACGCACCGCGGGGCGTACGGGTGGTGAGTCTGCTGCCGGGACGGATCATGACCGACCGCATCCGGGAACTGCTCGCCGCCACCGGCGACCCGGCGCAGGCCCAGGCCGAGGCGGAGGCGAGCATCCCGATGGGCCGGTTCGGCGAACCGGAGGAGTTCGGCAAGGTGGCCGCTTTCCTGCTCTCGCCCGCGGCCAGCTACCTCACCGGCATCACGGTCCCGGTCGACGGCGGCGCCCTGCGCTGCCTCTGACCGGCCGGGAGCGGCCGGCGGTGACGCCGCCGCGGCCGGCTGCGCGATTCAGGCACTCAGGTTCCTGATCGCGCGGACAGGCCGGGTGGTTCGGCGACGGCTCCCGGTCCCCCCGGCGGCGCGGGCGAGTCGGTGACCGCGAACTGGGTCCGGTACAGCTCGGCGTAGAGCCCGCCCGCGGCGATCAGCTCCTCGTGCCGGCCCCGCTCTACGATCCGGCCACCGTCCAGCACCAGGATCTGGTCGGCGTTGCGGACCGTGGAGAGCCGGTGCGCGATCACCAGCGAGGTACGCCCGGTCAGCGCCACCGACAGGGCACGCTGCACCGCGGCCTCGGACTCCGAGTCCAGGTGGGCCGTGGCCTCGTCCAGGATCACGATCGAGGGCGCCTTCAGCAGCAGCCGGGCGATGGCGATCCGCTGCTTCTCCCCGCCGGAGAACCGGTACCCCCGCTCCCCCACCACCGTCTCCAGCCCGTCGGGCAGGGATCGCACCAGGTCGGCGATCTGGGCGCTGGCCAGCGCGTCCCACAGCTCCTCGTCGGTGGCGCCCGGCCGGGCGTACCGGAGGTTCTCCCCCAGCGTCTCGTGGAACAGGTGGGGGTCCTGGGTCACCACCCCGACCGCGTCGCGCAACGAGGCGAGCGTGGCGTCCCGGACGTCCACCCCGTCGATCAGCACACTGCCGGAGGTCACGTCGTACAAGCGGCTCACCAGCATGGAGGTGGTGGTCTTGCCGGCGCCGGAGGGGCCTACCAGCGCCACCAGCTGGCCCGGCTCCACGGTGAACGAGACCCCCCGCAGCACCGGCTCGCTGACGGTGCGGTCCAGCACCGCCACGTCCTCCAGCGACGCCAGCGACACTTCGGCCGCGCTCGGGTAGCGGAAGTGCACGTCGCGGAACTCGATCCGCCCCGGGCCGGGCGGCAGCGGCACCGCGTCCGGCCGCTCCGCGATCGCCGGGGGGAGGTCGAGCACCTCGAAGACCCGGTCGAACGAGACCAGGGCGCTCATCACGTCCACCCGCACGTTCGCCAGCTCGGTCAGCGGGCCGTAGAGCCGCACGAGCAGCAGCGCCAGCGTCACCACGGTGCCGGCCGAGAGCCGGTCGTGCACCGCCAGCCAGCCACCCAACCCGTACGTCAGCGCCTGCGCCAGCGAGGCGACGAGCAGCATCGCGACGAAGAAGGTACGCGCGTACATGGCTTGACGGATGCCGATGTCGCGCACCCGCGCGGCCCGGCGGTGGAACCGCTCCGCCTCCACCTCCGGGCGGCCGAACAGCTTCACCAGCAGGGCCCCGCCCACGCCGAAGCGTTCGGTCATGGTCGCGTTCATCTTGGCGTCCAGGTCGTAGGACTCGCGGGTGATCTCGGCCAGCTTCCGGCCGACCCGCCGCGCAGGCAGGATGAACACCGGTAGCAGCAACAGCGACAGGCCGGTGATCTGCCAGGAGAGGGTGAACATCACCGCCGCGGTGAGGGCGAGCTGGATCGCGTTGCTGACCACGCCGGAGAGCGTGGTGGTGAACGCGCGCTGGGCCCCCAGTACGTCGTTGTTGAGCCGGCTGACCAGGGCCCCGGTCTGGGTACGGCTGAAGAACTGCAGCGGCATCCGCTGCACGTGGTCGTAGACCCGGGAGCGCAGGTCCAGGATCACGCCCTCGCCGATGCGGGCGGAGTACCACCGCTGCGCCAGCTGCAGCAGGGCGTCGGCGATCGCCAGCCCGGCGATCGCCGCGGCCAGCATCACCACGGTCCGCCCGGCCTCCGGGCCGCCCCTGCCGATCGCGTCCACCACCCGGCCGGCCAGCACCGGCGTGGCCACCCCGATCCCGGCGGCGAGCACCACCGCGGCGAGGAACACCGCGATGTCGCCGCGGAACGGTCGCGCGAACGCCAGCACCCGGCGGGCGGTGCCGCGCCGCAGCCTCCGCCCGGCCAGCTCGTCGCGGCGACGCATCGACCGCAGCGTGCCCCAGGCACCGCTCATACCGCCGCCCATGGGATGGGCCACGAGGCATCTACCCCTACTCCACCGACCGCTGCTGGCGCTGGTCCTCGCCCGCAGCGGGTCCGACCTGCTTGCTCCGCCGGCCGGTCACTCCCCCAGCCCGGCCAGTTCCCGCAGGCGGCGCACCTGCGCCTCCCGCTCCGCGCGCGCCTGCTCTGGATACGAGCGTACGGCGGCGCCGGTCAGCAAGCCTTTGATCTCTATCACGGCGTCCCGGTCGGCGACGAGCACGGCCGCGATCAGGTCATCGACCGCCGCGTCCAGCTCGGCGGCGGGCACCACCAGGTTGGCCAGCCCGAGCTGCAGCGCCTCGGACGCCGCCAGCCGCCGGCCGGTCAGGCAGATCTCCAACGCCCGGGCGTACCCGACCAGCTCGACCAGGCGTTTGGTCCCTCCCAGGTCAGGCACGAGGCCGAGCGTCACCTCGGCCATCGCCAGCTGTGCGTCGGCGGCGAGGACGCGCAGGTCGCAGGCGAGCGCGAGCTGGAACCCGGCACCGATCGCGGGGCCCTGCACCGCGGCGACGGTGATCAGATCCGGTCGGCGCAGCCAGGCGAACGCCTCCTGGAACCCGGCGATCCGCTCGGCCGCCTGCTCCGGCGGCAGGGACGCCAACTGCCCGCCCAACTCCCGGGCGATCGACGTGTCCAGCCCGGCGGAGAAGGCCCGCCCCTGCCCGCGTACCACCACCATCCGTACGTCGCCCGGGAGCTGGCGCGCGATCTCGCGCAGCGCCTCCCACATCGCCGGCGTCTGCGCGTTGAGTACGTCGGGCCGGCGCAACGTCACCGTCGCCACCGGCCCCTCGCGTTCCAGTCCGACCGCGGGCGCGTTCACGCCTTCCGGCGGCGACGGGCACCGCCACGCTGGCGCAACTGCACCCCGGATTCGGTGAGCACCCGGTGCACAAAGCCGTACGAGCGGCCGGTGGACGAGGCCAGCGCGCGGATGCTCTCCCCCTCGCTGTAGCGCCTGACCAGGTCTTTCGCGAGCGACTGCCGCTCTGCGCCAACGATCCGACGACCCTTCTCCGGGCTGGTGGTGCCGGTGGCTGTCATCTTGGTAAACCTCACGTCCCAGACGTCGTAGTTCGGTATTGGTATGCAGGGAGCAGTCCTCATCTATCCGGACCGCCTACGAACGATCATGCGCCAAACATCATCTTTGCGCCAACCGACACGCTACTTTGTGTCGGGAACCTGACTGCTAAGAGTCGCCACCCTACCGCCGCGGCGCCCGCGCTGAGGCCACCCGCGCCGGGGATCCGGGGCGGTCGAGGAGGCGTCGGCGGTCCGAGGATACGGCGGTCCGAGGATACGAGGGCTGCCGGATCAGGCCAACTCGACCAGCTCGAGCAGGTCGTCGCTCCAGGCGTCCTCGGTCCCGTCGGGCAGCAGGATCGCCCGGTCCGGCTTGAGCGCGCTGACCGCGCCCGGGTCGTGCGTGACCAGCACGATCGCGCCCGGGAACCGGGCGATCGCGTCGAGCACCTGCTCGCGGCTGGCCGGATCCAGGTTGTTGGTCGGTTCGTCCAGCAGCAGCACGTTCGCCCCGGAGCACACCAGGGTCGCCAGCGCCAACCGGGTCTTCTCGCCGCCGGAGAGCACGCCCGCGGGCTTGTCGACGTCCTCCCCGGAGAACAGGAACGCGCCCAGGATGGTCCGCAACTGCGCGTCGGTCTGCTCCGGGGCGCTGGCCCGCATGTGGTCCAGCACGCTGCGGCTGACGTCCAGCGTCTCGTGCTCCTGGGCGTAGTACCCGATCCGGAGCCCGTGTCCGGGAGTGACGGTGCCGGTGTCGGGCGCCAGCTCGCCGGCGAGGATGCGCAGCAGCGTAGTCTTGCCCGCGCCGTTGAGCCCCAGGATCGCCACCCGGGAACCACGGTCGATCGCCACGTCCACGTCGCAGAAGACCTCCAGCGAACCGTACGACTTGGACAGTCCGGTGGCGGTCAGCGGCGTACGCCCGCACGGCGCCGGCGTGGGGAAGCGCACCTTCGCGACCTTCTCGGCCACCCGCTCCTCCGCCAGCCCGGCCAGCATCGCCTCGGCGCGGCGGGCCATGTTCTTCGCGGCCGTGGCCTTGGTGGCCTTGGCCCGCATCTTGTCCGCCTGGGCGAGCAGCGCCCCGGCCTTCTTCTCGGCGTTGGCCCGCTCCCGCTTGCGCCGGCGCTCATCGGTCTCCCGCTGCTGCAGGTACGCCCGCCAACCCACGTGGTACGCATCGAGAGCGGCCCGGGTGGCGTCGAGGTACCAGACCTTGTTCACCACCGCGTCGAGCAGCTCGGTGTCGTGGCTGATCACCACCAGGCCCCCGGCGTGCCCGGCGAGCAGCGCGCGCAGCCAGGCGATGGAGTCGGCGTCCAGGTGGTTGGTCGGCTCGTCCAGCAGCAGGATGCCCCCGCTCCCGGCGTCGCGGAACAGGATCCGGGCCAGCTCCACCCGGCGGCGCTGCCCGCCGGAGAGGGTACCCAGGGGCTGGCTCAGCACCCGGTCGGGCAGGCCGAGGTGGGCGCAGATCCGGGCCGCCTCGGCCTCCGCGGCGTACCCGCCCAGGCCGGCGAACTGGTCCTCCAGCGCGCCGTAGCGGCGCAGCAGCCGGTCGTCGGCGGTGGTGGCGAGCCGCCGCTCCAGCTCGCGCAGCTCGGCCAGGAGGGCATCCAGGCCGCGGGCGGAGAGGACCCGGTCGCGGGCCAGCCCGGAGAGGTCACCGGTACGCGGGTCCTGCGGCAGGTAGCCGACGGGCCCGCGACGGCGTACCTCGCCGGCGTACGGGGTGGCTTCGCCGGCCAGCACCTTCAACGTGGTGGTCTTGCCGGCGCCGTTGCGACCGACCAGGCCGATCCGGTCGCCGGGTGCGACCCGCAGACTCGTGTCGGAGAGCAAGATCCGGCTGCCCGCACGAAGTTCCAGGCCGGTAGCGGTGATCATGACTACGGTGCTCGCTCTCTGGATCGGAAGGCTGGCAGGGGCGGACGGGAGCACCGGCCGGCCGATCGGTCCGGCCGGGTGCGGGGTAGGTCAGCCTTCGCAACGCGGCACGGCGCCGAGTCTACCCGGCTACCCGGCCCGGAGGCGGCCAGGCCGAGTCCTAGGCGCGGGGATGCTCAACCGCCGGCGGCCGGCAGGTGGATGGCGACGGAGCGGGCGGCGTGCACCGCCTGGCGCAGCACGGCCAGGTTCGGCGTGGCCACCGCGAGGTGGCGGCCGGACCGCAGGGCAGCCAGCGGCGCCAGGCGCCGGTCGGACAGGATCCGCTCCACCGTACGCCGGTCGCCGCCGGTGACCACCGCGGCGAGCTCCCCGGCGGCCGGCGAGAGCAGCCGGTACGCCAGGTCGGCGGCTCTACTCGCGGCGGCCGCCGCCTGGTTGCCGCGCCGGCGGGCGAACCGCTGCTGGGACTGGCCACCGGCGGCGGTGCGGCCCTGCACGTACCACGAGTCCACCTTGGACACCACCAGGCGGTCGCCGTCGGCGACGCCGATCGCGGCGGCGCCCTGCCGAGCCAACAGCAGCCCCAGCCGGCGGTGGGCGGTGGCCGACGCGAGGAAACCGGCAAGGTCGGCCGCGCCGGCGGCGCCCGGTGGGGGGTGCAGCTCGGCCACGGTACCGTCCGCGGCGGTGAGCACGAGCAGCCCGTCCCTTGCCCGCACGGCCGGCTCGCCGTGGCGGTCGCGGAAGCCCGCCAGCCACCGCGGCAGGCGGGCGGGGTCGACCTCCACCCACCGGCCGCCACCTGCGGCGGGTCGGGACTTTGCCATGGCGACACGCTACCCGTGCCCGAGCTGCGATGATCGGCACTATGCCGCCCTCCACCCCGCTCGCCGACGAGATCATGGACCGGCTGAGCCGGTCGTTCGAGGGTGCCCGCGACCCGCAGCGCGCGGTGCCGATGGCGGCGTACATGCGGGACCAGTTCCCGTTCCTCGGCATCCCCGGACCCACCCAGAAGATGCTCACCCGTAGCGTGCTGGCGGGGCTGGGCCGCCCGTCCGAGGCGGACCTGCGGGCGGTGGCGCTGGCCTGCTGGCAGCGGCCGGAGCGGGAGTACCAGTACTTCGCCTGCGGCTGGCTGCGCCGCCACGCCCGCACCTGCGGCGCCGAGTTCATGGACACCGCCCGCGAGCTGATCGTGACGAAGTCCTGGTGGGACACGGTGGACACGCTCGCCGTCCACGTGGTGGGCACGCTGGTGTCGCGGCGTCCGCAGCTGGTCGCGGTGACCGACGCGTGGATCCGCGACCCGGACCGGTGGCTGATCCGCAGCGCCATCCTGCACCAGCTCACCTACCAGGAGGCGACCGACGCCGACCGGCTGTTCCGCTACTGCGCGGCGCACGCCAGCCACCAGGACTTCTTCGTACGCAAGGCGATCGGTTGGGCCCTGCGGGAGTACGCGCGGACCGACCCGGCGGCGGTCCGCACGTTCGTGGCCGCCCACCATTCCCGGCTGGCTCCCCTGTCGGTACGCGAGGCGCTGCGCCACCTCACCTAGCCGGGTCACGCTTCGGCCGGGTCATTGACAGCTTGGGGGGTTGGGTGGCGCCTGGAATGGTCGGTTCGCGGTGATATAACCAGTAAGTTGATCACCACTCAACCCCCCAAGCGGGGGTCCACGTGGAAGGCGGCGACGTGGCGCCCTAGGCCGGCGGCACCATCGCCAGGCCGTCGGCCTCCGCCCCGCGCAGGTTGACGTACTCGGTGATCCGTTCCAGTGCCCGCGCGTACCGCTCCTGCCGCTGCGGCGGCAGTGACCCGGAGAGCGCCACCGGCAGGTTCACCACCCGGGCGGCCGGCTGGTACTCCATCCAGGTGGCTACCGCCTCCACCCCGGTGACCTCCCAGTGCCCGGGCGCGGTCTGCGTGAAGGTGAAGGTCGGGATCACCGCGTCCTGCGTCTGCTCGGGCGAACCGTCCGGGAACCGGCAGGTGAGGTTGCCCAGACCGTACGCGACCCACTTGTCGCCCACCTTCTCGAACGGCTGCACCACGTGGGCGTGATGGCCCACGATCAGATCGATCTCGTCGCCGGCGAGCAGGCTCTGCGCCAGCGCCACCTGGCCCGAGTCGGCCTCCACCTGGTACTCGGTGCCCCAGTGCAGCGAGAGCACCACGATCTCGGCCCCGGCCACCCGCGCCCGCTGGGCCTCCGCCCGGATCGCCTCCTCGTCGATCATGTTCGCCGCCCACGGCCGGCCCTCCGGCAGCGGAAGCCCGTTGAAGCTGAAGGTGTACGACAGGTGACCCACGCCCACCCCCTGCACGTCCACCACGGTCGGTGTGCGCGCCTCCCGCCGGTTGCGGGCGGTGCCGGTGTGCGCCACCTCGACCCGGTCCAGGTGGTCCAGGGTCCGCACGATGCCCTCCATGCCACTGTCCAGGGCGTGGTTGGAGGCGGTGGAGCAGGTGTCGAACCCGGCCTCGGCGATCGCGTCGGCGAGTTGCGGTGGCGCGGCGAAGTACGGGTAGTCCGGGAACGGGCCCGCCGGCTCGGCCAGGGGTTGCTCCAGGTGGCAGACGGCGAGGTCGGCGGCGGCGACCACCGGGGCGATCGAGGCGAGGATCGCGGTGAAGTCGTGGCCCTCCCGCCCGGCGTCCGCCGCGTCCGCCGCTGCCTGGGCGGTCAGCCGCGGCGGGACGAAGAGGTCCCCGGCCGCGGCTACGGTGATCCGCTCCGGCCGCGGCGGTGGTGGCGGGGACCCGGAGGGCTCGGGTCGCACCGCCAGGCTGCCCGGCTCCCCCGCACCGCACCCGCCGATCACCAGCAGCATGGCCACCCAGACCGCAGCGAATGGTCGCCTTCGCCCTATTTTCATGCGGTTTATGGTGCTATACCGGGGCGCCGGCGGGGGCAGGATCGGCACTAACACCACCGGAGTGCCGGGGCCGGCCCAGGCTCTGCGCCGAGCGTCCTGCCAGGTGGCGTCAGTTCGGTGGCGTCCTCCGGTGGCGAAGGCCACGCCGCGAGTCCGGCCGGCGGCGCCCGGCCGGCGGATACCATCGAGGCGGTCGGGTTGGCGCCCGCCACCGCCGGCAGCGGTGGACGCGACCCACGAGCGTCGGCAGAGTGGGGTCAGCTCATGGTGATCAAGGTGCTCGGTGTCTCGGCCGCCAGCTGGGGCCTGGTGATGGCCGTCTCGCCGTTGCTGCAGATCCGGCAGATGTGGCGCCGGCGGTCCTCCGAAGATGTGTCGGTCGGCTTCTTCGCGATGCTGATGCCGGGCTTCGCACTCTGGGTCGCCTACGGCACGGCCAGGTCCGACCCGGTGCTCGTCATCCCTAACGCGGTGGCGCTGCTGGTCGGCGGCGCCACCATCGCGGTGGCCACGTTCCTCCGCCGGCGCCGCCCGCCCGTCGGCCCCGACTCACCGGCGCCGACGGGCGTGGGCGGGGGCCTCAGACGTTGAAGCCGAGCGCCCGCAGCTGCTCGCGCCCGTCCTCGGTGATCTTGTCCGGACCCCACGGCGGCATCCATACCCAGTTGATCCGCACGTCGCTGACGAGGCCGCCGCCGGGGCCATCCAGCAGCGCGGAGCGCGCCTGATCCTCGATCACATCGGTCAGCGGGCAGGCGGCCGAGGTCAGCGTCATGTCGAGCGTGGCCACGTTGTCCTCGTCGACGTGCACCCCGTACAGCAGCCCCAGGTCGACCACGTTGATCCCCAGCTCCGGGTCGACGACGTCCTTCATCGCCTCTTCGATGTCGGCCACCGTGGGCTTGGTCGCCGGCTCACCCATGACGCACCTCCTGATCCGCCTCGTCCGCGGCCGCCCGGGCCGCCGCATCCTTGAACGCCATCCAGGGCAGCAGCGCGCACTTGACGCGCGCGGGGTACCGCGCCACCCCGGCGAACGCCACCCCGTCCTCCAACAACTCCTCGTCCGGCTCCACCTGGCCGCGCCCGGTCACCATCTCCGTGAACGCCGCATGCCGCCGCAGCGCCTCCGCCAGCGGCCGGTGATCCACCAGTTCGTGCAGGACGCTCGCCGCGGCCCGGCTGATCGAGCAGCCCATCCCCTCGTGCGAGACGGTCACCTGCTGGTCCGCGCCGACCAGCCCTACCCGTACCGTGACCTCGTCCCCGCAGGTGGGGTTGACCTGGTGCGACTCCGCGGCGTACGGCTCGTGCAGGCCCTGCCCGCGCGGCTGCTTGGAGTGGTCCAGGATGATCTCCCGGTACAGGTCGTCCACGCTCATGGTTAGCCGAACACCTTCCGCACGTGTGCCAATCCCCGCACCAGGGCGTCCACCTCGGCCTCGGTGTTGTAGAGGTAGAACGACGCGCGGGTGGTGGCGGCGACCCCGAAGCGCCGGCACGCCGGCCGGGCACAGTGGTGGCCGACCCGCACCTCCACGCCCTGCGAGTCGAGGACCTGCCCCACGTCGTGCGGGTGCACCCCGGCGAGGTCGAACGAGACCAGCCCACCCCGGTCGGCGGCAGAGGCCGGGCCGAAGATCCGCAGGTCCGGCACGCTCGCCAGGGCCTCCAGCGCGTAGGCGGTCAGAGCCTGCTCGTACGCGTGGATGTTGGCCATCCCGATGTCGTTGAGGTAGTCGATCGCGGCGGCCAGACCGATCGCCTCGGCGATCGGCGGGGTGCCGGCCTCGAACTTCGCCGGGAGCGCCGCGAACGTCGACCCCTCCATGGTGACCGTCTCGATCATCGAGCCGCCACCCAGGAACGGCGGCATCACGTCCAGCAGCTCGGCGCGCCCCCACAGCACCCCGATCCCGGTCGGGCCGCACATCTTGTGGCCGGTGAAGCCCATGAAATCCACGCCCAGGTCAGCCACGTTCACCGGTAGCTTCGGCACCGCCTGGGCACTGTCGAGCATCACCAGGGCCCCCACCTCCCGCGCCCGCGCCACCACCGGCGCGGTGGGGTTGATCGTGCCCAGGACGTTCGAGACGTGGGTGAACGACACGAGTTTGGTCCGCTCATCCACGATCTCGTCCAGCCGGCTCAGGTCCAGCCGGCCGTCGTCGGTGATGCCGAACCAGCGCAGCGTGGCGCCGGTGCGCTCACACAGTAGCTGCCACGGGACGAGGTTGGAGTGGTGCTCCATCTCCGTGACCACCACCGAGTCGCCGGGGCGCAGCCGGAACCGTTCGTCGCCGCCGCCGGTGGTGGCCGCGAGGAAGGCGTACGCGACCAGGTTCACCGCCTCGGTGACGTTCTTGGTGAACACCACCTCCTGCGGGCTGGCCGCGCCGATGAAGCCCGCCACCTTGGCCCGGGCCCCCTCGTAGGCCTCGGTCGCCTCGGTCCCCACCGTGTGCACCGAGCGGGAGACGTTCCCGTTGTGGCCGGCGTAGTAGTCGGCCATCGCCGTCAGTACCACCTGCGGTTTCTGCGAGGTGGCGGCGGAGTCCAGGTACACCATCGGATGGCCGTTGACCTGCCGGTCCAGGATCGGGAAGTCGGCGCGGATCTTGTCCACGTCCAGTGGTGGGGCGGCGAGCGTGCTCATCAGTCCCCCCTCACGCCGCAGCCGAACCGGCGCCGGCCAGGTAGCGTTCGTAACCCTCCTCCTCCAGCCGTTCGGCCAGCTCCGGTCCGCCTTCCTCGACGATGCGACCACCGACGAAGACGTGCACGAAGTCGGGCTTCACGTACCGCAGGATGCGAGTGTAGTGCGTGATCAGCAGCAGGCCGGTCTGCCCGGTCTCGCGTACCCGGTTGATCCCCTCGCTGACCACCTTCAACGCGTCGATGTCCAGCCCGGAGTCGGTCTCGTCCAGGATGGCGATCTTCGGCTTGAGCAGCTCCAGCTGCACGATCTCGTGCCGCTTCTTCTCCCCGCCGGAGAAGCCCTCGTTGACGTTGCGCTGGGCGAACGCCGGGTCGACCCCGAGCCGCTCCATCGCGCCGCGCAGTTCCGTGGCCCAGGTGCGCAGCTTGGGCGGCTGCCCGTCGATCGCGGTCTTGGCGGTACGCAGGAAGTTCGCCACGCTCACCCCCGGCACCTCCACCGGGTACTGCATGGCCAGGAAGAGCCCGGCCCGGGCCCGCTCGTCCACCGACATCGCCAGCACGTCCTGCCCGTCCAGCGTGACGCTGCCCTGGGTCACCTCGTACTTGGGATGGCCGGCGACCGAGTACGCCAAGGTGGACTTGCCGGAGCCGTTGGGCCCCATGATGGCGTGGGTCTGGCCCGCCTCGACGGTCAGATCGACCCCGGACAGGATGGGATGGGCCTGCCCGTCCGGCAGGTTCACCGACACGTGCAGGTCACGGATCTCCAGCACACTCATTCCTGATTCTCTCACTCCCGCTCGTCGTGGGCACTGATGTCGACATAGATGTCCCCGTCGTGGATCTCGACCGGGTAGACCGGGACGGGTTCGGTGGCCGGCAGCCCGGTCGGTTCGCCGGTGCGCAGGTCGAACCGGGACCCGTGCAGCCAGCACTCCACGGTGCAGCCCTCGATCTCGCCCTCCGAGAGCGGGATCTCCTGGTGCGAGCACTCGTCGTAGATGGCGTAGAAGTTGTCGTCCTCGGCGTGCACCACCGCTACCTGGACGCCGTTCACGTCGGCGCTGATCGCGCTGCCCTTGGGCACGTCCTCGGTCGAACAGACCCTGGTCATCATCAGAACGCACCCCCCTTCGCCAGCCGCGCCTCGATCAACTCGCCGAGCCGCTCGTCCAGGCCCGGGACCGGCACCCGCTGCAGCAGTTCGTCGAAGAACCCCAGGACCACCAGCCGGCGGGCCTCCTCGTACGGGATACCCCGCGAGCGCAGGTAGAACAACTGCTCGTCGTCGAACCGCCCGGTGGTCGAGGCGTGGCCGGCGCCCAGGATCTCGCCGGTCTCGATCTCGAGGTTGGGTACGGAGTCGGCCCGGCAGCCGTCGGTGAGGACCAGGTTCCGGTTGCTCTCGTAGGTGTCGATGCCCTCGGCCTGCTTGCGGATCAGCACATCGCCCACCCACACGGTGTGGGCCCCCTCGCCCTCCAGGGCGCCGCGGTAGTCGACCTGGCTGCGCGTCTCCGGCTGGTTGTGGTCGATGAAGAGCCGGTGTTCGAGGTGCTGGCCCCGGGTGCGGTCCCGGCCGCCGGAGGCGAAGTAGAGCCCGGTCAGCTCCGCTTCCCCGCCCGGGCCGTCGTACTCCACGGTCTCGCTCAGCCGCACCAGGTCACCGCCGAGGCTGGCCTGGAACGAACGCAGCCGCGCGTCGCGGCCCAGCCGCGAGCTGATCTGCCCGGCGTGGACGGCGTCGTCGTCCCACAGCTGGATGTTGACCAGGTCCAACTGGGCCCCGTCGGCCACCAGCACCGACACCGAGGTGGCGTACTGGGCGGTGCCGGCGTGCTCGAAGACCACGGTGGCCCGGGCGTGGCGCCCCACCCGCAGCACGATGGTCCCCCAGACCACCTCCGGGGACACCTGCCCGTCGGTCACCGGCGGCTCGCCGGTGAGCCGGAACACCACCGGCTCGGTCAGCTCGGCCTCCGGGGCGATGTCGATCAGCACCGCGCTCTCGCTGTTGGTGACCGCGGCCGCGGCGAGCCGGTCCATCGGCGCGGGGACGCCCATCGCCCGCACCTGCTCGGTCTCCACCGTGGTCACGGTCATCCCGCCCGGTGGGTCGTACTTCCAGCTCAACTGGCCGGGTGAGGGTGCACCCGGAAACAGCCCGGCGAGCCGCTTGACCGGGGTGAAGCGCCAGATCTCCTCCCGCCCGGTCGGCACCGGGTGGTCGTCCAGCGCGAACGACCGGGGCGGGTGCAGATGGCTGGCGACGGTCTCGATGGCGGCGGCGACGTTGCCGGCACTGGTCTGGGGGTCGGGACTCACCCCACGGCTCCTTCCATCTGCAGCTCAATCAGCCGGTTCAGCTCCAGCGCGTACTCCATCGGCAGTTCCTTGGCGATCGGCTCGATGAAGCCGCGCACGATCATGGCCATCGCCTCGTCCTCGGTCAGGCCCCGGCTCATCAGGTAGAACAGCTGGTCCTCGCTCACCTTGGAGACCGTGGCCTCGTGGCCCATCGCCACGTCGTCCTCGCGGACGTCCACGTACGGGTAGGTGTCGCTGCGGGAGATCGTGTCCACCAGCAGCGCGTCGCACTTCACCGTGGACTTGCTGTGCTGGGCCCCCTCCTGCACCTGCACCAGCCCGCGGTAGGAGGTACGCCCACCGCCGCGGGCGATCGACTTGGAGATGATCGTGCTGGAGGTGTGCGGGGCGACGTGAGTCATCTTGGCACCGGCGTCCTGATGCTGGCCCTCGCCGGCCATCGCCACCGAGAGCACCTCCCCCTTGGCGTGCTCACCGAGCAGCCACACCGCCGGGTACTTCATCGTGACCTTGGAGCCGATGTTGCCGTCGACCCACTCCATGGTGGCGCCCTCGTGCGCCACCGCCCGCTTGGTCACCAGGTTGTAGACGTTGTTGGACCAGTTCTGGATCGTGGTGTAGCGGCAGCGGGCGTTCTTCTTCACGATGATCTCGACCACCGCGCTGTGCAGCGAGTCGCTGCTGTAGATCGGCGCGGTACAGCCCTCGACGTAGTGCACGTACGCGCCCTCGTCCACGATGATCAGGGTCCGCTCGAACTGGCCCATGTTCTCGGTGTTGATCCGGAAGTAGGCCTGCAGCGGGATCTCCACGTGCACGCCCGGCGGCACGTAGATGAACGATCCGCCAGACCACACCGCGGTGTTGAGCGCGGCGAACTTGTTGTCCCCCACCGGGATGACCGTGCCGAAGTACTCCTTGAACAGGTCCTCGTGCTGCTTCAGCCCGGTGTCGGTGTCCAGGAAGATGACGCCCTGCTCCTCCAGGTCTTCCCGGATCTTGTGGTAGACGACCTCGGACTCGTACTGCGCGGCCACCCCGGCGATCAGCCGCTGCTTCTCCGCCTCCGGGATGCCCAGCTTGTCGTAGGTCCGCCGGATGTCCTCCGGCAGCTCCTCCCAGGACGTCGCCTGCTTCTCGGTGGAGCGGACGAAGTACTTGATGTTGTCGAAGTCGATGCCGGACAGATCCGCGCCCCAGGTCGGCAGCGGCTTACGCGTGAACAGACGCAACCCTTTCAGGCGCAGGTCGCGCATCCACTCCGGCTCGTTCTTCTTGGCCGAGATGTCGCGGACCACCGCCTCGCTCAGCCCTCGCTGCGCGGACGCACCGGCTACGTCCGGGTCGGCCCAGCCGTACTGGTACTTGCCCAGCGCGGCCAGGTGCTCCTCCTGGCTCACCACCGGCGGTGCGAGCTGGTCGGTCATGTGCTGTCCCCTGTCCTCACGATCGGGTATGTCGGTCGGGCGTTATTCCACGTTTGCACGCTATTTCATGATTTAGCGCTCTTCACGGTTGCGTACTGTCACGGTCGGGCCGGTTGTCGGGCCGCCGCACCGGCGGGCGCAGCGGCGCGTCGCGGGTCCGGGATGTGGGTCGTGCACACCCCGTCACCGTGCGCGATGGTGGCGAGCCGCTGCACATGGATGCCGACCAGCCGGGAGATCACCTGGGTCTCGGCCTCACAGAGCTGCGGAAACTCGGCGGCGACGTGCGCCACCGGGCAGTGGTGCTGGCACAACTGCCCGCCGGAGGCGATCGCCGACGCGCTGGCAGCGTACCCCTCCGAGGTCAGGGCCCCGGCGAGTGCCTCGGCCCGGGCCAGCGGATCGTCGCCGGCATCCGCCATCGCCGCCCGGCACCGCTCCTCCAGCCGCGCCACCTGCTCGGCGGCGAACGCGGCCACCGCGTCCTCACCGATGTGCCGGGAGATCCACCGCAACGCCGCGGCGGCGATGTCGTCGTAGGTGTGCCGCCCGCACCGCAACCGGCCCTGGTGGGTCAGCTGGAACACCCGGGCCGGTCGGCCCCGCCCCCGCTGGCCACGCGCCGGCGCCTCCCGGGCCATTACGTCGCCTTCGGCGATCATCGCGTCCAGGTGCCGGCGGATCGCCGCCGGACTGAGGCCCAGCTCGGCCCCGAGCTCAGCCGCGGTGGCGCCACCCTGCGCCAGCAGCAGCATGCTCACCCGATCCCGGGTACGCCCGTCCCCGGCCTGGCCACCACCGGCCCGGCCGGGCGCTTGGAGCGTCCCCGCGTTTTTCACTACACGAGTATGACTTATTTCGTCTCGCCCCGCCAAGCCACCCCGCGAGTGGCCAGTCCCACAGCCGTAGCATGAACCGTGTGACCACGCGGATCAGCGCCGCTCCGGAGCCGCAGGGGCCGCTGGCGGGGCCCGGGGCGGCCGGCCGGGCGACTACGGCGCCCGGGCACCCGGGCGCCCTCGCCTCGCTGGTACGCCGGCTGGCGCTGGCCTCCTTGATCGCCAACATCGGCATCGTGCTCACCGGCGGCGCGGTCCGACTCACCGGTTCCGGGCTCGGCTGCCCGACCTGGCCCCGCTGCAGCGAGGACTCCTGGACCGCCACCGCCGAGATGGGCATCCACGGCGCGGTGGAGTTCGGCAACCGCACGCTCACCGGCGTACTCGGGGTGATCGCGGCCGGGACACTGCTCGCCACCCTGCTGCTGCGGCCCCGCCGGTGGGTACTGATGTGGCTCGCCGCCGGCGTGCTGGCCGGCATCGCGGCGCAGGCGCTGATCGGCGCGGTGGTGGTCTGGACCGACCTGGACCCGGGCACGGTCGGGGTGCACTTCCTGGTCTCGATGGTGCTGATCGCCCTGGCCTACACCCTGTGGCGCCGGGTGGACGAACCGGACGGGCCGGCCGTGGCCAGCGTGCCGGGCCCGCTGCGCGGCCTGGCCTGGCTGGTGCTGGGGGTCACGGTGGCGCTGCTCGCGGTCGGCACGCTGGTGACCGGCAGCGGACCCCACGCCGGCGACCCGGATGTGGCCCGCAACGGGCTGGACCCGCAGACCATCTCGCAGGCCCACGCGGACCTGGCGTTCCTGCTGCTGGGCCTGGCCGCGGCGGCCTGGTTCGCGCTGCGGGCCACGCCCGCCCCGCGCGCGGCGGTCCGCGCCGCGGCCTGGCTGGTCGCCGCCATCCTGGCCCAGGGCGTGGTGGGCCTGGTGCAGTACTTCACCGGCCTGCCTGAGCTGCTGGTCTGGCTGCACCTGCTGGGTTCGTGCCTGACCTGGGTAGCGGCCCTGCACCTGCTGCACGCCACCCGGCACCGGACGCCGGCGGGCACGCCAAGCCCGGTCGCCGACCGCCCGGACGCCGGACCGGCCGGCCCGATCGCGACCGGCCTGGAGAGCCGGGAAGGGGCGCGGGCCGGCCGGGTGGGGGCGTAGGTCAGCCGGTCACCTCCGCCGTGGCGGGCCGGGGTGCCGGGACCGGGCAGTCGTCGTAGAGCCGGCGGAACCGGCGGGAGGCCAACCACTGCAGCGCGCCGGCGCCGACCGCGGCGGCGATCGTCAGGTTGACCAGGAAGTGCACACCGAGGAAGTAGAGCAGGAAGGGCACCCCGCGGCGGGCGCGCACGAACCGGTACATGCCCAGGTCGGCCACGACCGAGCCGGCCAGCAGGGCCGCCGGCAGCACCGCCCACGTCGCCCCGAGCGCCACCGGCACCGGCACGGCGAGCACGCCCAGGAGCGCCGCGACGCTTCCCAGGGCCCGCGGTCCAGTCTCGAACCCGCGGGCGAACCGCCGCGTCTGGGCGTAGAGCGGCACCCGGACCCGGCCCCGGTGGAACAGCTTGCGCAGCAGGCCGCCGAGGGTGGCGTCCGGGTCGTGCCGGCCGCGGACCCGCTCGGAGAGGCGGATGTGGTACCGCCGGGAGATCCGGTGGCCGTACTCGAACTCCTCCGACCAGCGCAGCCGCGGGTCGAACGGGCCGAGTTCGGCGAACACGTCCGCCCGGACCGCGAACATCGCGGAGAAGAGCACGGGCACGATCCCGTCCGGCGTCAGCGACCAGTAGTGATACTGCAGTGCCCGGTACTCCTTGAGCCGGCCGTCGCGGATCAGCGGGTCCGGATCGTTCAACCCGCACACCGCGCCGGTCCGCGGGTCCGCCTGGAGCAGCTCCACCGCGTTCGCGACCGCGTCGGGTGCCAGCACCAGGTCGGAGTCGACGAAGAACAGGATCTCACCGCGGGCCTTGGCCGCGCCCAGGTTACGAGCCACGGCCTGACCGCTGTTGCCCGGTGTCCGCACCACCCGGGCCCCCAGGGACCTGGCGATCTCCACCGAGTTGTCGGTGCTGCAGTCGTCGGCGACCACGATCTCCAGGTTCGGGTACGTCTGCGCCTGCACGGCGCGGATACAGGGACCGAGCGTGGCGGCGTAGTTGTAGTTCGGGATCACGACCGAGACGAGCGGGAACTGGGTGCTCACGCCGCCACCCCCTCGGCCGCGGCGGTGGCCGCGCCGGGCCGGGGGCGTCCGAGCGCCCGGTAGCGCCAGCCGGCGGCCCGCCAGCGGGCCGGGTCGAGCGTGTTCCGGCCGTCCACGATGACGCGCTGCGCCACCTGGCCGGAGAACCACGCCGGGTCGGCGTCGCGGAACTCCGGCCAGTCGGTGAGGTGGAGCAGCAGGTCCGCGCCGAGCGCCGCCTCTGGTGCGGAGAGCGCGTACTCCAGCGTGGGGAACTGCTTGCGGGCGTTGTCGTTGGCCTTCGGGTCGTAGACGGTCACCCGGCACCCCTCCCGCTCCAGCGCGGCCGCCACCGCCAGCGCCGGCGAGTCCCGGACGTCGTCGGAGTGCGGTTTGAAAGCCGCGCCGAGCACGCAGATCCGGCGCCCGGCCAGCACCCCGCCGCACTCCTGCCGGGCCAGCTCCACCAGGCGCTCCCGGCACCGGCTGTTGATCTCGTCGACCTCGCCCAGGAACCGCAGCGCGTGGTCCACCCCCAGCTCCGCGGCGCGTGCCCGCAGGGCCCGCAGGTCCTTGGGCAGGCAACCGCCGCCGAAGCCGGCGCCTGCCTGCAGGAACCTGCCCCCGATCCGGGCGTCGTAGGACAGCGCCTGCGCGAGCTGGACCACGTCGGCACCGGCGGCGTCGCACACCTCCGCGATCGCGTTGATGAACGAGATCTTCGTGGCCAGGAAGGCGTTCGCGGAGGCCTTGGTCAGCTCGGCGGTGGCGATGTCGGTGACCACCACCGGAGTGCCGGCGCTGATCACCTCCTGGTACACCCGCCGCAGGGTCCGCTCCGCCGCCGGCGTGGCCACGCCGAAGACCAGCCGGTCGGGCCGCAGCGTGTCGGCGACCGCGTAGCCTTCCCGCAGGAACTCCGGGTTCCACGCCAGCTCTACTCCGGCGCCGGCCGGTGCCCGGCTCTGCAGCCGCGGTGCCAGGCGGGCGGCCGTGCCCACGGGCACGGTGGACTTGCCCACCACCAGGCACGGGCGGTGCAGGTGCGGGGCGAGCGCGTCGGCGGCGGCGTACAGGTAGCGCAGATCGGCCGCGGCGGAGTCATCGCGCTGCGGGGTGCCGACGCACAGGAAGTGCACGTCACCGAAGTCGGCCGCCTCCCGGTGCGAGGCGGTGAAGCGCAGCCGGCCGGCGGCGACGTTCCGCTCCACCAGCTCCGCCAGCTCCGGCTCGTAGAACGGCAGCTTTCCGGTCGAGAGCAGCTCGATCTTCTGCGGGTCGACGTCGACACCGAGTACCTCGAACCCGAGCTCGGCCATGCATGCGGCGTGCGTGGCGCCGAGGTAGCCGGTGCCGATGACGGTGATTCGTGGATTCAACGCGGGCTCCTTCCTGCTGTGGGTTGCCGGGTCTGCCTGCCTGCTCACTGGCCCACCAGGGCCCCGGCAGGCGGCCGGGTGGTCGGCTGCCGCTGGCGCAGCCACGAGATGGTCCGCCGCAGCCCATCCCGGAGGGTGACGGTGGGTTCCCAGCCGAGCACGGACCTGGCCAGGCTGATCTCCGGCCGGCGGCGGACCGGGTCGTCGACCATCGCCGGCTGGTGGACCAGCGGCGAGTCGGAGCCGGTGAGTTCCTTGACCAGCAACGCGATCTCACGCACCGACATCTCCACCGGGTTGCCCAGGTTGACCGGGCCGGGATGGTCCGCGCGCAGCATCCGGACCAGCCCCTCCACCAGATCATCCACATAGCACAGTGAGCGGGTCTGGCTGCCATCGCCGTAGATCGTCAACGGCCGGCCCGCGAGTGCCTGGGTGACGAAGTTGGTCACCACCCGCCCGTCACCGGGGCGCATGCCCGGGCCGTACGTGTTGAAGATCCGCACGATGCCGACGTCTACGCCGTGCACCCGGCGGTAGGCCGACGCCGTGGCCTCGGCGAACCGCTTGCTCTCGTCGTACACCGCGCGCGGCCCGGTCGGGCTCACGTTGCCGCGGTACGACTCCGGCTGCGGATGCACCTGCGGGTCGCCGTAGACCTCGCTGGTCGAGGTCAGCAGCAGCCGCGCCCCGTTCTCCCGGGCGAGCTCGAGCGCGTGCACCGTACCGAGCGACCCGACCCGCAGCGAGTCCAGCGGGTGGTCCAGGTAGTCGCGCGGGCTGGCGAGCGCCGCCAGATGCGCCACGGCGCTGACCGGGCCCGGGACGGTGAACGGGTCGGTCACGTCGCAGATACGCAGCTCGAACCGCGGGTCGTCCCGCAGGGGATCCAGGTTGGTGAGGTCACCGGAGCTCAGGTTGTCCAGGCAGACCACCTCGTGGCCCTCCCGCAGCAGCCGGGCGCACAGGTGCGAGCCGAGGAACCCGGCGCCGCCGGTGACGACCACCCGACCTGGCGACGAAGCCCGGTCGGCCGGCCGGTGGCGGGGCGGATTTCGCATGACAGTCCTCCTCTGACGTGGATCGGTCGGGGTCACTCCCCGCTCCGGTCTCAGGCCCGCGCGCCGGGCGCGGAAATGGCGGTCGGGTAGCGGTACATCCGGCGGAACCGCGGGTTGACCAGCCACTTGAGCAGGCCCACCAGCGCCGCCCCGGCGATGGTGGCGTTCAATACATAGTGGATGGTCAAGTAGAACGGCAGGAACCGCAGCCCGGCCTCGGCCCGCACGAACCGCAGCATCCGCGGATCCGCCAGCACGAACGCGCCGAGGAACCCGACTGAGACGAGCAGGAACAGCGGCGACAGCGGCGCCAGCAGGGCGGCGGCCGGAACCAGCGCCGCGGTGACGATCTCCCGGGGCCGGTGCGCCATCTCCTGCGCGGCCCCGGCGCCGCGCCGCTCCAGCAGCAACGGGACCATCGCGGACGCGCGGCGGTAGAACTTGCGGATGATGTCCACCAGCCGGTGGTCGTCGTCGTGGTACCCGGCGATCTCGGTGGTCAGCAGCATCGGATACCGCTGCGCGATCCGCACCCCGTACTCGGTGTCCTCGTTCCGGTTGGCCGGCAGGCTCCCGTCGAAGGCACCCACCTCTTCCACCACCCGCCGCCGGAAGGCACCGAGCGAGAAGTAGCCGATCTTGACCAGCCCGGCGTTGCGCCGCCGCCAGTAGTGGGCGTGCAGCGCCTGGTACCGCTCCACCGGCCCGTCGTCGAAGAGCGGCGTGGGGGCGTAGATCCCCGACGCGCCCGCGTACTCCGGGTGCTCGGTCAAGATCCGCACCGCGGTGGCGACCGCGTCCGGCGCCAGCGCGACATCGGCATCCAGGAAGAACAGGATCTCGCCGCGGCTGGCCGCGATCCCCCGGTTGCGCGCCATCGCCGGACCGGAGTTGCCAGCCAACGCCACCAGCCGGCAGTCCCGCCCGGCCGCGATCTCCCGGGACCGGTCGGTGCTGCCGTCATCGACCACGATCACCTCCAGCTCGGGGTAGGTCTGCGCGGCGACCGCGTCGAGGCAGGCGGCGAGAGTCTTCTCGCCGTTGTAGTTCGGAATGATCACCGAAACCAGTCCACTAGCCGGTGTCATCGGCTCCTCCTCCACTGTGGTTGATGCCAGATCTGGTGGGGCGGGGGCGGGCACCGGCCCGTCCGCCGGCCGCGAGGCCCGCCGCAGCGCCGTGGCGGCGAGCGCCACCGCCGCCGGCAGCACGTCGGCGACCGTGTGGACCAGCCGGCTCGCCGCGGTCACGACCAGCGCCGCCGGCGTGGGCAGGAACGTGGTCAGCGTGAGCATCAGGACCAGCTCCCGGGCGCCGATCCCGCCCGGGGCGGTCGGCAGGAAGCTGCCCAGCAGGATCGCCAACGCCATCGCCCCGAGGCAGGCCGGCAACGAACGCAGCGGCGGGGCCCCCACCGAGACCGCCAGCAGCCACAGGTGCAGCCCGTTCGCGCACCAGCTCAACCCCGAAGCACCGACCGCCCAGCGGGTGCGCGCCGGCGACAGGCCATCCGCCAGCTCCGAACGCCGCACCACCCGCAGCAGCCAGCTGACCAGCCGCCGCAGCCCGCCGGGCCAGACCAGGCACCCGATCACGAACAGCGCCGGTGCCGCCAGCCACAGCGCGTGCCCGCCGAGCAGGCCGGGAGCGGCGACCAGCCCGACGGTCAGTCCGGTGGCCGACAGCAGCCCCATGGAGAGCACGAACGCGGCCACGATCCGCCCGGACGGGACCCCGGCCCGGGCGCCCTGCTGCAACTGGATGACCAGCGGCCAGCCGGTTCCGGGAAGGTAGGTGCCGAGCTGTCCGGTGAAGAAGATCCGGGCGGCGGTGACCAGGTCGGGCCGCGAGCCCATCCCGGTCAGCACCACCCGCCAGGCCGCCATCGCCAGCAGCAGCGAGAGCAGCACCAGCGCCAGGGCGGCGACCAGCGGTATTGGGCGCAGCTGCGCCATCGCGGCCGGCAACGCCGACGCCTGGTCGCGGACCGAGCCCGCGAATCCGACCGCCACCGCGACCAGGAGCGCCGCCGACAGCAGCCATTGGACCGTCCGGCTGGCGAGTAGCCGCCGGGTCGCCGCCAGGGCCGCCCGCATGGTCACCGGCCCTCCGCGGCGCACCCGGTGGCCGGCGACCGCTCCGGGTCCAGGGACACGACCAGCCACTGCGCATCGTGATCGGAGAGTCCTTCATGGTCGCGGAACTCGTACCGGTGGACCCGCAGGTCCGCGGTGGTGTACGCGTAGTCCAGCCGCCACAGCTGCCAGTCCACCTCGCGGAGCGCGAAGGTCCCGGGGTAGAGCTCCCGGTTGGCCGGCAACGCGTCCCGCAGCCGCGGATCGAGCCGGCCGACCCCGCGTGCGACGCCGGTGGCGTTGAAGTCGCCGGCGACCAGGATCGGGTGGCAGTTGCCGGCCAGGTCCGCCGACAGCACGTCGAACGCGGCCTGCCGCCAGCCGCGGGAGTCCCGGGTGTACCGGTAGAAGTCCGCTGAGAGCGGGTCGTACCGGAACTGGACCGGCGTGGGCAGGTGGACGTTGTAGAACGAGACCGTCTGGGTACCCACCCGCACGTCGGTGCGGAACGCCTTGACCAGCCAGTAGTCGGACCAGGCGCTGCCCTGGTACGCCCGCCGCTGCGGGATCGTAACCGGGGTGGCGGAGACGATCGGATACCGCGACAGGGTGAGGAACTCGCCGAACACCGCCAGGTCGTAGTCGGGGAACTCCTCCCGGAGCCGCTCGGTGTCGTCGTACTTGTAGGGCGCCTCCTCACCCCGGTACAGGTACTCCTGGATCAGATAGACGTCGGCGTCCATGCCGGTGAGGTAGGCGTAGAACCGGTCGGCGTCCTGGTGCTGGTGCCAGTGCTCGGCGTTCCACGACACCACCCGCAGCGCGTCCGCCGGGATCGCGTCACCGCCGGCCGGCCGCAGGGCGTGCAGGTTGAGGCCGGTCATGCCGGTGCTGAGCCCGAGCGCCACCACCGCGGCCACTACCAGCCACCAGGTCGCGGGCTTGGGCAGCCGCACCCGCACCAGCCGCAGCACCGCCGGTGCGGCGAGGATGGCCAGCGGGACCACCGCGAACAACAGCGGCGGCAGCAGCTCGACCAGTTCCCATACCCACCACCGCCCGCTCAGCAGATGGTGCAGGCCGAGGAACGCGACCCAGGCGGTGCTCGCCCCGACCGCCAGCCAGGTCCCTTTGCACCACCTCGGCAGGCGGCGCCGCCCCCCGCTGCGGCGGGGTTGGCCGGAGTCGGCGGCCTGGTCGGCGGCGGGCGGCGGCGGCGCGGCGGGGGCGGGCGGCGGCGCGGCGGGGGCGGAGGCGTCAGCGCCCACCGGACCGGCCCGGAAGCCGGTGTCGGACGTCATGGGACTACTCCTCTCGAGACGATGGGGCGCTAGCTGCGCGGGTTCGGGGCGATCAGTTCCAGGGCGGCAGTGGGTAGGGCGACCACGGCCACCACCACGACCGCCCACACCAGAGCAGTGACGCGGATCACCGGATCGCGCAGCAGCACCCGGACCGGGTCACCGCCGTCGCTGCGCACGACCACCAACTGCAGGTACCGGGCGAGCGCGAAGATGGCGAACGGCACCGAGAGCAGCAGCACCGCATCGGTCTGCGGGCCGGCCGCCCGCTCGTCATTGAGGTACAGCAGCCCGCCGGTCACCGCCACGGCGCCGCAGAGCACCATCAGGTACTCCAGGAACTGCGAGGAGATCCCGGCCAGCGCCGGGCGGTGGCCCAGGCCCGCGGCGTTCACTTCGTGGCGGCGCTTGCCGATGATCAGCAGCAGGCACAGCGCGAACACGGCGATCAGCAGCATGCTGGCGGGCGGGACCGCCAGCGCCACGTACCCCTGGATCACCCGCAACAAGAACCCGGCCGCGACCACGAACACATCCAGCAGCGGCACCTGTTTGAGCCAGCGGCTGTAGGCGATGTTGAGTACCAGGTAGGCCAGTAGCGGCCACCAGTTGATCGCCGGACCGAACACCAGGACCACCAGCAGCAACGCGGCCAGCCCGGTGCCGTAGGCCGCGGCGGTGGTGACCGTGATCCGGCCGGCCGCCACCGGACGGTCCCGCTTGACCGGGTGTGCCCGGTCCCGGTGCCGGTCGGCGATGTCGTTCCACACGTACACCACCGATGCGGCGAGGCAGAACGCCAGCACCACCCAGCCGATCGCGGCCAGATCCGCCGGCCCCAGCCCGGGTACGCCGATCAGCGCCAACGGCACCACCAGCACGTTCTTCAGCCACTGGGTCGGGCGGGCGAGCTGGACCAGGTCCCGCAGCGGCCGGTTGCGCGACGGCCGCGGCCGGCCGCCGGCGCCGGGCAGCGGACCACCCCGCACCACACCGGGCGGGTCGGCCACGACCGCTCGCGCGAAGAGTGACCCGAGGCGTGGGGTCATCGGTGCCTCCTTCATGCGGGTGTGCGCGGCTAGAACAGGGCCTTGGCGAGGCCCAGCACGCCCTGGCGCCAGGGTTCGCGGCTGGTACGCCCATCGCCGTTGGTCGTCGTGAGGGCCTGCCGGTGCTCGCGCCACCAGCGGTAGGTGTGGAGGATCGCGTCCCGGTTGGAGTAGCGCGGGGTGAACCCGATCCGCTCCCGGGCCTTGTCGATGCTGACGTAGGAGTCGGCCAGTAGTTTGTGCAGCAACCGGCCGTACACCGGCGACAGGCCGGTGCGGCGCAGCAGCTCCAGGACCGCCACCGCGGGCCGGGCCGGGATCGAGACCACGCGCTTGCCGTGCCCGGCGGCGTCCAGCACCGCCTGGAAGTCTTCCCGCAGCGTGCCGAACTCGGCCGCGGCGAGGTTGTAGGTGTCGTTGGCCACCGCCGCGGGGGCGGCCAACGTGGCCAGCACCGCATCGACCAGGTCGTCCACGGCGAACATCTGGATCCGCACGTCACCGCGGCCGAGCACCGGGAAGTTGCGGCCGTCCTCCGCCCAGTCGAACAGCATCGCGAACAGGCCTAGCCGCCCCGGCCCGAGGAAAGTCTTCGGACGGAGCACCGGTACGCACATGCCGTCGGCCCGGAACTCGTCGCAGACCTCCTCGGCAGCGGCCTTGGCGCGGCTGTAGGTGTCCACCGGCGCCCGGGGATGCTCCTCGGTGGTGGGCACCACCTTGGGTAGTCCGTACACCGCGGTCGAAGAGATGTGCACCACCCGCTCGACCCCGGCCCGCCGGGCCGCGGCCAGGGTGGTCCGGGTACCGTCCACGATCACCGACCGGATCTGGTCCGCTGGGTAGCTGGGCAGCGCCGCGGCGGTGTGGATGACGGCATCCACACCGGACATGACCGTGGCCATCGTGCCGGCGTCCCGTACGTCGGCCACGGTGTAGGAGACGCCGGGCAGCGGCTCGGCCGGCTCCCGCAGGTCCACGCTGCGCACGTGGTGGCCGTCGCGGTGCAACCGCCGCACCAGGTTTCCGCCCAGCATGCCGTTACCACCGGTGACCAGGACCGTGCTCACCACAGCGACGACACCTTCCCTCGTACGAACCGGGTCAGCAGCTTGGGCAGGCCCAGCCGGAGCGTGGCCGCGAGCGAGTCCAGGAAGTACTCGACGTCGTCGTCGGTGGCGACCAGCGGCGGCCCCACCACCAGCGGATTCCGGTCGTTCAGCGCGTAGTAGCAGTACACGCCGTGCTCCTGGTAGAGCGCCTCGATCACCGCGCAGGCCACCAGCTTGATGCCGAACTGCGGGTCCTTGGCGAAACCGCCCGGGGCGAGCCGGGTCCCCAGCTCCAGCAGCTTCGACCCGTGCTCCAGGAACACCCCCCACAGCGCGCCCGCCCCCCGCACGTCGGCGACGAGGTCCGGGTTCTCCTTGCGGATGCGCTCCAGCCCGGGGCCGAGCAGCTCCCCGATCCGCCGGGCGCGGCCCGGGAAGTCCTCTTCGATGGCGATGTTGACCGCTTCGATCGCGGTCACCGTCTCCTCGCCGAAGCCGTAATAGGTGCTGCTGGTGCTCTGCAACAGGGCGTCGGTCAGGCTGTCGTACGCCTTGCGGAAGACCGACTCGCGGGCCACGTAGGCGGAGATCGACGCCTTGCCGCCGCCGAGGGCCTTGGAGGTGGTCAGCACGTCGGGCAGGAGGCCGGGGTAGCGCATGAAGTAGAACAGGGTGCCGGTCTTCCCCCAGCCGGTGTAGATCTCGTCGAAGATCAGCACGATGTCTTCGGCGGTGCACAGCTCCCGCAGTCCACGCAGGAAGTCCTCGTCGCACCACCGCATGGTGGAGGCGCTGAACGGTTCGATGAGGATGGCGTAGACGTCGCAGGTGCCGTCCGGGCGCCGGTTGGCCTCCACCGCGGTGCGCACCGTCTCCAGGTCGCCGTAGCGGTAGCGCACCACCCCGGGGATGCCGGGGAACGGGAAGTGGTTCTGTGCCCCGCCGGTGAGGCTGCCCGAGCCGAGCAGCTTGCCGTGGAAGCTGATGTCCGCGTGCATGATCGTGTTCCGCTGCCCACCGTGGTACTTGTAGGCCAGCTTCACCGCGCCCTCGACCGCCTCGGCACCGGAGTTCGGCAGGAAGGACATGTTCAGGTCGCCGGGGAGCACCGCCGCCAGGTTGTGGCTCAGTGCGGCCAGGTACGGCGAGAAGTAGGTCTTGTGCACCTCCATCCGCCGCGCCTGCTGGAAGCGCTGGCGGGCCGCGAGGATGCGGGGATGGTTGTGCCCGTGGTGGAGGACCCCCACACCGCCGGTGAAGTCGAGGATCCGCCTTCCGTCCCGGTTGTAGATGTACGCGCCCTCCGCCCGGTCGGCCAGCTCGCGGCCGAACCCGAACGAGGTCATCAGCTTGACCTGGCTCTTGTTGACGTGTTTCTGATACAGCTCGTGAACCTGCTTGACGGTCAGTTGCTCCGCCTCGTCGACGGTGATCAGCCTGGTCACGGTTGCGCCTCCTGCGATCAGCTGCCTGCGGGTGGGGGATCGCCGCGCCGGTGGGCACGGCGCCGTGGGGTCAGCCCCACGGGTTGTCGTGCCTGCCACCGGTCGGGCGCGCCGACACCGTCGTGACCGTCAGGGTCTGCTTCACCAGTCGCATGGTTCCGCTCCGTTCCGCTCGTGGGCTCGTACGTCACAAGCTCCGCCGGAGCGGCATCGGTGCGTTATCGGTGCGCTATCGCTGCGCGTAACCGCTCACGCACGGCCCGCGCGTGAGCATCCCATACCGAGACGCCGATCCGCGCCTGCAGCGCGTCGGCTTCGTCGAGATAGCCGGCGGCCGATGCGTGGTCGCCGGCGCGGAGCGCCACCTCCGCCAGCCCGACCAGTGACCTACCCAGGCCGAGGGCGTGGCCGGCGCGCCGCATCGTCTCCCGCGCATCCCGCAGCGCCGCCGCGGCCGCCGGCAGCTGGCCGCGGGCCAGCCGGATACTACCGATCCCGAGCAGCGCGTAGGCCTCACCGACCGGATCTTTGATCTCGGTGGCGGCGCGGAGCACCCGGGTAAAGGCCTCCTCGCCGCGGTCCAGGTCACCCCGTCCCAGGTAGAGCTGCCCGAGCCGGTACTCGACCTGCGCCAACACCCGCCGTGACCGTACCCGCCGGCCGGCCAGCCGCGCCTCCTGCAGTAGCCGCTCGGCCTCGCCGTGCCGGTCGTGGTCCATGTGGATCTGGGCCAGGTTGCTGAGCACGTGGACCTCGCCGGCGTGGTCCCCGACCGCGCGCAGGTCGCGCAACGCGGCCGGGTACCGGGCCAGCGCCGCGTCGTACCTGCCCTGGAGCCGGTCGACGAAGGCGAGGTGGCGTAACGCGAGCCCCCGGCCATGCACGTCGCCGGCGCGGGAGAACCAGGCGAGCGCCTGCTCGAGATCGCCCTGGGCGTCCGGTAACCGCTGCTCCACGATCGCCAGGGCGGCGCGCGAATAGCGGATCGCCGCCTCACCCCGCCGGTTGCCGGCGCGCCGGACCACCGCCAGCGCCACCTCGTGCGTCTCCCGCCATGCCTCCCGGTCGGGCCCCGACTCGAACGACGTGACGGCCCGCATGGCGAGTTCCCAGCACAGCTCGTCATGGCCGAGCCTGGCGGCGAGGCTCACCGCGCGCACCAGGTTGCCGTGCTCGGTCCGGAACCACTCGATCGGGTCCGCGATCGCCTCGTCGACCGACGCCGGCGGCAGGATCCATGGCTCCGCCCGCGAGCTCAGGACCGTGAAGTCGCCCCCGTGCTCGCGCCGGTGCGCCTCGCGAGCGAGGAACAGCCAGCACCGAAGCAGCCGGTGCTGGGCCGCGGCGCGGTCCTCGGCGGGGATCTCGCCCGCCAGCACCTCCTGGGCGAAGATCCGGATCAGGTCGTGCAGCCGGTAGCGCAGCTGGCGGTGGGGTCCCACGCTCACCTCCACCAGCTGGGAGCACGCCAGCTCCTCCAGGACCTCCGCGGCCTCCGCGGCGTCCGCGTCCAGCAGGGGCCCGGCCACCCAGCCGGCGAAGTCGGCCGCGCCGAGCGCCCCCAGCAACAGCAGCAGCCGGCGGGCCTGCTTGTCCAGCGACTGGTACGACAGCGAGATACTCGCCCGTACGCCGACCCCGCCCAGCGTGAGCTCGTCCAGCCGCCGCTGCTCGTCCTGCAGCCGGGCGACCATCTGCGCGATCTGCCAGTGGTGGCGCACGGAGAGCTTCGCCGCGGCGATCCGCAGGGCCAGCGGCAGGTGGCCGCACGATTCGGCCAACGCGGCCGCGGCCGCGGCCTCCATCCGCACCCGGCGTTCCCCGATGACCCGCGCCAGCAACGCCATGCTGGTGTCCGGCTCGAAGACGCCGATCGGGAACCGGCCCGCGCCGTGCAGGCCCGGCAGCGTATGGCGGCTGGTGACCACCACCGCGCAGCCCGGATCCCCCGGGATGAGCGGCAGCACCTGCTCCGCGTCGGCGGCGTCGTCGAGTACCAGCAGGATCCGGTGCGCGGCCAGCCGGCTGCGGAACAACGCCGCCAGCTCCTCGACGTCACCGGGCAGCATCACCGGCGGTACGCCGAGCGCCCGCAGGAACTGCTCCAGCACGTCCGCCGGATGCGCCGGGTCCCGGTCGCTGCCGCGCAGGTGGGCGAAGAGCTGGCCGTCCGGGAAGGACTCCCGCACCTGGTGTCCCAGCTGCACCGCCAGGGCGGTCTTGCCCACCCCGCCCGGGCCGCTGATCACCACGATCTGGACGTCACCGCCCCCGGCAGCGGCCCGCTCCAGCCGCTTTCGCATCTGCGCCAGCGACTCCTCCCGGCCCACGAAGTCTGGTGGCGGCGCGGGGAGCTGGCGGGGGGCGATCCACTCCGGTGCGGCGACGGGCAACTCCAGGCCGGGGTCGTTACTGAGGATCGCCGCCTCCAGCCCGCGCAGCTCCCCGCCCGGGTCGATACCGTGCTCGGCCACCAGCAGCTGGCGGGCCGCGCGGTAGGCCGCCAGGGCCTCTGCCTGCCGTCCGGACCGGTACAGCGCGAGCATGAGGTGGGCGTGCAGCTTCTCCCGCAACGGGTGGGCGGCGATCAGTTCCTGCAGCTCGCCGATGACCGCGTGGTGGCGGCCGAGCTGCAGCTCCAGCCCGATGCACTCCTCGGCGACCGCCAGCCGCTCCTCGTTCAGCCGCACCGCCGCCGCCTGCACGAGCCGGCTGTCGATCCCGGAGGCGGCGTCCCCGCGCCACAGCTCCAGGGCCGACCGCAACGTGGCGACTGCCCGGGGCAGCTCCCGCCGGCGCGCCGCGTCCCGGCCCTCGGCCACGAGCAGCGGAAACCGGGCGGCGTCCACCGCCTCGTCCGGCGCCTGCAGCGCGTAGCCTCCCGACCGGGTGACGATGACCTCCACCTTGGACCGCCCGGCGAGCCGCCGGCGAAGATCGGAGATGGCGATCTGGATCTGGGTACGCGCGGTCGCCGGCGGCCGGTCGTCCCACACCGCGTCGATGAGCCGCTCCAGCGGGACTACCCGGCCGAGCTCCAGCACCAAGACCGCGAGCACGATCCGCTGCCGCGCTCCGCCGATGTGGACGGCCTCATTGCCCGCCGACACCTCCAGCGGACCCAATAAGCTGAAGCTGAGGCTCACGTCACCAGCGCCCCTTCCGGCGGCGGCGGCCACTGTGGGATGGCCGCGGACGTCCGAAACTTTCGGCGAGGTCTCGGCGCTGAGACATCGATAAATCTGAGGCTACATCAGGCGGCTATCCATTGCGGCGTCAGGACTCCACCTGTTCTCCATACTCAGCCGGCAGGTGGAGAACGAGGAGGCGGTCACCATCAGGAGCAAGCGCACGTCCTCGTCTTTCCGGAAAACTCGGAACATCACGTCCACCCGGGACTGGAACGGCTCCACGCCGAGCCCGACGAAGTACTCGTCCAGCGAGAGCACCAGCCGGTAGCGACCACGCTGCAGGCCCGACCCGTACGGGGCCACGCAGCCGGTCTCGCCGGTCCGGGCCGACACCACCTCCTGCCAGGTGGGCTCCGCCTCCCGCAGCAACTGGACCGGGACGCCGGCCGCTGGCCGGCCGAACATACAGTCCATGATCTCCACTAGGACACCCATCACCATCACCTACGCATCGGGCGCCGGCACCGGGTCGAGACCGGTGCCGGCGCCGCTAGCTGGAATACCCTTAGGTGCCCACTCTTAGTGGAGCGTCTATCGGTTTCCTATCGATGCGTAGGTAGGTGTCACCCCTTGGTGCCGACCGTGGGCGCGATGCCGGCGACGATCTGGCGTTCCGCCACGAAGAAGAACGCCAACGCCGGCACGGTCGCGAGCATGGTGTAGGCGAGCACGCGCGCCGTGTCCTGGCCGTACTGGGAGGAGAACTGCTGCACGCCGAGCGGCAGCGTCCACCAGTCCCGCTCGCTGATCAGCACCAGCAACGGCAGCAGGAAGTTGTTCCAGCTGGTGACGAGTGCGAGCACCGCCACCACGGCGAGCGCCGGCCGGGCCATCGGCAGCATGATCCGCCAGAACACGCCGAAGGTGGAGCACCCGTCGAGTACCGCCGACTCCTCGATCTCCGCCGGGATACCCCGGAAGAACGTCCGCAGGATGATGATCGTCAGCGGCAGCCCGAACGCGGCCTGCGGCAGGATCACGCCCCACGGGCTGCTCAGCAGTCCAATCTCGCGCAGCAGCACGAACAGCGGCAGCACCGCCACCGCGGGCGGGAACATCAGCCCGGCCGCGAAGAGCATGAACAGCACCTCGCGCCCGCGGAACGCGTAGCGCGCGAACATGAACGCCGCCAGCGCCGAAGCCGACACCACCAGCACCACGGTCGCCAGCCCGATGAACAGGCTGTTGAACGTGTTCCGCCAGAACCGCCCCTCGGAGAGGATGCCGACATAGTTGTCGACGTTCCAGGGTGAGGGCAGGCCGAGCGGGTTGTTCTGCAACTGGCCCGGGTCCTTGAACCCGCCGATCACGCCGAACATGATCGGGATGACGATCACCACCAGCGCGGTCACCCCGGCGATGGTGGCCAGCCGAGCGTTGCGCCACCGCTGGCGCCGGCGCCGCAAGGCCATGCCCTCGCCGGTGGCCGGCGGCCGGCCGGTGCCTGGCGGCCGGCCGGTGGCCACCCGCCCGGGAACCGGGGCGCTGGCGGCGACCGTGGTCCGCCGACTACTCGGTATGTGGCTCATCACCGACCTCCCACAGTGGTTACCGCACCCTCGATGTCCCGGCGCATCACGAACCTGATGTAACCGAGCGCGAACACCAGGCAGATGAGGAACATGATCACGCTGATCGCGCTGGCATAGCCGACCTCGAACCGCTGGAACCCGTGCCGGTACATGGTGATCGCCATGGTTTCGGCCGCGTGTCCCGGACCGCCGAAGTTCGGTGCCGTGAGCACGAAGATCATGTCGAAGAGCTGGATCACGCCGATCACCGAGAGGAAGATGGTGACCCGGATCGTGGGTCCGAGCAGCGGTAGCGTCACGTGGCGGAACACCTGCCACGGGGTGGCACCGTCGGTCATCGCCGCCTCGGTCAGCTCCCGCGGGATATTCTGCCGGCCCGCCATGTAGATGATCATGTGGAAGCCGAAGTACTTCCAGGTGATCACCGCGAACGCCACGAACAGCAGGATGGACTGCGTACCCAGCCACCCGTTGACCGGGATCAACGAGCCGAGGCCGACCGAACGGAGCACCTCGTTCAGCAGGCCGCCCTCCTGCCGGAGGATGACCCCGAACAGCACGCCCGTGATGACCTCAGAGATCACGTACGGGGCGAAGAACAGCAGCCGGAAGATGGTCCGCCCGGGGAACTTCTCGTGAAGCAGCAACGCCAGCCCGAGCGAGAGTGGCAATTGGATGGTCAGCGATAGGACCATCAGCACGAAGCCCCGCCACAGGTCACCCCGGAACACGCTGTCGCTGAACGCGCGGGTGAAGTTACCCAGGCCCACCCAGCTGGAGGTCTGGGAGACCCCCGGCGGCCCACCCAGGCCGTTCCACTGGAAGAAGCTGAAGTAGATGGCGGCAGCCACCGGGATGATCACCAGCAGCCCGAACATCGCCAGCCCGGGCAGCATGAACAACAAGATCGTCAGTGGGCGCGGACCCCGCCGCTTCCGCCGAGCGGCGGGACCCGCCCGGTGGCGTGCGGGCACGCCACCGGACGGGACCGCGGGGCGGGAGGCGGCTACCCGGCTGGGAGCGCTCGCCACCCCTCGTTGGTTGACCTCAGTCACCGGTCACTCACTTTTCTACCGCGAAGTCCGGCTCGGCCTGGAAGGTGTCGTGCATCTGCTGCACGGCCTCCTCCGGGGTAAGCGACCCGTCGGTGATCGCCGCGACACTCGCGTTCACCTGGTCGCCGACCGCGGGCGGCAGGTCCTGGTCGAAGTAGAGCTGGAACGCGGACGCGTTGGCGACGGTCTCCTTGATCAGGATGCGGTTGACCTCGCTCGCCGGGATCTCCGCGTCCAGGGTCACCGGGATGATGCTGGGCTCCTGCTCCAGGATCCGGTCGTACGCCTCGGTAGCGAGGAACACCAGGAAGTCGACCGCGTAGTCCGGAGCGTTGGCGCCCACCGCGTGGCCGTTGCCGCCGCCGTACACCTCGTTGATGGAGCCCTTGCCGCCCTCCACCGCCGGGAACGGGAACCAGCCGAGGTCGTCACCGAGGGACGTGCCGGAGGAGCTCTCCTGCACGCTCGGGTCCCACTGACCCATCAGGTGCATCGCCGCGCCACCGGCGCCGAACACCGCTGGCGAGCTGTCCTCACCGCCGTAACCCTGCTGGAGGAAGCCGCTCTGGAACGGCTCCATGTCCACCAGTTCCTTCCACAGCTCGGCGGCCCGGAGGAATCCGGGGTCGTCGAACGACTTCGCCTCCCGCGCGGCGGTGTACCCGTCCACGCCCATGACCCGGATGGCCAGGTAGGAGAACCAGTAGTGCTGGGTCCACGGCGCCGAGCCGGCGAGCGCGATCGGGGTGATGCCCGCCTCCTTCAGCGTGGTGACCGCGTCGAGGAACTCGCTCCAGGTCGCCGGCGGGTTGTCCGGGTCCAGCCCGGCCTCCTCGAACAGCGCCTTGTTGTACCACATGCCGACCATGCCCATGTCGAACGGCAGGCCGTAGATCCGGCCGTCGATCGTGTACGGCGCCAGCGCGCCGGGCGACATGTTCTTGACGACGTCGGACACCTCGTCGGTGATGTCCCGCACCAGGTCGGCCCGCACGTACTGCGCCAGCACGCCGCCGCCCCAGCTGTGGAAGATGTCCGGTGGGTCGCCCGCCTGCATGGCGGTGGTCAGCGCCGGCTTGAAGTCGTCGTTCGCGATCGGCTCCGGCTGGATGTTCGCGTCGTTCGCCTCGTTGAACTCCTCCGCGAGTTGTGGGAAGAGGTCGGACAGCGCCTGCTCACCGGTCTGGATGTGCCACCATCCGGCACCTCCGTCGCTACCCCCGCTGTCGCTACCACATGCTGAGGCCAGCAGCAGCGCGACGGTCGCGCTCAGCGCGACTGTCCCCCGCCGTAAGGTTCCATTCATTCTCGTACCGTCCCTTTCACGGAGCCGGCTCACCGCCGACGTTCAAGCAACGTACGCTCGGGCTTTAGCCATCTGAAACTTTCGGCACGCAGCCGATAGTTTCGGTGACCCCGCTCACGCTACAGCGGGTGTTTCCATACGGTCAACCACCGTTGTGGAGTTGTTACCAACCCCCGCTGCTAGCCGCTACCCGGGCCGCCCGCCGCGCCGCAGCCGCAGGACATGCGCGTGCCGCCGGTCGTGCGGGACCGGCGGCACGCGGTCATCCCCAGACGTCCTCCGCGGTCTGGACGATCAGGTCGAGCTTGGCCATCTGCTCGTCGTAGGTGAGCACATTGCCCTCCACCGTCGAGGAGAAGCCGCACTGTGGGGAGAGGCAGAGCTGCTCCAGCGGTACGTACCGGGACGCCTCCTCGATCCGGCGCTTCAGCTCGTCCGGCGATTCCAGCGCGCCGGTCTTGGTGGTGACCAGCCCCAACACCACGAACTTGCCCGGGGGCACGAACCGCAACGGGGCGAAGCCGCCGGCCCGCTCCGTGTCGTACTCCAGGAAGAAGCCGTCCACCGCCAGCTCGGAGAAGAGCGCCTCGGCCACGAAGTCGTACCCGCCCTCGGCCGCCCAGGAGGAGCGGAAGTTGCCGCGGCACATGTGGGTGGTGACCCGTAGCTCCGGCGGCCGGTCCGCCAGCGCCGCGTTGATCTGCCGGATGTAGCGCAGGTGCTGGTGCTCCGGGTCGTCGCCGCGCCGGGCCAGCATCTCCCGCTGCTTGGGGTCGTTCAGGTACGCCAGCGAGGTGTCGTCGAGCTGGAGGTAGCGGCACCCCAGCTCAGCCACGCCCCGGACCTGGGCGGCGTAGGCCGCCGACAGGTCGGCCCAGAACTCCTCCTGGTCGGGGTAGACCGACGGGTCGATGGCGGCCGGACCGCCCCGGTAGTGGACCATGCTGGGCGAAGGGATGGTCAGCTTCGGCGTGACCCCCGGCTCGACCACCGACTGCAGGAACCGGAAGTCGTCGGCGAAGATCACCTTGGGGAGGGTCACCTTCCCGGTCACCGCCAGGGCGGCCGACTCGAACTCGATATCCCCCTCCGGGTTGTGGAACTGGACCTTGATCTTCTCGTCGGACTGCTGGACTCCGCCGAGCTGGTAGATGAAGTCCATGTGCCACGAGGTGCGCCGGAACTCGCCATCGGTAGCCGATCGCAGGCCGACCCGCCGCTGCGCCGCCACCACCTGGCGGATCGCCTCGTCCTCGACCTGGCGCAGCTGCTCGCGGCTCAGGCGCCCGGCCGCCGCCTCCTCCCGGGCCCGGAGCAGCTCCGGGGGTCGCAACAGGCTGCCGACGTGGTCAGCCCGAAACGGTGGGGTGTCGCGCGGTGCCACAGTGAGTACCTCCTCGTACGGTTGCTCGCGATCATGAAGTGAGGGACGTCCCGGGGCGTCGATCGGGAAGCGAGGTCATGATCGACTCCGGGAGGGGGAGACCGGTGTAGTTCTCCGCCAGCCAGGTGGCCGCCGCGGTGGAGCGGGTCACGTCGCGCAACTGGGCGAGCTGCAGCCGGCCGGTGAACGGGTCCGCGTCCGGGGGACGGTGCAGCATCGAGGTCATCCACCAGGAGAAGTGCTGCACCCGCCAGACCCGCTCCAGGCACACCGACGAGTACGCCTCCAGCAAGGTCTCGTCTCCGGTGTGGAACCAGGCCGCCAGCCCAGCGGCGAGCACCGCCACGTCGGCGACCGCCAGATTGAGCCCCTTGGCGCCGGTGGCCGGCACGATGTGGGCGGCGTCACCGGCGAGGAACAGCCGCCCGTACCGCATCGGCTCGGTCACTACGCTGCGCAGCGGCGTGACCCCCTTCTCCAGGATCGGCCCGTCGGTGAGCCGCCAGTCGGTGCCGGGCCGGGCCAGCCGGGTACGCAGCTCCGCCCAGATCCGCTCGTCCGGCCACCGGTCGAGGTCCTCGTCCGGGGACACCTGCAGGTACAGCCGGGTGATCTCCGGGCTGCGCATGCTGTGCAGGGCGAACCCGCGCTCGTGGTGGGCGTAGATCAGCTCCGCCGACGACGGCGGCGCCTGCGCCAGCACTCCCAGCCAGGCGTACGGATACTCCCGGGTGTAGGAGGTGGCGGGGCAGGCGCCGCGGCTGACCCCGTGGAAACCGTCACAGCCGGCGACCACCTCGGCGCGCAGTTCCCGCGCGCGCCCGCGGTGGGTGAACCGCACGACCGGGGTCTTGGTGTCCAGATCGGCCAGCTCGGTCGCCGGCGCCTCGAACAGCAGCTCCCGACCGGTCTCCAGCCGGGCGGCGATCAGGTCCTTGACCAGCTCGTGCTGGCCGTAGACGGTGATCGGCCGCCCGGCCAGGCCGGACAGGTCGATCCGGTGCCCGGTCCCGTCGAAGAGCAGCTCCAGACCGTGGTGGACCATGCCCTGCCGATCCAACCGGCCGGCCAGCCCCACCGCCCGCAGCAACTCCACCGTGCCGTGCTCCAGCACGCCGGCGCGGATGCGCCGCTCCACGTACGCCCGGGAGCGGCGCTCCAGTACCACCGAGTCGATGCCGTGCAGGTGCAGCAGGTGCCCCAGCAGCAGCCCGGCCGGGCCCGCGCCGACGATAGCCACTTGCGTCCGCATGCCGCTCAGAACGGGTAGGCCGGGACCTGCCCCCGGACCGTGATCCATCGCTGGTCGGTGAAGGCGTCCAGGTTCGACTGGCCGCCGAACCTTGCCCCGGTGCCGGAGTCGAGCACCCCGCCGAACGGAGCCACCGCCTCGTCGTTGACGGTCTGGTCGTTGATGTGCACGATCCCGGTCGGGATCTGCTCGGCCAGGGCCAGCCCGCGCATGACGTCGCGGGTGAGGATGCCCAGCGACAGCCCGTAGCTGGTGTCGGCGGCCAGGCGCAGCCCCTCCTCCTCGGTGGCGAACCGCACCACCGGCGCGACCGGGCCGAAGACCTCCTGCGCGTACGCCGGCGCGGCGGTGTCCACCTGGTCCAGCACGGTCGGCCGGTAGAACAGCTGCTCATACGTGCCCCCGGCCGCCAGCCGGGCCCCGGCGTCCACCGTCGCGGTCACCATCTGGTGAATCCGGTCGCGCTGCGTCTGGTCGATCAGCGGGCCCAGCGCCACCTGGTCGGTGGCCGGGTTGCCCACCGGCAGGTTCTGCGCGTGCTCGGCCAGCGCCGACACATAATCGTCGGCGATCCGCTCGTGCACGATGTGCCGGCCGGTGGTCATGCAGATCTGGCCCTGGTGCAGGAAGGAGCCCCACGCCCCGGCCGAGACCACCTGGTCGACGTCCACGTCGTCCAGCACCAGCAACGCCGAGTTGCCGCCCAGCTCCAGGTGCACCCGCTTGAGGTGTTCCGCACCGAGCGTGCCCACCTTGCGACCGACCGCGGTGGAGCCGGTGAACGAGATCACCCGTACCCGGGGATCGGTCACCAGCGCCTCACCGGTCTCCCCGCCGCCCGGCAGCACGTGCAGCAGCCCCTCGGGCAACCCGGCCTCGGCGAAGACCCGGGCCAGGATCATCCCGCCGGCCACCGGGGTGCGCGGGTCGGGCTTCAGCACGACCGCGTTACCCAGCGCCAGCGCCGGCGCCACCGACCGGGTGGAGAGGATGAGCGGGGCGTTGAACGGCGAGATCACCCCCACCACCCCCACCGGTACCCGCCGCAGCAGGCTGAGCCGGGGCTGTTCGGTCGGCAGGATCTCACCCAGCGGCCGGGACGCCAGCGCCGCCGCTTCGTAGCACTCCTGGCTGGCCACGTGGGTGGCGAACTGGGCCATGCCCGCCACCGAGCCGGTCTCGCGGATCATCCACCGCTGCAGCTCCTCGGCGTGCTCCTCGATCAATGCCCCGGCCCGGCGCAGCACCGCCGCCCGCTCCATGAACGGCGCCGCGGCCCACTCCCGCTGCGCCTGCGCCGCGAGCGTGCTCGCCCGCTCGACGTCGTGCGCGTCGGCCAGGCCTACGCGGCCCATCTCCTCACCGGTGGCCGGCTCGATGATCGCCAGCTCGCCGCCGTGCGCGGTGGTCCAACCACCGCTGAACACCAGTCCGTCCCATTGTTTCGGATCCAGGAAACTCATCGGACCTCCTCCGTCCTTCGGGACTTCGCCTTCTGTATCTGGGCGTAGATGTGGGAGCGCAGTTCGGTGAAGCGCGGATCGGAGCGGGTGGTGAGCTGGTCCCGCTCCGCCGGCAGGTCGATCTCCAGGTCCTCCTGGATGCGGGTGGGCGCGGACGAGAGCACGATCACCCGCTCCCCCAGGTAGACCGCCTCGTCGATGTCGTGGGTGACGAACAGCAGGGTGACGCCGAGCCGCTGCCAGACCGAACGGATCAGGTCCTCCAGGTCGGCCCGGGTCTGGGCGTCGACCGCGGCGAACGGCTCGTCCATCAGCAGCACCCGGGGCTGGTAGGCGACGGCGCGGGCGATCGCCACCCGCTGCTGCATGCCGCCGGACAACTGCCAGGGGTACGCCCGGTGCACGTCCTCCAGCCCGACCGCGGCCAGCGCCTCGGCCGCCCGCGCCCGCCGCCGCGCCCGCGGCACCCCGGCGGCGCGCAGCGGCAGCTCCACGTTGTCGCGTACCCGCAGCCAGGGAAAGAGGCTGCGACCGTACTCCTGGAACACCACCGCCAGTCCGGGCGGCGGGCCGGTCACCTTGACCCCCTCCACCTGGATCTCGCCGGCGGTGGGCGGTAGCAGTCCGGCGATGCAGCGCAGCAGGGTGGTCTTGCCGCACCCGGAGGGGCCGACCACGCAGACCAGCCGGCCATCGCCCACGGTGAAGGTCAGCTCGCCGATCGCCTCCACCCGGCGCCCGTGGCCGTCGTAGACCTTGGACAGGCCACGTACCTCCAGCACGCTACCGCTCCCTCATCAGTTCCTTCGGCCCTGCCCCGCGCTACGCCTCACTGGCGGCCCGGCACCTCCCCACCGGGGGCCGCTAGACCGTTCGGCTCCGCTGGCGCTACGCCTCACCGGCGGCCCGGCACCTCCCCACGGGGGGCCGCTAGACCGTTCGGCTCCGCTGGCGCTACGCCTCACTGGCGGCCCCCTTTCTCGGTGGCGCGCACGCCGTGGTACCAGCGCAGTACCCGCTGATCAGCCAACCGGAACAACAGGGAGAGCGCCACCCCCAACAGGCCCAGCATGATCACGCCGCTCCACATCTCGGCGTACCGGAAGCTGGTCTGGAACTCCTCCACCGCATACCCGATGCCGCGGTCGGTACGCTGCAGCTCGCTGATGACCATCAGGATGATCCCGATCGCCAGGGCCTGCCGGGCACCGGTCATGATCTGCGGGCTGGCCGAACGCAGCACCAGGTGGTAGAGGCGCCGCGGGCCGCGGATCCGGTAGCTGCGGCAGGTGTCGGTGAGCACCTCGTCCACCGCCCGTACCCCCTCCACGGTGTTGAGCAGGATCGGCCACACGCACCCGGCGATGATGATCACCACCCGACGGGTGTCCCCCAGCCCGGCGAACAACCCGATCAGCGGGATCAGCGCCGGCGGCGGGATCGCCCGCAGGAACTCCAGCACCGGCTCCACCAGCGCCCGCAGTGTCCGGTGGAGCCCGATCAGCACCCCTATGCCGACCCCGAGCAGCAGCGAAGCGGCGTACCCCTGGCCGAGCCGGCTCAGGCTGGGGAGCACGTCCTCGACCAGCCGGGGGCCGAGCCAGGTCTGCCGGAAGGCGGCCCAGATGTCGCTCAGCGGGCGGAACAGGAAGTGGGTGCTGTCCCGGCTGGCGTACCACCAGATCACCACCAGCAGGGTGGGCAGGGTCGCGGTGAGCAGCAGCCAGCGCAGCAGTGCCACGCTGCGATCGGCCCACCTCATGCCGGCACCTCCCGGCGGATCGACGGGTGCCAGGAGAGCAGGTAGCGCTCCAGCGCCCGGAAAGCCAGGTTCGCCGCCACTCCCAGTAGGCCCGTGACCACCACCAGCGCGTACGTGGTCGCCACTGCGCCGCCGGCCGAGGCGCGCAGGATCTCCGCCCCCAGGCCGGGGGTGCCGACGAACAACTCGCCGGTGACGGTCAGGATCAGCGCCACCGTGGCGGCGAGGCGCAGGCCGGTCACCAGGTACGGCAGCGCGGTGGGCAGCACCACCCAGCGCACCCGGGCGATCGGACCCAGCCGGTAGGAGCGCGCGGTGTCGCGGGCCACCGGGTCGACGTCGACCACGCCGTGCAGCACCTGCACCAACATCTGCCAGAACGCCGCGTACACGACGATCAGCAGGGTGCCGGCCCGGACCGGGCCGTAGAGCACGATCGCGGCGGGGATCCACGCCACCGACGGGATCGGGCGGAGGAACTCGATGGTGGAGGCGGTGGCGGCACGCAGCAGCGGCACCGAGCCGATGATCAGGCCGAGCACCACCGCCGCGGCCACCGCTAGCCCCAGGCCGATCGCCCAGGTGAGGACGGTGTTGCCGGCCGCGGCCCAGAGCGTGCCGCTGGCCGCGGAGTCCACCAGTTCGGTCAGGATGCGGCTGGTGGGTGGCAGGTACCTCGCCGGCACCACGCCGGTGCGCGCCAACACCTCGAGCAGCAGCCCGAAGCCGACCAGGCCGGTCAGGCCGAGCAGGAGGCTCCTCACCCGCTCCGGCACGGCCCGGGTCCGCGGCGGGCCGGTACGGCCCGCCGCGGACCCGGTCCGGTGCGCCGCGGCGGTCACGGCACCAGCGCGTCCAGATCGGGTGGCTCGGAGAGCAGGCCGTCCTGGACCGCCAGCTCACCCAACTGCTCCAGGGATGCCCGGTTGACCTCCGGCGGCCAGGTCGGCAAGGTCAGCTCCGCGGCGATCTCCGGCGAGACCCGGGCGTAGTCGGGCAGGATCGCGCGGACCTCGTCCGGATTGTCGTTGGCGTACGCGAGCGCCTCCGCCATCGCTTCGGCGAAGCGCGCCACCAGGTCCGGGTCCTCCTGGGCCAACCGGCCGCTGGTGAAGTAGACCGCGACGGTCAGGTCCGGCGCGGCGTCCACCCAGCTCCAGGCGATGCTGCGACCGACGTCGTTGGTGCGGATCAGGGTCTGGAACGGTTCCACCGGAAAGGCCGCGTCCACGTCCCCATTGGCCAGCGCCGCCTCCATCTCCGGGAACGGCACGCCGACGAACTCGATCGTGCTGGGGTCGCCCCCGGCTTTGCGCACCGAGGCCCGCACGATCGTGTCGACGATGTTGTTCAGGGTGTTGGTGGCGACCGTGGCGCCCTCCAGTTCGGCCGGGTCCTGGATCGGGCTGTCCACCGGCACCATCAGGCTGCCGAAGTCCTCCCCCTGCACTCCGGTGGAGCTGTTGCCGTTCGCGACCGCCTGTAGCTCCAGGCCGCTGGCCTGCGCCAGCATCAACGAGATCACGTTGCTGAAGCCGAAGTCGAACTGGCCGCTCTGCACGCCGGGGATGATCTCCGCACCGCCGGCGGCGAACTCGGTCTGCAGCTCGATCCCGCGATCGGCGAAGAACCCCTGCTGGTCGCCGAGGAACAGCGGCGCCACATCCACGATCGGGATCAACCCGACCGTGACCGTGTCCGCTCCACCCCCGTTCGTCGCCTGGCCGTCCCCGTCGCCCCCCGTCGCCGTTGTCCCCGCCGCACGCAGCCGAGACCAGTAGTGCAGTGATGAAGAGTGATGCTGCGAGCTTCCGTTTCATATGGGACTCCGTCTACGTCTAGGGGGTGGTACCCGGGGCCGGGGTGACCGGCCGACTGTTCGTAGATCGCACGCTCGTTCTTTTCGTGAACGTAGAGCGTCTCACCGGCGCAGTCAACCCTTGACTCCCTCGCAGGCCACTGCCTAAAGTTCGGTGTCAGAACGGACGTTCGCAAAGCGTACGCGGGAGGAGTTGCATGGCCGAACCGGGCGACCAGCGACTGGGCCGCTCCCGGGCCGCCACCTTCGTCGACCTGGCCGAGGGCGTGGCCACGCTGGTGCGCGACGGGGACACGGTGGCGCTGGAGGGGTTCACCCACCTGATCCCGGTCGCCGCCGGGCACGAGATCATCCGGCAGCGGCGGCGGGAGCTGGAGCTGGTCCGGATGACTCCGGACATCGTCTACGACCAGATGGTGGGGGCCGGCTGCGCCCGCAAGCTGGTGTTCTCCTGGGGCGGTAACCCGGGCGTGGGGTCGCTGCACCGGCTGCGGGACGCGGTGGAGCACGACTGGCCGGCCCCGGTGGAGCTGGACGAGCACAGCCACGCCGGCATGGCCAACCGCTACGCCGCCGGCGCCGCCGGGCTGCCGTTCGCGGTGCTGCGCGGGTACGCCGGCACCGACCTGGCCCAGCACACCCGCACCCTGGCGCCGATCACCTGCCCGTTCACCGGGGAGCGGCTCACCGCGGTGGCCGCGCTGCGCCCCGACGTCACGATCATCCACGCCCAGCGCGCCGACCGCGCCGGCAACGTACAGCTGTGGGGCATCACCGGGGTGCAGAAGGAAGCGGTCCTCGCCGCGCAGCGGTCACTGGTCACCGTGGAGGAGGTCGTCGACGAGCTCGACCCGCGACCCGGTGCGGTGGTGCTGCCCGCCTGGGTGGTCACCGCGATCGCGGTGGTGCCCGGCGGGGCCCGCCCCTCGTACGCCCAGGGCTACTACGACCGGGACAACGGGTACTACCAGCAGTGGGATGCCATCAGCCGGGACCGGGAGCGGTTCGCCGCCTGGCTGGAGGAGGAGATCTACGCCGCCCGGCCAGCCACCGCGGGCGGCGGCCACACGGAGGTGAGGTCATGAGCGCCGCCCCGGACCGCGCACCGGGCGGAGAGTGGCGCCCGGAGGAGATGATGACCATCGCCGCGGCCCGCGCCCTGGCCGGACACACCACCTGTTTCGTCGGGATCGGGGCGCCCTCCACCGCGGCCAACCTGGCCCGCCGGCTGCACGCGCCAGACCTGGTCCTGATCTACGAGTCCGGCACCATCGGCGCAAGGCCGCGTACCCTGCCGCTCTCCATCGGCGACGGCGAGCTGGCCGAGACCGCGCAGACGGTGGTGAGCGTGCCGGAGATGTTCAACTACTGGTTGCAGGCCGGCCGCATCCACGTCGGGTTCCTCGGCGCGGCCCAGCTCGACCGGTACGCGAACATCAACACCACGGTGATCGGCCCGGACTACCGGCGCCCGCGCGTGCGGCTGCCCGGCGCCGGCGGCGCGCCGGAGATCGCCGCCTCCTGCCACGAGATCTTCATCCTGGTCCGCCACTCCCGGCGTACGTTCGTGGACCGGGTCGACTTCGTCACCTCGGTCGGCTACGGTGACGGGCCCGGCGCCCGCGAGCGGCTGGGCCTGCGGGGCCGCGGCCCGGTGCTGGTCGTCACCGACCTCGGCGTGCTGGAGCCGGACCCACACACCTGCGAGCTGACCTTGACGCGGATCCACCCCGGAGTCGACCTCGCCGACGTGCGCGCCGCGACCGGCTGGGACCTGGCCGTGCGGGAACCCCTCCAGGTGACCGAGCCACCCACCACCGAAGAGCTGGAGCTGCTACGGAGCCTTACGCAAGGGAGCCTGACCGAAGGAGGCGCACCATGAACCAGTCGGCACCCGAGGCGGTCCACCCGCCGCTGAACTGGCCGGCGTACCGCTCCACCGTGCGGCGCGCACCCAGTCGCAGGCTGGTGGGCCTGCCCCCGACCCTGACCGAACAGCGCGGGCCCACCGCCGCGGCCCTGCTGGGCGACCACGGCGTCGGGCCGCTCGACCACGACCTCACCCGCCAACACCCGGGCGAGCCGTTGGGCGAGCGGATCATCGTGCACGGGCAGGTCCGCGACGCCGGCGGCCGGCCGGTGCCGCACAGCCTGGTGGAGATCTGGCAGGCCAACGCGGCCGGCCGCTACCTTCACCACGCCGACCGGCACCCGGCCCCGCTCGACCCCAACTTCAGCGGGGTGGGGCGCTGCCTCACCGACGCCCAGGGCCGCTACCGCTTCATCAGCATCAAGCCCGGGGCGTACCCCTGGCGCAACCACGACAACGCCTGGCGGCCGGCGCACATCCACTTCTCCCTCTTCGGCCGGGCCTTCACGCAGCGGCTGGTCACCCAGATGTACTTCCCGGGCGACCCGCTGTTCGACCAGGACCCGATCTTCAACTCGGTGCCCGAGGCGGCCCGCCCGGCGCTGGTCTCCCAGTTCGACCTCTCCGAGACCGTGCCGGAGTGGGCGCTGGCCTACCGCTTCGACATCGTGCTCGGGAACACGCCGTTCGAGGATGAGGAGGCATGATGCGCACCCCGGCAGCGTCGCCCCGACCGCTACTGACGCCGTCGCAGACCGTCGGACCCTTCTTCGGCTTCGCCCTGCCCTGGCCGGACGGCCCGCACGTGGTGGAGGCCGACTACCCCGGCGCGTTCTGGCTGCGTGGCCGGGTGCTGGACGGCGCGGGCGAACCTGTGGTGGATGCGCTGATCGAGAGCTGGCAGGTCGGGCCGGCGGACTGCCGCGGCTTCGGCCGCTGCCCCACCGACGGGCAGGGCCGGTACGCCATCCGCACCGCGCCGCCCGAGCCGGTCCCCGGGCCGGACGGCAGCACCCAGGCCCCGCACCTGGCCCTGTCGGTCTTCGCCCGCGGGCTGCTGCACCGGTTGGTGACCCGGGTCTACTTCCCCGACCAGGCGGAGGCCAACGCCGCCGACCCGGTGCTGGCGCTGGTGGACGAGAAGCTCCGCGACACCCTGGTGGCCACCCGCACCGACGACGGGTACGAGTTCGACATCCGGCTACAGGGAGACGATGAGACCGTCTTCTTCGACCTGGCCTGAGCCGGCCGGGCAGGCTCCCCCGGCCGGGCCGGCACCGGGCCTGTTCGACGAGATCCTGGCCCGCGGGCCGGTCCGGGCCGCGGTGAGCGATCCACAGTGGCTGCGCCACCTGCTGGCGGTGGAGTCGGCGCTCGCCGCGGCCACGGCCGCGCACGGGCTGGTACCGCCCGCGGCGGCCGCCGCGATCCAGGCCGCCTGCCGGCAGATCGAGCTGGACCCGGCCGAGCTGGCCCGCGCCGCCGCCGAACCGGGCAACCCGGTACTGCCCGTGGTGCAGGCGCTCCGGTCGGCGGTCGGGCCGGAACTCGCCGGCTACGTCCACTTCGGCGCCACCAGCCAGGACATCCTGGACACCGCCGCGATGCTGGTGGCCCGGGATGCGCTGCGGCTGGTCCGGGCCGCCGTGCGCGACGCCGCCGGCGCCGCCGCCGCGCTGGCCCGTTCCCACCGGGACACCCCGATGGCCGGCCGTACCCTGCTGCAGCACGCACTGCCGGTCACGTTCGGACTGGTCGCCGCCGGCTGGCTGACCGGACTGGACACCGCCGCGGACGAGCTGGCCCGCGCCGAGGCCGCCGCCGCGGTCCAGCTCGGCGGAGCCGCCGGCACCCGGCACGCGTACCAGCCGGCCGGGGCCGAGGTCGCCGCCGACCTCGCCGCCGGCCTCGGCCTCCAGGCACCGGTGCTGCCCTGGCACACCGACCGCACCCGGATCGGCCTGATCGCCGGCGCGCTCGGCACCACCGCCGGCGCGGTCGGTAAGGTGGCGCGGGACGTGAGCCTGCTCGCCGGCAGCGACGTCGCGGAGGTGGCGGAGGCCGCGCCGGGCGGCTCCTCGGCCATGCCCCACAAGCGCAACCCGGTGGCGAGCGTCGCCGCGCTGGCCTGCGCCGCTCAGGCGCCAGGCCTGGTCAGCACCCTGCTGGGCAGCATGGTGCAGGAGCACCAGCGCGCGGCCGGGGCCTGGCACGCCGAGTGGCGGCCGCTGCGGGAGCTGCTGGTGACCGTGGGGTCCGCAGCGGAGTGGCTGCGGGTGTGCCTGACCGGGCTGCGCGCAGATCCGGCGGCGATGGCGGCCAACCTGGACCGCCTGCGCGCGACCGCCGGCCTGACCGACCCGGCCGCGCACCTCCGCGCCGCCGGGGAGCTGGTTGACCGTGCCCTGACCGCACACGAGAACCGGGAGTGACCTGTGAGCGTGGCGCTTCACTACACGGTGGACGGACCGGCGACCGCGCCGGTGGTGGTGCTCGGCCCGTCGCTGGGTACCACGGGCGAGATCTGGGAGCCGCAGGTGCCGGCGCTGGCCGAACGCTACCGGGTGGTCCGCTACGACCACCGTGGCCATGGGCGCTCACCGGTGCCGCCCGGGCCGTACCACGTCGCCGACCTCGCCGGCGACCTGCTCGCCCTGCTGGACACACTGGACGCCGGCCCGGTGCACCTCGCCGGGCTGTCCATGGGCGGACTGGTCGCGGCCTGGGTCGCCGCGCAGGCGCCGCAGCGGGTACGCCGGCTGGTGCTGCTCGGGGTCTCCCCCCGGTTCGGCGACGCCCGCAGCTGGGCCGACCGGGCCGCCACGGTACGCGCCGAGGGGATGGCGGCGATCGCGGACGGGGCACTGCAACGGTGGTTCCCGCCCGGGTTCGCCGACCGTGACCCGGCGACCGTCGCTGCGGCCCGCAAGCAGCTGGTCGATACCCCGGCGGAGGGGTACGCGGCCTGTTGCGGGGCCCTCGCCGCCGCGGACCTGACCCCGATGCTCGGCGCGATCACCGCGCCCACGCTGATCATCGCCGGCGCCGACGACCCGGCCTCTCCCCCGGAGCACGCCGCGGCGCTGGCCGCCGGCATCGGCAACGCCCGGGTGGAGGTGGTGAGCGACGCCGCCCACCTGGTCAACCTCGCCGCACCGGAGCGGGTCACCCCGTTGCTGCTGGAGTTCCTGGGGGAAGAGCAGCCATGAGTGAAAAGCACATCCGGCGCCGGGTCCTCGGTGACGCGCACGTCGACCGGACCGCGGCGCAGGCCACGCCGTTCACCGCGCCGTTCTACGACTACGTCACCCGCAGCGCGTGGGAACAGGTGTGGGACCGGCCCGGCCTGGAGCTGCGTACCCGCAGTCTGCTGACGCTGGCGCTGCTGACCGCGCTGCGCAGCGAAGCGGAGCTGGCGATGCACGTGGCGGCGGCCCTGCGGCTGGGGGTCAGCCCGGTGGAGATCCGCGAGACCCTGCTGCACGCCACCGTGTACGCCGGGGCTCCGGCGGGCAACGCCGCGTTCGCGGTCGCCGCCCGGGTGCTCGAGGAGCAGGGCGTCGACCCGGCGGAGGTCGAGCCGTGAGCCCGCGAGGGCCGGACTTCGTCCAGTCCCTGGAGCGCGGCTTGGCGGTGATCCGCGCGTTCGACGCCGACCACCGGTCGCTGACGCTCAGCGAGGTGGCCGCGGCCACCGGGGTGACCCGGGCGGCGGCCCGCCGGTTCCTGCTCACCCTCGCCGAGCTGGGCTACGTCCGCAACCACGGGCGGTACTTCTCCCTCACCGCCCGGGTGCTGGAGCTCGGCTACGCCTACCTGTCCAGCCTGAGCCTGCCGGAGGTGGCCGAGCCGCACCTGGAGGCCCTGGTCGCCCAGGTGGACGAGTCGTCGTCCCTGTCGGTGCTGGACGGCACCGACATCGTCTACGTGGCCCGGGTACCGGTCCGCCGGATCATGACCGTGGCGATCAGCGTGGGCACCCGGTTCCCGGCGTACGCCACCTCGATGGGGCGGGTGCTGCTCGCCGGCCTGCCCG